>WJME01000272.1 GCA_014728115.1 Candidatus Zhuqueibacterota bacterium | reverse complement strand
CCCATCTTTACCACACACATGCATTAAATGCAATATAAACAAAGGTTGACGAGTTTTTAGGGGTACTACATATTTTAAAATTCTATCGTTTTTGATTTCATCTTCGAACAGTTAATATTTAATGCCTTATAGATTTGTCTATGAAAGGGCTCTGGATCTGTTGATTTCCTCATATGAATACGTCTCTTATCTTTTGTTGTGAATGAAGTCGTTACTCTGATATGGCTGGACATTAATTCTCGCATGCGTTCCCAACGCATATGAATACCCTGGCTTTTTAATCGGGTCTGCAATGCATTTAAAAGATGATATGCGAGTATAGTAATAAATAGATGCGCATCAGATCGTTCTTCCTTTTGATGATATATGGGTCGTAATCCTAGTTCAAATTTTAGTGACCTGAACGCATCTTCGATATTTGTGAGCATTACATACAAAGACCATATCTGTTTTTCATCTAAATCCATTCTTGTGGTTCGCAGGTAATAGCTGCCGGAGAAACGCTCCTCGGCTTGTTCCTTTCGGGAGAATTCCCAGGTAATCGACGTTGCTATACCGTCCTTCTGTTTGACTTTAATCTGGTAATACCGTGATATCCCGGAATATTTTTCTTTTAAACGGCCGATTTTTTCAAGTACTTTGTCGTATCTTTTCGTTCCACCTTTTTTATGGACTGCATTGGCTGCCTGATCGAGATCCCGTTCAAATCTGTGCTGAAACAGATTTTTCATGCTTTGCTCTTTTTGCCCTTTTAGAAAGCTCTGGCAGTACAAAACATTCTCATCACCTTTTTTAATTAACTGAACGTCTACCTTGTTAAGTTTATCATTTTTTATGGTCAATAATTGTTCCGGCTGTATTTCAGAAAAAGGAACCGGCTTATTCCTGGCCACTACAACATAATCATATCCCTGGCTTTTGAGTAAAGCTAAATTATCTTCTGTGGCAATTCCCGCATCTAATGCGACAGTAATATGGCGTTTAGGCACCGACGTTGACTGGTCTTTTTTTATTTTATTATTCTGAAGGGCCTCCAGAAAATCCAACAGGGTTTTCGGCTCTGATACATTGCCTTCCAGTATTTTACTGCGTTTCGGGAACCCATCCTCATCAATGACAAGGCCGAGTGTTACTAAGGGACAATCGTAACGTTTTTCTTTTGAACGGCCCCGCTTTGCTTTTTTATTACCTCTGGACGTGCCCTCAAAATACGTATTTGTTAAATCATACAGAATGATTTTTTCTTCAAGGGAAAACAGGTCCTTTTCCTTTTTGGCCAAATGCCGCTCTATTTCATCTTTATGCTCCAAAAGTGAATCGGATATTCGATACAGTGCATTATGGGACAAATGAGTAAAATCAGCCTCAAGGATTTCGTCTATAGCGCTTAAATTTTTGGCCCAATCTCTTGTTCTCAGTTCACTTGCAGGAAAAACCAGTTTACCAATTATCGATGTGGCTGCAAGGGAGAGCTGTTTTTCATTAAACCCAAGTTTTTCCAGGCAGCTGTCGAGTTCAAGTAATGTAAATATAGAATACCCAATATACTCAGCGCCCAGTGTTCTTGCCTGTGAATTGCTGATGGAATTGAGGTCTACTTGTTCAAATTGCCTGAGGTGATCATCTTGTTCCTGAGGCACATGTTTGAGGGTCTGTTTTTGCAGGATTATTTGAGCAAAATGAAAAGCAAGAGATTCAATTTTTTCATCATAGAATGAAAGAGCAGATTGTCCGGTAACGATCTCTTCGATCCTGTTTGCCAAGAGTTTCCAATCCTTTTTAGGCAGATCAAGCGAACCGAGGTTAAGGATCAATCTTTGTCTGGGTCCCTTTTCAGTACGATAAGATTCGACCAGTCTATGCTGGATATACTCTTTATCAGACCCTTTATTTTTCTTTTTAACGGCTTTAATAAACATGTTGGAAGGTACGAAAAGATAATGAGAGAGTCAAGTATAATTTCTATCTATGGGTCACTACATTGGCGTTTTTGGCATCCCCATTCAATATTAACAATAATTTATACTTCAAAAATACTTCAAAATCGGGCTTTGGGGGATATTTTTGGTAAAGATGGGCTAGATAATTTGTGGAGGTGCGGTATTTGAGGACAGAGTTTTCCCAGCCTTTTGCCTGGACGGCGATCCAAAACAGCCAGAGCTTGTCAGAGTTGTCGACATATAAAACCGGATTGCAGTCCGGCAGGTTTGGGGTATCTGCCATAAGAAAAACTGGGCTCCATCGTGAATCTCCTTTTTTCAGACGTGCGCCCTGAACAAGAACATCATTGGCTGTTCGTTCCCCGGATCCGTAAAACCAGCACGCCAAAAGATCCCCATTGCTCAATTCGACGATACTGCTGCCGTGCACGTGCTTTTCTTGCAAGGGGAAAATAAACGACTCTTGTTTTTCCAGAGTCCAGGCTATCGTAACAATAAAACAGATGCAGATAGACATCAGGTTGGTCTTGGTCATCATGGTATGGTCCTCAAGCTACGAGAATACTGGGTGATTTAGGGAAGCAAACGATTGCCCTCATGATAAATAATAAAAAGAATCGTGGCCATTTGCAAGCAAAAGGATTGAAAAAAGCGCATTTTTTCGGAATCCTGCGTTTTTGAAAAAGGAACCCAGTGCTGCCTCTATTTTTCTCTCTCGCCTCTCTGCTTGAAGAGACGAGCTGTGGGGGGTGATCATTAAAAATCCAACGCAGTGGCGGTGAGGATACAAAGGAACGCAGAGAGAGAAAAATGAGGAAAAAAAAGAAAGGCACTCTTTGGTAGGTTTTCAATGATGATTTTGGGGGCCCGGCCGCGATAGTGACGGTTCCGGGCCTACAGAGATGGGCTTGACGTTTATTCCAGGAGAAAAATGTTTCTGTCGGAACACTCTTTTTTGATCTCTTCCGGCCACAGACTGCATTGTACCTCGCCGATATGTGCCTTGCGCAGAAAGAACATGGCCAATCTCGATTGGCCTATACCTCCGCCGATACTTTGAGGCAATTCGTCATTGAACAATTTTTTGTGAAAATAGAGTTCTTTGCGGTCCGTTGTATTCGTCGCTTCCAGCTGTTGGGACAGGGCGTGTTTGTCCACTCGGATCCCCATAGACGAAATTTCGAACGCGCACTGCAACACCGGATTCCATAAAATGAGATCTCCGTTCAATCCCTGTCGTCCATCCGAATTATGGGTGATCCAGTCATCATAATCAGGGGCGCGGCTGTCGTGAGGTTCGCCGTTGCTGAGAGGAGCCCCGATTCCCATGATGAAAATCGCTCCATGACGCTTGGCTGCTTTGCGTTCCCGTTCTTCGACCGAGAGATGGGGATACCGTTTTAACAAATCTTCACTGTGGATGAATACGATATTGTCTGGTAAAACCGGTTCGATACCGAATTGTTCATACACGACGAATTCGGTCCGTTTCAAAACTTCATAAATTTTTTGCACGACCTTTTTTAAAAAACTGATATGGCGCTCTTTTTCGTTGATGACCAACTCCCAGTCCCATTGATCCACATAAAGGGAATGCGTGGCATCCAGGGTTTCATCCGGACGAATCGCATTCATGTCTGTATACAAGCCAAACCCATGAGGGATATTCAGTTCTGCAAGCGCCAGTCGCTTCCATTTGGCCAGAGAATTCACGACTTCGGCTTCCTGGTTGTCGATGCTCGGGATGGCAAACGTCACCTTGCGCTCGATGCCATTGAGATCATCGTTGATCCCTGTGCCTTTGAGGACAAATAAGGGGGCCGTCACTCTGCGCAGTCGCAATTCACTGGAGAGATTCTGTTCAAAGTGGTCTTTGACCAGTTTGATCGCTTTTTCATTCTGCAAGATGTCGAGTGGACTGGCATATCCCTCCGGATATGTGAATTGATGATTCATCTTGATCTCCGGTTATATGATTTGCAAAATTTAAATATTTTTAAGGGATGCCAAATAAAGTAAAGAGTATAAGGATTTTTTTGTAAAAAATCAAGACTGAATTAGATGTGCCCATAAAAATAATCAATTGTGATGGATTGCCAGAGCCTTTACCCCAATGATTCGTTTCGGGTATCCAGAATCCAGTATCCAGTATCCCGCATCAGTGCATATCCCCATGCATTTGCAATAATCCCTTGCATTTTTTTGAAAAATTCATTATACTGTCTAACATAAAATATGGGAATTAAATAGAGGCGCTTGTTACAAGAGTAAATGCGAGTCAGGCGGGTGGCGCTGTCAGAGCTTGCATTGAAAGGGTATCAAGCCGAAACCATCGTTCCACCACACAGACGATGGTTGGGCCAGCAGGGAACACTTGCTGGACTGTCACGGAGCGAATCCGTGGAGAGCTATTTAATGAATTATAGAACGTTCTATGGTTGATTAAATCCACTCTCACGCGGATCAGGTCAGCCATTTTTTTTTACCCATTGGAGGTTGACCATGCTTCCTGTCCTCGAACAATTGATCAATATTCCCTCTATTACCGGCAATGAACATGAATTGACCGATTTTCTCGATGTTCTTTTACAGCAAATGGGATTCAATGTGACGCGTCAGGACGTAGAATCCGGACGGGCCAACTTGATTGCCACCACAGATCAGACCCCGGATGTGATTCTCTGCACCCATCTGGATACGGTAGGGCCGTTTATACCCTTTAGCAGCAAGGGAAATATCGTTTACGGCCGTGGCGCCTGCGATGCCAAAGGACAAATCGTGGCCATGATGGAAGCAGCGAACCGTTTGTTCGATCGCAATATTCATAATCTTGGACTGTTATTTGTGGTGGGGGAAGAGACCAACTCTATTGGCGCTAAAAAAGCAGCCACACTCGATCTGGGATGCAAGCATCTCATTCTGGGTGAACCCACAGAAAACAGGCTGGCAATCGGACAAAAAGGTGTGTTATCTCTAAAGGTTTCCTGTTCCGGTATCGCGGGCCATTCAGCCTATCCCGAACGGGGTGATTCTGCCCTGCATCGTCTCATTGATCTTTTTGATACCTGGCTGAATACCCGCTGGCCTTCAGATCCTGAATTGGGTGATACCACTGTCAATGTGGGAAAAATTCAAGGAGGGGTTGCCGCCAATGTCATTGCAGATCAGGCTGAAGCCTTGGTCTTTTTTCGCGTTGCAACCTCTCTCAGTGAATTGCAAAAACAGGTCCTCGATTCTGCTGACGATAAAATCACGATCGAGATCGTGAGCGAATCTCCTCTACAACGACTCGGCCGGATGGAGGGGTTCGAAACTACGGTCGTTGCCTTTGGTTCCGATGCCGCCCATTTGCGACCGCTTGGACAGGTCTTCATGCTGGGACCCGGTTCCATACACCATGCACACCGGGACGAAGAACAAATCATGCTGTCGGAAATAGATCGCGCCTCAGAGCTTTATGTCAAGCTGGTGTCTCGTTTGATAGAATAGACTCTCCTCTGCCGAATGGACCTGACTATCAACCGAACAGGGCGCGGATTGCTAATCCACTGAAACCAGAATTGCCTTATGGATTGAGAAACTATGATAGTGATGAAATTCGGCGGATCTTCTCTTCAGGACGCCTCATGTATTCAACGAGTCGCCGGACTCGTACGCGATAAACTCCCCAAACAACCTATGGTCGTGCTCTCTGCCATGGATGATACGACAGATGATCTCAAGGCCATGGGTGCTGCGGCCAGTCAGAAATTGCGCTCGCAAGCGTTTGATTCCATTTTAAAAATCATTCTGTATCATCGTCGCATCGCCCTGGAACTCGGAATGGATCTCGAGACCTCAGGCCTGGACACTCTGTTTAAAGAGACTGAAAAACACCTGCGTGCATTGACTGAAACTGTGATTCAGGCCGGTCACATGCCCCGCCACATCCTCGATGACCTGTATAGCACCGGTGAATGGTTGTCGATTCACATGATGACCGCTTTCCTAAAGACGCAGGGGGTAAGTGCAAGAATTGTCGATGCCCGCAACGTCATGATTACCGATTCAAATTTTGGGAATGCCACCCCTCAGCTCCCTGAAATCCGCACCCGAATGGAACAAGAACTGGCAAAGCCGATCAAAAGGGGGCAGGTGCCGATTATGCAAGGATTTATCGGCAGTGATGGGTTCGGCCGTACAACGACGTTAGGCCGGGGAGGATCTGATTTTAGTGCCACCCTGTCAGGTGCCATCCTTCGGGCTGATCATGTAGAGATCTGGTCTGATGTCGATGGCATTCTCACGGCAGACCCCACGATTGTGCCCGAGGCACACCGCATTCGTTATATGACCTTTGATGAAGCAGCAGAGCTGGCTTATTTTGGAGCCAAAGTCATGCACCCGGCTTCATTGTTGCCTGCTATCGACAGTAATATTCCCATCTTTGTGCTCAATTCAAAACATCCCCAGTGCAGTGGTACGGAAATTTCAAATGTCAGGCGTCAGGCAGATCATCCTACCGTCATCAAATCGATTGCCTATAAAGAAGGAATCACGGTGATCAAGGTATCATCTACCCGCATGCTCATGGCACATGGATTCATGGCTTCAATATTTGAAATTTTCGATCGCTTTAAAACTCCTGTGGATCTTGTGTCAACATCTGAAGTCAGTGTCTCTATCACAGTGGACAATACAGAGCGGCTGGAGGAGATCCAAAGAGAGTTATCGCGATTTTCGCGGGTCGATATTTTACAGGATAAGGCAATTGTCTGTCTCGTCGGCGAGACCTTGTGCCAAACGCAGGGGATTTCCGGCAGGATTCTGGAAGTGCTGCACGAGTTTACGATTTACCAGATTTCTCAAGGCGCCTCGGAAATAAATTTTAGCTTTGTGGTCGACGAATCAGATATCGAGGCGGTGGTAAATCGCTTGCACGATCAGTTTTTTACAGGTAAACTCGATTCTAACCTATTCGATAGTTGAGGAGAATTATGTCAAAATTTGCAATACTAGGCTATGGCCGCATGGGCAAAATGGTGGAGAAAATTTGTCGGGACCGCGCACACGAGGTTGCTGCTACACTTGACGTTGACGCACCGCTGCGATCTTTGGATCAACTGCAAGGAGCAGAGGCAGTGATCGATTTTACATTGCCGAATACGGTTATGCAAAATCTGCAAACTGTAGCAGAATTGAATATCCCCATTGTAGAGGGAACAACAGGCTGGCACAAGGATCTGGAAACCGCCATGGCTATTCCAAATCTGACCATGATTTGGAGTCCCAATTTTTCGATCGGCGTCTATTTTTTCCAACAGTTGGTCAAGCAGGCATCGAAATTATTCGGGTCCATTAAGGAGGTGGATGCTTTTCTGCATGAATGGCACCATACCGGCAAAGCAGACAGTCCCAGCGGTACGGCCTTGCAATTGGCCCATTTGATGGTGGACAATCTGCCGCAAAAGAGCCGTATTTTTACGGAAACGAGCCATGAACCCATTGCTTCGGATGCTCTGCACGTGACATCCAGCAGGGTCGGACGTGTGCCCGGTACGCATCGTATCGGTTTCGATTCACCGTTCGATTCCGTGACGCTGGAACATCAGGCGCATGGCCGCGAAGGATTTGCTTATGGCGCCGTGCGTGCTGCCGAGTGGATCCTTGGCAAACGAGGCGTCTTTACCATGCAGGATTTTATGGATGATTTTCTGTCAAAAGCAGAAATCGCCAAGCCGCAATGAATATAGTGTATACCTTACGCTTTTTACAAGCTCATCGTTCAAGGTCTGAAGAGATCCAAAGAGAAAAGCAGATATTTTAAATCTCTCCAACCCCTTTTTTGAGTCATGATGTCATGGTGTGAGGTTATTTAGAGACTTTTCCATGTTGCGAGAGAAATCAAAACTAAAAAATCATATAATCATTCAATAGAGAGGAAATATCATGGACGTAAATGCCTTTAGAGGAACGACAGTAGCCCTGGTGACTCCCTTTCATTCTGACGGGCGGATCGATGAAAAGACCCTGAGGTCTTTGGTAGACTGGCAAATCGAGCAAGGCACCGATGTCATCCTGGCCGCCGGGACCACCGGTGAAAGTGCCACGCTTTCGCATGATGAGCATCATCAGGTCATGGATGTTATTATAGAACAAGCCAAGGGTCGCGTGCCAATTTTATGCGGTGCGGGAAGTAATGCGACAAAAGAGGCTGTTTCATTGTCCAAACATGCCGAATCGGTCGGTGCCAGTGCCATTTTGTCGGTGGCTCCCTATTATAATAAACCGACGCAGGAAGGCTTTTTTCAGCATTATAAAGCCATCGCTGAATCCGTATCCTTGCCGGTGATCGTTTACAATGTGCCGGGACGAACAGGCAGCAACATCGGTCCGGAAATCATCGTTCGACTGGCAGAAATTCCCAATATCATCGGTGTCAAAGAAGCGAGTGGTGATATGGCTCAGATTATGGAAATTTTGCGCACCTGTCCTGAAGGATTTCTGGTACTCTCGGGCGATGATGCCCTTACGCTGCCCCTGATTTCCGTGGGAGGAGATGGTGTGATCTCGGTCATTGCCAACGAAACACCGAAAGCTTTGAACGAGATGGTCCATGCTGCACTGAAGAATGACTGGCAAAAAGCGCAGCAGATTCATCACCGCTTGTTGCCTTTGATGAATGCCAATTTTATCGAGTCCAATCCCATTCCTGTGAAAACCGCTCTGGAACTGATGGGTAAAATAGAAGCGAACTTTCGGTTGCCTCTGGTTCCCAGCAAAAGAGAAACGCGTGAATATTTGGCTGATATTTTGAAATCTTTGGATCTATTGCCATAAGGAGAATGATGTGCAAACATTGCGCGAAAGAATTTTACAGTTTTACGATCAGAAAGAGGTGGATTCTCAGGCTTTTGCTGAGCTATTTGCCAGATTTATCACAGAGTTGAACCAGGGAAGAATCCGTGCGGCTGAATATAAAGAGGGCCAATGGATCGTGAACGGATGGGTGAAAAAAGGCATTTTGCTGGGATTTCGTCATGGTGAATTCAAGGACTATTCATTGAATTCATCTTTTCGATTTTTCGATAAACACACGTATCCGCTGCATCCGGTCGAGATCTCTGATCGCGTGCGCATCGTACCGGGTGGGTCAAGCGTGCGGACAGGCTCGTATCTTGCTGCGGGGGTCGTGATGATGCCACCAGCCTATGTCAATGTGGGAGCCTATGTCGGCAAGGGTTCGATGATCGATTCACACGCTCTGGTCGGGTCTTGCGCGCAGATCGGTGCACATGTCCATCTGAGTGCAGCCGCACAAATCGGTGGAGTATTGGAACCGGTCGGCGCCATGCCCGTCATTATCGAGGATGATGTTCTCATCGGTGGCAATTGTGGTGTCTATGAAGGGACGATCATCAAAAAGGGGGCGGTCATAGGGGCAGGAACATTGCTGACGCGCTCTATTCCGGTTTACGATCTCGTCAACGAGACCGTCCTGAGAGCCTCAGCAGATGCTCCCCTGACCATCCCGGAACGTGCTGTCGTGGTACCGGGAACACGGCCGCTAAAAAAATCGGCTTTTGCCGATCAGGAAAATCTGCAAATACAGTGTGCGATGATCGTGAAATATCGAGATGCAAAGACCGACCGGGCGACAGCCCTCGAAGAGGCTTTGCGTTAGGAGTTCTTTTGGGGACAAGAGTCCCTCCGTTGAGGGCGGAACCGGTGAAAGCGCTGGTTCCGCCTTTTTTTAAAAAAAAGGATTTGACATCCTTTATTCAGGTGCTTATATTCAAGACAGAGTTTTGGATTCAGATGGCACTGCCATTTTAAATAGTGCATCATGTGTTGTTCTATACCGGTTTTATACCGATATTTTTTTGCTATATTATGCAATCGTTTGCCCAAAACGATTGCTCTTGCAGATAAGGAATGAATAAATTGTTGATTGTCTACTCTAGGAGGTGACCCGTGGCGTTATCCGGAATTGACTATTTTGTCGTCCTTCTCTATCTCGGCGGCATTCTTATGATGGGATTCTATTTCAGGCGATTCGTACACTCGTCCGAAGACTATTTTCTGGCCGGTAAAATGCTGCCTTTCTGGGCTATCGGTATGTCGATCGTGGTATCCGATATCGGCGCTCTCGATTTTGTCGGTCTCAGTGGCCAGGCCTACCGCTTTGGTATCGTGGTGGGAAATTTTGACTGGATCGGATCCGTCCCGGCGATGGTGCTCGCCGCAATGGTGTTTATCCCTTATTACTGGCGTGCAGGGATCTATACCATCCCGGAATATTTGGGAAGAAGATATAATGTCTATGTCCGAAGCGTTCATGCCTCGGTATGGCTCATATTCATCGTGTTCAGTCTCGGTGTAACCCTCTATGCCTCAGGCGTCTTGCTGAGCGAGTTAATGGGATGGACCATTACCACTTCTGTCGTGATCACTGCAATTATCGTCGGTATCTATACCATCAGCGGGGGGCTCTCTGCAGTGGTCATGACCGATGTCATACAGTTTACGATTATGTTTATCGGCGCTATTGCCATTCTGGTCATCGGTTTCGGCGAACTGGGCGGCTGGCAGAATATGGTCGACCGGATTCAGGCGTTGGGACCCGAATATAACGACCACTTTAACCTGATTATCTCGCCTGAAAAGGATACCCCTTATCCCTGGACCGGGATTTTATTCGGACTGGCACTGGTTATGGCCCCTGCCTATTTTATCGCCAACCAAACCGTTGTACAACGCTGTCTGGGGGCCCGTAATGAATGGCATGCAAAGGCCAGTATGCTGGGCGCTGCCTTTTTCAAGATGTTTATTCCTGCCATCATGGTTGTCCCCGGCTTGATCGCCCTGGCTCTCTATCCCGATATCGCTGACGGTGACCGCGCTTTTCCGTTGTTGGTGAAGGAATTGTTGCCAAAAGGACTGACCGGCCTCTTGTTTGCCGCATTCTTTGCCGGCTTGATGTCCAGTGTGGATTCAATGCTCAATTCTTCGGCCACCATCTGGACCAAGGATCTCTATGAACGATTTATTCACCGCAATGCCAGCGACAAACATCTTTTGGTCATGGGACGAGTCTTTACTGCTGTCATCCTCGTTCTGGGTGTGATTACTGCTCCAATCAGCTCAAGGTTTCCGGGTCTCTATGTCTATATCCAGACACTCTTGTCCTTTTTCCAGGGTCCTACGCTGGGAGTGCTCGTACTAGGCATTTTCTGGGCGCGGACCACCGCCTGGGGTGGCCTCGTGGGCCTCGTGGGCGGGATGTGCATCTCTGCACTCTTGTTCGCGTTTAAAGGCAGCTTGTTTTCTATTCAGGATCCGTTTCTCTATATCAGCTGGTGGAGCTTTTTGGGTTCTGTTATTCTCGGTATCGTTACCAGCCTTTTCGGTTCTCCGGAACCTTTGCAAAAACTGCGCGGCCTTGTCTATGGCCTCGTTATACAGGATGATGAACTACAAGACGCAATTCATAACCGACTTGAAGATGATGAGGATTGATCATGCTTAATTTTGATTGGATTTCGCATCTGTCCCAGGGATGGGCACGATTTATGGTGATTATACCCTTTCTTATTGCCTGGATTTTTGCCATGTTGTTGCCCAAAGATTATATCTATCTCGGTGCAGATGATCAAAAACCCTGGCGCAATTTAAAGCTATGGGTTACCGGCATCGTGTTTTTGCAGATCGGTATCTATTTGATATTCTAGTTACAGGAGTTTGATATGGCTAAAATGACAGTTCGTGATGCCGACCGCAAAGCCTTGATGGCGATCGGCATCTTTATGGGAGTATTTGGCATGGCTCTGGTGTATGCTTCTTTTATCACCGAAACCAGATTGGGAGCCTGGACGAATGTAGGCTCTGCTGCAGTGCTGCTGATTGTCGCAGGATTTTGTATCATGACCTCCAGACGGCTCAAAAACAAGGCCGAATCCTAGGGTTTAACCGACTCTAAGAACCGGTCATGTCAAGCTTGTATTCTGCAAGCTCGAGAATGACACCATCTGGGTCCAACAGGTAAACCAAAGACTTTTCGCCGGCATCATGTTTTACGATTCCCGATGGAACGGTCACCACCTGACCCAACGGGCTGATGCCGGCGCCCCTTATTTTTTTCAATATGGCTTCAAGATTGTCCACCCGCAATGCAAAGTGTCGCAGCCCATGGGTGTTGGGAATACTGGTCTGGTGTAACTTTTCACCGGCAGGGTGCTGATAAGAAAGAAGTTCAATGCGCGGTTCCCCTCCGGGCGCCAATATATATACCACTTCTGCTTTGACACCCCTCAATCCCACCACTTTATCGATCCATTCTCCATGCAAAATGGCCCGCCGGGTTTCAGTGAAACCCAATATTCCGCAATAAAAATCCAGGGATCTTTGAAGGTCAGATACAACGATATTGAGATGATCTATGGATACCATATCTGTCTCCACAATATAACCTTTTTGTTGCAATTGATGGTTTAATTTATCATAATACGAAACACAATTTTTTGATGCAATGACAAAACTTGCTGGTGCTTTTTTATGTTCAAAGTTTCTCCTGTCGTGACAAAAGATCGGGCTCATTCGATTCTCTCCAAACCTCCCGGCCCCCTGCGCCGGCGCCGTGCCATCGAGGTGGTTAATGTGGTGTATATGCCCGGATATCTGTTTGCCGTCGAGTTGATCAACAAATCCGGAAGGTTGAGCCATGGCTATCTCTTTGCTGACAGCCTCGAGGGATACATGGCATTTACGCGTTCCCTCAAAGCTCTGCCCAATGAACAATCCGTTTCTCAAGACCTCTGGATTCTTTCAGCCGACCAGGCCCTCGAAACAGCACGTCAACAGTATAAACGATTGCTCATGGAATTAAATCTAAAGCAGAGAGAAAACAAACAGATACAATCCATGACCCTTCAATATCGCATTCTCTATCCTTATTGGATAGGGTATTTCAGACGCAAAGGAAAATGGGATTTCGACTGCATCGACGCCGTCAGTGGTGAAAAACAGGGGGTGCAAATCAAAGGCATTTTGCAAAAAGTCTTGCTTTTACAGCACAAATTAAAAAAATAAGAGGTAAATTCTCTCCCGGCAAGGGAGGACTTGCCGGGAGATCATTAAACCCAAAGCACCTGGGGGCGTTGTGGCTTTGGGTCGCTCAGCTCATTTCAAAAGAGTTAATTTTTGAACATGATTTTCGGTTGCTGTTTGTAATCTCGAAAAATAAACTCCACTCGGGTGCTCTGCAGCATTCCAGTCGATACGATGCGTTCCGGCCTGCTGCATGCCGTTTGCCAGCACCTGCACGGTGCGTCCGGTGGCATCATAGATGATCAGCTGGACCGTCTGGCTTTGTGCCAGGGTATATGAAATCGTGGTGACCGGATTAAAGGGATTGGGATAGCCGGGATGCAGAGCCGTCTCTTTGGGCATGGCTGCCAGACCCTCGAGAGCCTGGGCAGGCTTGGCACCTTTTTTGTCATCGCTCTGGACCTGAAACTCGACGATCTGCCTCCATCCGGCGTTATAGTACTGGGAATAGAGTACGAGTTTGACATATTTCGCAGTGACCTCTGATGCGAGCCTGCGCCATTCCGGGGTGGTACCGTCGTATTTTCGCCGGCCCTGCCATATGGAGACAAAATCCTCTTCATCGAGTCCACCTGTGCTGACCAGCACCTCTATACGCTCGACCTGTGCTGCGGCATCGGCATCATCGGCAGTGCCATTGTCGGTTTGAAAGGTGATATAGTTGAATGTGTGTGGCTGATTGTCAGCAAAACGAAAGATGGCCCATGCCGGGTCATGCTTGTGTTCCTCGCCTTTGGCCCATGTGGTACCGTCCCATCCTTCGACATCGCCATCGACGGCATTGTGCCAGCCGCGCTCCTGGTCCCCTTTGGCCAGGGTGGGGGTTCCTTTGATAAAGACGAGATCATTGTCTTCTTTTTCTTCCCCGGCATATTCGGTTTCCATGACGCCGGTTTCCAACAGGGCGATGGCTCCGGCATAGTTTCCTTCAAAGAACCGTTGAACCGAAGCCTCGAGGTGGTCGTGACCGAGTCCGGATTTTGCCGCGACATAATAGAGCGTGGGAAAGGGCAGTGCCAGTTCATCGATCTCGAGGCAACAGGGTTTGGCGCCTTTCCAGTCCATGCCATAGGTTCTGGTTTTGAGCAAAAAGTCGGTTTCATGGTGATGAGAGAGTTCGACGTGGGTGTTGCGGTTGTAATCGTTCCAGGACTGGAGGAGAATCCACTGGCTGTTTGATTTGAGCGCATGTTGCCATGTCGAGTCATAGACAGCGGTTTGCTGGCGGTCGGTCCATAGACCGTTGCCGTTGGTCCATTGCCGGTCATCGAATCCGGGCCATACTGCGCCGGTGAGATAATCGGGACCCGAGAGTTGGTAAAACTGATCCAGATAATCCTTGCCCCATTCCAGTCCTGCCGAATGGTCCCATGTTCTGTTTTTTTCGCCTGCCCATGGATAGACACTGGTGACCTGATCCAGCAAGGGATCAGTCGGATCGCCCTGCCAGTTCCAGATGAGCTGGATACTGTCAGAGGTGACCTGTCCGAGGGTTTGCCAGAGCTGTTGGGGTTGGAGGAGGTTATCGGGACTGTATACAAAGAGGGGATAATAGGGAGCATTGAAGAACTGGTTGTTGTAATAGGCTTTATGGGTAAAGATGGAATCGGCGATGAACTGGAGATTTTCTTCCAGGGTTCCGGCGGCGTTTTCATTATAGCTGAGGATGACTCTGAAATCGAATCCGTGATATTTGTATTGGTCATAGAGGTCTGCGACCTGATCGAGGATTTGTTGTGTGGCCTGTTGCTCGAACGAGTCTTTTCCCTTCCAGTCGATGACAAAGGCATCGATCTCGTGACTCCATGCCTGGAGGATCTGGCTTTTGATGAGGTCAGGATCTTTAGAGTCATAGAGGTTGGGCACTGGGTTTTGGTATGGCTGATAATAGTTGAACCATGCGCTGTCTGTGATGCCGCCCATCTGGTCCTCGGTCCAGTGTCTGAGGGGGATTTCGTTTTCGGTGTCCCCGAACCAGGGTTCGAGCCATGCGATGAGTTCTTTACATCCGGGTTCGCCCTTGTTGACATAGCCATAGTCGGCCGAGAGTTGCTGTTGCCCGCCCTGGACGCTGACCTCGAGGACGGAGCTATAGGTTGTGAGGTTATAGTCCTGTGGCACGGTATTGTCATCGATGACGACCTGATAGGTTCCAGCCGGGACGTTCTTGAAGAGATAATTGCCGTTTTCATCGGTTCTTGCTTTGGCGATTTTGTTGCCCTGTTCGTTATAGAGGGCGAGATTGACGTTTGCCAGGGGCGGTTCCTCGGGATCGGGGATGCCGTCCTTGTCCTTGTCGACCCAGACGAGGTCACCGATAGTGCCGAGGACATTGGGAGGCAGGATCGGAAAGACAATGGGTTTGCCTTTATGATTATGGCCTACGACATTACGATCAAAACGCAGGGCATTATAATTGTAAATATCCAGTCCTTCGACCCTGATAGTATAGATTCCTGCCGGCAGTTCATCGGCATGATGGTCCATTATGGAACGGTCAAAAGGAGCGGTATCGATACGAAACCGTTCCCATTCGCTGTTGCCGGAGGGATTGTCATTCATATAGACTTTTCCATGTGGATCGATGACTTTGTAGGTGACTGACCCCCCTCTTTTATAAATTCCATACCATCCCCAGGGATCATTTGGTCTGTTATCTTGTGGCGCGCCGGGGTTTTCCCCTTCACGTCTGGTTTCCACGCCGGCACCTGCCCAGGGCGGGGATTGATCGTTTGGAGTATCCGGGTCATCGGTGTCATAATCGTGAGGAGGATAAGAGCCGTGATCGAAATCTCCGTCCCAGATCTCTAAAGCATCTACAGGTTCTGGCAAATAGATAAACCATTCCCAAACACCATCATAGGTGGTAGGATCGTAAGGTCCATCAGGGAATTGTCCTGCTTCAGGATAAAGGATATGATAGTAGTCCACACCCAGATGGGCCATAAATCCGACGGAAAAGGGAATCATTTCGATGGCGCCATTGACCCGCAGTTTAAAATTATTTTGAAGTCGGCTATGTTTGGGTTTGGTACTACCGGCAAAAAGCCGATAGCCATAATTACCGTTATCGAGTCGCGCTCGTTCATCAGTGGGGGCGAGGCAATCATACCAGTCATTATCAGGCATGTTGTAACTTGACCATTCGCCCACTTTGACCATGTTCGTGCCGTCTCCATTTGGATCGGCATAGAGGGTAAAAATGACTGGAGGGGGAGTGCCCCAGGAGCTGTCCCAGTATCCTCCCTGCTGGCCATCGAATACACCGACCTCAATTTGTTTTAGATAATAGCTGATTTCCAAAGCAAATTCATAGACCTCTGCACCGATGTGCGAGGATGACCCTGGCCCGATCAAACAAAAGAATTTATCATCATCGGTCCGCGCTGTTGGCAAGTAGCTATAGCCGTCGCCTTGTGCATAAAGAGAGAATGAAAATGAGAATAGAATGAGACATAAAATCGTAGCTGTGGATTTCATGCAGGCCTCCTCTGTAGATGTCCGTCTTCCAAGATTCGTTGCAGTGCGATCTCTTGCTCTGTCCTATCTCGCCCAAATAGGTCAATTCAGTAAATACTGAATTAAAGAGCATAAAGATACAGAGTGGACTGAAGGCTAAGGTCCTCACCTGTTTTTAATCATGTGCTAAAATGTGTCATTTAGGCGGGTTTTTCCAAATACCTCCGTCCGTCCCTCGCGAATAAGTAGGCAAATATTATGCCTTTCGTATGAAAATAATTATAAATCGATATAAATATTGCTTTTGTGTTATAAATTTATTACATATTCAAGTTTAATTTTAGTAGGAAAAGATGTTTTTGATGTGACAGGTGTAATATTTTTATGACAGAGGCAATGACAGGTGCGGGAATTAGGGGATTGTGCTTCATGCGTCTGGTTTTCGCAACAGACGCATGAAGCGTGTGGTATTATTATTCTTTGATATAGCCGTGGTATAATGCCATATAATAAGGGAGTAAATAGACAGATCCGTCTGCCAGATATCGACCCGAACCGCCGGTGTCGAATCTATACGGATCGCGATTCCAAAAGTTGAAATGACACTCGTCCACGGGAATGACTTTGCCGTTCACTCTCATTCCTTCATGCGGGCCGATCTGGCTGTCAAACGTTCGTTGTCGGGGATGTGTGCGGACCAGATCGAGACGATGATGGTTGGTATGGCGCCAGTCAAAGCGATCCAGGGGAAAGCGCACCAGGGTTTCAACAGCATCCTCGAGCCAGTCGCCATCCGGGTCGAGCGGATAAGTACCGAACGCATCGGTAAATGTGAGTCCGGTGCAGGAAGCGGCAAAAGCGATATTGAAAAACGGGTTCATTTCGGGTGCTTCGAGCTGCCAGGAAGCATTCATTGAGGCAGCATAAGCCTCTTTGCGTTTTTGATCGGGTTCATACTTTATAATGTTATAATAGCACATGAACGCCATCTCATCATCGGATTGATTGCCCGTCCCGATGCCCTGTTGTACCTTTTGGTCGATCATGTTTTGCAGATAGGAATGGTTCGTGATGAGTGAGTCTGCAATTTCTTTATATTGTTCATCATCTGTGATATGCCAGGCTGTCATCAGATACGAAAGCATACTGAGCGAGTTGAGTCCGCGTTCGACAAACCAATCCAGAGAATAATTCAGTTCCTGGGGACTGAATCGTGCCCAGCGCGTGGGTTTACCATCTACATCCACCAACTGGAAATTGTGCCGGACGAGATGATCGGTTAAAAGCCTGACATGATCGCGTACACGCTGACGTTCCTGCTCAGACTCTGCCACCAGATCATAGTACAATGCATACAGAAAATAGTGCCCATCCAGCTCATCAGAGCTGGTATCGGTTTTATAATACCATTTGCCGTCTTTGCTCTTTGGCCAGCGGGGTTCATAAGTTTTCCACAAGGTATCCTCTTTAGCTTTTCTACGAAGATCGCCTTCGAGCCGACCCTTATTGGGATCAGGGCCTGATGTGGGAAGGATCGTACGCGCCACATAGCCGGACGGGGGCGCGATCGGGGCATCCACATGTACCTCTCTCAGGAAATGCAAAGCCTCGAATGCTTTTTTGGCCCGGGCCTTGGCTTTAGGATCACCGGTGGCTGCATAGGCAAAACATTCTCCGGCCCCGTACATGGCTGTCCATAATCCATCATTATCGCTGTCATGCTGTTGATATTCGCTCTTGTCGCCGGGTTGTGCCACCGAGACTCCCAACACATATTCGTATGGCGTGCGCCGATGGTATTTGTCGATTTCCGATTCATAAAATTCCGCCTTTTTGGCCAGAGTCATGGGGATATGTTTGATGACACCGACTCCGCGGGATGTGGCTGTCCAGGCATTGCCTTGTGCATCCACAGCAATATCATGAATATTATCATCCGGAAGCCAGCGTTTGCCTTGACGGTATTCCCAGATGCCATTGTCATAATGCACGACACCGATAGTTGTCCCTGTCCATACTCCGGTTTTCCCCAGATCAAGACAAGTGAATTGGTTGTATGGCAGACCTTCCTGACCGGTAAAGAGCGACCATTGTCCCTGTTCCTGTACGGCCAGTCCCTGCGGAGAAGCGAACCAGAGCCGGTTGTCTTTATCAAATCCGACTCCTGCCACCGCATTCGGAGCCCAGGCCCGGTCACCCTGGCGGGGATACAATGCTTGCCATGATTGGGTACTTGGAGAATATTCAAATAGACCCTGCTGTGAGGCCACGACCAGCCGGTCCAAGGGATCCGTTGCGATATCGCTCACCGAGCGGTTAAAATGTTTCGGCGCCGGATCGCTTGTCATGTCGCTGTCCAGCGTATAGAGTTCTTGCGCTGTACCGATATAGATCCTGTCATCCAAATGTAAAGCCGTTACTTTATCGGTGAGAGCAAGCTCTTTTTGCGCCTCGAGATTGCCTCTGGCATTCATCCTGTACAGCGAAACCGGTTCCTGGCCGGCTGCGATAATCAAGGTGTTTCCCTGAGAAGCAAGACTGCTGATGGGAGCAGGGATCGCCTGGATAGCCTGCCAGCGTCGACCGTCGAACCGCGCCAGACCCTGGGTCGTGGCAGCGAAGACGGTTTGATCACCGGTCACTGCAATCTGCGTTATCTCGATTCCGGGCAATCCATCGGAACGGTCGTATGATTGTTTGATTTGCTGCTGAAATTCACTCACCGTAATGGTTTCAGCGAATAGCATAAACGGGATCAGCAAAACGAGTACAAAGAGTTTTTTCATATTTACGGTTTCCTTTGTTTAGAGTGATATTGTATGTTTATTCTAAAGGCGGAAGACTGAACCGCGAATGAACGCTGATAAACACGAATGAACAAAATAAATCAAAAAATTTTTGGGGCCAAATGGCTTTGCTGCTTGTAGTTTAAATCAGCCCTTGATTCTTTATCCAATATTCTTAATTTCTGTCCAGATTCCAGTATCCAGCATCCAGAATCTGGCATTATTTCTCATTTCTCAATAATGAGCTCGTAATATCTTGCCATCCAGTAGGGAAGGAGGAAATAGGCGCCATCGTCTTCCCCGTGGCCCTGGCCGCCGTCATCCAGGCGGTAGGGATTGCTGTTCCATTTGCTCACGGCGCGTTCTTTTATGGGCACGGGTTGCATGGCCTGTGCTCTGCCAAAACGGTCGCTCAATGGATTGTGCCGCAAATCCCAACGATGACTGTTTTCCATACGCCAATCCACCAGATCCATCGGAATAGCCTGCAGGGTTTCGAGTGCACCTGCCATGTCGCAGTCATGATTCAGTGTCGCGCTGGCAATGGCGTTCCAGAGCGGATTTTTTTCGGGTCGGTTGACCCTCCAGCTTCGGATCAGGCTTTCGCGAAAAACCGGCAGCCATTCGTGATCCTGGGTGTATCGCAAAAGTGTAAAGTAGGGCAGAAATGCCAGTTCGTCATCGGAATGATTGATTTCATAGGGGTGAACCATTTTTTGCAATCTCATATTCTCGCCATAACCATATTTTTCGATGAGCAAATGATAGGCATCCCGGTATTTTTCATGCCCGGTAATCCGCTCGGCAGCGGTCAGGAATGCAAGAATTTGCAGTGAGTTCAGGCCTCTTTCATAGCGCCAGTCCGGCGTCTCATTGAGCGAATCCGGATTCCAGACCCCCCACCGGGTGGGTTTGCCATCCAGATCAACCAGCAAAAATTCATTGTCTACGATATAGGTCATGATACGGTCGATCAGATCGCGGGCCCGCTGTTTCATCTCGCCTGTTGCCACCAGATCATGAAACAGGGGATAGGCAAACATATGTCCCACGATCTCATCAGAACTGGTATCGCCTTTCCATTTCCACTCTCCGTCAGCCGTAGCATGCCATTCGCCACGTCCATCGGTATCCTCGTCATGACGGACATAGGAGCGGGCCGGGAAACCACTGATCGGCGTGATGGTTTCAAGCCGTTCCATGGCTTCAAAAGCGCGGATCGCGTTTTGTTTCGCATCTTGTTCTCCGGTAACCGCATAGCGAAAACATTGTGCACCGAGATAGATGGCGGTCCACAAGCCGTCATTGTCATTCGGTCTCATCACATTGGTCGAGAGATCTCCGGCACGTGTCAATCTCGAATTGGCCACCAGGCCATAACGATTGTGCCGTTCCAGAATGCGTTGTTCGAATCGTTTCGCTTTTTCTTCCAGGGTCATGGATTCGCGCCTGATTTCGGCGATGCCCTTTTCAGTCGCCACCCACACCCGGTTATTGCTCACTGGCAGGATATCATGAACATGATCATGAGGCAGATATCGTTTGCCTGCATAATAGTGCCATTCTCCATTGCTAAAGTTGCAGGCTCCTTTTGGAGTAGCTATCCAGAGTTCTTTTTCGACAGGAATGATTTTGTTGACCGCTCCAAAAGGCAATCCATTGCCTTTTGAATGCATCCAGTGGGTCCCGTTATCGGCGATACATCCCAATGCTTCTGTGGAGCCGAGAATAACCCCGGCGGGATGCCCTCCATAGGCGAGGGATAAATAGTTCGAGTGCCAACCCGGAGCCATGCCCATCCCATCGAGGTTGAGCCATTTTTGATCCTTCAAGATCCACAGGCCATGATCGGTTGCCGCATACACGCGGCCATCAGGCGTTTTTAAAAGATCCCGAACCTTCTTTTTTTTCAGTACAGGCACGAGTCCGGAATCGTCGAACCGATAGAGTGCCTTGTTCGTGCCCACATAGGTCGCCTCTGTTGCCAAAAGTGCACTGACCTGCTCATCACTCCCGAGTTCGAGGGATGTGACAGGTTTTATGCCATCTCTGTTGAATTGTACGAGTTTTTTGTCCATAGCGACAAGAACTGGCCAGGCAGAATCTTGTTCATCGATGACCCAGGGCCCTCCTGTGGCTTTTGACTGCCATTCATTATTCTCAAAAACCAGCAAATGTGACGGTGTTGTGGCGATAATGCTGGTGTCGATGCGCTGCAGAGAATGGACGGGCTCATCTGGACCAATCATTTCCGCGATGTCCTGTTTATATGACCCGGCATGGATCTGTGCCATTGCCAATAGGGGGAGAAAGATTGCCATTGACACGATTTGTTTGACCATATTTTTCCTCTTTACTTTATGCAATCGTTTGCCTAAATTAATGAACGGAAATTGCATGTGAAAATCAAGAGAGAAATGAGTACATTCCGGTTCAAAAGACTAAAATGGATAAACAGGAGACCTCTATATGGCGTCCAGAATGGCGTTGTTGATCCTGACCTTTGCCTTGATCTTTGGCCTGGCCTGCAAAAAGCCGGTGGTGCAAACGTGGTCGTTTTCAAAACTGATGTGTGAATATGCGCAGCAACCCGTGGCCCTGCAAACCCCTCATCCCCGATTTGGCTGGATCCTCGACTCGTTTCTAAAGGATCATAAACAGGTAGCCTATCGAATTCAGGTTGCCACCCAACCACAGCACCTGGAAAAAAGTCAACCCGATCTGTGGGATTCCGGCAAAGTGATCTCGTCAGAGACCTTGCACAATCCTTATGGCGGTAAAGCCCTCACCAGCAATCAAACCTGTTACTGGAGAGTCAAGGTGTGGGACAATCAGGGACAAACCCTCACGAGTCCGGTGCAACGCTTTCATACGGCGTTTCTTGAACCGGACCTTTGGCAGGCCCAATGGATCGGCAAAGGTCCTGCACGCGATCCGTTGCCTGAAAAGGGTTGGTTTATGACGGCTCAGGAACAATATGATCTGCCAGATACGGTTCAGCATGACGGACGCTCTCTTTTGCTGCGCAAAGAGGTGGGTGTCAAATCAGGTATCCAGTCCGCATGGTGTTATGTGAGCGGACTCGGATTTTATGAACTTTATCTGAACGGTCAGCGGATGGGTGATCATGTTCTCGCCCCTGCAAAAACTCCCTATCATAAACAAATCCTTTATAATGTCTATGATGTCCGTTCTGTTTTACAACGCGGAAAAAATGCTTTAGGACTGCACCTCGGCAACGGCTGGTTCAATCCGTATAAACCCTGGTGGCAAGAGTATCGTATGCAATGGTTCGGACAAAAACGTGCCATCCTGCAGCTCGTGATCGAATATAAAAACGGCGAACAACAGATCATCACCACTGACGAGTCATGGAAATGGTCTGATGGTCCGTTGCTCTATCATTGTATCTATGACGGTGAGGTGTATGATGCCAATAAAGAACCAGATGGCTGGGCAACCCCTGACTTTGACGAGAGCGATTGGCAGCCTGTCACAGTCATCGATGCGCCAATCGAAACACTCGAATCCCAGACCATGCCAGAGACCCGCATCGTCCAGGAACTTGACGTAGTACAGGAATATGAGCCCCGGCCCGGAGTGAAAATCTATGATTTCGGACAAAATATGGCGGGTTGGGTAAAGGTTCGTGTCAAAGGCGAAAAAGGAACGCGGATACAGATCCGCCATGCCGAAGATTTGCATAAAGACCATACCCTGGATGTAACAAGCAATGAAGACGCCAAAGCAACCGCGGTATATGTGTTGGATGGCAAGGGACAAGAGACCTTTCAGGCCCGGTTCAGCTATTATGGTTTTCAATATGCCGAGATTACGGCTGAACCGGATTTGCCCGAGATTCTCGATGTCTCTGCCTGTGTGGTGCATACCGACAATACACCCACCAGTGAGTTTCACAGTGATCATGAATTGCTCAATAAAATACATCACGCCACAGTGTGGTCACAAAAAAGTAATATGATCCATTATCCCATGGACTGCCCGCAGCGCGATGAGCGGTTGGGATGGTTTGGGGATGCTCAGGTCACTCTTGAGGAAGCCATGTTCAATTTCGATATGCCGCTGTTTTTTCAGAATTGGTTGCGCGGTATTCAGCTTAATCAGAATCCTGATGATGGCGATATCCCCATCATTTCACCCCGTCCGTATATTAAAGACCAGGGTGTGGAATGGAGCAGCACCTATATCATTGCAACCTGGATTTATTATTTATATTATGGGGACAAGCAGATTCTGCAGACCCATTATGAATCCATGAAAGATTATATTCAATTTTTAGAGTCCATTTCCACGGATTACATCGTTCCCAAAGGCTGGATCGGAGACTGGGGGAGTCTCGTAAAAGGGTGGAAAGGAGGCGAACCTCCTTTTATTCCTACGGCATTCTTTTACTATAACAGTGTGCTCATGTCTAAAATGGCTCGCGTACTGGACAGACCCGGTGATCGCGCCATGTTTCAAAATCTTTCGGCCCGCATTCAGAATGCATTCAATCGCGAATATTATGATCCCGAAACCGCTAATTATTATGATGGCAGCCAGATGGCGAACGGGTTTCCTCTCTATTTGGATTTGGTCCCCGCAGCTGCCAGGGACCGGGTTCTGGAAAATCTCGTCAGCAATATTCGCGAACATGAAACCCATCTGACCACCGGCGTCCTGGGCACCAAATATGTCATCGATGCCCTCACCCGGCATGGCCGCGCTGATGTGGCGTTTGAACTGGCCACTCAGACAGGGTTTCCGAGCTGGGGCCACATGCTGGAAAAATACAATACCCTCTGTGAATTCTGGACGCTGAGACAATCGCACAATCATGTCATGATGGGCAGTATAGATGCCTGGATGATCGAACATCTGGCGGGAATTCAGCTGGCAGAGACAGAACCTGCTTTCCGGCTCGTAGAATTGCAGCCCTATTTTGCATCCGATCTGGATACGGTGCAATGCCGTATACAAACCCTGCGAGGCGATATCGAATCTTCCTGGCAGAGGCAGGACAATGGTATCGTATGGGATGTCCATCTTCCGTTCAATACCCTTGGACGGATTACCCTCGATATGCCCGCTGAACAGGTGTTTATCGATGGGGTGTCGATAAGCGAACATGAACAGGCAGAGAGGTTGAATTCAAAGAACGCAAAGAGTGTCTTTTTGCTGGCTAATGGAAAATATCAGATCAGGCTGAAATCAGAATGAACATCATTTCGTATCGTGAAATATTCATAAATCAGACGCAGAAAATCAGAGAACGCAGCTTGACAGCCTGCAGCTGTCGAAGATGCTGCAGGGCTGCAGGCCGTCAAGCTGTCGCAGACACTGAATCAGGCAAAAGGGGAGGGGGATTTAAAAAGTTTGCTGGTGATCCATTCAGTCAGGAACCCATAGATCACACCCATGACCAATGTACCGACAAAGATGGAAGGCTGATCCAGCAGAGGCGTTGCCATGGGAATGCTGGAAATAAAGCCGAGTACCAGGCCGTGCAACCACCAGTTCAACCGTAAGGCACTGATCCCGATCATAAATCCCAGCATCGTACGGCCGATAACGATGGATAATTTAATGGCCAGGGACAGGGATTCAGTCCCTTCGGGATTGGATGTGGCCAATCCCAGACAAACCAGTCCGAATAAAAATCCACAGGCTGTTGCGATGATGACGCGTTTTACTGATAACATGATTTCCTCCTTGATTTCGAGTCTTTTGCATTACACTCTTGTTTATCCAGAATAGATTTTATAGCCCTCTTACAAATCACCAGAGATCGCAAAAGAACGCAGAGGAAAAAAACCTGGAATTCGCTAAAATGATCCATTGACTGTTTACCCTTAGGAAAGGTAGAATCAATGAGTGGAGTTTACATGGTTACAGTCAGTAAAATGATCGTGAAATACCTTTAAACTCACTGGTTAATCCTCTGTGCTCCTTTAGAGCTGTTAACTATTTGGATAGCAGTGTTTACCATACACACAAAAGATAAGTGGGAATCATGACACCATTATGTCATAATTATCATGGAAAAGAATATTTTTCTGCAATTTTTTGAACGCGTTCTGCAATCAGAGTGGCCAGCGAGGCAGGCTCGAGCACTTGCACCTTGTCACCATAGCTGAGAATAAGACCATATAGCCATTCGTTCGCAGGGAGTCTGATCTCGACAATCAGGCGACCCTGCGCATCTACGGTCATGGGATGATCCTGAAAATACTCCCTGACCACCCGCCGCACCTCGGAATCGAATCGTAATTTAATGTTGATGATATGTTTGTCCTCTTGCAGCAGTTCTTTTTCATCGGGTGGGTGAAAGACTTTTTCGCGCCGATGAAATCTTTCCGGCAGCATTTTGACATCATGCATACGTGATATGCGAAACAACCGGTAATCCTCACGCAGCCGGCAATATCCATACACATACCACGAATACCATTTAAAGACCAGAGTCATGGGCTCGATGGTTCTTTGACTGCTGTGGTATCCGGAATCCGTATATGAAAAACCTATGAGACAAGATTCATCGATGCACTGATGCACGAGTTTGAATACAGCCGGATTGTGTTTGATGCCGCTGAGATCGCTAAAGTCGATATACAGCCGTTCTTTCTTTTTTTCAAACTCTTTGACATGGACATCCCGCACCAGGGTTTTGATCTTTTCAAGCGTATTCGAGATCTGGGTGTTGTTAGAGGCTAACGAGATTCCTTCGAGGGCGGTGAGAATATAATAGAGATCATCGCTGTCAACCAACTGACGGTCGAACCGATAGTCTGAAATGATACCAAACCCACCCTGTGCCCCTTGTTCGGACCGGATGGGGATGCCTGCAGCACACAGCGTGTCCATATCCCGTTGGATGGTTCGAACCGAAACTCTAAACCGTTCTCCCAGTTCTCTTGCGGTGATCCGTTCGCGGTTGAGCAGAATGATGATAATCGACAGCAGCCGATCAATTTTCATGGTGTTATTCCGAGGATTGATGATTCATCTTGAAGAATAAAGAAAATCAACAAAAAATCAAACTGAAAAACAGCAAATGTGTCATTATTCCCGGTCTGGCCCGGATTCAGGGAAATCAAGAGGTTGGATTTTACGTTCACTAGTATGCAATGGAGAAAAAGATTATCCATATATGAAAAACAGGAGAGATGATATGAATCTCGAGGGTAAACATATTGCACTCTTTATCGCCAAGCTCTATGAGGATTTAGAGTTTTGGTATCCTTACTATCGGATGATCGAGGCCGGTGCCAGGGTGACGGTGATCGGTCCGGACAAAAACAAAGTGACCGGCAAACACGGCTTGCCGGCTCAGGCCGACAAATCTGTCGATGAGGCCAATGCTTCAGATTACGATGCATTGATCATACCCGGCGGTTATTCACCCGACCATATGCGCCGGTCAAGACCGATGGTGGAATTTGTCAAGACGATGAATGAACAAGACAAACCCATCGCTTCGATTTGTCATGGGCCCTGGATGATGGCATCCGCCGATATTGTTAAAGGAAAGAAAATAACGAGTTTTTATTCCATTATGGACGATCTGGTGCATGCGGGGGCTGAATGGCAGGATAAAGAGGTGGTCAGAGACGGAAATCTGATTACCTCCAGAAATCCGGGCGATTTGCCTGCTTTTTGCAAGACGATCATCGAGGCACTCGGTTAAAAAGTCCAGGTGTCTGATAAAAAACGAATGACCAACAGGGGAGTATCGTTATGAAAAGAATAACCATTTTCACGGTTGCAGCGATCGGCTTATTTATGATGGGTTCAGGTTGTCAGCAACAGGCTGATATGGAATCGCCGGCTGAGCAAACCAATGAGATGCAAACCGGGAAAGCACAGACCATGGAATCCTCTGAGATGATGGTCACCGATGCCATTGCAGTTTTGCATCCTACAGAGGGCAATAATGCCCATGGCACGGTGACATTCGAAAGAGGGGAAAATGGCATCGTGGTATGCGGTTTGATCGAAGGCTTGACACCCGGCAAACACGGCTTTCATATCCATGAGTATGGGGATTGCTCGGCAGCAGATGCCACGACAGCCGGTGGCCATTATAATCCCGAAGGAGTGGAACACGGCGCCCGCACCGACGAGGTGCGTCATGTCGGAGATCTCGGCAATATCGAGGCCAATGAGGAAGGAATGGCGACCTTTGAATTTACAGATGCCCATCTGGCCCTGGATGGCCCGCATTCCATTCTGGGCCGGGCAGTGGTCGTACATGCCAATGAAGATGATCTGACCTCTCAGCCTACCGGCGCCGCCGGACCCCGCGTCGCATGCGGCGTGATTGGCATTGCAGAATAGTATACTTTCGGCAGACAAGAGGGGGTCTGTCGAAAGTTGCATTGACCATTACCTGCCTATCATGTCGATGTCCTTCGCATTGTTAATCATATCTGCAAAAAGATTATGGGTCGTCCTGTTCACGTATAAACCGTCAGGAAAACGTAATAAAAGCCGTTTCTTGCTATCATTATCGGCATTTATCTTTTGGCTCATTTGATCGTCTCATAATGTTCACCTCCTAACACCGCCAGACTAAAATTTCATTTGACATCATTGTGAATTATCAATACACTATTTTGAACAAACAAGAAAAGCAAGCATGTTTATGATTTGAAAGGAACCAGAGAAAGGGAGAAATGATGAACAGATTAATGATACCCATATTATGCTTTTTGGTGTTGTTTGTCTCTGCAACCGCGAAGGAGAATCTTGAAAAACTTTTATCAGTAGCCTTGTTACAGATGGTACCGGATGGAAACCATCAACAAGCGAATTTTGATAAAGCCGAAGATTTTTGCCGCAAGGCTGCCACAGTGGGAGCCGACATTGCCTTGATGCCGGAGATGTGGAACATCGGTTATACGCGCTTTACTCCCCATACCCCTGAAGCCCAGCAGGCGTTTTTTCAGCAGGCACAGGAGAAGGAAGGAGCCGCGATTCAGCGGTTTGCAGAGTTGGCAGACGAACTCGATATGGCCATCGGTGTGACCTATATGCAAAAATGGGATGGTCCGCCGCGCAATGCCATCACGTTGTTCGACCGGCACGGTAAAGAGGTCTATACCTATGCCAAGGTACATACCAGCGACATGAAAACCACAGAATCGGGTATGACTCCGGGAGATGGATTTCCTGTGGGCGAACTGGATACCAAAATCGGACCGGTCAAAGTGGGCTCTATGATCTGTTTCGACCGGGAATTCCCCGAGAGTGCGCGCATTTTGATGCTCAATGGAGCCGAGCTCGTGCTCACTCCCAATGCCTGCACATTAGAGGAAAAGCGGCTGGATCAGTTCAAAGTGCGGGCCTGGGAAAATCAGATGTGCGTGGCCATGACCAATTATCCCGAACCTGTCAATAACGGTCATTCACCGGCCTATGATCAGGAAGGCAATACTGTGGTCATTGGTGGTGAACACGAAGGCATCTTTTTCGCCGTATTCGATATCGCCCGCCTGCGCGAACGCCGCGCCAAAACCAGCTGGGGCAATGCCTATCGACGACCTCATCGCTACCATCAACTCATCTCAAATGAAAAGGACGATCTCTGGAAACGCAACAGCAAGAACGTCGCAGGGGATGGGAAAGAGTGGAAGGCTGAGGAGAGGTGAGTCCATTCTCTTGACCTTATATCCCTTGCCCTTTGCCCCATCATTTTCATTGATTCTTTTATCTCGATCCTCTATTTTAAGAGAGCTAAATGATTTTTAAATCATTACGAGAGGTAAATATGGCAGAGCTCGGACGTCGTGACTTTATGCGCCTTGCATGTGCAAGTGCAGGGGTGCTGTTTTTGGGGACCAATTGCAGTGCTGAGAAAAACAAACCCAACATTGTCTTGATTCTGGCTGATGACCAGGGCTGGAAACAGGTCGGATGCTATGGCAGCGACTATTATGAAACGCCAAATATCGATAAACTGGCCACTCAGGGCATGCTCTTTACCGATGCCTATGCTGCTTGTCCGGTTTGCTCGCCCACCCGCGCCAGTATCATGACCGGGAAATATCCCGCCCGTCTGCATCTCACCGACTTTATCGCCGGTGGGGATCCGCCGGAAAACAGCCGGGTATTGCATCCGGACTGGACAAAATATTTGCCGCTGGATGAGATCACCGTTGCCGAGGCCCTGAAAAAAGAGGGATACGTGACCGCGAGTTTTGGCAAATGGCATCTCAGCAAAGAAAAAATGCCCCCGGAAAGCTTGCCTTATAATCCGGATAAACAGGGCTTTGACGAGTCCTTTGTGACCTACAAACCGTCGGGAGGCATGGCGCAGGAATGGCAAACGCCTGAAAACGACGGCCATAACGTCGAGATCATTACCCAAAAATCTCTCGAGTTTATGGAACAGAACAAGGACAAGCCCTTTTTTCTCTATATCCCCCATAATACCATCCATACGCCATTGATCGAAAAAGAAAAGCTCATCGCAAAGTACGAGGCCAAGTCCGGTGCCGGCAAGGATGAAAACAATCCGGTTATCGCGGCCATGACAGAAACCCTGGATAACAGTGTCGGCCGGATCATGGACAAACTGGATGAGTTGGGACTGGCAGAAAACACACTGCTGATCTATTTTTCCGATAACGGTGGCCTGGAACGGGCTGCCGACCAGACACCGTTGCGCAGCGGCAAGGCAAGTTTGTATGAAGGTGGTATTCGCGTGCCGTTTATCGTCAGGTGGCCCGGACGTATCAAATCCGGTTCGGTTTCTCATGAGCTCATGACCAGCGTCGATTTTTTCCCGACTCTGCTCGATGTGGTGAACGCCAGCCAGAGCCATGCAAATATCGACGGCACCAGCCTTGTACCAGTATGGACCGAATCCAGCACCCTGGGTCGCGATGCCATCTATTGGCACTATCCGCACTATCACAGCTCAGGCGAAGCGCCCTGTGGAGCGATCAGAAAGGGAAAATATAAACTCATCGAATGGTACATCCCGACGATCTGGAATCTGGACGGCCAGATAGAATTGTATGACCTGGAAAATGATCTGGATGAATCGAATAACCTGGCCGAAAAAATGCCAAAAAAAGCCGCAGAACTGCGGGAACAGCTGCACCAGTGGCGCGAACGGGTAGGGGCGCAGATGCCGGTCAAGAATCCGGACTATCAGCCGGAATCATGATTCTATCATTCTCGTTATCAGCCTCTGCTGTCATCCTGTAAGGATCTTTGTCGGTAACCTCCTGAGCGATGCAAATGATCGAAGCTGGATGCTTGATGCTTGACGGGTCAAGACCTGTCAGGTTAGAAAAACCTGACAGGTCGTCTATAGGGTTTGGGGTGTGCATGTTTGATTTTTTGTAGTGTCAGAGCTTTTTTAGGTCGAGACCTGTTAGGTTAAAAAACCTGACAGGTCGTCTATAGAGTTTGGGATGTACTTTGATCCCATGACCCATGGATACAGCAAACTCTAGGTCGATATAAATTGACGAAAAATATCTTGAATTTTTTACTTATTTTTCTTATACTAACAGGCTTGAAATCATCCGGGCCCGTAGCTCAAGGGTAGAGCAACGGACTCATAATCCGCAGGTTGTAGGTTCGAATCCTACCGGGCCCACATGCAGAGCCTCTGATTCTTTTGGAATTAGGGGCTTTTTTATGGACTCCCGTTATTCCTACCCCAATTTTCGTTTCTATGATTACTCTAGAGTTTGTCATGCTGTAAGCATCTTTGTCGGTAGCGCTTGGTCTCTGGAGGCGACCCTTAAATCGGCGATTTTCGTTCTTTGTCGATATCTTTTGATTCTCTGCTCTTTCTGATCCGGTGGCCGCTCCGGCTCTGTTCCCGCATTTTGCACCTATCTCCTGGTATACTCGTACCTTTTTATGGTTCGCTCAATAGGCATAATGTTTCACTTTGATTGGGTTCGGTCAGAGATACGTGCGAGACAGGTGGCAGGATTTTGCGCGGATTAGACACGCTTTCCAGTACCTATTGCTCATCGAACGGGTAACTCTGGTGGTTTTTTAATTTTGTTTTTTGTTCGGCCTATTGTAGGGCCGGTCAGCGATAGATGCAGAATGATCGTGCCTTGCTGGCATTTGAAAGAGCTCGACAGTCTAAAGAGTCTCTTAAATAATTTAGGCCCCGTACTGGGGTCGGACCTCAGAGAGTGCCTGTTTCTTCTGGATTTATAGAAGAAAGGGGTGGGTTAAGGGACGATAAAAACTTGAAAATATGAGCCTAAATAAATAAACATGGTTGTTTTCAAGGACCAACCCCGATTGTTTATCCATAAAAATGAGGATTTGTGGTAAAACAGGCGATTAAACCGGTTTAAATGCCATATTGTATAGGTTAAGTGATTGTTTTTTTGTAACCGCTGAGGTCCGACCCCGAGTTTAATAGCTGTAGGTGTCCGATCCATGTGCAGTGAGGTTGCCAAGGCAATTCTATGTCAGGGTCGTGTGGAATTTTGGGTTTCAATTAAAGATTGAAATGATAGTTCGTCCTTCTTTTGATCGCGCTAAAAATTTGCATTGCAGAGACGATTGTCCCTCACACCATCGTGCCGCACTGAGCAGCTTCTCGATTCATCTAAACCGCATCCCGAAATAGAGATCAGATAACTCGAATAATATGGTCATTTGTTTGTTTAATAAAAAAAGTGGGTCCTTGGAATATATTTTCTTTACAGACAGGAATAGACGATGAAAACAGTATTGGTCCTGATCACAGCATGCGGTCTTTTTGTCGGCTGTACGAAAATCGAATTAACCGAAAAAGATGCCTTTGACGTCAAACGGACCATTGATGAGCAATGGTTCCGCGACAGAGCCTATGGTTTTGAAACCGTGCAATTCAAATCCGGTAATAGCCTTGCATTAAACGGTTGGTTTATTCGGCATCCGCGAGCCCGTGGCACTGTGCTGTACTGCGGGGGTAACGGATTTGTGATGGTGACATCATACCATATCATCCGCTCTATTATCGAACAACGTGTGAATCTTTTGGTCTTTGACTATCGGGGATATGGCGAGAATCCCGGCGAACCGAGTGTGAGGGGAATAGAGCTGGACGCAATCGGCGCTTATGAGTTTCTGACCGGGGAACGCGATATCTCTCCTGAATCGCTGGTGATTCATGGTCATTCACTGGGCAGCTATACAGCGACTTTTCTTGCTGACAAAAAACCGGTCAAGGGGTTGGTTCTCGAAAGTCCGGTGACGGATGCAAAAGACTGGACCGGACGACTGGTGCCATGGTTTTTAAAGCCGTTTATCAAATTTGACATTGATGCTGCGCTGCTGGAAAACAACAATCCCAAACGGCTCGCGGGCATGCAGCTGCCGCTGCTGATCATTGCCGGAGAGGATGATCAGGTTACGCCAGCCTCTATGGCCGAGTCTTTATATGAAATTTCCGGGTCCGATCAAAAAGAACTGGTCATCATCCAAAACGGCGGACATAATGATCTGCCCACAAAACAAGAATATCTCCAGGCTCTGGATCAATTCTATGCTACCGTATTTGAATCAACAGGTTTGTGATTGCAAACCCATGCATTCGCAAGATGGCAACGTCTAATCCTGCATACCGTTTCCATGCCGAGAACACAAAGCTCGCAGAGGAAAGAAAGATGCAAAACCAAAAGCCCGAGTGCATCGGTTACCCGGTAAGCTGACTGAATGCTACTAATTTATTTTGGCTAGCTACAATAATTTATAAACAGCATACTCTTTACTCTAGCCCTTGAAAATGCTTATAATAGTTAAGACCTCTGCCTTGATTTTTAATGTGTTTCAAAAAAACAGACTCTTGAAAGAAAATTGCTTTTTACAAGAGAATTGTTTAAATTCTTCAAAATGACATTTATCCTGCCGATGCATATCGTATCTTGCAACAACACGCCATACAAAAGGAGAAAATCAATCAATGCAGAATCATCTGAAAAAGCTTTTTTTGAGCAGTTGCATATTTGGTATTGTACTTTTGCCATATTTCGGTAATCTTTTATTTGCAGCAGACCTGGACGATGCAGCCATCGATCCCTACTCTGCCATTGTTCTTGAGGAATTTGTGTTTGAAAAAGCGGATTTTCTGTCATGTCACGCTGCCACGGTTCTGGAATTGAAAGGTGGCGATTTGTTGTGCGCTTTTTTTAGCGGTTCCAGAGAGGGTGCTCCTGATGTGGAAATTCGGATGTGCCGCAAACCGGTCGGGGGTGCATGGACCCCGCCTGTCAGCGTGGCCGACGGTGATGAGCCCGGGAGCGAACGAATGCCGACCGGGAATCCTGTGCTCTTTCAAGAGCGCGGAGGCGATGTGATGCTTTTTTACAAAGTGTTTGATGCTAGCATAGGAAGTGCAGGATTTAGGGGCAGGGTTAAGATTTCGAAAGACGGAGGTCACACCTGGAGCGAGGCGCGAAAGGTTGGCGACGGACTCATCGGCCCGGTCAAGAACAAGCCGATCCAACTCGACGACGGGTCCATCTTGTCACCTTCCAGCACCCATGGCGACAGCCGCGGTATGCGTGTTCACATCGAGCGCAGCACGGACAAAGGCAAAACCTGGAAACTCATCGGCCCTGTCAAGAAAAACCCGGAGGCCAAGATCAGCGCCATCCAACCCACGCTTTTGACCTATTCGGATGGACGTATTCAGATGCTCAGCCGTACGGCATCCAGTCACGGCTTTATCGCTCAAAGCTGGTCCGAGGATGGAGGACTCACGTGGTCTCCCCTGAAACCCTTGATACTCCCCAACAACAATTCAGGCTTTGATGGTGTTTCGCTTCGCGATGGCCGGCAGTTACTCGTCTACAATCATTCAATACGCACATATGGCAAGCATAAGGGACGTGGCATCCTCAATGTTTCTTTGAGCCACGACGGCATTGCCTGGGAGGCATCGCTGATCCTCGATTTCCTTGACGAGTCCGGTAAACAATTTTCCTATCCGGCTGTGATCCAGTCTCGCGATGGACTGGTGCATATCGTCTATACATGGCACCGTAAACGGATCAAGCATGTCGTGCTCAATCCTAAAGACCTGGAAACTGTTCCGATGCCCGATGGCAAGTGGCCGATGGAAGGTCCGTTCTCGCTGAAGGCTTTTTTACAATCACAGGAAAATGATGAGCGATCGAACTAGTCTGGGTTTACCATAAAACAGGTTATGGCCGCTCGGGTTTTTGATTTCTTTTGTATCAAAAAAATCTCACACCTTGTGAGGGATTGGAAGGAATTCAAAGAGACGGTGATTGATGATAAAAAGACACATGACAAAAAGCCCGAGGCAATACGGATTTGCACATTTCAAAGCTGTGCAAAAGGGTTTCCAGGGAGAATATGAACAATATAATCGCGATTAAATCATCGGAGGATAAAAATAGCTATTTTTGTTTCATGCCTTTAATAAAATATGTATATTGATATGCAATTAGGTACGTTACCAAACTTTTGATTTGGCATGTTGACTTTGAAACAACAAGAAATTCCTATGAAGCGCATTATTTTCCTTTTGTTTATTCTTGTTTTTTTTTCATCCCTGACTGCCCAGATCCTGTCCGGACGCGTCCTGGATCATTACAGCGGCGAACCGATCGAAGCAGCGATGATCATCGTGGATCACGGTCAACAAGGCAGACAGGATACAGTCTACAGCGACGGTGATGGCGCCTGGTTCCATGATCTCGCCAGTTCGGTGTCTGACCTATCACCCCGACAGCCATTCTCGTTCGCCGTCTCACAAAATTATCCCAATCCCTTTAATCCGTCCACGGTTATACCGTTTCAAATCGCTCGCGCCGGCCAGGTGACCATTCAGGTTTTTAATGTGTTGGGTCACATGATATCGGAACGGTCAGCGGATTTGCAACCCGGGAATTACTCTGTTCGCTATTCCAGCCAGGGTCCTGCCGGCATCTATTTCTACCGTATTCAGAGCGGCCAACAGGTGATCACGAAAAAGATGATCCAACTGGATGGGGGAGGGAATGGTGGATTATCGGCTCTTTCTCACATGGTCAGCGGCTCATTGCCTACCCTGTCGAAAACCGCTGTGCAATCCATCCGCATCATGACCTCTAGCTTTGGTTATGTCCGTGATACATTGACCATCGATGAAATACCCGCACAGACGGTAGAGATTCTGTTGCAGACGATCCATTCCCACGCTCTGGTAGTGGATCTGCATAACGATATTCTGGAAAAGGTGGCAGTGACACCGTCCTATCAACTGGGCGACCGTCATCTCTATTTTCATACCGACATTCCCAGACTGCAGGAGGGTGGGGTAGATGTGCAGTTTTTTGCCGTCTGGGTGGATCCGTCCCAATATCCGCATACACCCTTTGCCGTGGCCATGTCCTATATCGACCTTCTCTATGACCAGGCCGAGCGGAATCCTGAAACCCTGGCTCTGGCCACCACGCCTGCCGGTGTTCTGTCGGCCGTACAACAGCAAAAAATCGCTGCGGTCATTGGGGTCGAGGGGGGACATGCCATCGAAGAGGATCTGGATAACCTGATCCGGCTCTATGACGCGGGCATGCGCTATATGACCATCACCTGGAACAACAGCACCCCGTGGGCGATCTCTGCCCAGGACCGCGCCTCGCATATCATCGGTCTGTCCGATTTTGGCAAAACCGTGATTCGCACCATGGATTCCCTGGGCGTGATCATCGATGTGTCGCATACCGGCATTAAAACCATAGAGGACATTCTCGCCACCACCCAACATCCCATCGTGGCCACTCATTCTGGCGCCAGAGCACTGCATAACCATTATCGCAATCTCCGGGACGATCAGATCATCGCCATCGCCAATACCGGCGGGGTGATCGGCGTGGTCTTTTATCCGCCGTTTCTTACAAAGTCTTACCAGAACGCCGGTATCCGGGAGGTGATCGACCATATCCAGTATATCGTCGATCTCGTGGGAATCGATCATGTGGCCCTGGGATCGGATTTCGATGGCATCAGCCGCGTGCCCATCGGACTCGAGGACGTAAGCGATTTCCCGGATCTGACCTGGGCGCTGCTTAAAGAGGGCTATTCGCAACAAGAGGTGGAAAAAATTCTCGGTGGCAATTTTATGCGGGTGTTTGAGCAGGTTTGTGGAAAATAAATTTTGGGGATTTGTTCTTTTGATTTGCAGGTTATGCACAGGGCCATCGACAAAGCTGTCATGCTGAAAGTATCTTTGTCGGTGGCGCTGGTGATTTGATGGATTGCTAAAGGGTTGAACTGTTGAACTGTTGAATCGTTGAATCGATACAATCTGCTGTGCAAGCTTCCGACGCTCTCTTTGATCTGGGACCGCTCCGGCTCTGTCCCCGCGGCTTTGCATTTGTTACTCACAGCTAAATAAATCAGTTGATCTCTTTTGCAGTTCTGATGCGGTTTCATGGCCGCGGGGCCAGGATCCTGCGCGGGCTCGGTGCGCTTCCCCGCACCTATCGCCCATCACACCGCTACACTGTTCTGGTTCGCTCATTTTACGATCTGTCTGAGAATCCTTAGAGTCGGTCAGCGATAGGTGTGGGGCGATCGCACCTCGCTCTCATTTGGGAAAAAGCTCTATAGCCGATAAATAGTGCTTGTATCTTTTTTTTCAATTTTTAGCGTCTGACGTTTGACGCTCCAATGAATCCACCCAGTCCAAATTTTAAAAAGTTACGCTTTTTCTTTGAACGTCAGATGATTCTTGATCCTAATAGACAAAAAAGATCGTGCTAGAGATCTCAGAAAAATAGTGTGAATCACCCTCCTGAATGCGCTGTTTTTGAGTTTTTCCCCTGATGATAGTGTGGAGACAATGCGATAACATCGCTAACAGTCATCGCACCGCAGGAACAAGCCCTGCGGTGGCGGTGAGATCTGTCGCTTTCGCTGTTGACTGCCAGTCATCGCTCCGCAGGAATAAATCCTGCGGTGGCCTGGTGGACGTTAAATGGGAGATGTCAGACATCAGACGTTAGATGTTAAATGTCAAACAAAGTTAAAAGAAAAAATCAGGCAGGATATATTGACTCTAGAGCTCTTTTCTAAATGACAGCGAGGCGCGATCGCCCCTCACCTATCGCTGTCCAATCCCTGAGGGTTGCAATACAGAATACTGAATGCATGAACGCGAACAGACTATCGGCGAGATAAGCGATAGGTGAGGGGAAGCGTGCCGAGCCCGCGAAGGATCCTGGCACCGCGCCTGTCGCCGGCCAAACCTGTACATTCCTGAAAAACGAAGGATCTTGCCAAATCCAGCCGAAAAACAAACTTTCATAGCGACAGGTGCGGGGACAGAGCCGGAGCGGTCCCAAATTAACGTGTATTTAAATCTGAGCTCTAGATATCCCACGAATCCACCAACTCGAAAAACTCTTGATTCGACGGAATATCCGACATGGAATGCCCATAATGTACATAACGCAGTGTACCGGATTTATCGACCACCATCTGGGCCGGCATTCTGCCCAGTTTAAAGATTTTTACTTGCTGACCATAGAGTTTGAGGACATGGTGTTTTGGATCGGGCAATCCGATAAAATCCAGGTTTTCTTTGGCCCAATACTCCCGAAAGGCCCCGGCATCATCCGGACCGATGACGATAATTTCAGCCTCTCTGTCCAGGAATTTTTGATAATCCTGACGCAACTGCGCCATATGCCGGCGGCAAAACGGTCAGGAAAATCCGCGATTCAAAACCATGATGACATGTTTTTTATCACGAAAATCAGACAAGGACACTTTGACCCCATTAAAATCCTCAAGACTGAAATCCGGTGCAGGGGTATCGATTTTGACTCTTGACATAACTATTCCCCCAATTTACGTTCAAACATTTCCACGTTCCCACGTTCCCACGTAAACACTGCCTATTGCTCTACTTTATCATAACTATGCATTTTTCCTCGCTGAAATACCCGAAGACCCGACACCTTGCCCTCGCGATTGGTTCTGATGTTGATTTGCAGCTGATCTTCAAAGGCATAGAACGAGCTCCCGGATTGCGGATGCAGGGCAATGTCTCTGCTGGTCATCTCTCTGACAAAAAGCTGTCCCTCTTTTACGGCCAGCACGATACGGTCGTTCGGATTGTCGGGATTTTGAAACGTACCTGCCATGGCAGCGATATCCGGACTTGCATCCGGTCGAACTGTTGACGTCCTGGCTTGCTCTTTATCTTTCTCCAGATCCCGCACCCAGATATTGCGAAACCGCACCGGATTGCGGTGATTCTGCAGCGAGATCGGCAGGCGGGAATCGTGGGCATAATAGTCCAGGCGGAGCCGGTTCATGGTCGGACCCGTCAGCTGAACGTGATCCTGCACCAGCACGCCGTTATGCAAAACCGTGATCGTGGCCGGTTTGATGACCTCACCCGTAGGGGAAAATCTAGGCCGGTGAAAGATAATGTCATAGGTTTGCCACACCCCGGGCTGCCGGCTGGCGTTTACCTCTGGGGGATATTGGCCGTATAACGCCGCAGCCTGTCCGTCCGGATAGGTGGTGTTTTGATAGGAATCCAGCACCTGCACCTCATACAAGCCCATCAGATACACGCCACTGTTGCCGCGGCCCTGGCCTTCACCCTCGACCTGTGCCGGGGTTGCCCACTCGATATGCAGCTGGCAATCGCCGAATGATTGTTTGCTATAGATCGTGGATTTGCCCGGAACACATTCGATATATCCGTTTCCCACCTTCCAGTCGGCCGGCTCGCCGTCACGGGTCAGCCATTGCGATAAATCACTGCCATCAAAGAGCACGATGGCATCAGAAGGCGGTTGCCCGGCCTCGTCCAATGAACTGGGCGTCCCCGGATCCACTACCTCCGGATAAGGCCGGTCTGTGCTGTGAATGTCATACGCATAGTCATTGAAACTCTTTGTTCCGCAGGGTTGCGAAAATGCTTGGGCAGTAAACATGACGAGAAAAACCATCAGTGCCTGTTTCATGATCTTGTCCTTCCTTTTTTTGTTTCTACGTTTGCACGTTTGAACGTGGGAACGTGGCCACGTGGGAACGTGCGAACGTAAAAACGTAAAAAAATTTATCGTGTATTATAGGTCAATTGATATTTGCCGGCTTCGATCCGGATGTGGCCCTGTGGTTCCGGTTCTATGGATTTCCCATCGATTTTACAATTCTGAACACCCTGGGGCAGGACGAATTGGGCCGTGCTTCCCGTGGGAACGGTGACCTGCATGACCATTTCGCCGTCCTGCTTTTGCCACTCTACCCGGATGGTGCCATAGGGTGTGTCTTTATACACTTTGGCCCAGGTCAGGTCTTTGGGCGGTCGAGGGGCCAGCAAAAACTGTTCATAGCCCGGATGCTCCTCCAACTGCCGGATGCCGCCGATGGCCTGGTAGAACCAGGAGCCCGGCGCATTGTAACAATTGTGAATCCGGCTGCGGTGGCCATGCCAATGTTCCCAGACCGTGGTGGCGCCGTGCTCGAGCATAAAGCCAAATCCAGGATAGGTTTGTTTGGTCATCATCTCATACATCAGATTAGAGGCATGACGGGTGGTGACCCAATGGGTCAGCACCGGGAGTCCGACCAGCCCGGTGGCCAGATGGCCGTTGCGGTTTTCGAGGGTCTCGTCAATCAGGCTTTGGGTGACTTTTTCCTCGAGCGAATCCGGCACAACGCCCAGGATCAGAGGATAGGCCAAATCGATCTGTACGCCTGTGCCATAGGTGGCGGATTCGGGATGATAAAATGCCTCATGAATGGCTCGCGAAAGGGTCGCTTTTTTGGCGGCAAATTTCTCTGCATCGCTATCGCGGTTCAATACCCGTGCAATCTTGATGAGCTTGTCGTAACTGTCCACGATGGCACAGTTGGTGACTACGCCCACGGAGCGCGGGTCGGTCTGGTCGATGCCGTTGGGAGTCGCCCAGTCCCCGAGATACCAGTTTCGGTTTTCGGTATTGGGCCACGGTTCCAGCAGAACATTAGGCGAGTGTTTATCGACGTATTTGAGCCAGTTGAGCATGACCGGATAAAAGGTTTCCAATACCCGTTTGTCCCCATAGTTCAACCAGGTCTGCCAGGACGCCTTGATGATAAACGCACACCAATAAGGTCCGCCGCCTGAGCTCCAAAAGGTGGGGGCGGTATGGGGCATGTCACCATCGGGTTTGTTACAGTCCGCCCAATGGGTCAGCCAGGTGGTATAGAGAGGGGAGAGGTCGAAAAGCGTTTGTGCGGTGACCGTGCTGGCGTTGCCGTCGCCGCCATAGCCCAGCCGTTCATAATGGGGACAATCGACGGTTTTCCCTCCGAGAGTCAGGCATTTCAGCGTATAGGCAAAGAGATCATGGATTTGATTCAGCAGCGGTTCCGAGCAGGCAAATCCGGCTGTCTCTCTGAAATCGGTGTGAATCAGCCGGGCGCTGATCGACTGGTTGTCGATCTCTTGGGGCATGTTCAACAACCTCACATACCGGAATGCCCGATAGTTGAATTTATTGGTAAACGTCCCTGCCTCACCGGAAGAAACATAGTGATCCATCTGGCGGTCAAAGCGGTCGTTTTCCCGCTCTTCCAGGGTATATTCCGGATCCCAGGATTGCAGTTCAAACAGCTCTCTGTTTTGCGTGGGGAGGTGATCGGCATATTGAATGGTAACCTGATGCCCCTTTGGCAATGCCGGAAAATCGAGGGTCAGGTGGCCGGTAAGGTTTTTGCCCATATCGATCACAACCACATCGTTCTCCAGGTTCAGGATTTTTTTCGGCTGGATTTTCTCCTGATAGCGATTGAGTTCAACCACCTGCGGGGTCACCCGATGATCATAAACCTCGATCTCAGCCGCCTGTTGCCAATCGCTGTCATCCAGATCCGGATCGGCAAAATCCGGCACGACATGATTGGCATTGAGGATTTCACCCCCAAAGAGGAGGTTATCCAGAATGGAATATTCGCTTTTATGGGTTGTCCAGCTGTTATCGGTTTGCACCAGGGTGTGCCATTCGCCGTCTCTTAATCCATCGAGCTGCGCCCTGACCAGGGGGCCCTCATGGGCTCGGCCCTTGAAATGCTGGTACCAGCCATATCCCAGCCAGAGCACAATGGCATTCTTGCCTTTTTTGAGATACGGGGTGACATCATAGGACAGGGAGAACGACCGTTTGTCGTATTGCGATTCCGCCGGAGCCAGCACCGCATCGCCGACGCGCTGATTGTTGATATAGAGCTCGTGATACCCCAGCGAGTTGACATGAAAAAAAAGGTGGTCATAGGTCTCATCCAGACGAAAGGTCTTTCTGAAAAAAGGCGATTGGGCGGCCGAATCGTTCGAGTCCATGGCGATATACGCGCCGTTCCAGTCCCCGGGTTCGAGCAAGCCGACCGTAAAATGTTGAGGATCACTCCAGTCCGAGGGGGTGTCGTTTTGATCCCAGACCTTTACCTTCCAATAGCCAACGGAACGGGATTGCAGGGCCTTGCCGTCATAGGATACCCAGATCGATTTTTTGTCCGGGACTTTGCCTGAATCCCAGAGGTCTGCTGATTCTTCTTTAAGCAGCTCCGGAGACGAGGCCACGAGGATCTGATAGGCGGTTTGCCGGGAATGGTTGGCATGAAACTCGTTTTTCCAGGAAAACCGGGGCTGGACAGTGGCGAGTCCGATGGGATTTTTCTTTGCTTCGCACAAGAGCTGTTGTGGTTCGATGAAGGAGTTTTTTGTGGAGCAGCTTAATAGGATTGCAAGTGTGACGAGTCCGGTGATGACCCCTTTTCTCATATATTGGCTCCCAGTTTTTATAAAATATGCGAAAGATTTTTAAAGGCAGAGTTGCTTTGAAAATAACAGATTATCATTTAAAATCAAACTCATTATTCATCTCATCCACTTTTTGAATAAATCTACATTTGAACCAAGGTGGGGCCGCTCCGGCTCTGTCCCCGCACCTATCGCATTGTTCGTTTATGCTTTGAAATGGGAGGATCGTGTTGTTCGTATTTTCAGAGAGGTGCTGTACCGGTCGGCGATAAGTACGGGGCCAGGATCCTGCGCGGGCTCGGACGCGCTTTCCCGCACCTATCGCTCATCTCGCCGATAGGCGGTTCGAGTTCGCTCATTCAGTATTCTGTTCTGTACTCCTCAAGAGTTGGACAGCGATAGGTGCGGGACGATCGCGCCTCGCTATTCTTTTTGAAAGAGCTCTACAGTCTTTATATTCAAAAGATTTTAATGTCCTACCCTATGCTCATCTGTATTTAGAATGATTTCAGTCAGGTTGAAAGAGGGGCTTGCTTTTCACAAGGCAGATCGATGATTATCCCCGCCACTGCATCAGGGCTTGATTCAGCACCGCTTCCACCCGGCGGCGGGGTTTATGAAAATAGGCCATGCCATGGCCGGGAAGCATGATATCCGTATCGATTTTAGCCAGTCTGCGCAAGGATTCGATATAGAGTTTGCGATCGAAATCGATGGATCCGCTCCAGCCAAAATCGCCGGCCAGCAATGTGCCGATGATATCGCCGCTGATGAGGATGGTCTTATCCTGATGTTCAAAGACATAGGCGGTACAGCCCCGGGTATGTCCGGGCAGGTGCAGGGCTTTGATTTGGTAACCAAGGATCTCGATGGTTTCATTGTCTTTTATCGTCTGATCGATGGTTGTTGGAATGAATGATTTATGATAGAGGTAACCGCAGCAGCGCTCATCGCCTTTGGACATGGCCTCGGCGGTTTCCGGATGCGCGATCAGTTTGACGGTTCGTTCCCGGAGGTTGTGTGCTGCTCCGGCATGATCCAGATGGGCATGGGTGAGAAAACAGGCATGCACCTGATCGATATCCAGATTCCAATACGCCATATTTTGACAGATTTGATCGAATGTCTCCCCGCAGCCACAGTCGAACATGACGAGTCCCTGCCCGGTTTCGAGAATATAACTGTTACCGTCTTCAAATCCGGCGTCCTTTCCTGCCCAGGTCAGACCATTGAGATCGCCGCTCACCTGGAATAGATTTTTCAAGAGTTGCATTGCAAACTCGTTATTTGATGATCATGGTTCTTTTGTTATAATGTGAAAAAAAATAATCAAACCCAAGTAAAATCCTCTCGCCTTTTTGATTGGATCAGCAAAGCGATTATGAGATTAAATTCATTGCATTTATATTCAGCTTTGGCTATTTTAAAGCAGGATTTCAATTCCCTTAGAATTCAAGAAGGACCATGATGAACAAACGGATGAATAGTGCATTGATGGTTTTACTGGCATGTTTTGTTCCGCACAGTCTTACCGGAACGGAATTATCCAAGTATATTCATATCGGTCAGCAAGAACAATTATTTCTTGATAATGATCTTGTCGAACAAACAGAAAACATTATCCGGCAAATCAATCAGGTTGAAAAACATCCGGGTGGTCCTATAGTTCAGCCCGATAAACCCTGGGAAGGCAATATTGTCCTGCTTTTTGGGACCGTTATGCTTGATCATGAGGATGAGCTGTATAAAATGTGGTATTACAGCTCCGGGGATGTGGGCTATGCCACAAGCCATGACGGAGTCCATTGGAAAAAACCTGAACTCGGTATCGTGGTCCGGGATGGGCAAAATACCAACCTTGTGATCGAGCGGGGCAATTTTGGACACTTTTATGAGTTTTGCGGGGTTGTCAAAGACCCTAAGGATCCTGATCCCAATAGACGCTATAAAGCCGGGTTTGTGAGTATCCAGCGTGACTATCACGGGGAACACGAGGCCCCTTATCACCGTGGACAGCGCCGGGGATTGGGGACCGCAGTGAGTCCGGATGGTATTCACTGGACCCTGGAAAAGAATTTCGCCAGTTATGAAATCTTTGACATCAGCCGGTTTTTTTGGGATGAAAGGGTGGACAGATTCGTATTGTTTGGCCGGAACAAGCTTACAACGGAGAAAACCAAAGATCGCTGGAAAAAATACGGCTGGGGAAGAGCTGTAACCAGAATTGAAAGCCGTGACTTTGAGAACTGGACAAAAGAAGAACTTGTTTTGGCTGCCGACGCCAGGGACCCGGAAGGCACGGAAATATATTCCATGTCGGTCTTTCCATACGGTGATTTGTATATCGGGTGTGTTCAAATGTTTTATGGATTGCCCGATCAGGGCAATTTGGATATTCAACTTGCGGTGAGTCGGAATGGTATGGATTTTAGCCGTGTAGAGCCACGGGAGCCTTTTATTCCTCAAGGGGACATTGGCACCTGGGACCGGTTCAATATATCCCTGGGCAATCTCGCTCCGGTATCGGTGGGTGATGAACATTGGTTTTATTACAGCGGTCGAACCTACCGGCATTCCCCTTACAAGGGCAAAGATACCGGACCTTTTTATGGCGCTATTGGGTTGGCGAAAATCAAGCGGGGAAGATTTGTTTCCCTCCAGGCGAGTTATGACGGCGGGAGTATCATGACAAAGCCTCTGCGGTTTAATGGATCACAACTATTTGTAAATGGTAATGCCCGATTCGGTTCTATAGAAATAACTATTTTTAATCAAAAAGGAGAACCTTTACCGGGTTTTTACACAATGATATCCGGTAAGGATCATATTGAAATTCCCGTTGTATTCGAGAATGCAAACTTGGACGATATCGATGAAAAGGCTGTAAAGATTCAGTTCAAGCTGGTCAATGCACAGTTATTTGGCTTTCAGTTCAGATAGGGAATAGATATATATTGTGTGCTAGCAATCGGGGTCAGACTCTAGAGATGATTGGTTTTAAAAAGTTTAATTAATTTGCCCATTTTTTTATGCTGTAAACCTGATTTACTTTACTCTTTGTCTGGTAGACAAGGATCAGGTTCATCACAGAATTCTCATTTGTCTTGGCACTTTGATCTCGCTGGTCATTTGTGAAATAAAATTCATTGGAGTTTTATTCAACCATAATATATTTACAACACACATTTTTAGGAGGATTGTCATGATAAAGTATTATTGGCTACAAGCGATTATGATTATGTTTATAGCCTTCGAGCTTGTCGCCCAACCCGGCAGGGGGTTGAACCAAAACAGCCTGACCAGACTGTATGACCCCGCGAATGGGGTGACCATTGATGGTAAAATTGAACACATTAAAAAAGCACAATCAGGATATGGCCGCTTTCCCGGAACCCTCCTAATCGTTGCCCTGGAAGCGCAAAAGGCAGAGGTTTATCTCGCACCGGACTGGTTTCTGGATCAGGAAGATATCGCTTTTAAAACGGATCAAAAGATTACGGTTACCGGATCCAAAGTGGTGTATCAACAAAAAGATTTGATTCTCTGCAGGGAAATCAAAACCGACGATCAAACCTTCACGATCAGAAACGCGAATGGCATTCCGGTCTGGGCGGGCAAACGCATGGGTCCCGGTCAGGGAAGAGGCAGAAGAAGGTAGGGTGCAGACCCAAAGGTTTAGGCTGTGCATTGGGAGCGCAGATTAATCTCAGAATTCGTAAAGAAAAGATTCGTATAAATCACAACGCGATATGCGCTGATTTTATCGTATTCTAGAGGAATGCCCGCTTGGGGCAACTTTTCAATATCAGAAATTGGCCCATGAGAGACGAGTGATGTTATCTATTGGAACCCCTGTCAGCATGGCTGATTAAATACAAAACGCGCCGCTCAATACACTGCCTTGGTCCGTGCCAGAGCATTTGGCCTGTTTTTGAAAAATCGATTCGAGTATTCATTGTTACCCATCAATCATTCATCTTTATGACCACATGTCCCTTTTTCTGCCCCTCCTCGACATAGACATGGGCTTGGGCTGCCTGTTCCAGCGTAAAGGTTTTGTCAATCGTCGACTGGATGTACCCTGCTTCGACTGGCTCTTTGATGTGTTCGAGATCCTTCGGTTTTTCCGTGGACAATGCACAGATGACTCTTATCGCCGGAGAGTTTGGTTGTCAGCATCTGTAACAGCTGTCCAGATTTATATGGACTCTTTTGAGGTCCGACCCCAAGCTTTTACTTGCCCGCGTTTTTAGCCTTGTTCATTAAATTAAAAATAATTGCATTGCGATTACGCATAGTAATTATTTTATTAAATATCAACCACCAGCTATCAAATTGAAAAACCGTCAAGGAGTTGCGGATGTCCATGGGTGCAAATTGGTTTTTTGCCTTTTTATTTCTTGTTCCCTGCCTGCTGAACGCACAGGAAATTCCCAATCATGCCAGAGCTTCCATTCATCCCTCGTTGGTCAAACTGGATCCCGGAGAAACAGCCACCTTTAAGGTGATCAAAAAGGCAACACCGGGACAGGCTGCCAGACTGGCAACCGATGTCAAATGGTTTGTCAATGATGTGCAGGGCGGCAGCAAAGAATACGGATTGATCGATCAGCAGGGGGTCTATACAGCCCCGGCCACGATCCCTTCGCCGCATGAAATCCATATCATGGGTCAGACGACCGGAGTAAGAAACACCAGGCTCTTTGCCACTGTCTTGATGGCGCCTGATCAGCCGCTTTATGAGATGGTGTTCGAATATACCGAACCTGTGAACGATTCAGAACACTTTACCAATCCCCATTGCATCGCCATGGACAAGGCAGGCAATCTGCTGATCGCCGATTATGACGGCAGCCGTGTCTTGCGGTTTACACCGGACGGCAAATATCTCGGCGACCTGGGAAAAGGGATTGGCCAAGCTCCCGGACAAATATACCTTCCCCGTGTGGTGGCAGTTGACCGGTTTGGCGAGATCTATATCAGCGATCAGAAAAATTTCGGTAACCGCGTACAGGTCTTTAGCCATGAAGGAGAGTTGCTGCGAACATTTGGTCCCAAAGGGACAGACCCCGGCGAGATCCTGCGTTCGCATGGCATCGCCTTTGACAGCCAGGATCGAGTGCTCATCGTCGATATCGATAATATGATCGTCAATATCTATACCCGCCAGGGCGAATTTATAAAGAGTTGGGGCCAGGATGGTCCGTATCTGCCCGACTTTAATGCACCACATGGCATCTATATCGATCCCAATGACGATGTGTTTACCTCCAGTTATTATGGAGTGCTGAAAAAGTTCGATATTGATGGCCATTTTCTGTTCCAGTTTTTCGATTCGGAACCGCCCGAAGGGTCGGTCTATATTCATTCCATCTCGGGCGACCACTGGGGAAACGTCTATGCGATGGTGCGGGGCTCCAGAGGGTATGGCGGTGAGGTAGAGGTTACCACCGGCAAAGTGGTGAGTATGGAAAAATTCAACAATAATGGCGACTTTATTGGCGCCCTGTCGCTGGCCGTCAAAGCTCATGCTGAGAACTGGATCTATGTGGATGAAAAGGACTGGCTCTATTTTATCTATCGCAGCGGCGAAACCATGGGGTTTGAAATCTTTAAACCGTTATAGCAAGGGATTACCACCCTGTCGAGAGCTGTGAAAAAGGAGCACACGATCATGAAGAATCCTCTGACTCTGTTGACGATCATATTCATCTTTTTTATAAATCTGCCCATTGCATACAGTAATCCCCCCGAAGGTATGCACCGCGCACGCATCAAACCCACACTCGTGCGACTGGACCCCGGTGCAGAACAGCAGTTTTTTGTGGTCAAACATCCAGCCAGACTGACGGCCGCCTATGCTACCAACAAGACAGTCTGGTTTGTCAACGGCATCCCCGGGGGCAACGAAACGGCCGGCACCATCGATCAATCTGGTTTGTATCGGGCTCCTGTTAAAGCCCCCGGATCGCCTGAAATACATATCACCGTTGAGGTGACCAATGCTTCCAATCGCTACCTGCAGGCCACTGTGTTGTTTGATGGCAAGCAGCCACAGTATGAAACCATCGCCGAATGGGGAGAGCCTGTCGATGCGATCCGTTATCTCAAAGAGCCTCAGGATATCGCGGTCGAAGCCACAGGCAATATTCTCATCGCGGCGGGTTCGTTGTACCGCTTTTCACCGCAGGGTGAATTGATCACCAGGCTCGGCTATTCTGTCGGCGATGTGGATGCAGCCATGCAGGGACTGCTCAATGTTGCTGTCGATGTCCACGGCAATATTTTTGTCAGCGATACCAACACCGGCACGCCACGCATCCAGGTCTTTTCGCCCAATGGGGTGTTTCGCTATGCCTTTGCTCAAAAGGGCACAGCACCAGGTCGTGTCATGGATACTCGCGGTATGGCGTTCGATTCAAAAGAGCGGCTCTATATCGGTGAAATCGACAATCCCCGCGTGAGCGTATTTGAACATTCCGGCAAGTTTGTACAGACCATCGGTAAAAAGGGTGTGTTCCCGGGAGAATTCAATTTTCCATACGGGCTGACCCTCGATGCCAATGATGATCTGTTTGTGGTCAGTTATTACGGCCCGTGTCAAAAACTTACCTCAGATGGTCATTTTCTGCTGGATTTTGCCCATGCTGATCCGCCGGATGGACCCATTCATTTCCGGGATATTGCCAGCGACAACTGGGGCAATGTCTACCTGGTCGTAAAAGGAGAGGCAAACCTGGATGGAACCTTTCAAGAGATCACCGATGCGAACGGCAAACGCGTCGATATCGTCAAATACAACAACAATGGTGATTTTGTGGCTAACCTGCGATTGTCTCACAAGGATCACCAGGCAGATAGAATCGTCATCGATCGCATGGGGCAAATTCATGTTCTTTATCATGGTGAAAGAAAGGTCGGTGTCGAGATATTACAGGAAAAAACGGCAGAGTGATGCTAAGATCCAATCCCGGGAATCGGATAGTTAGATTCGATCTGGAATAACATTGTTAGATGATTGCAAAAGGATTCTGCTTGAATTCCTGCCAATTTTTGCTTTACTTTTTCTAGAGGTGTGTATCGTCATGTAACGAATATCAGGATGGTGATGAATATGTCATTGACGCGTCGCAATTTTCTCAGACTCACAGGTGCTGCCGGGGCTTTATTCAGCCTGCCTTTTGGCTGCAGACAAAAACTAAAGTCAGAATCCCCCAACTTTATCGTCATCCTCTGCGATGACCAGGGTTATGGCGATGTAGGATGCTATGGAGCGCAGGGATTCAAAACCCCGAATCTGGACCGCATGGCAGCCGAGGGCATGCGGTTTACAGATTTTTATGTGGCGTCGTCGGTATGCTCTCCCTCGCGGGCCGCCCTCATGACCGGGTGCTATTCCCAGCGTATCGGATTGCCCGAGGTCTTGCACCCTTGGTCAGAGATCGGCATCAGCAGCGAGGAAACCACACTGGCAGAACTCTTGAAATCCAAAGGCTATGCAACTGCCTGCTTTGGCAAGTGGCATCTGGGCCATCATCCCCAATTTTTACCCACCCGCCATGGATTCGATGAATACTTTGGATTGCCTTATTCCAATGACATGTGGCCCAACCATCCCACAAAACCCGATTTCTTTCCGGATCTGCCTTTGATCGAAGGTGAGGACATCATCGACCTCAATCCGGATCAATCTCAACTCACTACCTGGTATACCGAACGGACCCTCGAGTTTATCAAAAAACACAAAGAGGAACCGTTCTTTGTCTACCTGCCGCACAGCATGCCGCATGTGCCCTTGTTCGTATCTGAAAAATTCAAAGGCAAATCAGAGCAAGGACTCTATGGCGATGTGATCATGGAGATCGATTGGTCTGTGGGACAAATCCTCGATATCCTGAAAAAAGAAGGACTCGATCACAATACCTTTCTCGTCTTTATCTCGGACAATGGTCCCTGGCTGAGCTATGGCGATCACGCAGGGTCAGCAGGGCCGTTGCGTGAAGGCAAAACCACCACATTCGATGGGGGACAACGCGTTCCCTGTATTATGCGCTGGCCTGACACCATCCCTGCAGGCGAGGTGTGCAATGAAATGGCCACAGCCATGGATCTGTTGCCCACCTTTGCCCATCTGGTCGAAGCACCTCTGCCTGAACACACCATCGATGGCAAAGATATCCGACCGTTGATCATGAATGGCCAGGGCGCGAAAAGTCCCCATGAAGCATTCTACTATTACAATGTCTGGAAACTGGAAGCGGTCAGAAGCGGGAAATGGAAACTACATTTACCTCATACCTATTTTGGTTTTCACAAAGGCGGCACAGGGGGCATGCCTGGGCCGAGTGTATGGAAAGAAATCGGACTCGCACTTTACGATCTGCATGCCGATCCGGGCGAAACGACGGATGTTTCTGGCAATCATCCCGAGGTGGTCGAGCGCTTGCTGATGCTGGCGGAACATGCCCGCCGTGATATCGGCGATGCCGAGAAAAAGGTGGTCAAAGGCAAGGACTTTTTCGAAGCCAGAACGTTCTATCGCATCAGAGGAGAAAATATCCGCAAACCCGGTAAAGTGACATCAGAGACTTGATTCTTTCGGAGTGCTGAGTGATTTCTCAAAAGATCATTTTCTGCCGGCGTTATAGTTGCCAATTGCTTCTGTTGTCAGCAAGGCCCGGCTGTAGATTCGAACCGATGTGATTTCACCGTTCAGATCTGGCGCGATGCGCAGCTTTGTACTGCCGGTCGGACCCCTGAAATGGGGATTGAACCGCCCCCAGCCAAACTGGCGATATTCATCACCATCACACAAGAGACCATCGACGACAAATGTGATGATCTTGGGACCACCATCCACCGTGGCGACAAAGTGGTGCCGCATGTTTTCCCGGATCAGTCCCGGATCACAGTCCCATCTGCTCTCTGTGCGGCCATCGCTCAGAACCAATTCAATGGACCCTTTTGCTGTGGTTTGCAAAGCGAATCCTTTGCCATACGGCGTACGATTGTCGAGCAATATTTGACCCGGTTCCAGAGATTCCAGCTTGAACCAGATATCGATTGAAAATCCGGCACGCAGATCTTTGGATCCGTGATCCTTGCGCTCTGAACTTTGAACCACGAATGGCGGCATCTTCGGCATCCCGAGGATTTTAGGCACCTCTTTTGATTCCGACAACACCAGGCCTTTTTGGGTGACCTCATTCAATTCGAACTGGTTCCACAGGGTTTCGAGCAATTCGTTGTCGAGGTGATGCACCCTTGCAATATCTTTTTGTGTCTCGGTGATGAAAATGTTGCCGTCCTCCTGCACCAGATCGGGATAGCTCATGCGGATATAGGGATCGTCGTCATAGAGCAAAATTTCCGGTTGCGTCCACTTTATGATTTTGCCCTTTGGTGAATCCGTTTCGATGCCGCCGCAGATCCATGCCGGGTTGCGGTCCTGATAAGCCATGCTGCGCCGGTTGGGATGTTCACGGATGAAACGGCCACCATGGTTATGAAACCAGTACAAGAATTTGCCGTTCTCACAGCGCCAGGCAAAATTGGCGGCCCGCGGGTGTTTCATGAGCCGGCCATTGGCATAGCGTTTGTATTGCGGCGGGTCCCAGGTATGCCCGCCATCACGGCTGTAGGTAAAGACCGGGTGGCCGTCGATGCTGCGGTATACGCAATAGATCGATCCGTCGCTTAGAACGGAATAACTCTGTTCTGCAGAGATGGGACCCCCGCCGGGAGGGGTACGGAGGCCAATATCGCCATCCGGCAGGGTCTGCCAGCGGATCTTTTGGGGATCAATTTCGGTCAGGATATTATCGCTCATCAACAGCACGCCCTCATTGCTCGTAAAAAATCCCTCTCCAAATCCGCCAACCTTGTGTAATGAGACATAGCCTCTACTGTCCAGAATGAAGGGCTTGCCGACATTCCAAAAAAAGCGGATATCACCCCCATACGCATTTTCCCGATCGATCTCGAATTCGCGCACCGGTATGGGGGTGCGCTGCTCTGACCAGGATTTGCCGTGATCATCGCTGTATTTGAACACAAAATAGCCCATGGAATCCACCCGTCTGCACCATCCGTCCTTATACGGTGGATTATCTGCTTTGATACGGCGAATGTCGTCTGTGTTATGATTGTAAAAAATATAGATCCGGCCCGAGGGAACCTTGAGCATCACCGCATAAGAGGCTTCTGGACCGTCTGGCGGTTCCAGCTGAACCCTGTCCTGCCATGTTTTGCCCTGGTCCAGACTGCGCTGGGTGATGACGATCTGGCCTGATTGGCCCTCATGCCCTGCACCTGTGGTCAGGCAGCACAGCCAGGCGTTGTCATCGGTTTTGACGATGTAGGGCTGATCGCTATAGCTCAGGTCAGGGATGACGAGTCCGGTTTGGATGTTGCGGGTATCTGGAATGTAAGATCTGCGAATATCGGCAGCGTGGGATGTGGAAATCATCAGCGAGATGCAAGCGAGCTGGACAAGGGTGTTGAAACCGTTCATGATTTGAATCCTTTTGATGATTTGCTTGTTCAAAAACCCGAGATCAGGGTTCGATCCTCTAAATTCCACATTTTCGTTGTCAATTGCAAGTCATTCAATCGCAAAACAAGATAAAACGGATTGAGCTGAAAAAAAACAACCAGGACCGATGGCCGGATCATGTATATAAGAAAACAACCCGGTTCCCTGTCTGTGTGATACCGGGGTGCTTTATGTCGATCGGAGGTGTTTTTTCCTTGCGACTGGGGGATCTGTTTTATATTTTAATAGAATGAACAACCAAATCTGCAAGTCTGATAATTTCAATTTGAAATTCCGATCTTTTAACGGTTATAGATCGCAGTACAATCAAACATCAGGAAAATTTGTCTAGTTTTCCTGCACCATGATCTTTTCTGACACACAATGACCTGAATCCTTTCCGACAAACCGGAGCTGCTATGAGAAATTTGGTTTACGATCCTCCTTTTCTCAATCCAGAGCAAGTCACGCATTCAAAAAAAATCCCCGAACTTTTTTATACCCTGTTGCTTTTTGGCAGTGCAGGGGCTATTGCATGGGCCATCCGGGGTACATCAGGATGGGGAGGGGTGGATGGCACACTTGTGCCCGGACTGATGTGGGGCATACTATGGTGGATCATCTGGTCCTGTCAAGGACTCGATGCCCGGCATGTGGCTCTGTGGCTCGGCCTTGGTATCGCTCTGGGCGGTGAGCTGGGCTATGGACAATATGTGTCATGGATTCTGGGTACCTTTTATGTCGGCAATGAAACCATGCATATCTCTCCTGTTACCGGGTATATCTGGTTTTTTATCTGTGGCATGGGCTGGGCTGCGCCCGGTGGCATTGTGCTGGGTTGGGCTTTGGGAGGCAATTCCCCGGCCGGACGATGGGTCGTCCGGTCGCTGTGGATGATCGTGTTATTGCTCATTCTCTTTGCATGGCCGCTGGTGGACACTCTGGCACTCTGGCTGGCTCAGACCTGGCCCGGTTTACTGTTTCCACATGCCGGCATGGGGATCTATAGCGGTTCCCTGGATCACCATCTTTCACGCACGATCTATACCAACACCCAAAATGCTCTGGTGATCGTTTGGCTGATCGGTGCGTTACTGTTCGCCTTGTTGCAAAAGGATCGAACCACACTGATCACCGGGCTGGTCCTTTCGGTCGGATTTGGGTTTGGATTCATGATCAGCGCTGCCTGGTGTCTGGGTTATGGTTTTGCTCCCGGTTATATCGACTGGTGGAAGATGTGGGAACTGAACGCCGGCTTTTTTCTCGGCATGCTTTATGCGGTCGTCATGGTTTGGGCGAGTCGCCACGCAAGAACAAAAAAAGAGTCGGGTGATCCTGTCTTGCAAAAGCCTTTAAGAAAATCGGTTCCGAGAGTGTTTACGAGTACCCTGTTCCAGGCTCTTGCCGGCGCGATCCTTATTTTTCTGGCCGGATTCGAATATTTCTTTTGGACCGGTCTCTTTTTGGCGGTGTTTTTTTTCTTTGCCATCATGTTCACCTTGATTGGCAAACGTCAACGAGAGGATAAAGAGTCCATTTCCAATCGCCAAAAAAATGTCATGGTGATATACGCCTGGTTCTTGTTATGGTTCATGCTGTTCCACGGTGGATCCGAACGCGCAGGGATCTTTCTGGAACTCTATTCAGACCAGGCCGTCGATCAATATGCCTGGCCAATGGCACGCATTCTGATCTTTGCTCCGGTTGCAACCATTTTGTTTCTGATTGCCGTTTATAGAATGCGTAAAATCTTTCAAAGCGATTCACGCTATCTCGAAATCCTGTTTTCCCCCAGGGTTGCCGTTTATCGCTTGTATGCGATTATGGGTGGTCTCGTATTTATCGGCGCGCTGTCCATTTGGCCTGCCAAAATCAGCGTCTTTTATGCATTGTTTGTCTGGCTGGGAGTCGTTGCGAGTGCTCATCTTTACTCACACAATGCATTTTTGAATTCATTGTCTGGTTCACCAAGACCATGAAGAATGAATTATTAAAATCAACAATATTAATTGCCTGGCTTTAATCTAATGTCCTTCGTGCCCTTTGAATAATCAGGATTAACCGCGGAAATCACAGAAACCACGGAAACAGAAATGAGATGCATTCAGGGCCTTGTCTGCGATGATCGTTGCGGTTATCTCTTTTTGCACCCTGTTGTGTATTTCCGGTTCAGCTTTTCACCAGAGATCACAGAGGAACACAGAAAAAAATGAGGTTAAAAAATTAAATTTGTACAACTGCCGGAGATCGGTCACAAGAGTTTCAATATCAACTTTTGGAGCGAATGGACCAATGGCAGCTATCTCGAACCGGATACCACGCATGGCAGGGCCTATTTACAGGCCATACGGGCGGTGTTCGGTTCCGAGCAAGGGAAAAACAGTTGAACAATCACGTGGAAAGCTTATGAATCAAGATCATTTGTCTCATCAGACTCTGTTAAAGTTAAAACGCTGGAATACCCCCACCATCTATAATGGCTGGGAACAGATCACACGCCGCGATGCCTCCAAAGAGTGCTTCAATCTGGAAGAGACGGTCGACTTTATGCCGGAATTGGGACCCATCGTGGGTTATGCTGTCACTGTGGTGATCCGGCCTGGCGACGCCAGCATTCCGGTTGAGAATCCCGATGGCTGGAGCGAATATCGCAAATATGTCGCCTCTGTGCCCGGACCCAAAATCGTGGTCGTGCAGGATCTGGACAAACCCCATAGCTATGGCGCCTATTGGGGGGAGGTCAACAGCAATATCCACCGTGCCCTGGGATGCGTCGGCAGCATCACCGACGGCGCGCTTCGCGATGTCGATGAGATCCGTACCGCCGGGTTCAAGGTCATTGCCCGTCGCATGTGCGTCGGTCATGCCCACTCTTTTCCGCTCAAATGGAATTGCGAGGTCGAGGTGTTTGGCACCAAAGTCAAACCGGGACAACTCATTCACGCAGACCAGCACGGGTTTCTGGTCATTCCCAAAGAGGATGAAAAAGACCTGCTGGAGGCTGCGATCTTTATGGATGAGAACGAATGCAATACCATGATTTCTTCAGCACGTGCATCCCACGGCAAACCTCTCGATGAGATATTGAGGGAATTCGACGAAGCCTCGGCCCAATTCGGCCGCGCCGCCCAAAAAAGATTCCAAAGAAAGGGTGAATGGTAGACCGGACCAGCACAAGGATACCCGGCATTTTCCAGCGAAAGGTACCCTTGTAGCGGTTAGCCGGTGGATAAGGAGGTTTAATTTGTTTCCAGTTGTTTGATCCGGGAATTTAAATTTTTAACCACCTCGAGCAAGTAGACAGAGAGTTTATCATATCGAATGGATTCTGGCTGGCCGCTTTGATTGTAAATGACCAAATTATCCAATTCAAGGGCATCGAGGTCTTCTGCGATATAGCCGAATGATTTGAGTTGACTATCCTTGTAGGCAAAAGTGATGGGTTCTAATTCGAGGATTTTATCAAATTCATCTTGCAGGGTCTGAATATTTTCTTTATAGCGTCTTGAGGAGGTGTCTCGATACAGATTACCGGTATTGTCTGCAGTAATGTTCATTTCAGAACCGGAGGGTAAATTGGCTATAGCCAGCGGAGAGGTTGGGTTGGGTACACCGAGTCCCATTTTACTCCCTCCTTCAAAACACGCGCGAATCCCACCATGCACATAGGTTGGTCCATTGACTGATAGTTTATATATATCCCCCTGAACCGGCACGGTTGGTTGAGAATCAGTGCCGATGTACACACCGGAAATCGGATCAGGGACTCCAGCCCAGGAGACGGTCAGGTTTTTGTGTATATGTTGGCTTTCACTCACAGAGACCAATCCATTCACCATCAACGCATTCCCATTGGTACTCGATCCTCCAATGGCGATTGCTCCAAAATTTACGGCATCATGTCCCCCGGCATTATGGCCATCTGACAACACTTCACTCAAAGGCTGATCATCTTCCGTGGCATCCGACAGTGTTACAGTGCGCAGAGTCGTGATATGACCATTATCATCAAGGAGTACGTCTTGTATAACGGTTCGTCCGCTGTTATCCATCGAAGCCTGATCGGAGGTATTGGCATGAGACACGGTTCGATTGTTTACAGTAATTTGGGTTCCAGCCAAAGGTCGATCATCAAGAAGCGTGAGACTATTGCCTCGATCGATGGTGAGGGTACGTCCGCTTATTTGCAATTGTTGATTATCCGTGTTCGGTTCATACCGATCCGTAAAGCTAGCTGACAGATCGTTTAGGCCACCACTTCTGGTCAAAGTGAGAGTCTTTTCTGAGGTACCAGAGAATGATGCCGCGGTAACCACGCCATCACCACCGCTTCCCGTATCATCACCATCCCAAATATCGGCACCGAGCATTCTTTGCTTGACAATGCCTGCATCCAAAACCAACACAGCGATATCATCGCTATTGGGTTCCGTTGTCACAGTACCGATCTTCAAGTCTCCACCAATGTCCAATGTTGCGGCAGGTGCGGTCTCTCCAATTGAAATACCCACTTTACCTGCGTCAGTTACTTTGAACAGTTTTTCATCCTGATCATTCCTGACAACCATCTGTGACCAGCTGGTCACCACTAGAGAGATAAGCCAAAGAAAACAAAGAACCGAGCGCATAGATCCTCCTATACTAATTATATTACGGTATCTGTCATTCAAATATGACATTTTTCTTTAAATCAGTTTTTTTTTGTTTATATAATATTAATAATAATAGAGTTGCTATTTAATGTGCTTCAGGATAGGAATTAATTAGCAATAATTATTCCATTTTTTTTTATTTTTAGTTTTGGTGGTTTGATTGCTGATCAACAAAATGTTGCATGATGAAATAAAACATCTGGTTTCGGTAAAAACCTATATTGGTAAATCAGTAAATTGAGAGGCGGAAAAGAGAGGTCTCGGATGAGGGCCCCTTTTCACCAGGAAGAGTATAGGAGGGCTTTGAACGGGAGCAAACAGCAAGACTTTTCCTCAACAAATAAATAAATGCCCCATAAAGGTTCCTGAAATTAAGGCACCTTTATGGGGACAGGTAATACTATTTCAACAGCATCATGCGCTTTTGTTCCCGGTGGTTGTCCGTCTCTAATTGATAGATATATAATCCGGAAGCAAGGTCAAACGCCTGAAAATTTATCTTGTAATGACCGGGTTGACGATTTTCATCGATCAGGGTTTTGACCTCGTGTCCCAAAAGATCATAAACGACGAGTTTTACCGGACCCGCCTTTTGCACCGAGAACTCGATTGTGGTTTCAGGGTTGAACGGATTGGGGTAATTTTGCTGTAGCGCCATCTCTTTGGGTACAGACAACTCGGGTGTCGTGACCGCACTGGTCCCCCCGAGCAATAGAAACAAAAGAAGGATGCCCAGTGAGCCATAGTATTCCAGATAATGTGTCTCGCCACTGCCCATGAGGCCGACCAATAGTATCATGCCCAGGGCAGTAAACAAAAGAAAGGAATGAAAAACCGTTGCAAGTGCAGGAAAGCTATAGAGTAATCCCAGAGAAGAACCGGCCAATACAAAGATATTCCCCGGTTCGTCGCATGACATACCTTTTGTAGCCGGGGAGGACTTTTTTGCAAGCATTTGAGAGATCGGCTTCCGGGCCAGTGTCCACCCCAGAGGAGAATCGATTTCCGGATCTGTCGTCATGTCTCCCTGCACGCTGATAAAGACCAGATCGTTCTGAACCGAAACCTGCCATATCATTCCTGTACCTTTGCGATGGCTGGCCGGTGCAGGATCGGATTTTTCGATGTTAAAGGATTCGAGATACCAGTTTTCCGAATTATCGTTGCTGGCCACATAAAGCAAACTGTCGTGTGCGATCACTGAAATGGGCACTGCCTTGAGCACGGCTTTTCCCAGTTCTTTGACATCTTGCGGATCGCTCACCTCCAATATTTTGCAGAGATTATTCGTTCCGTCCTCGGTAAATGCCATAAACAATTTGTCGTCGCCGGCATTCACGTCCAGTGCCCGTCCCTGGGCAGAAAATTTTGTATCGCCCAAAGGTTTTAGATTCTTTGGATCAGAGATATCAATTATGTGTAACGCTGACTGTTCATTTTGCCAGGAGATGAGATAAAGTCGGTTTTTATTGTTTTTTATGACTTTAAGATCACCTCGGCCAGAAGACATCTTGTCGGCAAGAGTAATTTTGTCGGGATTTGAAACATCCAGGGCAAACAAGGTGTCGTGGCGTAAGGCATACAGGAAATCATCAACAGCAACGATTCTGTTGAGGCGAAACCATGACGGATCACTGCCCAAAAGGGTATAGGTTTTCTCATCGACAATTTGATAGATCCAGAGTCGGTTGTCACCGGCCACGAACAAGAGATCATCCTGTGTGGCAAGATGGCGCACTGCCTTGGGTTCACCATAAGAATCGGTGAGAACGGGATTCTTTGGATCAGAGATGTCGAACCGATTCAGTGAGATCGGGTCGCCACTTACACCGACATAAGCATGGGGAGGAAGAACATCGATACTCGCAGGTCCGGCCCAGCGGTCCGTTTCCAGTTCGACTTTGCTGGTCACGCTCAGGGACGCAGGATCGGTGGCGTCGATGATGAACAGGGATACACTACCCTGACATGTTGTGTATATCTTGTCATCGAACAATCTGAGATGTTCCGGGGTTTTGTAAACCTTGACCTCATCTTGCATGAAAAAGGTCTCCACAAATGAAAGATTTTTAGGATTGACCGGGTCGCTCAGGTCAATGGTTGCGACCCCCAAATTTGCTGCATTCCCTGATCCCACGACAACCAGAGTGTCGTGCATCGCCATTGTGGTCGCCTTGCCCAGTTCTATTTTGGATAAAACGGTGGGATTCTCCGGATCACTGATCGAATAAACCTTGAGAGCCTTGTTGTTGCCCACCAATAAAACCTTGTCTTTACCGATGGCAGTTGTGGCATCATCCTCGTGTTTTTGAAACGGGAATGTCAAATTGGACGGATCGCCAAGGTCGATGACCGTCACCGTATCTTTTGAGGTATGGTAGAGTTTTGAGCCATTTTTGGTGACCGACAGTCTCCAGGAGCTTGCCAGATCGTATTTTTTCAATGGAACGGGTTTGAGCGGATCGGCGATGTCGATCACCTGGAGAGACGAATCCGACCAGCCGTAAAAGGCGAACAGATAATGATCATGAGCGATCAATGCCGCCGGCTCTTGACCGAGAGAAATTCCCCCCATTTTTTGCATCATTTTACCGGAAATATCCACAACAGCGAGAAAATCGCTTTGTGCAACATAGGCATAATCGTCCTGAACCACTGCACAGTTTGGCCATCCACCGATTCGTGTCCTCGAACTCTCTTGCAGCTTTTGCGCAGAAACATGAAAAACGCCCACAAAGATGCACACCATTGACCACAGTATCGCTTTTTTCATGACGTCCGGTCCTCCATTTCAGTCTTTTGTCAGTTTGTATCATACTGGAATGAGAGCAGTGCAAAGGATGCTAAAGCGTCAGGGAAAAAGACTTTGCACAGATGTCAGTCAGGTGAGGATGATGCAGGCAAATAACCCCGTTTGTACTGTTAAAAGTAGGGAATACATTTTCTATAATCAAGAAAAATGTGTGATGAACTGGTATTTTTTTGCGAAAAATATTTGATAATAGTATGTCAAGAGAAAATGTTTTGGTCCATATAGCCGGCGCGGCCCCAGATCAGGAATTGCAGGATGCCTATAAAGAATGGAAATCATCTGTCGGACAATGCGATTCCAGAGACCGAGCACCACCGACAGAGGTGCTTACAGCATGACAACTTTCGGGGACAGAGCCTGAACGGTCCTGATCATCGAAATTGATATCCCCTCTTTCCGGATCACCGGAGGATTTTTTATTTCATATCCTGTGAAAATTTTTATACATTGAATCCTCAACATTTCAGGCTTTTAATCCGTTATTCCCTTTTGGAGAGAGAGAGATGAATCGACGGCAATTTATGCAAACCCTGGGAGCCGCGCTTCCGGCCTGGGGGATGGTCTCGTGTTCAAGGCCATCCCAAAGACCTGCCGAGCCGCCCAATATTCTGTGGCTGTCGTGTGAAGATATCGGTCCGGATCTGCTGGGATGCTATGGCAATGACCTCGCTCGTACCCCGGCCCTGGATGCTCTGGCGCAATCCGGATTGCTCTATCAGCACGCCTATGCCACGGCGCCCATCTGCTCGCCGGCGCGCTCGTGTCTGATCACCGGCATGGTTGCCACCTCGCTTGGAACCCAGCATCTTCGCTCACAGATTCCGCGCTCTGCGGATATTCCTTGTCTGCCCGAGCTGTTACGCGAACAGGGCTATTACTGCACCAACAACAGCAAAACCGATTATAATTTCGATCCCACCGGCATCTGGGATGAGAACGGCTCTGACGCACACTGGAAAAATCGTCCGGCCGGCAGACCCTTTTTCAGCGTATTCAATTCCGGGGTCACGCACGAGGGTCCGGCAAACCGACATGACGAGTCTGTGCTCGAACCATTGCAGGAACGCACGGACCCGGATGCGGTGACGGTTCCGGTCTATTTCCCGGATTCCCCGGAATTCCGGCGCATCTGGGCCCGCTATTATGACCTGGTTGCGGTATGGGACAAACAGGTGGCAGCGCATCTGGCCGAGCTGGAGGAGGCGGGATTGCTGGACAATACCATTGTCTTTGCATTCGGCGATCACGGATTCGGACTCCCCCGGTACAAGCGCTGGCTGTACAAGACCGGACTCTTGGTGCCATTGATCGTGCACGTTCCTGAAAAATATCGCATGTTATCCCCGCACGCTCCTGCCACCCGTACCGGCGAGCTGGTCAGCTTTGTGGATTTTGCGCCCACTGTCCTGGCCCTGGCCGGCGCCCCCATCCCCGAGCATCTGCAAGGCAAGGTGTTTCTCGGTCAAGAGTTGTCGCGCGGGGAATTCATCTTTGGGGCGCGCAGTCGTGCCGATGATGTCTATGATGTGGCACGCTGTGTGATGAACCGCAGTCATATCTATATACGGCACTATATGTCCCATCTGCCTTATGTGCAAGATGCCATCATTTTCGGCGATCAAAAACGCAGCTATGCCGAACTGCAGCGGCTGCGCCGCGCTGGCGAGCTCAATAGAGAAGCACAGCAGTTTTATGAATCCCGGCCGTTTGAAGAGCTGTACGACCTGGAAAAAGATCCGCAAGAGCTGAATAACGTGGCCGATGATCCGGCGTATGCTGAAATCAAAGCTGAACTGAGCGAACGGTTACGGGAATGGATCCTGCAGAGCCGGGACACCGGATTTCTCATCGAAGCCGAGATGATGATCCGTTCACATGGCGGTTCACCCTATGATATGGCCCGGGATACGGACCGCTATGACCTGCCGCGTATCCTCGAGGCTGCCGAAAAAGTCAATCATCCCGAGACGTCGGTCAATGATGCGATCCGATTATTAAAGGATAACGACAGCGGAGTTCGGTTCTGGGGGGCCACCGCATTGTTGGCCATGGGCGATATGGGGCGGACTGCCACAGATGAATTGCGTGCCGCATTGGACGATGAATCGCCCTCTGTCTCTATTGTCGCGGCAGAGACGCTCTGCCATCTGGGTGACTGTAGCATGGCCTTGCCTGTGCTCACCCGGCTTTTGGCCGATGAAGAACAGCCATGGGTCATGCTACAGGCGGCCCGCTCTATTGCCAATATCGGCACACAAGCCAAACCCATCTTGCCCGAGGTTCGCCAGACCCTGAACAAGGTCAGCGGTGATGTGTGGGGACGCTACAAAGACTGGTATTACAGCATGTTCACCGGCTTTGCACTGGACCAGACCCTGATTAATTGCGGCGTTGAACCCGAATCCTATGACCGGTAGGTGGAAAACACATGAACCGACTTTGTATCCTGTTGCTGTTTTTTGCTTCTGTACTGGCGCAGCCTCGCGCTCATTTGCCCTTTCAAGCCATTTCTGCGGTGGTGGCCGACAATGACGATCATCGCGATGTGTATACTGACGAATATCTCATGCTTTGCAGTCATCTGGGTGAATTCCGGCTATTGGGATTGGTCACGTCCTATGCTGCCAATGCCCGTGAATACGATATGTTTGTGCAGGGCCGGCAAGACATGGTCGACATGGCCCGCAAATGCGGATTACAGAATGTGCCGGCTGCCCTTGCCGGCGCCGGGGTGCGCTTGCAGCGACCGGAATCCAACCGCATCGAGGATACCCGGGCCCTTGCATTGCCTGCAAGCCACTGGCTTGTGGAGCAGGCTCGCCACGCTTTTGTGGATACGCCGCTGGTCGTGGTCACCGGTGGTCCTCTCACCACCGTGGCCGATGCTTATCTTATCGATCCGTCGATTGCAGAAAAGATCGTGGTCAGCGGTGTGTTTGGTGTGCGCGAAATCGATTACAACGCCGGACTGGATGCCTGGGCATGGACCATTGTGCTATCCAAATTCCGGGTTTTGGGTATCCCGATTGGACCGCCAAAGGCGCGTGGCAAGGTGTATATGAAACCACCCTATGTACCCAAATCCCGTCTGCAAAAAGAATTCAAAAACGGATGCGACTTTTTTCAGTGGATGATCGACAAGCACCACCCCTCCAATACCTTGCCGGATGAGCACGATTATGACGGTCAGGCAGCTATTCCGCTGTTGCAGCCGCAATACATCACCGACGTTGCCCGCTTTCGTGTCGAAGCGATCGATGACAAAGGCCGTCCACGATTGATACCCGATCCCAAAGGTTCGGTTTACGAAGCTCTGGATGCCAACCAGGACCTGGCCACTGCAGAGTTTTGGAGAGTGATGGCAAAGGTGCGCGAGTGAGACAGTTGAGAAAGAGGAGATTGAGAGATGGAGTGACAGAGAGAAAGAGTGACTAAGAGACTAGGAGAAAAAGAGACTGAGAGAAAAAGAGAATAGGAGAAAGACAAAAGAGGGAGCACAGGGTGCAAAGCGGGCTCGATTTAATGATTGCATAAACCTTGTCAAGGTGATTTCGTCTGACGTCTGACCTCAGACGTTTGACAGTATGTCTATGCCTATGATTATAACGAACATATTCTACTCCCGCGAACCAATGATTGTGGCCAGGGAGCTGCTCGGCAAGATAGTGGTTCGAACGTGGAATGAGCACTTGTTAAGCGGTGTTATAAGCGAAACAGAAGCCTATCTGGGTGAAACAGATACGGCCAGCCATGCATCCAGGGGACGCACGCCACGAACACAGACCATGTATGGTCCGCCGGGCCGGGCCTATGTGTATCTCGTGTATGGCATGTTCAATATGTTCAATGTGGTGACCGAGCCCGAGGGGGTTGCCTCGGCCGTGCTGATCCGGGGACTGCAGCCGCTGCAGGGCCACGAGGTCATGCGTGAGCTGCGCAAATCCGGTAAAGGCCTGACCGACGGGCCGGGAAAGCTGTGTCAGGCCCTGGCCATCGACCGCACATTGAACGGGATCGATCTCACTGCGGGACAGCCTCTGTGGATAGAGGACCGGAACATCAAGCCCGGTCCGATTTACAGCGGTCCGCGTATCGGCATCGACTATGCCGGCGACCATGACCGGCTGGCCGAACGGCGGTTTTGGATCGAGAAAGGGTAGTCTCACGGAGGTCTATGCTCACTTATTGCTTTCCAGGCTGTTGCAGATTGCCGACTGGCGTCATCCCTGCGGACGCAGGGATCCATGGCTACGGGCGGAAGCAGAGTGTGATGCGTCATCTGAGTATATTGCGATGGACAAACTCTTAATGATTATAGTCCAGAGCGTTTGCACACTCTTTGCCCCAGGCATTCCAGGTGGTTTTCCCCAGCCCTGGATTCCTGCTTTCGCAGGAATGACGCTCCATTTCTATTCTGCAACAGCCTGCTTGCGCAGGAATGACAGTCGGTCACTTGGTGCACTCGGCGTCATCCCTGCGGACGCAGGGATCTATAGCTACGGGCGGAAGCAGAGTATGATGCATCATCTGAGTTTATCGCGATGGACAAACTCTTATCGATTTCAGGTCAAAGCGTCTAAAGGCCCTGTAATCGATGAATCCCAAGCTGTTTTCCACAGCCCTGGGTTCCTGCTTTCGCAGGAATGACGTCCTGTTACTGTAAAAAATACCTCCCGGAGATTCGGGCGGTTTTGCTGAACGATGAAAATGTCTAATTTAATTTTACACAGTATCACCTCATACATACAGAGGGGAATCATTATGAACAGACGTACTTTTTTGGAACTGACAAGCAAATCCGGTTTGGCAGCGGGACTGGCTTTTCTGGGATGCCAATCCGGAGAACAGCCGGCAACGGAACCGTTGTACAAGATCTCGCTGGCCGAATGGTCGGTGAACCGCCAGATCTTTGGTGGCTATCCGCAGCAGCATGGCTGGGAGAAATTTGCCGAGATGCTGCACAGCGATCCGTCGCAGATCTATGCACAGGGCGAGTTGAAAAATCTCGATTTCCCGGCTCTGGCGCGCTCTTTGGGGATCGAGGCTGTGGAATATGTCAATACCTGTTTCTTTGACAAGGCCAAAGATACGGACTATCTGCAGGAACTCAAAAATCGCTGCGACAGTGAAGGGGTCAAGAGCCTGCTGATCATGTGCGACCAGGAAGGCGCGTTGGGGGCTCCGGATGAAGAGGCGCGCACCCAGGCCATCGAAAACCACTACAAGTGGGTGGATGCTGCACAGTTTCTGGGCTGTCACGCCATCCGTGTCAATGCGGCCAGTGAAGGCAGTTATGAGGAACAGCAAAAGCTGGCTGCCAACGGATTGTCGCGGCTGGCCGACTATGCTGGCAAGGCCGGCATCGATGTGCTGGTGGAAAACCACGGTGGATTATCCAGCAATGGCCAGTGGCTGGCCGGCGTCATGATGATGGCCGATCATCCCCGTGTCGGTACGTTACCGGACTTTGGCAATTTTCGCGTCAGTCCGGAGGAGACCTATGATCGATATAAAGGTGTTGCCGAGCTCATGCCCTGGGCCAGGGCCGTGAGTGCCAAATCGCACGAGTTTGATGAAAACGGCAACGAGATCCATACCGACTATAACCGCATGATGAAAATTGTTCTCGATGCCGGATATCGCGGTTATGTGGGGATCGAATACGAAGGTACCGATCCCACCGCTCTCGAGGGCATCCGCATGACCAAAGCCCTGCTCGAACGCGTGCGCGAAGAACTGGCACCACAGTATTTGTAATTCACCTTTCCCCTTGCCGGTAGGGTACAGGTGGTGAAGAGGGTCGGGAGAGAGTGGCAAAGTGACTCAGTGACGGAGAGACACAGTGACTGTGGACTTTTTGTACATGGACTTGAGTCACTCCTTCACTCCGTCATTGCAAATACTTGATCAATAAAATATACCCCCGGGAGCAGGAATGCTGATGACAAAACACCTTCTTCGTCCCCTCGCTCTATCAAGGCTTTCGCGACAGCTACACGCTCCATATCAGGGCCTGCCCCGCACGGTATGGATGCTGGCGCTGGTGATCTTTGTCAACCGCAGCGGTAGCATGGTGCTCTTTTTTCTCACCCTTTATGCTACAGAAAAGTTGGGTCTCTCGATGGCACGGGCGGGTACGCTGGTGAGTACCTACGGACTGGGTGCCCTGTTTGGCTCTTATTTGGGGGGCTGGCTGAGCGACAAGTGGGGAACGCATCGTGTACAGTTTTGGAGTCTTTTGGGCTCTGGGGCAGGATATATCGCGCTGGGCTATATGCAGACGTTTTTGAGTCTGATGATCGCGTTGTTCATCGTGGCCCTCGTCGCCGAGACTTTTCGTCCGGCCAATGCGGCAGCAGTGGCTGAAGCAAGTCCCGCTGACCTGCGTGCCCGCAGTTATGCCCTGAACCGCTTGGCGGTCAATCTCGGTATCGCTGTGGGTCCGGCCGTGGGTGGATTTCTGGCCCGCATCGATTATCTCTGGCTGTTCTGGGCCGATGGTCTCACCTATCTGGCGTCTGCATTCTTTTTTTGGGTGTTTGTCAAGCAATTGCCTTTACCAAAACATGTCGATACCGGTTTGCCCGGCCAACCTCCTTACAAGGACCGGCTTTTTGTAGCCATCCTGATCCTGTCATTCGTTATGGCCTGTATTTTTTTTCAGCTTTTCACCACCTGGCCTCTGTATTTGCGCAATGTATACCAGCTGTTAGAGCCGCAAATCGGCTCTTTGCTGGCCATGAATGCCGTGCTCATTGTCTTGCTGGAAATGCCCCTGGTCTACCGGCTGCCGGCAAAACGGAATTATCAGATCCTGAGTATAGGCTCTTTTTTGTTACTCATTGGATTCGGACTCTTGCCTCTGGGTCAAGGCTATGCTTATGTGATCATGACCGTGTTGATCTGGACGTTCGGTGAGATGCTGGTTTTTCCCATTCTCATGAGTGTGGTGGCCAACCGTGCATCTGACCGCCAACGGGGTCAGTATATGGGCTGGCATACACTGATGTTTTCGCTGGGATTCGTGGTCGGTCCCACGCTCGGTTCGCGCCTCTATGAAACTCTTGGGAATACATGGTTTTGGTTTGGCATCGGAGGACTCGCTATAGTGGTTTCCAGTGGATTCTATGGTATACATCGTGGCTTGAACCGTAACACATTCAATCTTCCCTGAAACCTTGATACCGCTCTGCCGTATATTTTGAAAACCTTCCGCATTTACAGTTTCGAGAGTGCTATTCATGTGCTACCACCCTTGCTCCTATGGTCGTCACCTTTTGATTTTCATTATGGTGATTCTGACAAACAATGTTGTGTTCGCTCAAACCGATTCCACCAAGGTGTATTTCAATGTTCCCCGACTAGAAGCAGAGATAGAGCTGGATGCTCGTTTGGAAGAGCCGGTTTGGCAGGATGCTGTTATGGTTTCTGCCGAAATCGAGGTACAGCCTGGTGAAAATATCCCGGCGCCGGTCAGGACAACCGCACGAATGTTTTATGACGAGTCCAATCTGTATGTGGGTATCCACTGTCATGACCCGCATCCTGAAAAGATCCGTGCACATCTGACAGACCGAGATCAGATCTGGTCCGATGACTGGGTTCTGATTCTTTTTGATACCTTTAACGATAACCGTCGAACCTATGATTTTGCCTGTAATCCTTTGGGTGTGCAAGCTGATATGGTCGAAACCCCCATGCAGGGGAGTGATCTGGCCTGGGATACGATATGGGATTGCAATGCTCGCATGACTGATGATGGATATATCGTCGAGATGATTATCCCGTTTCGGTCCATTAATTTCCAGCGCTCGCCCACAGATCAGATCTGGGGATTCGATCTGGTGCGCAGTTATCCGCGTCAGGTTCGACATCACATTGGAGCATTTCCCCGCGATCGCAACAACAATTGTTACATGTGTCAGGCGAACAAACTCATCGGCTTTGCCGGTGCGGAACCCGGCCGCAATATAGAGCTGGCCCCCACCGTCTCTGCCATTGCCCGCCGTGAGCGTGAGGATGGGCGTGATACCCCGTGGGGGAGTAGTGACCGGGATCTCGAATCCGGACTCACGGCACGATGGGGATTGACGCCGAATATCGTGCTGAACGGCACCATTAACCCTGACTTTAGCCAGGTCGAGGCCGATGTGTTTCAGATGGATATCAATACGCGTTTTGCCTTGTTTTATCCTGAACGACGGCCCTTTTTCATGGAGGGTGCTGATTATTTCAATACGCCGTTACAGGCTGTTTACACCCGGAAGATGGCAGATCCGCGTACCGGTATCAAGCTGACCGGTAAAGAGAACAGACATACCTTGGGATTTTTTTCGGTCCAGGACAACACCACCAACCTGCTCTTTCCGGCCAGCCAGGGCTCTGATAACACCTATCTCGAAGAACGCAATATCAGCACAGCTCTGCGCTATAAATATGATGTCGGCAGCGCATCCAATGTCGGCATGGTTCTGACCGATCGCGAGGCCAATGATTATTACAATCGTGTCGGGGGAGTGGATGGCCTGATTCATCTGACCCGCACTGAATTTATCAGCTTTCAGATGTTGGGATCTGAAACGCTCTATCCCGATACCCTGGACAAAGATTTTGAGCAGCCAGAGGGAAAGCTGGCAGGCACGGCTTTTGAAGGATTCATTGTACACGATTCCAAAAAGGTTGAGGCCTATGCCTTTTATCGTTCGATTGATAAAGACTTTCGGACAGACCTCGGATTTATGACTCAGGCCAACTACGGGTATACTGAATTGGGACTGCAACGGCGTTGGGAGAGAGGCAAAGGTCATTGGTTTAATCGCCTGAGTATTGGCGTAACCTATGATCATGAAAAAGAACACGAGGGCCCGGTGCTCATGGAAGGCTTTCGTCTGCGGTTCCTTTATATGGGACCTTTCCAGACTTTTTGTCATGCACATGTTCGTTTCCGGGATCAGCATTTTGAGGGCAGGACCTATCGTACCCATGACGTGATCATGGAGATGGCCGCTCGTCCCACAGGCAACACAGAACTGGGTCTGCAAGCCATTCTGGGCGATCATATCGATTATGACAACAACCGGTCCGGAACCCGTATCAATCTGAGTCCGTCCTGTGAACTATTTATCGGGCGGCATCTCTTGCTGGGTCTCGGCCACGATTATGAAAGATTGTATGTCGATCCCGGTCTTTTATACACTGCGAACATTTCCCGTTTCAAAGTCGTGTATCAGTTTACGCGACGAATGTTTGTTCGTACGATCCTCCAGTATCGCCATTATGATCGTAATCTCGATCTCTATCTCGATCCGGAGGATATGGAACGGTCATCAGGAACCTTGACATCACAATTTCTATTCTCGTATAAAATCAACCCCCAGACCGTTTTCTATCTGGGGTATTCCGATTATCACGAGGCGGGCTGGCACGAGTCGCTACAACAACAAAACCGTACATTTTTCACCAAACTGGGCTATGCCTGGCGGATCTAGAGCCAATAAAAGTATTGAATTTACGGATTTTTTCCGTAATTTAAATTTTGGAACAAGCGGTGCGCAGGTATGTTGACAACCGCGAATGAACGCCAATGAACAAGAATAAAAACTGAACTCTTTTTAAAAAGGACCGGGGTAGTGCGAGCGGTGGTTCGATTTTTCAAACGGGCCAAAAGAGTAAGGATAAAATATACGCGACTGTTTGTTGCTGTGGCCTATGCCCTATGCTCTTTGCCCTCTGCTCCATGCCCACGAGAATTTTGAGTATTCATCGTTACAAGCGCGTCACTGAACTTTTGAAACGCCGCCAGTCCGATCTTACGGTTGTATTGGAGGGGGTACAAAAGGGCCACAATCTGGCGGCCATCACCCGTACATGTGATGCTGTGGGCATCCTGCAGATGCATGCCCTCATGCCTTCAAGAATAAAACGCCGCCGGCGTCCCAGCGGTGGGAGCCACAAGTGGGTCCAGCTATATACCTATGATTCCATGCGGGAAATCATCGAGCGTCTGCGTCAGGACAAATTCCAAATCCTGGTCGCCCATCAGGATAACGAGGCACGGTGCTATCTGGATATAGACTATACCCGTCCTACTGCTCTGGTATTCGGGACCGAGCTGTTTGGTGTTTCTCCGCAGACAATCGATATGGCTGATCAGAAACTCTACATTCCGATGATGGGAATGGTAGAATCGCTCAACGTTTCGGTAGCCGCGGGTGTTATACTTTATGAAACTCGCAGACAGCGCGAACGGGCCGGACTCTATGAACAGCCGCGTCTGGATAACAAGACCATAGAACGTCTGACTTTTGAGATGATGTATCCCAGAGTCGCCGAATATTACAAAAGCCAGAACAAGCCATATCCATTATTGGACGAACATGGCCATATGATAACCGGAGCATAGGCCTGGTTAAAGTCTACCATGACCACCAGGAAATAGCGCTTTAGATGAATGATTGGAATTTTAGATCATTCAGGCTAGATGTGACGATAAAAATCTTTTTTTCAGAGGAGGTAAAGGATGGAGTACCGGATCGAAGGAGATTTGGCGCAACTCGCGCGTTTGACCATGAACAAAGGGGATGTATGCTGGGCGAGCAAAGGAACCCTGATGTCGTTTACGCCGGGTATTGACTGGGTCATCAAGATGCCTGGCGGCATCGAAGGAGCAGCGCGCCGGTTGTTATCCGGAGAAGGACTGGGTCTCACGTATCTCACCTGCAATCAGCCTGAACAAAAGGTGTTGCTGGCTGCCAATGATGCCGGCAAAATGATTGCGTGGAATCTGGATCAAGGTCCGGTTCTCACCACACGCGGTTCATTTGTGGCCACGTTTGGTCAGAACGTCAATATCGATGTCGTCGTTGCCCGGCGTGCCGGGGCGGCGTTGTTTGGCGGCGCCGGATTGTTTTTACAAAAGGTCTCGGGAGACGGGATCGTGTTGATCCATGGCTCGGGAGATTTTGTCGAACAGGATCTGCAGTCAGGCGAGAGTATCCTGGTCAGCACCGGTAATCTGGCGGCTCTGGCCGATGAGGTCGATTATGATATCCAGAGTGTGGCCGGCTGCCGTCGTATGATTTTCGGAGGGGAAGGAATTTTTATGACAAAGCTGACCGGACCCGGCCGGGTGTTGTTGCAATCCATGAAGCGCAAGTCGCAATCCTCACAGTCTCAGCGCCATGGATCCTGAGGTGAATGACTTTAACGCCATAAACATCCGGCACCCAATGACGATTCACTTTATCCTGGTAGAGCCCGCGCGCCCGGAAAACATCGGTGCCAGCGCACGTGCTCTGAGAACGATGGGATTTGACTCGCTGCGTCTGGTCAATCCTGTTGATCATCTGGGTGATCGTGCCAGGCAGTTGGCTTTTGGGTCTGAAGAGATCCTCGAAAATGCAGAGATTTATAATTCCCTGGATGAGGCGATAAAGGATGTCGACCTCAGCATCACCAGTACAGCCAAGCCAAGGGTGGGAAGGAAACAAGTGATCTCCAGCCGCGATCTCTGCCAGCGACTGGCCGTAAAGAAAATCAGCATACAAACGGTGGCCATGGTCTTTGGCCGCGAAAATCAAGGACTTTCGACAAAAGAAGTGCATCGTTGTGACTGGGTCAGCACCGTTCCTCTTGCTGCTCCTTATCCATCGCTCAACCTGGCGCAATCGGTGATGCTTTATGCTTATGAATTATCGAACCTGGATTTGACAAACGAACATGCTCATCGGGAATCGAACCCCGAGGCGTTTCGTTTGCTCATGCAACGGGCTCCCATCATCCTGTCCAAACTCGGCCTGGAACCGGATGCGGCCATGACCGTACGGATCAGTGAACGGTTATCTTTGCTCGAGGATATCGATATCGGCTTGTTCCATCTCTTTCTCAATCGGCTCTAGGATCGGTTTCGCGACCTGGATTCCATGCCCGATCAGCCTTAAACTATTCGTGTACATAGGTCTATCCGCTGGTTTGGGCCGGGTGCATAGAATCAATACTTTTTATCCGGTGTGAAAATGCGAGTCGAAAGTGAATCCGGCAAAGTTAATATCAAAGAGTTTTTCCAGCGTTTTTGGCTGGGTTCCGGTGGATAGGGGATAATCATGCGTGGATCCATTTCCAGAGTCAACTTTTTGATCGTGATTTTAAGGTCCACATCCGGATTTGCCGGAATCGAAATTTTCGGATCCAAAACATTCATAGGACCCTGTTTGAATTTGGGTAATTCTGGTGCGGGAAAAGCTGGATGCGGAACCTCTGGTCGCAAATGATCCGGTTTTGATATTTGCGTCTTACTTGCAAAGACGCAGGAAAGGAAACAAAGAAAAAAACATGTCGCAAAACGAAACATTGTGATCTCCTCTCAAATCTCTCTTATTTATATGAATGACAGAAATAAAGGTTCTAAACAATTGAATTGTTTTTCGGTTGACCATAACAGATCTTTTTGGGGAAAGGATAAAAATGTCAGAGAATAGTTTGAATCCCAAAACCTGGCAAGCGTTGTTGCGGTTCCAGGAAAATGAAATTACGGAATATCATATATATCAAAAACTGGCGAAACGACAGAAATCTTTGGAAAATGCCCGGGTACTTGAAAAGATTGCCAGTGAAGAGCACAATCACTATGAAATTCTCAAACGATATACCGGCAAAGAGATTCAGCCCGACCGTTTCAAGATTTTTTGGTATAGCGTTTTAGAACGTTTATTCGGCTTTACCTTTGCGATCAGGCTTATGGAACGCGGAGAGGAATCCGCACAATTAAACTATAAAGAGATTTTTACTGATGTACCCAAAGCCAGAGAGATCGAAAAAGAAGAAAATGATCATGAACTACAGCTTATTGAGTTGCTGGATGAACAACGGCTGCAATATGTCGGCTCTATCGTGTTGGGACTCAATGATGCCCTGGTCGAACTCACCGGGGCGCTGGCAGGCTTGACCCTGGCTTTACAGAACACCAATTTGATCGCGCTTACAGGATTTATCACTGGCATGGCCGCCAGTTTTTCCATGGCAGCTTCAGAGTATCTATCGACCAAATCGGATCAAAACGGAAAAAATCCGCTCACAGCTGCGATCTATACCGGTTTTGCCTATATTATCACTGTTTTGATTCTTATTGCTCCGTATCTGATTTTCGATCACTATTATGTGTGTCTGGCGACGACCCTGACCCTGGCTATCGGTATTATTGCGTTTTTCAATTATTACATTTCCGTGGCAAAGGATCTCAGTTTTAAACATCGCTTTTTCGAGATGGCCGGACTCTCGCTGGGTGTAGCGTTTTTGTCATTTCTGATCGGATTCATCCTGCGCTCTACCTTTGGGATAGAGATCTGATTGCGGCTTGCAGACAAGGTCAACGCACAGAACCAGAGAAAAGAGCGAGACTCGCTGAGGAATACAAACCTGATTTTTACCACATGGCAAGAATCTGAATGATCCACGAATATGACATAGATCACTAAGGAACAGCGAATAAACTACAAGTGACGATTTTATTCAAGAGACAATCGTAGCAAGGAGGCAGAATGAGATACTTGATCGTGTCGATTGTGATTCTAATTGCCGGATGCAGCGCTCCGGAGAACCAAGAGAATGCCACGCGCCAGGGCGAGTTTCTGGGACTGACACACGTCGAAGACCAACCCGTGCGTTTTGGTGATGAATGGATGGCCACCGGCTGGAATGAGCGGGATATGGCCTGGATGCCGGATGGCAAAACGTTTTATTTTACCCTGGCATCCAGAGAGCAAAGCACGATATGTGTCGTTACGCGAACAAAAGAGGGATGGACCCGACCGCAAGTGGCGCCCTTTTCCGGTATTTATAGCGATCTGGAGCCATTCATCTCTCCTGATGGCCGTTTTTTCTTTTTCGTCTCCAACCGGCTGACCTCTCCGACAGATTCGACCCGGGATTATGACATCTGGGTGATGGAATGGCTCGGCGAAAAATGGGGAGATGCGGTAAATCTAGGAGAGCCGGTCAATACACCTGCGAATGAATTCTATCCCTCTGTGACCCGCGATTACACCTTGTACTGGACCGCCGAGTATGACAACACGGTTGGCGGAGAGGATATTTATCGTGCTTTATGGCAGGGGGATCACTATGGCGCACCGGAGAACCTCGGCAATGTGGTCAATTCAGAGCGGGGAGAATTCAATTCCCTGATCGCGCCGGATGAATCGTTTTTAATTTTTTCCACCTGGGGACGTGAAGGCGATCTGGGTGGGGGAGATTTATATATCTCTTTTCGCGATAGCGCCGATACCTGGACCGAACCCAAAAATCTGGGTGCGCCCATCAATACACCTGCGCTGGATTATTGTCCGGCTTTATCACCGGACGGCCGGTTTTTCTTTTTCACCAGCCGGCGCACCGATACCTGGCCCTTCCCGGGCAGCCAGCCAACCTATGAGCAGCTGCTGGCCCATTTTCAATCACCGGGTAATGGCAATGATGATATCTATTGGGTCGAGGCAGAGGTATTGCGGCCCTGACCCTCATTTTTTTTGCCGGGCTTTGCCCAGTCCTGGATTCCTGCTTTCGCAGGAATGACGTTTTTTTTGATTGGCTTACTCTCATCCCTGCGGACGAGGCTGTTGCAAATAGCCGGTTGGCTGTCATCCCGGCGGACGCAGGGATCCATAGCTATGAGCGGAGACAACATATGATACGTCATCCGGCCTTATTGCGATGTACAAACTCTTGATGATTACAGTCCAGAGCGTTTACGAACCTCATACTCTACTCATTCCATGTGGTTTTCCACAGCACTGGATTCCTGCTTTCGCAGGAATGACGCTCCGATACTATTCTGCAACAACTCGTTTCGCAGGAAAGACATCGCCGGGCGGACGCAGGGGATGAAACATCGACTGACTTTGTGTGAGCTTGTCGATGACCATCCCGAGCGGCATTCCAGAATTTAGTCCAGCGGCTTGATCTTGATATTCTTGTAATAGACCACACTCTTGGGATCATGGCCCTGTAGGGCAATGGTGCCATGGGATAGTCGTCGGCCCGGCCAGCCTTCGAAATTGACATCCTCGGGCTCTGTATACTCGACAATGGTCTTGCCGTCGGTCATTACGGTCACCTGATTTCCTTTGACAATGATATGCTGGGTAAACCATTCATTGTCTTTGGCAGGAGCCTCTTTGATATTTACCACATCATAGATACTGCTGGTGCGCTTCCAGTCCGAGTGAGAATTGTTGACCTGCACTTCATAGCCTTTTTTCGGCCAGCCCTCTTCCTGGTATTCGGTATGGATATAGATCCCCGAGTTGGCGCCCGGTTCGGTCATGACCTCGGCCTTGAGTTCGAAATTTTTAAAATCTGCATTTTCGACCTCGCCCACATAAAAGAGATGGCTGCGTTTGCCGTGCACCTTGATTTTGCCATCCTGGACTGAAAAGGTATCTTTATTTTCGCTGGCTTTCCAGCCGTCCAGGCTCTTGCCATCGAACAACGAAATCCATTCACTTTCCTGGGACTGGCTGTTCTCACACCCCATTCCCATGACCATAAACGCCAGTACAATGATCAAAACCGAATGTGGTCTCATGATCTATCCTTTCTTGTTTATTCGAGTGTTGGTGATTAATGACAAACCTTATAAATTAAATAGTTTGACCAAAAAATCAAGAGATATCCTGATCACAGAGATTGTTGTTGTAATTTTGTGCTGTTTTTCGTTCATTTAAAGATTGCACTGATATGAAACGACCATTCGAACCAGAGGAATTGAATGTTATTTGGCGTCTTGATGGGGTTTGCTGCTGCCACGGCACAAAGTATTTCTTATCTGTTTGGTAAACGCTATTCGAGACGTTTTCCTGACCGCAGTCTGAATTTATTGGCATTATCCCATATCTGGATGGGCAGTTTTGCCTTTGTCGGATTCTTTTTGCTGCTTCCTGACCAATGGCCCGCCTGGAATGAATTAGCCGGTCCTCTGGCTGCAGCGGTTGGCTTTTATTTGATGGGGCAATTGTTTCTTTTTCTTGCCTTGCAAACCTCCGATGCTTCGAGGGTTGCACCATTGCTCGGACTGAAAATTCTCATTCTGGTGATCATCGGGCTTTTGTTCCGCGGTCAGAGTTTTACGTTTTGGCAATTTGTGGCTGTCTTTTTCAGCCTGACAGCTGCCTGGCTATTGTCTGAAACCGGTGGGCGGTTAAAGCCAGTTGCCTGGCTATGGATCCTTTTGGCTTGTGCTCACTATTCCATCGCCGATATTAGTATCCGGACCGTTGTGTTAGAGTTCGATTATTTGGGATTGGCACATGCCTCAATGTTTTCTTCGTGTCTCGCGTTTTTGATCTGTGGCATGATCGGGTTGATCCTCAAACTGTTTATTCCAAAACCCCAAAAAGGAGAGTGGCGCATCGCTTTCCCTTTTGCGGTCATGTGGTTTTTGGCCATGTTCTTTTTGTATTCCTGTTTCGGAGCCATCGGTGTCGTGTTCGGGGGGATTGTGCAGGCCAGCAGAGGCGTCATTTCCATCGTCATGGGCTCGATTGTCTCTAATCTGGGATTCGTTCATATCGAAACCGACACGGGTCACCGGATTTTTTTACTGCGATTGAGCGCCGGTTTGCTTATGTTTGGTGCCATTGCGCTGTTTTATTGGCAAAATATTGGCTGAAGGAATGAATGTCTGCAACAGGATTCCACTGCCAATGGCCAGGTCTTGATTTACACAGATTTTGTTTTATATTAGGAGTGCAAGAGTGAAAGTAGGAGCACATGTCAGTATCGCCGGAGGAGTAGAAAACGCACCCCTCAATGCCCGCGATATTGGGGCAACTGCATTCGGCATGTTTACCAAGAATCAACGGCAATGGCGGGCGGCCGCGCTGACAGATGAATCGATTCTGGCCTTTAGGGAAAACTGTAAACAATCCAATTTTGAACCGGATGATGTGCTGGTACATGACAGTTATTTGATCAACCTCGGGCATCCTGAGCAGAATGGACTGGAAAAGTCACGTCAGGCATTTCTCGATGAAATGATTCGCTGTGAACAACTGGGACTGACAAAACTCAATTTTCATCCCGGTAGCCATTTAGGGCAACTCGATGAAAAAGACTGTCTGGCTCGTATCGCCGAGTCTATCAATCTGGCGTTACAACAGACCGGATTCGTTAAAGCCGTGATCGAAAACACTGCCGGTCAGGGCAACAATGTGGGATACCGGTTTGAGCATCTGGCAGAAATCATCGAACAAATAGAGATCAAAGAGCGGGTGGGGGTATGTCTCGATACCTGCCATATGTTTGCTGCGGGGTATGATATCACAGATATGCAAAGCTTTGAGGAAACCTTCTCCATGTTTGATCGTATCGTTGGATATACCTACTTGTCCGGTATGCATCTCAATGACTGTAAATCCCAATTCAACAGCCGCGTCGATCGTCATGCGCCTCTGGGAGAGGGCACTCTAGGGCTTTTAACATTCAAAATGGTCATGCAGGATTCGCGGCTCGAATCGATCCCTCTCATTCTCGAAACACCGATGCCAGAGCGCTGGCCTAAAGAAATCAAATTACTAAAGGGTTTTGAATCCAAAGTGTGAATATGGAAAAAGATCCCAATTCAATTCTGGGCACGATTAAACAAGATGTTAAGCAGGTCGAGTTCAAGCGCACCCTGAAACAGGATCTGCACGACTTTTATCGGTTCTATCTCAGCAATGAAGAACGGGAACACCTTACCCGCACGAATCGAATTCGCCGGGCGTTTATTCTGGTTTGGTGGCTATTGAAGAGCCTCTTTTTCAAGCTGACGCCGGTTCGTCGTCTTTTATTTCTCGTCGGTTTCATCATCAGCTGTTCGGCCAATAACTTAAACACCGAACCCCGGTTTGGTGTCGCTTTGCTGATCTTTGTTCTGATGCTGGAACTCAAAGACAAGCTTCTTGCCATCAGAGAACTACAAACCGGCGCCGCCGTTCAGAATGCACTCAAACCAGAGTCCAGCCCGCAATTTGAAGGATGGGATATTTGGCTCTATACACGTCCGGCACGTCAAGTTGGGGGTGACCTGGTGGATTCTATCCCTTTGAATCCGGAGCAGCACGTGATTTCCATAGGCGATGTTGCCGGAAAAGGGTTGGGCGCAGCGCTGGTGATGGCCAAACTGCAGGCCACATTGCATGCCCTTGCGCCGATCATTGATTCTCTTCCCCTCCTGGCCAAACAAGTCAATAGCATATTTATCCGCAATGGCCTTCGCAACCGCTTTGCCAGTCTGGTCTGTTTTTCTCTCAAAAAAAAATCAACAAAGATATCGCTGATCAATGCCGGGCATCTGCCGCCCCTGGTGTGGAGGCCAAAGGGGCTCTCGGTATTGCCGAATGGAAATCCTGCGTTTGGACTGAACGGCGACAGCGAGTATGATTTGCAGACCGTCGAGTTGCAGCCCGGCCAGGTACTGGTGGCTTTTTCCGATGGTCTCACTGAAGCCAGAAACAGGGACGGGAATTTTTTTGGTGAGGAACGGTTATATGCATTGCTAACAGATCTTGAAAAACAATCCGCTGAAAATATCGGACAATCAGTCGTCCAGGCTGTTCAAAAATTTATGGGAGATTTTTCCTACTATGATGATCTCTCACTGGTTGTCTTGAAAAAAATATAATTCGCAGCACCCTTTATTTAACGAATAAGGAATATGATTTGGAACGTGACACTCGACTGGATTTATCAGACGTCGATACACTCTTTTGGGATAACGATGGAATACTCGTCGATACAGAATATCTCTATTACGAAGCCTTGAAAAGCGTCTTGTTGGAATACACGTATGAATTGCGTCTTGAGGATTTTATTCACCATTCTCTGGGAATGGGAAAGAGCATCTTTCAGATGTTGCTGGAAAAAGAAATCATCAAAGCCGAGTGGAAAGAACTGCAAGCGCACCGCGATGAACTTTATATGCAAAGGCTTTTGCAGGGTATTGCGCCGATGCGTGGAGTCAAGGAAACACTGGAGCAGCTCTCACAGCATTACCATATGGCCATCGTAACCAGCAGTAAACGCAAGACATTCGATATCATTCACGCAGAAACCGGTTTATTGTCGTTTTTCGACTTTGTCCTGACCAGCGATGATATCTCTGAAACCAAACCTTCACCTGAACCTTATCTCAGCGCCGCAAAGATGGCCCGGCGTTCGCCAGGCCAATGTCTGGTAATCGAAGACTCTCCAAGAGGGGCTCTGGCCGCAGAACGGGCAGGCATGCACTGTGTGATTTTGCCTACCCAGATGACTGAAAAACTGGATTTTCCGAAAAGCAGTATTCGGTTGCAAAGGATCGAAGAGGTGTTAGACCTGTTATCCGTGCCCAATAGTTCCAATTCTTAAATGAGGAAGGTGAATGAAAACCGACAGATGGCTGGCCGCAGAATTGTATAAAAAACCATACAAAGAATTGAATCAGAATGCTGATCAGAATCGATTCATGCTCGAGACCGTGCATCTGCTTCAGCAGGCAGCCAGAGAGGCTTGGCAGGATGATGAACTGGCTCAGATTCTCAAGGTCGATAGCGGTCATATCGATCTGATCAGAGAAAAGTTTTCCAGGGCAATACAGGTCACTGAACAAAAGAGCGTCATAGATTGGCTTACTCTGGTGCTGGAACATATCCTGCGCCAGTCACCGATTGTCGAGCCGCAATCCCGACAACAATTACAAGAGCTGCTTGATCAGATCATACAACGAATCGCTGATCTGCAGGAAATGCTAAACCAGTTCGATCAACCGCTGGATAAACTCGCGGAGCAAATTCATGAATCCCAAAAGAGTGACTGAGCGCTGGCGCTGCATAGCCTTATTCACTATGGCTTTTGCCATCAATGGATTGACCCTGGCACAGATCCGTGAAATTCCGGATCCTTCCCTGGAAATCATTGCGATTTCTTTTCGTCCTGCCGTGTGGGAAACAGAGCATGTCTTTGAGCCCGAGAATGAACGGGTAAATCATGGCGGAATGATATATGCCTATTTTCGCAATATCAGCGACAAAGAGGTGAGGTTGCGGCATTGGATGGTCAATCGCCAGGATGGACCCTCTTTTCGTCTGGCCGGTGATGTGGCCTGGGATCGATTTTCCGAGAATCGGCTGGCACCGGGACAAACGGGAGTGGCAGAGATCAGTGCGGTTTCAAAGTCTTTTTCCAGAGGGCAGCCTTTTGAATTCGTTTTGATCGACCGTTCCTGGCGACCTGCAGCCGGAATCCGAACCACGTTGCAGTCCGATTCTGTATGGGTCAGCGCTGTGGTTATTGACAGCAGTCGGAAAAACATCACCCTGCACCTAAAGAGCCGGGCGGCAATGAGATGTGTGCCAGGTGATATCTATATAGAACCCGGTGAGGTGCTGGATCAGAACTGGTCGTCCTCTTTTGTTGCCGAAAACGGACATGTCATTGCACAGGTCCGTTTAAAAGATGCGTTACCTCTGGCAGAAATGCTTTTTGTCGGGATCGATCTCGACTTTAATACCCCGGGATCTGGGCGTACAGTATGGACGCATCGCCGGATTTTTCCTGATTATTTTCCCATCGGAACCTGGGGCGCTGATCCGGAACACTATGAATTGGCACGTCAACATCATATCGATACCATCGTCAAAGGGGGATCATCCCGGGATCCCTTTTATTCTTCGGATGCAGAGAAATATGGCTTCCGAACCATGGTACACACCGGTGTATTGCCCGATGTCGATGTATTGCGCGACCTGGGTTCTCATCCGGCTGTCGCGTGCTGGATGATTCAGGATGAACCGGACTGGACGTTTACGCCTCAGATGATGCTCGCTGCCGAACAGATGACCCGCAAATATAACAAGACCAAACCAACTTTTATCACCCTGTGCCGCAACGTAAAGTTTTTCGAGTATGCGGGGCTGCCGGATATTCCGTGTCAGGATCATTATTCGGTCACGGCTCCGTCTTCGAGCAAATGGCCTTTTAGGTATGGAACGCGTCTGGAAGAAACGGCTTATTATACGCGGGATCTCAAGAATGCATCTGAACCCAAACCGATCTGGGTCTGGACTCAGGGAATTTTTGATTGGGATGAGCGCCCCAACCGGCCTGTACCCACGACGGATGAGATGGCTGCCCAGCTGCTTTTTAATATCGGGCGCGGTGCAAAAGGAATTCTCTGGTTTACCTTTAAGCAATCCGTCGCTCAAAAATATCCGGATTTGGCCCCTGAAATGCAATACTGGGGAAGGATTATGTCTCTCTGTCGTAATGATTGGTTAAAAGCAGATCCGTTTCAGGCAGAGGTCAAGGCACCAGAAGATGTCGATATCGCATTGTTGTTGAGTCCGGAGCGGCTCACCGTGATTGTGGTGAACCTAGATTATCGTATCGATGACACAGCCTATGAATGGCAGGAAAAGCAGGCCGTGTCGCTGTCCATTGCACTGCCAGAGTGGCTTGATCTAAACAGTCTTGCCAAACTCGATAAAACCGGACCTCGGCCTTTTGATTTTACGATCGATCATCATCATCTTTTGCTGGAACTCGATACACTCGGTCCCTATGCCCTTTTTGTGGCCGGCCAGGATCATTATCTTGCAAATTCGATGAATAAGCAATGGCAGGATCTCTGCTCTCTGGAAGAGCGTTCATTTAGCCAAACCCCATAACACATAAGCAGAAACACATCAAGCCGTTTATAGGACCCGCATCGACGGGTAGCCATTTGCAGCAAAGTCTGTGATCAATCCATTAAACAGGAGTGAAGAATGGAAATCACCCTTTTTTCTCCGTTGGATATGCACCTTCATCTGCGGGAAGGGGATATGCTAAAGGCCATCACCTTGCCCAGTATAAACGATTTTGCTTCGGCAGTGGTCATGCCCAATCTTCGGGATCCTGTAGATACCCTGGAAAAAGTTCAGACTTATAGGAAACAGATCGAATCTCTTGTTTCCGAACACGCTTTTGAGCCGCTCATGACCGTTTTTTTTCGATCGTTCAGCCGCCAGGAATTGATCGCTCTCAAATCCCACATCTTTGCCGTCAAACTCTATCCGGCAGGGGTCACCACACAAAGTGAAAAGGGGATTTCGGATTTTTCTGCGATCGAGCCAACTCTGGAAATCCTGCAAGAGTTGAAAATACCCTTGCTGGTGCATGGCGAGACCAACGGTTTTGTGCTGGATCGGGAAAAGGAGTTTTTGCCAATGGTCGAGAGAATGGCACAAAATTTCAAGGATTTACGGATTGTGATGGAGCATATTTCGACGCGCGATTCTTTGAGAGTCCTGGAACGCTATGAGAATATTTTTGCTACGGTCACGGTGCAGCACCTCTTGTTCACACTGGATGATCTCGCAGGCGGACTCTTGCAACCGCATCTGTTTTGCAAGCCTATTGTCAAGCGGCCGGCAGACAGACAGGCGTTGCTCGATGCTGTCTTGGCAGGACATCCCAAAATCATGTTTGGCAGCGATTCGGCTCCGCACCCGTTGGACAAAAAAGAGGCTCCCGGCTGTGCTGCAGGATGTTTTACGGCTCCGATAGCTTTGCCTGTTTTGGCAGAGCTGTTCGAAAGACATGAGGCAATGTCAAGACTGCAAGATTTTATTTCAGGACATGCGCAAACAATCCATGGACTGGAGCCATTACCAAAACCAGTGCGATTAAAAAAAGAACCCTACAAGGTTCCTCAAACGTTCGGATCGGTAGTGCCCTTGCTGGCCGGTCACACACTATCCTGGCGAGTGAGTTCTCGAGGAGATTGATATGAAATATACTCCCCGGGTTGCCAAACCGGGTCAAAAAAGTGAAGAAAGGGTGGCCTTTGTTCTCGAATATCTTCAAGATTGTGATCCTTCGGAATATCACTGGATCCTGAATGAGGCAGCCCAGAGGCGCCCCTGGCGTCCCATACGCAAAGGCTGGGAAGATCTTTTGGATCAGGTTTTGCACATGCTGTATGCAGTGGTTCTGCTCTTTCCTCTGGTTTGGCTGAATTCATGGCTCGGAGCTGCATTGACCGGATTCATTGCCGGCTTTATACGGGAAATCGAACAATATTTTCATCAGGATCTGCGCATCCGTATGATCAGTGATAGAATGAAAGATATATTCTTTTTTGTGCTCGGTGCTTTGTTGATTTATGGGCTCTGTTCGATTATGAAATAATTCGCTGATTTTTATATTCCAAAGCTTTTTCCCAATCAAATACCAGAGGCAAATGAACATGCAATTGATGACAAACCAAATGATCATGGATTTGCTGAACAGTTTCAAAGATCCTGTGCTCCTGGCAGATGGGCAGCATATCATTCGTTTTATGAATAAACCCGCCATCTCTCATTACAAAGAGGGGATGAATTTGATCGGCACCAATGTCCTCGATTGTCATACCGCTGTATCCCAGAGGATCATGCTCGAGTTGTGGCAAAACATGCAGAACCAGGGACTGGTGGAAGCGTTGATTACTGACAATAAAAAATATCGTATCTATATGCGCGTCGTCCTGGATAATCAGGGGAAAGCGGTTGGTTATTTTGAGCGCTATGAGCCCCCTGTGATCAAGTATGAATAGACCAACGAGGAAGGATATGATAGAGTTTAGTGTGACCCCTGCAGAGTTATCTGATGCCCGGTTCATCATCGAGGCAAACAGGGCCATGGCTCTGGAGACGGAAAATAAGGAACTGGATATAAATGTCCTGCAAAAGGGTGTACAAGCCGTATTGACCAATCCCTATCATGGTGAATACTGGATTGCCAAAAAAGCCGGCAAACCTGCGGGCTGTTTGATGATCACCTATGAATGGAGCGACTGGCGCAACGGCCAATTCTGGTGGATTCAGAGTGTCTATGTCATGCCTGAATATCGACGCCAAGGGGTATTCAGGGCTCTTTTTGACCATATCCAAGAAAACGCCAAGGCTGATTACAACTGTTGCGGGTTGAGGTTGTATGTAGAAAAATCCAATCAACGGGCGCAAAATACCTATGCGTCGCTGGGTATGGCTTTTACTGATTATGATCTTTATGAGCTGGATTTTACAAAATGAGGTAAAAAATGATCTCCAGACGCGAGTTCCTGAAAAGGGCATCTTTATTGAGCCTGACCAGTGTCCTTTGGCCAGAGTTGACCCGGTCCCTGGAAACAAGCACACCGACAAGACTGTTTTTCGACCTCAATCCGGTGCCAGAAAATCAAGCGGTCATCGACTGGTTGCGATCAGAGGGATGGTGTTGGGGCTTGGGCATTCCCTGGAATGTTTCAGAAACGCGATTAAAAGAGCTATTCGCTCAGGAATGGAATCTGGTACTGCATATGATCGCTCATCCTGAGACGCGTCATAGACATGCAAAATACAAAGAGCGCCCCGAGCCTGATCCTGGCAGGGTGCTGCAACGCTGGTCTAACCTAAGCCGTGCAACAAATATGGATTTCATCTGGATGATGTTGCTCGAGAATGACTCTGCCGGTGTGGCTCATCCTCAGAAACTTTTAGAGACAAAGCCAGAGAGCCACCCCCAGGCACAGAACCTGTTGACGCAGCATTTGCAAGAGGCCCATCAGACAGCGGCTGGATATCATCGCGTCCAAAAGTGGGGGGTAGCTGGCTATGCTCCATCCTGTCATGCGTTTGCAGCATCAGGACTCGATTGTGTCATCATCGAGCGTGCCAATGATGATGTAGAGGATCTTTTAACCGGTCTTTCATTTTGCCGCGGTGCCGCGAGCCAGTATAATATCACCTGGGGAGTGGATATCTCTTTATGGTGGGGTCCCATTTATGGGTGTATTCAGGCTTTGCCGGATAGCTATCATCGGCGTCATCTTTATACCAGTTATTTTTCCGGGGCCAGGACTTTTCGCATAGAAGGCGGAGACTTGTTTTACGATCGGAAAAACAAGCAACTTGAGCCCCTCGCCAAAACGTTTAAAGAATTTGGTCGTTTTACCCAGGCAGTGGATCCGGGTAAGCCGGATGTTTTTTTGGGAATTGTCTTACCGGCAGAGCACGGATGGATGACACCTCCATATTGGCGCACCACCCGAACGGCCTGGAATTATGCCCGCATTCCTTATCGCCGGGGGCAAAGGGCACTGGACGGTTTTTTTGCCACAGCTTTTCCGGGCAGCCAATATGCCATGCAGCCTTTTCCCTTTGGTGCATATGTACAAAACGATCCCCCGGCCAGTCCTTTTGCGCTCTCGTGTATCTCACCTGAATTCGCACCTCATCCCAAGGATGTGTTTTATCAGGAATCTCCTTTGCCCTGGGGAAAATACAAGAGTCGCAAAGAGGCGCGACAACAGATGCACGCCGGACAGGTCGACCCTGCCCTGGCTCGTCCCATGCCTCACAGCCGATGGGGAAGTGGAATCGATGTGATATTAAAAGATTCACCTCTAAAGGTGTTGCAACACTATCCTATGCTGTTGATATTCGATTCCGATCCCATAGAACACTCTTTTAAACAAAATCTTATGCAATATGTCGAGCAAGGCGGTATTCTAATTCTGGCCAGCGGTGTGGTAGGGCCCAGCGATACAAACCTGACAGGAATCCGATTCATGCCCGAATACCGTCAGGGACGCTCCTGGTATACTGCAAACAAAAAGAGTATGGAATCGTTTTTGTATTTGCCGGTCACTGATATGAATGAAAAGACCAGAGCGATTTTTACGACCGGTTCCGGAGATCCTTTAATCACGCGCCATGATCTGGGGCAGGGGCAGGTCTATACCTCGTTGTTGCCGTGGTTTGAAAGCGAGAAATACGATTTCTCAGAGATGGTTGTGGAATTCATGGATCAACTGTTTGCCCGATACTCGAAGCTTTTTGTTGCAGGCGAGCCCTTGCAATGGATCACGACGTGTAATGGCAGAGAGCATTATGCATTCTTTTCCAACAATTCGCATGAGGCCTGGGAGGGAGAAATCCGGTTTAACCATGATAAACCTGTATTCGATTATTTTGAACGTAACCAAATTTTCCCGGAAAAGCGCCTCACCATCGCACCCTTTGATTTAAAAATTCTGCGATGGCCGGTCTGATGACGTTTGCAGATTGTAGAGTTCTGCTTGCATTCCTGCTGTAAAAAGCCTAACTTACGGGTTGGATTTTAAGGAAAAGTATGAATCGGCTAAAAGACATTTTTCTTGTGGTGATGATGGGGGCTATTGGCTTTTGGACAGCTGATACACAGGGCCAGAGTCTGGCCATTCCCGGCCGTATTCAGGCAGCCACCTTTTCCAAAGTTTTCAAATATTCCACCCGTCTCAGGGGAACCGATCCGATCCGGCTTTTAATCGTTTATAATGACGGACAACGACGAGAACGGGATGAATTATTGGAGGCTTTTAATAATGCTGCTGTGGCCGCTACTGCGGTTTCCTATGAGGACCTGGTCAGCAAAGTCGACAGTGCAGATGTGGTCTATTTTCTTCCCGGTCTAAAAGATCATACCAACATTTGTAAACAAAAGGAAAAATTATCCATTTCGGCACACACCCCTTATACCGAACATGGCCAGGTGTCGATTTCACTGGGATTGGTTCAGGACCGGCCGCGCTTGTTCATTCACTTGTCATCTCTTTCTCAGGAGGGTCATGATTTGTCTGCCAGTATACTGAAAATTTCACAGGTGTTTCGATGAACACGGTCAAACGACATTTTTATATCATTCAGAGACTGTTGTCTTTTGCGATCGTGTGGTCTGCATTTTTCGGCGTGTTTTTGGCACCTCTGTTTGCTCAGACAGGAGATGTGTATCTGGACATGACCTTGGAGGAGCTCTTTGATGTTGAAATCATAACCAGTGCTTCAAAAAAGCCCGAAGACCGTTTCGAGGCTCCTCTATCTGTAACGATCATTAAACGAGAGGAAATAATTAACGCCGGCATAACTTCGATCCCCGAGGCGCTGCGGCTTGCACCCGGGATGATTGTGAGGGAACAGACGCCGGGCAATTATGACATCCACATCCGGGGTTTTGATGCAGCCACCACCAATTTTATGCTTCCTCTGCCGACCAATTCGATTATTTTGGTCATGATCGACAACCGAATTATGTATAACTATTTCGCGGGTGGCACATTTTGGGAAACCCTTCCCATTGCCATTCATGATATCGACCGAATCGAGGTCATTCGCGGTCCGGCTTCGGCTTTGTACGGCCCCAATGCTGCTGCCGGCGTCATCAATATCATCACACGGGAATTTGTAAAGATCGGGTTGACATCGCATGTCGGAGTAAAGTTGGGAATCCATGATTTCAAAAGATCCAATGCCAGTTTATACTATCGATGGAATCAAAAACTGGGCATGGGGGTTTCTGCCAATTACCTGTATCAGGATCGCCGGGATAATCATTATTACATGTGGCAAGAAAAATCTTACCGTCCTGCAGACAGCCTGACGACGTTACAGCTTTTAGGAATCGATCACAAGGGCCGGCCCGTGCATTCGTATGCTAAAGTAGGGGTCTTACCAGAGTATCCGGCGACCCGCTCCCTGGATCAGTTCGGGGCCACGGCTCGTTTGGATTGGTCCTTTGCTCAACAAAGTCAGGTTGCACTCGCTGCCGGCATACAAAACTCCCGGGCGCTCAAAAGCTATTACAATAATTTCTCGACCCCGCTCTCTGATTACGAGTCTGAAAGCACATTTCTGGATATTCAAATGAATATGAACCGGCTTTTTGCACATCTTTCGGTGATAAACGGCAACCATGAAAATAATTATCACTGGCTTGATTATGATTTCAATATCCTGGATGCCGCAATAGAGTACGATTTTATGTGGAAGGAAATCTCATTTCTTCCGGGATTGAGTTATCGCAGAGCGACATATAGTGGTCCATTGCTCAGCGATCAGCCCAGGAATGCCATGATGCCTCTTCCCAGTGGTCAGGATCGTATTATCGATTCGTATGCATTTTCTTCTCTAATTGACTATCGACCTGTTCCATCCTTGCGCTTTATCGGGGGATTCAGAGTGGATCAGTATAATCTGCTCGACGAATTATCATTAACTTACGAGACTGCTGCCACGTGGCGATTAAACAAGAATAATCTTTTGCGCGCAGTCTATTCCAAAGCCAACCGAGCCCCTTTTATGCTGGATAGCTATATCGGAAAGGGAATCACGTTATTGGCTTATCTTGAAGATTTTTATGGCGGTATACCTGCTGAACTGCGGTTTTTCAGAAATCAAAATATCGATTATCTGACCAACAAAACCATCGAGTTGGGTTGGCGTTTCCACTTTGCCGAAAGTATGGACCTCGATGTGGAGGTCTTTGATGCCCATTTGGACGATCTCATTGTGTTGACTTCATTGGGTTGGGGAATCGACTCTACCCGATATGCTTTTCCTGTGGCTTTTCAGGATATGGCTTTTAACAATACCCAGCTTTTTATGACTCGCCAAAATGGCCTTGCCGTGAGTTTTGAGGCCAACCCTTCAGAACTTTTTAATATCAGGCTCTATGGTATGATGCAAAAGAGTTTTAACGACTATGACCGGCAGGATGTCAGAAAGGCGATTGAGCAAGATCTGCTGAATCAGGACATTTATTATACGGCCATCCAGTTAGATTCGCTTGTCGAGGAGCATGTCGCGATCAATCCGGAATCGACACCTTCGGTATTTGGGGGAATGGTGCTGCAAATCAGCCCGGTTCAAAGGCTTTCTTTCAATTTTACCGCCTATGCTCTCTCATTACAATCCTTTGAAGGGATCGATGTCAATGAAAACTATAAAGTAGAGCTGGATCCTTTTATAAATTTCAATTGTGCAATCAATTATCGTCCTGATGACCATTTCACCCTCTTTTTAAATGGACGTAATCTATTCGGGCCAACCCGGGAATATGCGTTTACCGATACAATAGACAAACGATTATTGCTTGGATTCTCTTATCAATATTAACCTTTGATAAAACGCGGGTTTGCGATCGAGGAGAGCTGGATTGAATTTCTTTAATAATCTGTCCATAAAAAACAAGTTGGTTTTCATCATTCTGCTGGGCTCTCTTTTTGCTTTGCTGACAGGATTTTCATTTGTCATCTATAGCAATATCCGATCATTCAAACAGGATATGATTCACAACACCATTGTCAATGCCAAGCTCATGGGTGAATATTCTGCTACACCCCTGGAATTCAATTATACTTTTGGCGTCGAAGAAGTGCTGCAAAAGCTGGTCACGCTTCCTTCTATGACACAGGGGATTGTCTTTGACAAGAACGACAGCACTTATGCCTCTTATGAACACAAACAAGGCATCACTGTACCGCCGATTCCTAAAGAGGGGGAAGGAACATTTTTTGCTGAACAGGCTTTGCATGTTTTTCAACCGATAAGACTGGACGGCGAACGTATTGGAACGATTTATCTGCAGGCCTCTACAGATGCTCTTCGACGCAAAATTCGTCATTTTTGGATGATGATGGTTCTCATATTGGTCTCTGTGTTGATCGCCACCTATTTTGTCGCGGTCCGTCTGCAAAGGCTGTTATCCGAACCTGTGTTACATTTAGCAAGGGTCACAGATCGACTCTCTTATCGTCCCGATTATTCACTACGGGTCAAACCGCCTGGAGAAGATGAAATCGGTACGCTTTATGAAGGCTTTAATAACATGCTGAGTCGCATTCAGGAACGCGAAGCTGAGCGTGATCGTGCGAATCAGCAACTCCTCCAGCGTACCCATGAACTTTCCGAAACATTGGAAAATTTGCAGAAAACTCAGAAT
>WJME01000271.1 GCA_014728115.1 Candidatus Zhuqueibacterota bacterium | reverse complement strand
GTCTCGGTGCGAATGTTATCGGATACGATATCGATCCTATTCCTGTTCTCCAAGCAAAAGCTACTCTTGCTGATATTGAACCTCATACAAAAATTCATGTGTTTAACAAATTTTTTAATCAGCTGAAGAACATAATTAATAATTATTATACAACCAAATGTCCAATTTGCTCAAACGAATCAGAAATACAATATACCTTATATGGTATAAGAAAAAAATGTAATAATCGAGAATACTTGATAGTAGACTCGCTGACAATAAAGGAAACGAATGACGGAAGGAGTATATATTTAACAGATTTTTTCGAAAATAGAAATATTTCTAAAGGAAAGAATGCATGGGAAATCATTGATAAAGACTTGGCAAAAGAGCTAAAAATAAACGGAAAAGATAATGATATTCTGGACGATGCATTTTACAAAAGATATTTCCCCTTGCTAATTCTGGGCTACTGTAAAGAACATGGGCAATTTTATAAATCTTTAACGAAAGAAGATTTTTCCCTACTCGATATTATTGATAAAAGTCTAGATAATATAAAGATCCCCAATAATAAACTATTTGAGATCCATCCAGGCCCGAAATCTAAAGACTTGTTGGTTCGCAATATTGAAAGTTATGTTGAATTATTCACACCTAGGCAATTGTTTTTTTTATATCATTCGCGAGAAGTTTTAAATGAGATCCCTGATGAGCATAGAATTTGGCTTTCACTGTTGATTTCAACATCTCTCGAGTTCAATTCCATACTTTGTGGGTATAAAGGCGCTGAAAAAAGAAGACCCGGGGCTATACGGCATGTATTTTCTCATCATGCTTATTCATTCCCTTATACTTCTCTCGAAAATAATCCAGTTTTTTCAAATAGTACCTCCGGTACGCTACGTAGATTGTTTAACTCCAGGATATTAGCTGCTAGTAAATGGGCGCATGCACCTGTTGAACGATATAATAAAAATGGCAAATGGGTTAAGAGGGAATTATTTAATGAATCTGATATTGGAAATGAATGCAAATCAATTAGCGAATTTGACGGCAAATCTAAGATGTTCATTGTTGATCAACAAGATTCTTCACATCTAACATTGCCAGATCAGAGTGTAGATTTTGTGGTAACTGATCCCCCATATTATGATAGTGTTCAATATAGCGATTTATCACACTTTTTTCGTTGCTGGTTGCAATGGTTTTTGCCAAAACATGCCGATTGGGGATATATTACCAACAAGTCAGCGGTTGCAGTCACGGAAAAAGAAGGCAATCAATACTGTAAAGCCTTAACTCAGATTTGGTCGGAATGTAAAAGAGTTTTAATTCGTCCGCATGGAAGACTAATTTTTACTTATCATCACTGGAAGCCGAACGCATGGGCTCAATTATCTGTTTCACTGAAACGCGCAGGATTTCAATTAATCAGTTTTTATGTGGTTCATTCAGAGAATCCTATTTCTGTGCATATTAAAAATTTGAAAGCTTTAAAACATGACACTATTCTAGTCCTGCAACCAGATGATGGGAGCCTTGAAAAATCATGGGAGGTAATTGACTCGATCAATTCAACAGATAGCCGGACTTTTTGCATTGACTGCTCAAAATTGTTAGGTTGGATTTTGTCAAATGACTTTTCAGAAAATGAAATCTACGAGATATGGGAAAATAGATTAAAGGTTTAGTGATGAAGAAATACCCTTCAGAGATATTCGGATACTACTGGCAAAATAATAGTCCTGAGGCGAAATCAAATAGAAAAAAGCATTTTTGCCCATTCCATGATTCTACATGTTTTAAACAAAGCAGATTGATAGATTTTCCTTTTGGAGTCTGTACTGCGCATTATGATGGAGCAGAACTTGCTTTATGTCCAAGGCGGTTTTTAGAAAACGCGACAGTTTTTCGCGATATCGCAAAACATCATTTCAAAAATATAAACGATATTCTTGTGTTTTCTGAGGTTGGCCTGAAGGGGATTGGCAATTTTGATTTTGTCATGATTAAGCACAAACCGATGAGCATAGAAATCGAAGATTTTGTTGTAATTGAATTTCAAACTGGTCAGACTACAAGTACTGGAAAGCTAGTCGAAGCTTTTTCAGAATATTTGAACACGGGGCATTTTAATCAAAAGTTATCATACGGTTTTGGAATAAATTCATATGATATTTGGAAAAGATCTTTTGCGCAAATTTTGAATAAAGGAATTATCCTTGAAAAGTGGAAAAAGAAGATCTATTGGGTAGTTCAAGATCAAATTTTTCAGTATTTTCAAAAGAAGTATCGGTTAAATACACTGAAATATCATGATAGTCATTCCACAATTTTCGCCTTGTATGATTTTAAGAAAACTGAAAGCTCCTTAGCACTATACCAAACAAGAATATTTTCATCCACAATTGATGATCTATTTAATGCTTTCCGCCAAAATGATGAAATCCCTCCTGTCGAAGAATTTATTAGCAGAATACAGACCAAGATACAAAAGGATATGAATTTGAGTCTGCGATTAGATGTCGAAAGTACTAAAAAATACATCGACACACCAAAGCCAAGCTCAACAGGCAGGATAAAAGATGATTCAAAAGAATTCGGTGTATCATAAAGGGCAGCATAAAAGCTATAAATTGATTAAAATTTGAGATTTGGACATACATATCCATCATCACATTTGTGATTCTTAAAAAACGGAAATTATAAACAAAAATCCTGGTGATCCTCTCCGTCTGGGGAGTTTCGCGATAGTCTAAGATGATCGCACGAAGAAGAGCTGCTGCCTGCAAGAGTCCGCCAGCTGGCGGAGAAAACTGGCATCCCGATAAAAAACATCGGGACAGGCTGCCGGTTCTTAGTGTTATGGTTCAGTTGAAATTGGAATAATAAGGTTGTAAATTAAGGTGGTTAAAAACCATCAGGAGACCTTATTATGAAAAAACGTAAACGACTTTCAGCTGAAGAAAAAGTAGCCATTCTTCGTGATCATTTTGAAAACGATATCTCGGTTGCCGATGTATGTGAAAAATACCGAATC
>WJME01000270.1 GCA_014728115.1 Candidatus Zhuqueibacterota bacterium | reverse complement strand
GTGAGCGACCCCAAACGGATCGATGTCGCTGGTGAGAAAATCGACACAGCTGAGCTTTTCGGTTCCGGCCTGACCATAGAGCAGCAGATTCCGCGATGACTTTTGATGAAATTCAAGCTGCTCCTTTAATTCCATCGCTTTTTCCGATACCCCCAGTAATGGCGGACGGGCAGCCGCCTGACCTGAAATAACGGCCATTGCTCCCTCCCCTCTTGAAATTTCATAGGTCTTGATCGATGCGGATCCTTGAATGATGCTGATTCGAGGTGAAAAAGGTTGCGATTGACATGGGGGCGTAAAAAAAATATCAAGACCACACACACCTGATTACATTAATGAAAATTAACTAAATCCAGAATAAATAGTCAAGTATAAAATGACATATTCATTTATTTTACAATTTTGTATTTATAATGAAAAAATTGTAATCAGCCAATTTTAATAAAAATCAATATTTTTCTTGCATTTTTATGTCAAAAATCGTAAGATTATATGGGCGTTTTAACGGGGACGGAATTTCTTCCTTTTGGCGGGAATTCTCTCCATCAGGGGCATAAAGAAGAGGCCAAATTGTCTATCATATTTAGACACGGGAGTTCTTTATGTCTTTGGATTGGGAATCCAAAAAACAAGCCGCTCGCGATCTTGCAAAACAACACCACCTCACTCTATTAAACGCTTCAGAATCCCTCTTTGAATTTGGAATCGCAGATTCTGCTGCGACGCCCAATATTCAGGAACTGGAATTTATCCTCGAGACACCTTGCAAAGTGATCCGTCTCGAACATTTTGATTCTCTCCCTGAAGTGCAGACACCCAAAACCGCGTTTCATCAAACCATACCCATTGAAGAACGCTTGACGGAAAAGCAGGATCTCACAGACTCGTCGGTCATTTCGCTTATCGATGATGTCATCTCTGATGCAATCCACGCCCGGGCAAGCGACATCCATTTTGAACCTTATGAAACCCGGTTCCGTATCCGTTTCAGGCTCGACGGCGTTCTGTCAGAGCAACGAACCCTCGCTCTTGTCCAGCGCTCTGCCGTGATCTCACGGCTCAAGGTCATGGCCGGTCTCGATATCGCCGAGAAACGCCGGCCACAGGATGGCCGTATCGCCATGACCGATGGCCATCGTCATATCGACCTGCGCGTCTCTACCCTGCCGACCCACTTTGGCGAAAAAGTGGTATTGCGTATCCTCGACAAATCCGGTACTATATTCGATCTGGAAAAACTGGGATTCTCTAAAGCAGACCTCAAACTCGTCAATACGGTAATCAATCTGCCCTTTGGTCTGCTGCTGGTCACAGGCCCGACGGGCAGCGGCAAGAGCACCACCCTGTACAGTATCCTGCAGTCACTGAACAATAGCCAGGGAAACATTGTCACCATCGAAGATCCCATCGAATATGACCTTCCCGGTATCAATCAGGCTCAGGCACGAGCGGATCTGGGATTCGGTTTTGCTTCTGCCTTGCGCACATTTCTGCGACAGGATCCTGACATTATCATGGTCGGTGAAATCAGGGATCGTGAAACCGCTGATATGGCGATCCGGGCAGCGCTCACCGGACACCTGGTGCTCAGTACGCTCCACACCAATGATGCTCCCGGGGCTGTGGTGCGGCTTGTCGATATGGGCATCGATCCCTTTCTCATCGCTGCGTCGGTCAAGCTGGTCATCGCCCAACGGCTGGTACGCCGGCTCTGTCCCCGGTGTAAATCATCCCTGGATCCGCCTTTTGATCACTCTATTCTTTTGCCGGCGGAACAAAAACGACTCGAAACCGCCTCTTGCCTCTTTGTCGAAAACGGTTGTCCGGCCTGCAGAGAAACCGGGTTCAAGGGCCGATGCGGGCTGTTCGAGCTCTTTCATATCGATGAAGAGACCGCAGAACAGATTCATCATGGCATCGGTTTGAACGAGCTACGCCGGTATGCAAAACAAAAAGGATTGAAAACATTGCGGGAACAGGGACTATCAGAGGTCATCCGGGGAACCACATCTCTTTCTGAGGTCATTCGCGAAACCGCTGTTTAACAGGAGAGCGTTATGAGAACACTCGTCGCATTGTTATTATGCATCGTCACACTGGGTCAGGCCCAGGATTCATCGGCCATACGCACGGATATCGAACCGGTTATCGATGTGCTGGAGTTCAAGAATACGCCGGTAAAAGACATTGTACGTGCTGTGGCAGACCGTTACCGGATCAATGTCCTCGTGGATGACCGCGCCGATAACCGGCTGACCCTCCATCTGTACAATGTCCCGGTAGAGGAGGCGATCCGCACCATTGCACGCCAGGCAGACCTGGAAATCGTTCGGCACGGTTCGGTGATCGAGCTAAAGATCCCTCCCAATCCCGAGCCGCCTCCGCCACCCCCGCTGGATATCCGTATACACAATGGCCTCCTTTCTCTGGACCTGCACAATGCTGATCTGACCACTGTGACCCGAATTCTCTCTGAAAAATGTCCTCTTAATATCGTACCCGACAGAGGCGTACAGGGCAAACTCTCGGCCTTTTTGCTAAAGGTTCCGCTGGATCAGGCGCTTGAGACCCTGTTTCAGACCAACGGATTCAGGCTCTACAAACGCAATGGCGTTCTCATTGTCAGCCGTGGGTTGTTGAATACCGAAAAGAGCGACAACAACAGCGGTTTTTGGGTTCAGGTCACCGACTCCTTGGTATCACTAGAAGCCATGGGGGCCAACATCCGTGATATTTTGCACGAGATCGCCACGCAACTGGATCTCGATCTGGTTATCTATGGTGAGGTCGACGGGGCGATCAATGCCCGGTGCCGGGATCTGAATCTGGAGCAGGCATTGCATTTTTTATTCAAGGGCACCTCGTTTACCTTTCGCAGGGAAAAGAATGTCTATGTCATCGGCGACCGCTCTGTCGAGGGACTGGCATCGTTCAAGCTCTTGCGCCTGCAGCATATGAAAGCAGACGGACTCGTGGAGCTCTTGCCTCCCACGATCAAAGAGCAGGCACGGGTGCAGCTGGTCAAGGAACACAACGGTCTCATGGTCATCGGTACAGACGAGGTTATCCGCGAGGCAGAGGCATTTGTCGAAAAGATCGATCATCCGATTCCGCAGATTCTCATCGAAGCCCTGGTGGTGGATTACAATCGCAGCGAGATGAGTGAATTCAGCATCGAGGCCGGCATCGGCAGGCCCGATACGACCAGTCCCATGTCCTGGATCTTTCCCCGCATCGAAACCCGGGCCGACGGGGATTATCTCAATTCGCAGATTTCGCTCTACGGTCCGCAATGGAATCTGCCTCAGGTGGGCAAGCTGCCGTCGGATTTTTTCGTTCGCGTCAAAGCCCTGGAACGGAACGGCATCGCCAATATCCGCTCCAGGCCCCAGATCGCCACACTGAACGGCCACACTGCCAGCATCAGCATCGGTACCACGCAATATTTTATCCTGAAAACCAACACCCCTTACCAGTCGCCGAATCAGATCTATGTCCAGGAATCGCAGCGTTTCGAGACCATCAAAGCCGAGATGCTGCTCGAGATCACCCCCTGGGTGAGCGCATCAGGAGAGATCACCACAGAGATTCATCCCGAATTCAGCACACCCCGCGGAAATCTCGATGCCGAGCGTCCACCCACCATCGACCACCGCATCCTGGATTCCACGGTTAAACTACGAGATGGTGAAACCATTGTATTGGGTGGCCTGATCCAGGAATCAGACACCAAAGATCACGACCGCTGGCCGATTCTGCACCGCATTCCCATCATCGGCAAGCTGTTTCAGTCCAGATCGACCAACAAATCCACCACAGAGCTGATGATCTATGTCACTCCTCATCTGTCATATACCGGTCAATAGAACGGAGTGATTATGAAAAAAACCGATCCAACATCACTGATTCGGGACCTCAAACACTTGCACAATACCTGTCTCTGTTCCCGGTTTGCAGTTCTGGAATGGTCGCCGTTGCAGATACGCCTGACACGCTTTCGGGTTCGTCAAGGTGCACTGGACATGGAAAAAAGCGATGCTGTCTCTGATATCGCAACCGGACTCCCGGATGTCGCCGGTCTGAATCGTTTGAAAACACATATTGCGGATCTGCCTGTACTGGATCTCGTGCTCTGTGCGCCGATGCTGCGGATTCTGTATCAAAATAACACTGAAAACAATGGCTTCTCTTTAGCCGTGATGGATGAAACCCTGAGCTTTGCATGCAATGGGGGGCCGTTGACCGCATTGGCCAAAGTCAGTACCCTGCAACCGGTGATCGACAGCTTTAAGGCTGCTGATCTGCATCTGGTGGCCCTCTATCATGGCATGTTCGAATGGATCAATGTTCCCTATTCGCTGAGCGCAGACCTGCCCGAAACGTGGGTCTACAAGCACGAACACTATGTCGCGGTAACAGAGACGCAAAACCATCGCCTGCAAAAGGTACAACGTCTGAATCCCGACGCCAATGCGATACCTGAAGGAATATCCGGCTCCCGGTTCATTCTCAACACTAATGGCGAACCGGTCGATCACAATCGGAATGGATTCCATTTCGATGACAAGATAAATTCTCATCCATTCATGCTCAAAGAGCGTATTTTGGCTTGCGGAACTGCTCTGGCCTATTATGACAAGCAATTCAAGGGATGTAATGTTCTGCAGAGTCATCCCGGCTCTGTCTCCGGTCAGTGGAAATTGCACCGGTTCATACGAATGCTCACTCTGGCTTGGGGACTGTTGATCGTGTTGTTGCTGGGATTATTCACCACCGGCAGCGTCATGGATCACCGCTATGAACGACTCTACGGCCAATATCAGCGACATGAAAATGAAATTAAAAAACTGCAAGCACGCAAAGCTACTCTCGCAGGACTCGATCAACGCATGCAAACCGCAGAGTCATTTTTTCGTCACCGGACACGCACCGGCTGGATATTGAGTCAGATCGCAGCGGCCATTCCTGTTGATTGCTGGCTGGTAAAAATCAGCAAAGAACAGGCTGCATCAGATGAGCCGTCCCCTCTGATCCTGGAAGGATTTGGAAAAAATCAACAATCGGTCCTCGATTTTACCCGTGCGATCCAAGCGTCCAACGCATTCGAGAGTATCGAAATCCGCAGTATGGAAACCATCCCAGCCCGTGATCTCAAAAACCAGCCTGTCACCTCTGGGCTGGTGCACTATTTTATCATTCACCTGGAGGGAACATGATCGATCGGTTCAAACACTGGCCGCGCCAGATATGGCTGGCGCCGATCCTGTGGCTGGCAGTGTTGTTCTGGCTGGCATTGCCGGTGTTTTCATCGCTGAGCACACGAGTTCAGGAAATGCAACACCTGAAACGCCAGCTTGCCGAGGTCAGGCATTATAAAGTTCTGGACAAAAAACTGGAATCCCGTATCACCACCTTGCAGACGCAACTGCAATCGCTGTCCGCTATCGTCAGCCAGGACTCTACCCAGCCCGGCTTTATCGAGACCATCCGTTCGCTGGCTGACGAGTGTCATGTGGAAATCT
>WJME01000269.1 GCA_014728115.1 Candidatus Zhuqueibacterota bacterium | reverse complement strand
GTTTTTCAAATCCTGGCATGGCCGGCAGGCAATAGCTGCGTGGCCAGGATCCTCCGGCGGCTCAACACGCTCTCCCGCCTTGTTCGACCATGGTTGAGATGATAGCTTTGGTTCATCTGTCGATTCGTCAGCCGAGAGGTTTGCAGGGGCGGGAGGATCGTGTTTCGCATCCTTTGGGGGGGGACACTGTGATTTTTTGGGTCTGTATTAAATATTCAGGATGAGCTCAATCTCACATTCGGGATCGATTTTTTGATCAAATGAGGGCTTGAGATTAGAGTTGAAAAATGCATTTATCGCTTGAAATTGAGCGGAGGATTGTGCATAATAGTTTAGATCTGCATCTTTGCCATCCAACCGCAGGCAGGAGAGAGAGGGGAATTGCAGAGCAAATCGCTAACATTGATCCCCTGTTGCCCTGTGTATTCATTTCTGACTTTATTTATACCAGAGTTTCGAGTTAATAGGGCAGAAAATTCCGCCGGCTCTGAGGAGCCTGTATAATTATTTTATCTGAGACTCGAAACTCTAGTCACAAATATACAAAAGATCAAAATTATCTTGATTTTGGTGACAAAAATGGATAATATTTACCCTACTTGTGAATATGTAAGGAGGATATTATCCGTGGCTAAAAAGAAGGCGAGTGCCAGAGATAAAGCCAGGCAGATTATTCGCCAGGCCGGCGGAATGGTCAAAACATCCGATGCGATTCAATCCGGCATCCATCCCAGAACACTCTATCATCTGCGGGATACCGGTGATCTTGAGCAGATCTCCAGAGGGATTTACCGGCTGACTGAAATTGGAACGGTTTCAAATCCCGATCTGGTTGTGGTGGCCACGAGAATCCCCAATTCTGTCATCTGTCTGGTTTCTGCGTTGTCTTTTCATGAAATCACAACACAGATTCCACACAAGGTTTCTGTTGCCATACCAAAGGATAGCAAACCTCCGATGATCGAGTATCCGCCAATACAATTTTACAAATTTTCAGAAAAGCCATTTCAGGCAGGTGTTGAGGAACACAAAATCGATGGCGTTACAGTCAAGGTTTTTAGTGCGGAAAAAACACTGGTAGACTGTTTCAAGTTCCGGAATAAAATCGGCATGGATGTCGTGCTAGAGGCCCTGAAATTGTACAAGATCAGGATGAATTTCGACCATAAAACCATTCTGGAATACGCCAAAATTTGCAGGGTTGATAAGATCGTGCGCCCGTATCTGGAGGCAACGATTTGAAAGTGCCTCAAAATAATTCCGCATCCGTCAGGCAACGCCTTTTCAATCGGTCGAAAAAAGACAGCAGACCATTTGATGAGCTCCTGCAGTATTATGCCATGGAGAGATTTTTGTACCGTCTGTCTCTGTCGAGCCATGCACAGTGCTATATTCTCAAGGGCGCTCTCATGCTCAGGGCCTGGAATTCATCCGAATTCCGGCCGACCCGGGATATTGACATGCTTGGCATGGCCGGGAATGAAGAAGAAAATATTATTGCCCAGATCCGTAATATCCTTGCCGTGAAAGTTGAGCCTGACGGTCTGACTTTTGATCCGGAATCGATTCAGATCGAACGAATCACCGAAGATGCTGATTATGAAGGAATCAGAGTGAGGTTTCGCGGATTTTTAGGGACGGCAAGGATCAGTATGCAAATCGATATCGGGTTCGGGGATATCGTTTATCCGGGACCTGAATTGGCAGAGATTCCATGTATGCTGGACTCCCCGGCCCCCTCTTTGCTTTGTTACAGCCGGGAAAGCGCCATTGCCGAAAAGTTTGAGGCCATGATCAAGCTCGGTCATTTGAATAGTCGAATGAAGGATTTTTATGATATCTGGCTGTTGGCCCGTCAGTTCCGATTTGAACTCGGTACTCTTGCAATCGCTGTAAATCTTACTTTCGAACGGCGCGGGACTATATTAACCCAACCGATCGAAGGGTTTTCAGCAGAATTCATATCTACACATCAGAGTATGTGGACGGCCTTCCGCAACAGTCTGGAGCAGGATCACGTTCCAGCATCCTTTGAAAGTATAATAGCTGAGGTTAAATCGTTTTTAGCTCCTGTGATCAAAGGTATCACAAACAATTTGATATGGAGACCGGCAGGCCCCTGGGTGTAAGGAATCCAAGTCAGCACGTCTGCGGGGTGATTTTTTGATGTGTACGCTGGAAATAACCCACCATAAAAGGGAAAAGAGCAGTGGGGAGGAAAAAACTAGGTACCAATGCACTCTCGTTCAATTACAAAACAATCGAAAAGGGCAATGCAGAATCCACAATCGAGTGATCGGGAAAAAGAGTTTGCTGTCCAAGGGAACAGCAAGGATACTGTTTACGAATAGATCGATAAGAACGGAATGCCTGCTCGTCGAACGGAAAGGTTGTGGAATTTATTAAGCCTACATTTCTAAATTGAAATACTTTATAAAAAATTTTATCCTGCTCTATCTAGGAATCACGTTGAATTTACACTTTAAAATTCGCCCATGAGCCCGGTATGTGAGTTTCAACTGCTAATAGGTATTTTTTATTTTCACGACGAGACATACTACTTTCTGAGTTAATACTTGCTCGACGAAAT
>WJME01000268.1 GCA_014728115.1 Candidatus Zhuqueibacterota bacterium | reverse complement strand
TTTTACATAATGAATCATTCCAGGACGTCCGGTAATCAGCAGCATAGTGTTGGATCCATTTCATGATAAACTCTGACCCGGGATCACGTTTGATTCGGATGCCCTCGTACCACTTGTCCAGCTCAATTTTTTTGACCTGAACCTTTAGAAACTTGTCCATGTCCACATCGCTCCATACGAAAGGTCATTTCAAAGATAAAAGATAGATCAACAAATCCAAGTAAAATTTATGCTAAATAAGGAAAATCCCTATTTTGACTGTTGTTATTTTTTTAAATTTTAGGCTTGATACGTTTACAGGCGTGCTTTTGTTCCCTTTTTTTATTGTTTGAATCCCCCCCTTTTTGTTTTTCCATGGTTTTTAAGCAAATCAAGAATTTAAGGCATGATCATTTGGGATTTTTTTGTTAAATTAGGTAAAAATTCAAGCGGATAAATACATGCAAACTCAAATCCTGGCAACGCTCGGACCCGCCACCCTGAATCGTATACCCGATCTGAAACAGGCTGGTTTGAGCGGTATTCGTATCAACAGCTCGCATGGGAGTATGCAAGAACACCTGGAAATGATCGAAAATACCAGAAACACCAGCCACGATCTGTTTATAGTCTATGATATAAAAGGTCCGAAAATCAGACTGGGTGATTTTCCGGATTCCATTCCCCTGTCAGCAGGCGATCGGATTGACCTGCGCACCGATATCGAGAACCAAGAGGATTCGGAATATCCACAGGTCAATGATCCCAACGCGGGTATTCCTATTACCTTTCCCAACCTCATAAAAAAAATTCAACCCGGACACCGGCTCTTTGTGGATGATGGCTATATCGGACTTTGTGTCGAGTCGGTTACGGCAAATCGAATCATTTGCAAAGTCATGTATGGCGATCGCTTGCGACCGCGTAAAGGATTGAATCATCCGGATACGCAAGTGGATTATCCCTACACCATGCAAAGCGACATTCCATATATCGAATTTGCCAAAAAACACCATGTCGATTTTATCGCCGATTCATTCACACGCAGTGGCGAGGATGTCAGAGAATTACGACACCGGCTTTCTGACACCCGAATAAAGATTATTTCAAAAATCGAAAATCCGGAGGGACTGGATCATTTTGACGATATCCTGCAAGAGACCGACGCCATCATGATCGCTCGCGGAGATTTGGGCGTAGAGGTGGAACCCTGGCGACTTCCGGAACTGCAAAAAGAGATGATTGCAAAATGCAATAAAGCTGGCAAACCTGTCATCACTGCAACACAAATGCTCGAGAGCATGATCAATAATCCCAGACCCAGCCGGGCAGATGTGAGCGACGTCGCGAATGCCTTGTATGATGGTACGGATCTGGTCATGTTGTCAGGAGAAACAGCCATTGGAGACTATCCTGTCGAATGTGTGAGCTGGATGTGTCAGATCAATACCTTTGTGGAAGAAACCAATCGATATAAAGAAAAGAAACAGCAAATCTACCCCCTGCAGCGCAATCAATAACAGAATCAAACGGCAAAATCATGGAACCGCTTAAAGAGAATATCATCAAGGAATACAGTGCACGGGTGGAAATAGAAAACGAATCAGAACGTGACCGCGATCTGAGGGTACACATTCCGAGAAAATGGATACAAAAATACATTCAGCCCCGGGATGAGGTGCTGGATGCCGGGGGCGGAACAGGCCTGAACGCGATGATGATGGCAACCCTATGTCGGCAGGTCTTTCTCATGGATCTCACACCTGCTATTCTGGCCAAAGCCAAAGAGAATATTGCTCATACTGCAAATATCTCCCTGTCCCTCGGAGATGTGCAAAATATCCCCTTTTCTTCAGAGACATTTCATCTCACCGTGTGTCTCGGTGACGCCATCTCGTATGTGCTGGATCGACGGAAACAAGCGTTTGACGAGCTGGTCAGAGTCACCCGTCAAAATGGCATCCTGATCATTGGCTGTAACTCCAAGTATGGGTTTATCAGACGAAAACTTGCCGAAAACGATGTTACAGGGGCACTTGAAATTTACCGGACCAGTCAGGCCCGTTGTGTCATGGGACCAAAAACTCACCTTTATACCGTGGCCGAGGGTCACCGATATCTGCAAGAACGAGGCTGTCGAATATTGTCGACCAGCTCGACATTGACATTTGTCGATAGCGATAAAGACATACCTGATAACGAATGGGAGGAATTGATCAGTCATGAATTGGCACATTCCCGGGAAGCAGAGTGGCTGGGGGGTGAGCATTTGATTTTTATCGCCAGAAAAATGTAAGGAGATGCTATGGACCGCTATAGAGTAAAACCAGGTCAACAGATCAATCTGACCGATTATGATCCCGATGATAAATCTGTCTTTGATTTGAATAAAAAAACGGGAAAGAAAAAGCTAAAGGACGTGAATAAAGAACTGGAAACCTTGCAGGAAACCCTTTATGCAGAAAACAAACACAAAATATTGATCATTCTCCAGGCCATGGATACTGGTGGAAAAGATGGCACGATTCGGCACGTCTTTGAAGGCGTGAATCCCCAGGGGGTACGCGTCGCGAGTTTTAAAAAACCCACGGAAATAGAATTAAGCCACGACTATTTATGGCGCATTCATCATCACACTCCTGCCAAAGGAGAAATCGTCATTTTTAACCGCAGCCACTATGAAGATGTGCTCGTGGTACGGGTGCATGAACTGGTAGACCCAAAGGTTTGGCAACGCCGTTTTGAGCATATCAATGCATTCGAACAACTGTTGGCTGATGAGGGAACCACAATACTGAAATTCTTTTTGCATATCGATCAAAAAGAACAAAAAGAGAGATTGCTGGCACGGCTGCAGGAACCGGATAAAAGATGGAAATTCAATCCGAATGATTTGGCAGAACGCAAATACTGGAATGACTATATGCGGGCCTATACGGATGTGCTCAACAAGACCAGCACGGAATGGGCTCCCTGGGTTATCGTCCCGGCTAACCGCAAATGGTACCGGAATCTCGTGAGCGGAACGACCATTGTAGACACTTTGAAAAAATTGAATATCCAAACCCCTTCATTCAAAGAAGATGTTCAGGGATGGATAGACAAAGTTCAAACATTATAGGTCAAAAATAGACCAAGGGCTCAATCCGTGCTCCAGAATTTGGCCCCATCACGACTCATCTTGCGGTTTTGCAAAAGCATATAGCGTTTCCATCGTGGCGATATAGAGCACGCCATTGGCCGCTACAGGAGTCGCATTGATCGCCCCATCGAGTCTGATCTCGTGCAGCAATTCTTTCTTTTCGCTGGCCCGGAACACATATACACTGCCCCGGCGCGTGGCCACGTACAGTTTGCCATCAGCCACAAGTGTGGAAGCCCAGATATCACCATCGGTCTTGTGCGTCCACAAGGGCTGGCCGGTTTCAGCATGTACACAGTGAAGCATATGACCGCAATCCCCCACAAAGACCATATTTTGATATACTGAAGGAGTGGTACATACGTGTTTCTGTAATGCATAAGACCACTTTTGGTGACTTGCGGAAATATCGCCACGGCCTTCAATATCGACACATTGCAGCCAGGCCTTTCGTTTTCCCCACCAGATATCGCCGCCAAGAGTGAGAAAGAGGGTGCCATTGGCATAAACCGGCATACTCTTGATGTTGCTGGGACTCGTTTCTCTGTTGCGCAAATAGTCATGCACCTTGGTTTTGGGTGCAGAGGGATCGCCGTCATACCACCAGACCTTTTCGAGTGCAGCATTGCGCTGCCGAGAATCTGCAGGATTAAAGGCGTAACACACTCCGTTGCCTCCGGCAAAAAGAATGAGCTCGCGGTCGTTTTGCCGGACCAGGGCCGGAGAAGACCAGGTGCAGTGAAAAATATTCGGCCCTATCCCCTCCCGGTCCGTCGCCACGAGCTCACCCGTATCTTTATCGAGAACAACCAGGCTCGGTGCATCGGGCGCGCGGATGACAGCATGTGTGTTATCCACGCCATTGCTGGTATTGAGATAGAGCAAGTCCTGAACCAGCAGAATCGAGGCATGGGCAGCATCGTGCTGATAGACTCCTGCCTGGGCCCGCAGGTCATAGAGCCAGAGGATATCGGCATCGGTATCTGTCAATTCGATAATATCCTGTTCTCCATCAGGAACCATGTGTTCGGCTTCGGATTGGTAGGGTCCATCATTGCCATCAGAAAGACCATGGATATCCAGACACATCACTTCGCCCCGGTTACTCACCATATAGACGCGATCCCCATCCACAGTGGCCGGCGAGACAATCCCTTCCTTGGGCCAATCCAGATAACGATCCCCGGAAAGCTTGGGCACAATCAGTTGCCACACCAATTCGCCACTCTCGCTATCCAGGCATAAAAGTACTCCCCGGTCTCCCTTGTGCTGATCGTTTCTGGGATGATCATTGTTCGTACCGATATAAAGTAGTCCCTGACTGATCACAGGAGTGGAATAGGTCTGAGACCCCAGAGGGATCTGCCATTTGACATTTTCACCGGTGACCGGATTAAAGGACGCTGGCAGTCCAGTTTCATCGGATACCATATTGCGGGTATATCGTTCTCCCCATTGTGGCTGGTCACCAGACCATACAGGCCCTGAACAGCCAAGAACCAGGATGGCGAGCAAATAAAAACGTTTGGTATGCATATTTTTCTCTCTAAATCTGGTCAAACACGTGATAAAGAAGCTAGGCAATCGATTCTAAAGAAACAAAAGAAAAATCAATTTTTTTCTTGCTATTGCCACAAACTGACTTAAATTAATCTTTACAGATGAGCTCTTAGTACAGCCGAATCGGCAACCCATGCTCCAGCGTTGAAAGCGAGCATAATAAAACTATTGGGAGGCTCTATGCAAAACGGACATCGCATCACTCTTTTAGGAACCGGTCTGATCGGCACCTTTTATACCATGACCCTGCATAATACCCGTAGCAAGGACCGGGTTCACACGGTATACTCGCGATCCAAAGAAAAGGCTTCTTCCTTTGCCAGCAAATGGGATATTGCACGAGCAACAGACAATATGGAGGTGGCGATAAAGGACAAGGACACCGATGTGGTCGTCATCGGATTACCCAATGATGTGCATGAAAAAGCTGTTTTGCTGTGTGCCGAGGCTGGCAAGCATGTACTGTGTACCAAGCCCCTTGGCCGCACAGCACAGGAAGCCAGAACCATGTTAGAGGCAGTGGAAAAAGCCGGTATATTTGCGGGTTATCTCGAAGATCTTGTTTATACACCCAAAACATTAAAATCCCTCGATGCGGTCAAAAGAGGCGCAATTGGTGATGTGTTGTGGGTGCGGTCCAGAGAGACACATCCGGGCCCGCATAGCGACTGGTTTTGGGATCTGAAACGCGCCGGCGGAGGGGCCATCGTCGATATGGGCTGCCATTGTATCGAGATTATCCGCAATTTTATCGGCAAAGAGATCAGACCTGTAGAGGTCATGTGCACTGCCGACACATTGGTACATCCCATCGAAGCAGAGGATTCAGGTATCGGATTGATCAGATTCGAGAATCGCTCAATAGGTCAATTCGAAGTGAGCTGGACGTTCCGTGGCGGTATGGATCTGCGCGATGAAGTCTCGGGAACAGAGGGCACCATCTGGATCAACCATTTTCTGCGCACTGGATTTGAAATATTTTCCTCAGGCGGACAGGGCGATTATGTTGCTGAAAAGGCAGAAACCGAATCCGGTTGGCTTTTTCCTGTAGGCGATGAGGTGATTGCACTCGGCTATCAGCACATGTTTCAAGAAATGTTCAAAGCCATGGATAGCGACACCCCTCCCATGGAGACCTTTTATGATGGTTATGTGGTCAATGCCATTCTGGATGCCTGCTATGCCTCTGCAAAAAGCAAAAGATGGGAACCTGTAAATCTCGAGATCTGGAGAGGAAAATCCAGTGCCAGTGTCAAACAGGAGAAACCCCTCATCGACGGCAAATATTTTCTTATCAAAGAAGAAAAAATGCCGGACGGTAAAACCAAACAGATCCTCAAAGACCGTCAAACCGCTGAAATTATTGAAAGAATTAAAAGCCTGTGAAAACAGGCTTTTAATTCTCGATCCCCCTCCCCAAATAACCGCCTCAGACTATTCTGATTGTATAATTACTAGTATTTTTTTAAAAATTCCACAAAATAATACCAATACGGGGAATAGGTTGAGCGTTTTGAGCGTTATAGCTTTTAAATTAAACAGCGAAAAAGACCAGAGACAGACAATAAGGAAACAGAACACATAAGGAGAATTAAAATGAAAAGATTAATGACGATGTTGATGATACTCGCACTGGCCATTTCCGTCCAGGCCGGTTACAAAGCCGATCATGAAAAGATAAAGACCTATAAACAAAACATTGAAACCAATCTCAAAAACGATAACGATGGGGTCAGATTCTGGTCCTTGTACCTGATTTCCAGATTAAAAGCCGATCATCCGGACCTGGATCTCTCTGATTATAATAAAAGATTGCAAAGAATGATCGACAAGGACGATAGCGAGCTTATTCGTGTGCATGCCAAAATGACCTATGTTTATATCAATGACGAGTCAATGGCAAGGACAATAAAGCCTGTGGTCAAGGACAATCCGATTCCGTTTTATGTGGATCTATATATGCATGTACACAATGAAAAATTTGGACTTGATGAAAACCGCGTAGAGCAAATGATGGATGTCATTGACATCCTGAGTCAATCCGAATCTCAGAATTTAGCTGAATAGTACTCTCTTTCATTCACTCTCTCTCAAAAATAAAGCGAGCAGCCAATGCTGCTCGCTTTTTTTATCCAACCCCAGAGAAAAAAGTTCTTAATGTTGACATATGTTGGCAGGGCCACGGCTGCCTGACCGGGGATGAATTTTATGCAGAATTTGATTTGGTGGTTAGAATCGCCTCTCCCGCCATGATATCCGCTTTGATGACTCGATTGCTCAACAGGGTAATATCTGAGACCGCATTCTGAGGTACAATATCGCGAGGCCACTCTTTTTCGACCATCAAGTTGGGCAAAAGCATGGTGCCTATCGACAAATCCTTTGCAGCGACGACCACTTTTTCCCTGGCATTCTTTTCTTCGTTTACCGTCTCTATTTTATTCTCGATAAACCGATATGCTGTAAATGTGGCCAATACACCGACGATTATTGAAATCGGTATGATAAATTTGGGTTGTAACCAGTTCATAATTGGACTCCTTGCCTAACCTTCCCAATGCATGGTTGTCGATCGTGTCAAATTAAATGTGTTGGGCAATCCGGGAACGATTGTTCCGGTAAGCGTTGTATAAGTAAGTGAAACAGTGACTGTCACCTCAGAGGCTCCATTGGGACCGGAAACAGAGACAGTGGCTCCGCCCAAATTTGATCCGGCCAGGACATTATTTGCAGCTGCCTGAACTCGACCTGCATCCGGCGCAGTCACAGCCGCTACCCGGGCACCTTCACGTGCAGCACCGGTTATAACATTCATGGTCATCCATAACCTGCCCATCTCTATAATGCCGAATAACATGAGAGCGAATAATGGCAAGACAAGAGCAAATTCGACCATAGACTGACCGTTTGATTTTTTTATTAATTTCATGGTGAATTCCCGTTGAAAAACTGTAAAAACATCGTTAAAACGGCCCCTGCCGAAATAGCCACCCCATAGGGTAAGGATTCTGGTTTTATAGTCGTTTTATTTCTCCAACTCTTATATTTAGATTTTAGTAGATAAAACAAAGCCAAAAGACCTCCAAGAAAACTGGTTAGAATAAAGACAACAACTATGGATGTCCCTAACCAGGCTCCCAGACATGCGAGATATTTCACATCACCTGCTCCGACCATCTTGAACAAATAAAAAATAAACAACAAGAAAAATCCCATAACCAACCCTGTCGTGGAAAAAACCAATCCTTGCCATCCATTGACAACCAGATGACTAACCAGAGCTATTAGTGTAAAAGAAAACACCAATGCATTTGGAATGACTCTAAATTTGATATCAAAAATCATCACTACAAGAGAACAGATAAAAACATTTAGACTGATAAAAATGATCATTGCTCATCACTTTATGGAAATGCGTCAACAGCTTGTTGAAAAAGAGCCAGCAAATTTATTCCCACCATCGAAAGGACTCCAAATACCACCACGACAATGGTTAAAAAAATTACAGCATATTCAACCAGTGTTTGAGCCACATTTTGGTGATAAATGTGTTTCCAGTTAAATTTTTGAATTATTCTAAGGAACACCTCTACTGGCTCCGTTAAGATGCAGATGTCTCATCAAGTACAATACCAGATAGACGTTGACAGTTACATCAGGGCTTGTTATCAACCGCCCAACGTATCTGATACCGTTTGAAAAACACCCTGTACATTGACACCAAGAGCGCCCAAAATACCCATAGCAACAATTGAAACTAAAACAAGTATCAATGCATATTCAACCATGGTTTGGCCCTCTTGACGGCTGAAACAATTTTTGATGTGCTGATACAGTGCTAACATAGTATGACTCCTTTGAGTTTTGTGAAAAAGTGATTTAAAACTGGAAAGAGATTAAAAGCCGACCACCCCCTTGTTTTGGTTGCATAGCCCAAGATGCTTTACTACCGTCCCCCAAGCCTCTAAACACTGGCGATCCAGGAATCCCAACTTCCTGTTTTGATATTCCTATTAGCAAATTGAATACCAAAGATACCAAGACAAACCTAATTAACACTAAAACAGCACCTTAAGCCAACCTCACCTTTAAAGTATCATGAATATTCTTTATGCTCTCGGGCAGGCGAAAACAAAACAGCAAAACATAAATATATAATTTTAAGTTATTTGGCGCAGTGGGGGGAATTTGCTGCATTGGGCGGGTAAAATCTCCCCCTCTCGGCAAACATAACCTCTATGATCGCATTAAAAACGCTCGACGAGCGAAAAAAACAAGAGTCCTGGTGATAAAACTAAAGAACTGGAAACAGAAAGGAATGGGTTTATAAGAAGCAAAAACAAAGACAACAGATTAGAACGATCTTTTGTTTGTCAAGGCAAGGATAATTTTTTGAATGGGATACCGCCCGGGATTCTGAATACCCGGGCGGCAAATGGATATCGAATCGTCACACTTTATCCACCACCCGTCGAAAATGAAAGCCGTAAATCGCCATGGTCACAGCCATGGAAAACTTTGACGGATAATGAATCAGGCTATGTCCCAGCAGACGCCAATAATACAACCGACCTTTTTCGAGAATCCCCAGCCTCCAGATCGATCGCAGTAGCGCCCGAAAATCATTAAAGGTAATATTGCCATTCAAAGCTACAGGAATCTGGTATTCCTGTAAAAATATTTTCACCCGCTCATAAAATCCTTTTTGTGAATAGATGGAAGAAAGGATATTCTGATACCCTCTGAGTAACTGTTGATAGGGCATTTTCGGCACAAAATTCATAGAGCCATCCATATTATCGCCGCTCATGGTGTTGAGCAACCGGTTTTCATTTTTCAACCGGTCAAACAACCTGGTCCCGGTAGGCGCATTGAGCATGCCCACCATGGCAGTAACAATGCCGCTCTGCTGGATAAACCGAATCTGTTGCTCAAAAATATTGGGCGGATCATTATCAAAACCGACGATAAATCCGCCGGACACCACGAGGCCGTGCCGCTGTAATTTTTTTACCGCTGCCACCATATCCCGTCGCTGATTCTGGGATTTACCACATTCTCCGAGACTGGTCTCATTGGGAGTTTCTATCCCGATGAAGGTATGATTGAATCCGGCTTTGACCATGAGCTGCAACAGATCGTCATCATCTGCCAGATTGATAGACGCCTCTGTGGTAAAGCGAAATGGATAGCCGTGCTGTTGTGACCATTCGATAAGCGCCGGCAGCAGTTCTGTCTTTAATTTGCGCTTGTTGCCAATAAAATTATCATCCACAATAAACACGCCCCCGCGCCAGCCGGTTTCGTACAGAGATTCCAGTTCTGCCAGAAATTGTTCCGGACTTTTACATCGGGGTTTTTGACCATTCAACATCGTAATACTGCAAAAATCGCAATTAAACGGACAGCCACGGGAATATTGTATGTTCATGCCAGCATATTTTTTCATATCCAGCAGATGCCATTGCGGGGGTGGCGTCTGCGAAATATCGGGAAACTGATCGCTCGAATAGACCTCTTTTGCACAGCCATTCTCCAAATCCTGCAGAAACATCGGCAATGTGATTTCAGCCTCATTAAGGATATAGTGATCCACACCGAGAAATTCTTTATAATTGGTGGTCATCAGAGGACCGCCGGCCACGATTTTCACATCCAGCTCATTGCAGCGTTTGATGACCTGTTTCATGGATAGCGCCTGCACGTTCATGCCACTCAAAAATACATAATCCGCCCACAACAGATCTTTATCCTTTAATTTCGCAACATTCATATCGACAAAGCGTTTATTCCACTCTTCTGGCAACATGCCAGCCACAGTCAACAATCCAAGCGGTATATCAGAAGCGCGTTTGGAAATAAAAGACAGCGCGTCTTTAAAACTCCAAAAGGTAGCGGGTGTTTCCGGGTTGACAAGCAAGATGTTCATGACCTCGTCCTCTTGAAAAAAGTGTTTACTAATTCTCTACTTTTGAGTAATATACAAAAAATATTTCAATGCGTTTGTAAAACAAGTGTAAAACCGACATGAAAAAACAACAATCTCTGTTTCGGCATATTCTGGTTTTTGTTCTCGCTCAAGTGGCCTGGCTGTCGCTACTGGGACTCTGGATCTACTGGTTTGTCTCCAACCAATTTATTTTCAATCGACTGAGTGAAATCATGTCACCGGGAATGATGTCGAGTTCCAGACCCATCGCTCTGTTTGTAGGAGGCATTGTATTGCTGGTCGGTATTTCCACGGCCATGTCTCTGATTTTTCGTAATTTGAATCTGCAACTGAACGTCAATCGAATGTATGACAATTTCATCGCAAACGTTACCCACGAGCTCAAATCGCCACTCACATCGATCCAAATGTATCTCGAGACAATGGATAGCCGGCCAGTCCATGAAACAAAGCAAAAAGAGTTTATCAAAATTATGCTCCAGGATACACGCAGACTGTACAATCTCATCAACTCGATACTTGACATCAGCCGCCTGGAACAAAAAAAAGTCGCGCATAATTTTAGTGTATACAATGCACAAACACTATTCCGTCAACTGGTCGATGAGGCGAGAGAACAATATCGTATGAATGAATGGATAAAAAGTACAATCGATGCAGACTGTCAGGTTGTTGCCGACAAGAACGCCTTGCAAATCGTGATCAATAATCTGATCGATAATGCGATCAAATATTCACCCCCTCCCGCCAGAATAGAGATTTTTGTGCAATGCACCCCCTTACAATTGGTCGTCAAAGTGCGTGACTATGGCATCGGTATTCAGGGCAAACACCAAAAAAAAATCTTTCAGAAATTCCACCGGGTTTACGAACATTCGAGTCCCAATGTAAAAGGAACCGGACTGGGGTTATACTGGGTCCGGGAGATAATAAAGTATCATGGCGGCAAGGTGATGGTAGATTCTCCAGGAAAAAATCGCGGTGCTTGCTTTACCATCATTCTTCCGGTATACCCGAAATCAAAATCAAGATATGTCAACAAATTGCTAAAACTCTCACAAAAATTGCGATTGGGTTCCAATAATGACAGACAGAAAGAAACAAACCAGTTCGAATAAATCCATATTGCTGGTCGAAGATGAACAGAATTTAGCTGTGGGATTGAAATTCAACCTGGAGCAGGAGGGATACCAGGTAGAGCTGGCCAAAGATGGCAGGGAAGCAATCGAGATGTTTGCACAACATCCTTGTGACCTGATTATTCTAGATATCATGCTCCCATTCTAT
>WJME01000267.1 GCA_014728115.1 Candidatus Zhuqueibacterota bacterium | reverse complement strand
TGTATTTTTTTGAGATATTCTTTTTTCGCAAGCGGACTCATTAATTATGTCTCCAATACATAAGTGTTCGGTTACATAATTATGAGGCAACGACAAATGTTCCAAAATCGTAAAGTTACCTTTTTTATGAGTCAACTCGCTATAAGGAAAAAGCAATAAAAAACGTTGAAATTTTTGTATAATAGCTTATATTTAGTTGTTTCCGGATGCTAGAGTCTACCAAAAGCGCTATGGACATGATCAGCAAGCAAAGACCGAGAGCCAGACATGCAAAGTCGTCTGTTATTCATCCTGTTCATTTTTGTTTTTATCACCCTGATATTTATCGCGATTGACTATGTGTTCTTATCTTCTGAATCGATAAAATGGGAAAAGATCAAAACCACAGCTGTTCCCTCTTATCCGCTCGATCTCAATCAGGATGGAGTCGATGAATTTATCACACCTACCTATAAAGAACCACACTTTGACCTCAGGGCTTATCGTGAATCAGGTGCACCGATCTGGCAATGTAATTTTCAGGGTGGATCTTATATGTCTTTACCTTATTTATTCCATTTTTCTTATCAGCCTTATATCCTTACATTCGTTTTATACGATCCTGATCTGCGAGTACATGTCGTTGACAAAGAGGGACAGGTTATCATCGATGAATGGATTGCAACAGGGAGTGATCGTGACGGGGATGGCCGAATACATCTGACGGGGAAATTGCTATGCCAGGGAGATTTGACAGGGGATGGACGAGACGAACTCGTATTGCAGTTCAGAGCAGGATATGATCAGCTACCAAGAGGATTGGTTGTCTATGATTTATACAATCGTAAAGAACTTTGGCGTTTTGAAAGCGGCGCGGCAATCTCATCCGCAAAGGTATTGGATATCAACGGAGACAATCAACCCGAGCTAGTTGCAGGCAGTATCGCCTATGATAACGGCGCAAAATACAATGGCTTGTCCGATCATAACTCTTATTTGCTCGTTTTCAGTGCCAAAGGCGAAATGATTTATCAACAGATCGGAGGTGGACTGTTTTCCAGTTATCTGGCCCAGGGGGCAGACGTGGACGGAAACGGCCTGGAAAACCTGGTAACATTTATCCAGTGGCGTGATAAATCAAGCGAATCCGATAAAGATCAGGGACGGTTGACGGTATGGCATGATAATCGTTTTGAGAAAAAAGTCGAGAAAAAGGGACTGTTTGAACCTTTTAGTATGGTCTTTGATGATCTCGATCTCGATGGTTCAGCAGAGATCCTGTTATCCCAATTCGAACCGTTTCAATTGCTCGTGCTCTCGGGTTCTTTGGATATCCTCTTTCAGGCGATCATGCCGGAAAAAATTCGTCAAATTCTCACCGCTGATTTCAATGACGATGGATATAATGAGATAGCGGTTCTCACACTCGACAAGGTCTATGTTTATGATCATTCTTTTTCTCTACTCGGCACATTGGATAATGTACCGGTTTCAGCTCTTTATACCTGCCAGATCAAAGAGAGCAAAAGAGTTGCTCTTGGAATCAATGACTGGTCTGCGAACAAGAGTCATATTTATATCATGAAAAATGCCACGTATGCCCCCAACATGTGGATACTCGCCGCATTGTCCGGTTTCATTTTGGGAGCTCTGCTGATGTATGGGGTATTACATCGACAGTCCAAGGCATCTGATAAAAAGGCCTGGCTCGCTCAGATTCAGCAGGCGATTCAGACATTGCCTTTTGCGATTTTTTATTTTGCAAGAGACGGGCGTTTATTATTGTGTAATCGTCAAGCGAGAAAACAATTGGGGCTGCTGGATAGCAATTGGTCTAAAGTACATTTTGCCGATTTGGAAGAAAATCAAATACAACAAACGATACAGGATACAATAATACAGCTCTCTGTAGAAAAAAAATCCAAAAGTGATTTGCAATGTATCATTACAAAGGAGCAAGGTCGCAAATTCAAGTTGACTGCCTTTTCTTTTCTCGAGCCGCCCTTTATTGTACAGGGTTATCTGGTTTACCTTGTCGATGTCAGCCTGGAACTGAAATCACAGCAAGCTATTGAATGGGCTGTCTGGGCACAGCGGCTCGCACATGATATCAAAAATCCACTCTCTATTATAAAACTGACCATGCAACAATTAGAGATACTGATTGATGATCAGCAAATCGATCGGTCCAGGTTTTTGTCTCAACTGTATTCGGTAATGGAAGAGGTCGAACGGCTGCGCCTGACAGCTGACGGATTTATGAAGTTATTGAATGCTCAAAATATCTCTCGAGAACTCTATCAAACAGAGGCAATTGTTCCGGTGATTATTGAACGAATCACCCGGTTTCTTCCGGAGAATATATCCTTAAAAAGTTCATCAGAAAAGGAGCTACCGGATATCGAGATCGATCTCGACCAATTTCTCATTGTTACGGATAATATCGTCGCAAACGCCACTTTAGCGATGCCGAAAGGAGGGACCTTAACTTTAGATATAAAGACATATCAACGATTTCATATCGATAGCAAGCGATTGGAACAGCATCTGATCATCTTTGAATTTTCCGACACCGGGGTGGGCATGTCTTCAGAACAATTGGACAAGATTTTTGAGCCCTTTTATACCACCACCCCGGAAGGAACTGGACTCGGTCTTGCGATCTGCAAAAAAATTATTGCAGAGCATAATGGACAACTTGTGGTACAAAGTCGTAAAGGAATTGGCACGATTGTCAGAATCGAAATACCCATAACCAAGCAAAAGGGGGGAGAATAGGGTGAATTCTAATGAAAAAGCCATGATTTTGGTCATTGATGATGAAATTAAAATTCAGCAGCTTCTTATTGACATGCTGAACTATAAGGGCTATAAAGTCATCGGTGCCTCGAATGGCCAACAGGCAAAAAAAATTCTGAATTCAGAAAATATTGATCTGGTTTTTCTTGATTTGCGTTTGCCTGATATCGATGGTACTGACTTGCTCTTGCATATCAAACAACTCGATTCACTCTTGCCTGTCATCATTATTTCTGCTTATGGTGACATCCCTACTGCTGTCAAGGCGACACAATTAGGTGCTGCAGACTTTTTGGTCAAGCCATTGGATGCCAAGCAAATTTTTAGAGCGATCGAAAAAGAGATTAAAGAACATAGTAAAGCACTTGGTCAAAAATTCAAGGTCAAAGAGTTTCAGTCGCGATATGGGTTAATCGGGATTTCTGATCCCATGATCAGACTCTATGAAACCATCGAAAAAACCGCACCTACCGATGCGGCGGTTCTCATTCATGGAGAGACCGGAACCGGCAAAGAGCTCGTTGCTCAGGCCATTCATTGTTTAAGCCATCGTCGAAAGGGTCCTTTTGTGCGCGTAAACTGCTCTGCCATACCTACACATTTGATCGAAAGTGAACTTTTTGGGCATAAAAAAGGGGCATTTACAGGCGCTTTTGCTGACTATAAAGGCAAACTGGCTCACGCTCATGGAGGCACGATTTTGCTGGATGAAATCGGGGATATGGATCCGCTCAATCAGGCCAAAGTCCTTCGCGTTCTGCAATCGGGTGAATACGAGCCTGTGGGCAGCTCTACCCTGAAACATGTCAATATTCGGATCATTTCTGCGACGAACAAAAACCTGGAATATGAAATCAGGAAAAATAGATTCCGGTCTGATCTCTACTTTCGGCTAAATGTCATTCATATCGAATTGCTGCCATTGCGCGAACGAAAAGATGACATCCCTCATTTGTTTGATTACTATTTGAAATATTTTTGTGATGAATATCATCAAAAGCACAAGCGATTTACTCCTCAGGCAATGGAGATATTGCTTTCCCGGGAGTGGAAAGGGAATATCAGGGAACTCAAAAATGTTGCCGAAAAACTGGTCGTTTTGGGCGAAGCACAAGTCATTTCTTTGCACGAGTTACAAGCGGTTCTCGAATTGCAAGAGATACAGACTCTGGACAGGGGAGAGATGACCCTAAAGGAAGCCAGAGATCAATTTGAAAAGGAATTTATCTTTAACAAATTGATTTCGCATAATTATAATATTACGGCCACCGCTCAGGCACTGGGCATCGAACGCACCAATCTCTATCGAAAAATGCATTCATTGGGGATTCGATTTTCACGTTAGACATTATTTTTTTAAGAATAACGAAAAAATGTCTTGACTTTTTAATAAATTTTGAATATCAATCAGTAACAGGGTCGTGCATCATACCAGAGGAGCGTATGAATTCTAAGAAATTTCTACTGTTCCTTGTTGGTTTGTTGATCGCTATCATGCTAAGCATCGGTTTTTCTCAGATTGTCAAACAGAACAACCATCGAGATCCTGGCCCTCTTTCCACAGTGGCCTCCAAACGGTTGTGATACCGCTGAGATCTTTGCTTATCAGAATTCACTGCTTACCAGTTTAGAGATAAAAGTTCAACATGTCATGCATACCCCTGTTCGGCGAATCGGCAAAATGAAACAAGGCAGAGGATTCGCATACCCGGTGGTATGTGCCTAAAAACAGTCTATTTCTGGTACGCAGCGAAAGAGATCGACACCGGCAAGAGATCGAAAGACTCTTGCTGACATTGGGGGATGCGACGAGGAGACCAGAGACATGAGGGGTAACAGTCTCTGCCAAAGAGGTCTTTTGGGATTGTGCTGATTCTTACCCCCGACAAATCCGAGGGGTGCCCTGGCAGGGTGCTCGGGGCGCCCAAAGGATGATTTGCCTTTCTGATTACCATTTTTTTTCACTTTTCTCCCTCATATTGATTTCTCTTTTTGAATCCACTCATTTTTTATGTATATTTACCCAAAAAAAAGCCAGGAGTAACCGATGCAATATCAATTTGGGGTGTTTGGGCTCGGTGTCATGGGGGCGAGTATGGCCCTGAACCTTGAGCGAAACCGTGTCCCTGTCGCTGTGTATAACTATACTTATGATTTGACCGAAGAATTTATCCGGCGCGAAGGGGAAGGCAAAAATATGACCGGCACCCGTACAGTGCACGAATTTATCGCCGCCCTCGAACGACCCCGAAGAATTTTGATTATGGTGACTGCCGGCAAAGCGGTCGACAGTGTGATCGCCAAACTCACGCCATTTCTCGAACCCGGTGATATCCTTATCGATGGAGGAAACTCCCATTTCACCGATACCGATCGCCGTATCGATGAACTGGAAGGCACCGGAATTCAGTATATCGGTATGGGCGTCAGCGGCGGGGAGCAAGGGGCGCTGTGGGGTCCCAGCATGATGCCCGGTGGCGATGAAGGGGTCTACCGGTATCTTGAACCATTCTTAACCCGCATTGCAGCCAAAGCCGGGGACGGTGAGCCATGTGTCACCTTTATCGGCAATCGCAGTGCCGGTCATTTTGTAAAGATGGTGCATAATGGCATCGAATACGGAGACATGCAGCTCATTGCGGAATCATATGATCTGCTGCGGAATGGGTTGGGATTGTCACCCGATGAGGTCGCCGGTACATTTGCAGAATGGAATAAAAGCGAGCTGGGTTCTTATCTGATCGAGATTACATCCAAAATTGCCAATTTCCCCGATGATCAGAACAAAGGAAAGATTTTACTCGATCAGATTCTCGATCGGGCCGGTATGAAAGGCACCGGCACATGGACCGGTCAGGCTGCTCTCGATCTGGGAGAACCCATTCCCACCATTATCGCTGCTCTGCATGCCCGAGCTCTCTCTGGTCTCGATGAAGAAAGACCCCTTGCTCAGAAAGCGTATGGGTCCGAGGTTCAAAAAATGTCAGGTGAACCCTCTGACTGGGTCAAGAAAATCAAGGCGGCCATGTATGCCAGCAAAATCTGCTCTTATGCTCAGGGATTCGTGCTGCTGAGCAGAGCCTCTCAGGCTTATCGATATGGCCTCCATCTCGATCAAATCGCCAGCATCTGGCGCGGCGGATGTATCATCCGTGCCGATTTTCTGGACAAGATCCGGGCTGCCTTTGCCCAGAATCCGGATCTGCCGAATTTGCTCGTCGAAAAGTCGTTTATCGATGAAATCTTTCCTCTGGTCGATGACTGGAGAACACTCGTGGC
>WJME01000266.1 GCA_014728115.1 Candidatus Zhuqueibacterota bacterium | reverse complement strand
TCAACTTCCTGGCTCAAACGCATATTTTGAAATATTGCCGTCTCTCCCAAAATAGCGGCTGTCGTTATCTCGCCTATACCTTTGATCGACATGATATTTTTGACAAAAGGGACTCTCTGCAATACCTCAGAAATATCTCTTTCAAATTCCTCTACATATTCTGTTTTTTTTCAAGTGTTTCAACAAGAAATTTAATCTCTTTAAGTATGGCTTTTTTCCCTTCCCTGACCCCAATCGTATCCTTTGCAAGCTCTTGATATTTATAAACTTTTCTCCAGTTATACCGTCCGCGGCTTATCTTTTTTACCTCATCAATCAATTTTTCTATATCCACATCAATAACTTTTTCCGGATCAACACAATTCTGCAAAAGATACTGCGCTGTCTTGCTTTTTACAGATTTGTTAAGCTGAAAAAATTCAGGAAACAACTTGGTTATCAAAGCATGAAGTTCATTTATACAGCGATTCTGAAAACCTATGGCTCTCTCTCTGGCACTCATCAACTGACGAAGTTCAGCCGCATCACCCTTTGCAATTATCACCGACAAATAACAATTCAACTGAACCAAGTCGGCGATCACTCTCGGATCTTTTTTATCTGTCTTATTGGGAGAATTATCTCTCAACTCTCTCGCTTTCTTACTGTTGGAAGGGTTTACCTGAACCATCGGTACTTTTTTCGAATCCAGATAATGTATCAATGGCTCCCCATAAACACCCGTTGGCTCGAAGCAAACAACGATTTTCTTCGCGTCGTATTTATTTTTATACCAAATAATAGTGCTACCGAAATGGTCAAATCCAGATTTAGTATTACTGAATTCGAATACTTGAGAGTCCTTTCCATAGGGACTTCGGAAAATAGCGCTGTTCTTTTGTTGACCTATATCAATCGCTACGATCATATAATTGCGGTTGTAATTTTCTTTTTCCCTTTTTATATTACTCATGGCTATACTCCTTGGTTTTCAAACCATTTGCTATTTTTTTCAGGGAGTATAGCTTTTTTTATTTTAAACTCAAAGCTATTTACAATATAGCAAGCTCTGCGTTCAGGCTCTGTTAAAACTCGACCTTGTAACTGATCGAGGGAAAGACGATGACCATCTCGTCACGTACAATGTCTTTATCTTTGAAACTATAAATATACCCATAATCATTCGGACTGGACAATAAATTTTTTATTTGCAAGGCAAAAGTATGGCTGATGCGTTGGTGATTGAGGCGATAGGTGACCGTGATATCAAGGTATTTGCTGGCTGTCAGGGATTCACTAAAAGCCCGGCTGTGGTCGTGAATCACTCGTTTGGCTGCCAGGGAAGCGTCGCGCAAGACCGGACTCGTACGTTCCCCGCCCATATAAGTCAGTTTTAGATTGACACCCAAAATATTGTTCTCTTTCAACATAAATTCCTTGCCGTACAGAGCATTGACCACGACATTGCGATTATAGCGACTGTCGCGTTCGATGCCGTCGCCTCCGGTGTATTTTGAATCAAACAATGAAGCGGTGATCAGATAATAATATCCATTGCTCAGGAATTTTTCAAGTGTAAAATCGATACCCATATTCGTTCCCGTGCCATCATTGACAAGAGTATCATTGAAATAGCGTTCGTCCTTTAGATTGATAAATGAAAAATAATCATTGGGTCGTACCGGCACATCGAACAGGCGCTGATAATAGGGCTCGATTTTCAAGCGGGTATTTTGTGAAAGCTGCATGTCATAGCCGAAAACAAAGTGGTCGGCCCGGGTGAAACCCAGGTTTTTGTTCGGCATCTCTTCGCCTTGTGCGGTGTTCTGTTTGGCCAGATAATAGCGGATATTCTCGAGTTGACTGTGCCGGCCATAGCCAAAACTGAACATGTGGTTAGGTTTCCATGCCCAGTTCAATCCCACCCGAGGCTCTAAGGCTTTATGATCATTGAGCATAAAGACCTCATAATGTAATCCGGCATTCAATTTCAGTTCTGGTGCTATTGCCCATTGCCCCTGTGCAAAAGCCTGCACGTGCTGGCTGTTACCGTTTTCATTCACAAAAGTCTGATAGGTTTCGGGATCATCATCGACCGTGGATTTTAAATTCATATCATAAAACATATTGTTCCACGCAAATCCGGTGGTACCGGTAAAACGCGGACCGAATTTATGATTGACTGTAGAGGTCAAGGTGACCCGGCCATTGTAACTGTCGATGTATTCATTCGGATAGAGATCCAGATCCTCATCCAGACGATACAGATCATAGATCACGTCCTCGGCGGTCATGGCCAGGGTCGAGTTGAGAAAGGTCGAACGATCGAGGACAAATTTGTGATTCAGTCCTATGGCGCCGACACGGAATTTGGCCGTATATTTCAGGCGATCCCAGTCGTGTTCCCATTTGCTCGAGTCCGGTTCCTCGACCTCGACCGGGCGATCCATACTTCCGATACCCCACAGCGAGAATGTTCCGGCGTTTTTAGTGGGGACATTGACCTTGAATGAAAGATCCTGATAATTGAGCTGTTGATCCGTATCGATGGCGTTCAGATCGGTCAAGAGTCCGATCGTGGAATAGCGATAATTGAACAGGTATGACGCATTGTTGCTGCCTCCCAGGGGCCCTTCTCCGCTGAAATCGATGCCGAGCAATCCGCTCTGAAAGGTCCATTCCCGTACATCGCTGTTGCCATTGCGCAATTTCATATCAAAGACACCGGACAAGGCATTGCCATATTCCGCAGGAAAGGCGCCGGTCATAAAATCGGAGTTGGCCAGCATCTGATTACTGAAAATGGTAAACAATCCTCCACCCAACACATTGCCGTCCGGAAAATGGTTGGGATTGGGAATTTCGATGCCCTCCAGTCGCCAGAGCAAGCCTTTGGGCGCATTGCCGCGGATGATGATGGCATTGTCCTGTGCATTGCCAAAAGTGATACCTGCAAAACTCGAGGCCAGCCGGGCCGGATCATCGAATCCGCCGGCATAGCGCTGCGTCTCTTCGACGCTGAACGACCGGGCACTGACCGCAGCCATGCTGTTCAGAGAACGGCTTTTTTCGATGGTTGGAGTGACCACGATCTCTTTTCCCTCCAGCACTTTTTGCTGCAGTTCAATGGTGAGTTTTACTTGTTTTGCAGATCCCACAAGAATTTCCGAAATCACGCGGGATTGGTATCCCATATACATCACCTTGAGAGACTGGCGTCCTACCGGCACCTGAGGAATACGAAAATAGCCGTCTACATCTGTGGCAGCTCCTCTGTCCGTACCCTTTAGCACGACATTGGCACCGGCGAGCCCCACCTTGGAATCCTGATCGATGACACGGCCTTTGATGACCTGGGTCAATGTTGCTGCATGGACAAATGAAATCATTGTGAGAACAGCAATGGCGAAAGCATAGATTTTTTTATACATGGTTGAATCTCCTTTTTTTGTTCCTTTAAGAGGTGCAGTGCACTCACCCTTCTGTGCCGGTGTGAACATGAATTGATCTTCGTTCACATCGAGTTACGGGTTCTGTTAGTAAGACACTTACTCTATAGAGATCTGATCTCTAGCGGATTGTTATCTCTTTTTTTATCCATGCCGGAAAGGCTGGTCAAGTCAGCGCTTTTTGCACTAAAATAGGCCAGGATAAAGAGCCCTGCGAAAGCAAGTCCTGCCAAAGAATTGACAGTCACGATTGCTCCGCTGGAATCGGTTTTTAAGGCTTGCAGCATGCTGCATAACACATTACCGGTCACCATGGGAATGGCGGTAAACAGCAATACATGACGGCGCTCAATCGGACTCAAGAGTGCCCAGAGCAGCAAGGCTGCCCAACCGAATTCCAGAGCAATCGCGGAAATGATCACCTCGCGGAAGGCGTCATTGGACTGCGGATCGAAAAACTCGTACAATAGTCCGGCTCCATAGACACTGTTGATGATCACTCCGATGAGGGTGATCAAAATGATGTAAAGAGGTTTGATTCGACTCGTGATACGTTCGTGATTCATGACACGGTCCTTTCGGATAAATGTGCGACTGAAAAAAAGAGTTTCTTATCCATGACAATGATCACAACAGAAATGATCGCGAGTACCCCGGTCTCGATACTTTTAGTCATTTGGGTAATGTCGAACATTTCGTTTGCAATGTTGATAATAAAATGAAAAAGAATCGCTGCCAGTATGCTCTTTGAATTTTTCAGACAGATCCAGCTGACAATGACGCCCAGGGGGATGATGCCGAGATAGAAATTGACCGCATACCAGACATTCTGCCGCAAGATTTCGTACTGATAAGAGTCTTTGACCAGCATCAGGGGTAAATGCCAGAGTGACCAAAGGATACTAAAAATGATCGTGGCTTTGAAAACCGTGTAACGACTTTGCAGACTGTCAAAGGCATAGCCACGCCACCCTAGTTCTTCAAAAGTGGCGGCGAGCAAGAGCAGCAGCAACACAGGAACAAATCCGGTGGAAAATGAGAACCCTTCTGCCAGTTTGAACTGACTGGCCGATCCGCCCAGGAAAAGTGAAATGGAGATAGAAAGCAGCACTGCCAAAGGCATCAACAGAACGAGGATGGGCAGCATTTTTACGCGGATCAGCGCCGGATTAAAGATGCGATTGAGAGCGTCCTTTTTTAATGCCGAATTGCCAGAGGTGAAAATCAGGGAAACGGCAATGACAAAGGGTGCGATCAGCCCCCCCAATAAGGGTACCATATACACATCCCTGCCCGCCGGGGTGAAACTGAGATAGGCTCCTGCGAACCACAACAAAAAAGTTGACACAAAGACCAAAGTGAAATAAAAGTGGGGTTTGTAGTGATAGGTTGATATCATGGTTTCCTCCCAGATTTGATAAATATGTTGGTTTTATGGATTGTTATGACTCTATTGTCAAGAATATTCGTTTCTCTGCTCATCCGGTTTGCCAGGAAAGCAGAACAGCTCAGGTTTCAGTACACCGATAAATCCTACACCATAGATCAACATGGTCACCAGCAAAGTGATCCCAATGCCGGTTTCCGGAAAACCGGGAACGAGGAACAGGATGATACTGGTTATCCAGTAGATCGAGCTTGCGATGAGCAACGTTTTTACCCATACATAGACACTCATCTTGTAAAGCATTCCCTGATCAAGCACACCGGTCAGCTGAAACGTGGTCACCATATGCGTGGCATGTGTTTTTAACAATCGATACATACCATAGAGATAAGGCAGGGCATACACGATCCAGATCAATCTGATCGTTGCGACATGATCCGAGGAGAACAGGGGAAACATATTCGACAGATCGTACTCTGGTCTGCCAAAAAGTAGCAGAAAGAAAGCCACAAACAGGATAGGGGTAAAGTGCCACAGACTCGAAAGAGAAAGGTTAAATTCCGCTGTCATGAGGGTTTTGACATAGAGGTAGAGTAACGGAACAGAGCCTGTACCGAGCAAGATAGCCAGTCGTAAAATCCTGCTCATAAAATGTCCCGGATTGAGTGCCAATCCCGCAATAGAAAACATCCCTACAGAAACCATTATCAGCAAGGAAACAAGGATCCGGTTGGAAGCGGAACGTCTGCCTTGTAATCCGGACAGCACCAGGGCGAAAAACAGTCCCTGTGCACCGCCCATAAAAACGAGATGGATCCCTAATTGAGTGCTTGTGTTCATGCCGAATACTCGAGTTGTTCAAGGTTTTTTATTGACTCGCTGGGCAAATATAGAATTTTTGGCACAGAGATTCGACCTGACCTACAAGCCAGGACATGTTAAAATAATATAGATGTCCTATCCTACAGGACAGGACGCAAAATAGGGGCGGCTATTGATAAAAATTAAAACCCCACGCCCGGACGAAAAGACGTAAAGTTATTATTTTACTAGACTTTTAGGTTCTTTTAGGAAAGTATCATCTTGGGATTTGTTCAAAGGGGAATAAACGGTATGATCACTCTAAACAATTATTTTTTGTGCCATTGCGTGAGATTTTTCAAGCAATATCTGGTTTGTAATGAGTGAAATCAAAAGAGGGGGGACAAAAATGGTTCGTAAACACGAAAAGCCAGGGGGCACTTTATCGTGTTCCGTTTCAGGACACTGCCTGATCTCTGAATTGTGAAGGGGTCATTTGGGTGTGTTTTTTAAAAGAGGCGTTGAATGCGGATTTGGAATTAAAACCGACATCATAGGCAATAGACAACAGCTTTAATTGCTGATAAGAGGAATCCTTGATCAGGCGTTTTGCTTCTTTAATTCTATAGCTATTGACAAAATCAAAAAAGTTTTGCTGCACCTGTTCATTGATGACCTGAGAAAGATGGTTAGGCGAGGCCGCCAGCATTTTGGCCAGTTGTCCGAGTTTAAGATTGCTGTCGGTATACGGTTTCTTTGTCTCCATAAGATGGACTAGTTTTTCATAAAGCAATTGAGCCTTTTCCTCGGTCAGGCCAGATCGTTCATATTTTTTTGATTCTTTGGTGTCTGCCACACCACTGAAAATTTCAGGTTGACGCAACCCGAGATAGCCCATGGCATAGATAAGCAGCGCGATAAATATGGGCACCGAGAGGTCAAACGTGGGTGCCAGTTTAAATATTTGCAAAACATCTATCGTCAATCCCAAAAACCAAACCACCAGGGACATGAGGGTGATATTTCGCAGCCAATTGAGATTGATTTTTTCAATGGATGAAAATGACTCTTTAATGTCTGCCGAATGTTTTCTGAGTAAAATCAAGGTAAGGATCATATAGGAGATGCCCTGGCCGAGTAACAGCCAATTAAAGAGGATCAACAAGGGCGTTTTGCCTTCATTGGCAAGGGTGTCATAATAGGCGAGTTTAAATCCGGCATCCTGCAGATAAAAAGGAAACAAAAATGTGAGGTAAAAGATGAAAAACGGCAAAAAATGCAAGAGCTGCTTTTTGGAAAAGAAATAGTGGTCTGACATCAGGGATCGTGCATAGAGGTAATGCAAGGGACCGATCAGGTAAACCACTCCTGCAGCCAATCCGAGCAGATGGGGAAACTCTATCAGGATGCGGGTCCGGGATATTGCCGCTTCGACGATGAATCCCGAGTAGGCAATCATCAATAAAGCCAAAAACCGGTTGGCTGTTTTATTGCCTGTTTTGTTAAAGAGTAACAGGGCAAGAAAAAGTCCTTGCGTGGCACCGAGCAAAAAGACAAGAGTGACCGGATTGAATGTTTGATACATGGCGTTCAAAGGGCATTGTACTTGAATTTTACGCCCAATATAAGAGATTGAAACTATTTAATCAATAGCGAATACCTCCGCCCCGCATACCTCCCGGAGATTTAGGGTATGACTTTAGCCTCCGGGAGGTTTGCACCGGCGAGCAATATCCTTACAAAGACCGGGCTCGACGCGATATAGCCTCCCGGAGGCTGGTTTTTGGTGTTCCTCTAAAGTTTTATGGTCCTCTGCGCTACTTTTTGGCTAAACCTCCGGGAGGCATCGGCTCCCGGGAGGTTTGCACCGGCGAGCAATATCCTTCCAAAGATCGGGCTCGACGAGATAAAGCCTCCCGGAGGCTGGTTTTTGGTGTTTCTCTAATTTTGGCTAAACCTCCGGGAGGCATCGGCTCCCGGGAGGTGTGGACCCGCAAGCAACATCCTTCCAGAGACCGGGCTTGACGAGATAAAGCCTCCGGGAGGCATTGGCCTGCATGGGTTGGGAATGTTTACTTCCTTGAACAAAAATTATATATACCAAAAACTGACTAAAAACTGAATTTTATTTGCATAAATAGAATATATTTACTAATATATTTATATAAAATCAATTAATCACCTAAATAACGTCTAGTAATGGACCTTCAGGTTAATATTCAGTGAAAATAGGTGCTGACCATGCCTAAACGAAAAGAGAAATTCGAACCAAATCTTGCTTACCATGTCTTTAACCGAGGTACGAATAAACAACCGATATTTTTTTGTGATGAGAACTATAGCTATCTTTTAAAAAAGATCAGAAAATATGAATCACATGATCAAATCAAAATCCTTGCCTGTTGTTTGATGCCAAATCATTATCATTTTGTCCTGGTACCCACACAAATAATACCCACAATCTCTCACTTTATTGGACATGTATTTAATGGCTATGTCCAGGCAGTAAATCATAAACACAATAGAACAGGACCTCTTTTTGAAGGACGTTTCAAGCACAAACTTATTAAAAAGCCAGAGCATGTACTCCATGTATGCCGATATATTCACTTGAATCCATTACGTGCTGGATTGGTAGAGACTTTGGATACTTTTAATTGGTCTGACTATCTCGATTGGGTTGGAAAACGGCCAAGTCAGCTAAAGAAAGTGGAATTTAGAAGGGACTATTTTACAGATCCCAATGATTATGCAAAATTTGTTCATGATCGCGCAGATGAACTGAAATATCGGGATCAGATAACCGAGTATTTTAAGTTTTAGAGAGTATCTTGCAGACTCGGCACCGAGCCTCCCGGGACCCGCATACCTCCCGGAGGTTTGGGACCGGCGAGCAACATCCTTCCAGAGATCGGGCTCGACGCGATATAGCCTCCCGGAGGCTTACCCTAAACCTCCGGGAGGCATTGGACCCCCGCAGGCCGGATCGTCCTGTTGCATACCCGAAAAAAAATTTTACGATTTGTTCTTGATTCTAACAAGAGATGCTTATATATTCATAAAGGCCACTTTTCTTCTGATTTACACACCGAATACGGACCACCTCGCATCATTTCCAAGTCAGGCTTTTTCAAAAAAGAGGAGTATCTATGAAAACGCGCGCTTGTGTCTTTTTGTCATTGGCTTTGCTGCTCACGCTCCTTTTTGTGCCCGGCGCTCGCATTCAAAATTCTACTACACCCGACCGGCATATGGAAAACCCGCCACAGTTCGCATCCCATCAGCTTTTTTTCGAGCAAAATATGGGGCAAACGGATCAGAGCGTGCATTTTTACACCCGGGGTCCCAATCATATTTTCTATCTCTCTTCTACGGGATCGGTCATGCATCTTTTGGGCGAGGATGGAAATCTGCCTTCAACCCCGTTTTCCATGCACCTGCTCGATGCCGATGCCGCTTGTCAGGCCCGAGGACTCTCCCCCCAACCCTCCAGATCCAACTATTTTATCGGTAATGATCCGGAGCAATGGATATCTGATGTTCCCCATTATGCTAAAGTGGCATATAAAGAGGTATATCCCTGCATCGATCTGGTCTACTATTTCAATGATCACCACATCGAATTCGATTTTGTGGTCCATCCCGGAGCTGACCCCCGGGAAATCGGACTCGGGTTTCCTGATGCCGATCAGTGCCAAAAAGACGAACAAGGCAATCTGCTTTTGGCTGCAAACGGTCACGACCTGGTCTATAAAGCACCAGTGGCATGGCAGGATACAGAAAGTGGCAGAAAAAAAGTTGATGCACAATTTGCCGTGCTCGACAACCAGGTGCGTTTTGAACTGGGTGCCTATGATCCAACCGACCCTTTGATCATCGATCCGCAGGTGGTCTATGCCACCTATCTGGGTGGCAGCCGGTATGATGCCGGAAAGGGCATTGCCGTAGATGATCTGGGATTTGCCTATGTGACCGGATATACGCAATCTGTGGATTTTCCGGTGCAAAACGCAATGCAGGGAGAACTCGCACCCAGTATGTTTGGCAACTCGGTCGACGTGTTTGTCACAAAGCTTAACCGGGAAGGCACCGGACTCGTCTATTCCACCTATATCGGGGGCCGATGGGATGACAGGGCCGTGGCTATTGCCGTGGATGACCAGGGAAAGGTCTATATCACCGGAGAAACCGCATCCAGTGATGATAAAGACACACCTGAATATGAAGGATTTCCCGTGGTCAATGCTTTTCAGGATAAACCCGGCAACCCCAATTTTTTGAGCGCGTTTATTACCGTGCTCAACAATACAGGGAATGCCATCCTCTATTCGTCCTATCTCAGCGGAAGAGCCTATGACGATGTGGCCACGGATATCGCGGTCGATGCACAAGGCAATGCCTATATCACCGGCACCAACCATTCGGCATCCTTTCCCACAAAAAATGCCTTTATCTCAGATAAACCCGGATACTATTTTAATGCCTTTGCCGCCAAATTCAATCCCTATCGATCGGGTGACGCCTCTCTGGTCTATTCCACATACCTGGGTGGCTATAGCAATGACTATGGCGTAGGGATCGCGGTAGATCATCAAGGCTGCGCCTATGTCATCGGTACCACAAACTCGGATGACTATCCCACCACAGCCAATCCCATCCGCACCGGTCCGAATGAGAAAGAGGATGTGTTTGTGACCAAGCTTTCCGCTGACGGCCGGTCTGCGATCTATTCCACCTATATCGGAGGAGCGGGTGCCGATATCGCCAATGGCATTGCGGTAGATGAAAACGGTTCTGCTTTTATCAGCGTATCAGGCGGCCGCGACGGCTATCCGCTGACGCCCGGCAATTACAACCCTTCACCGATCATTGCCGTGGTCAGCAAACTATTACCGAATGGCAGCGGATTCGATTATTCCGTACCGGCTCCCACCCGTGGCCGCCTCGCGGTGGATGATTCCGGACGCGTCTATATCGCTTCCTATTCCTACATCATCGGGCTTGCTGCTCTAACCGCAGATGGCAAAGACACACTGTTTACCGCAGGCAAGGAATACCGGGGCAATGACATCGCCGTGGATAAAGACTATAACATGTATGTGGTTTCTTCGACCGATGAAACCCTGATGACCACAACAAATGCGTTTCAGCCCCTTCCCGGAGGCCAGCTGGATGCCTTTGTCAGAAAGCTGAAACAGAATCCAAAAAAAGATCTCGAGGTCACCCCCAATCCCATTGTTTTTCCTCTTACGCTTCCCGGACAGATCTCGAGAGAAACCGTTCGCGTATCGAATCCCAGCGATGAGGATATCGAGATTCAGAATCTCCAGGTGGAACCCACCACCTTTTTTGCCATCGAAAATCCTCCGGATCTTCCCCTCACCTTGTCATCCCGAGAATTTGTGGAATTTCAGGTCGCCTATGCTTATGATGGCCTGGCAAAACATAACACCAGTCCGGCTTCTGCCGGAACCGGTAGTCTGGTCATTGTCAGCGATGCCGAGACGCCGGTGCTCGATGTACCTCTGCTTGCCTCGGGTATTATTGTCAATGTCACCGGTGATGCCCCGGATTATGATATCAACGATGGCATCTGTGATACGGATCCGGATGAACCGGGTAACCAGTGCACATTACGGGCGGCCATCGAAAATGTCAATGCCCAACAAGATGACGAGGTCACGACAGTCTATATCCGGGTGTCGGAACAGAACGATATCACGATCAAGCCCTCTGCCCCTCTCCCTGCTATCGAATATCCCATCCGCTTCGACGTCCTGGAGAGCGACCGTGTGTTACTGGACGGCAGCAATGCCGGATCCACAGACGGTCTGGAGATCCGCTCTGGCTATTGTCTGCTGAAAAATTTCATCTTTTCTTTTTGGAAAGGGAATGGATTGGTCATCAATGGAGGCGAATTCAACTATATAGAGCATTGTACATTCAAAGATAACATGTCCGTGCCACAAAAAGGCATCGCGGGTGTTGTTATTCAAAACAGTAACGATAATACGATTCGACAAACAGCTGTTTATGGCAATCGTATCATCGGGATTATCATTGTTGGAGAATCATCAACCGGCAATGTGGTAGAAAATTGCAGCATCGGTTATGATCATAACGGATCACCCGGCTCCAAATTACAGCATAGAGGCGTGATGGTCCACAAGGGATCGGAAAACAAAATCCGCAACAATATCATTGGCAATCATGGATTCGCGGGACTCTATATTGATGAATCGTACAAAACCATTATCGAGAATAATCACATAAAAAACAATGCTTACTCTGGGATCTATGTGACACGTTCTGCAAATGAAACAGAAATCAAGGGAAATATAATCGGACGGAACAAAAAAGGAGAAAAACCAGAATCAAATGGATATGGAATCAAACTGATTGGCGGTGCGACCCTTACCCATATCCATAACAATGTAGTTTCCGGCAACACACAGGTCGGAATCATGTTAGGACAGGAATCCAATTATGCTTCCCAGATATCTGAAACAACCATCGAAAAGAACATGATTGGTCTGGATCAAACCGGACAAATACCCCTACCGAATTTAGTCGGCATAGAACTCGTAGGGAATTGCCAGGCAAACACGATTCAGTGTAACACCATTTCCGGAAATGAGTATAGTGGAATCAATATCCTAAAAACAGGTAACCGACTCAACGAAATTATTGACAACAAAATCGGCACGGATACCACAGGCACACAAACAGTGGGAGAATGTAAAAAGGGAATCGAAATATTTGCCTCAGCAGGGGTGATCGTCATGGGGAATACGATTTCCGGCAATCTTGAGGAACAAATCGATATCGATGGTATAAAAACAGGCCTTGTACAAATCATCGATAATCGTATTGGAACGAATGCACATGGCGATCCTTTTTCAGACCATCAGCAGATCACCGGTGCAACCGGCATTAAATGTGCCAATACAAATGTATACATTGAGTATAATATCCTTGCCTACATGGAGACCGGCATAAGCAGTCATAATAACGTGAGAGGTAATATTCGATACTGCAAGATACATCATAATAGAATAGGAATCCATTCGAAAACACCCCTCGAAATCATGATGAACGAGATCTATAAAAACGATGATGGTATTAAAATAAGCAACACTCTGACCAGTCCATCCATGATTGCTGGCAATAGAATCTATGAAAATTATTGGCCAGAGACCGGCATTCACTTGACCGATGCCAATGCTACGGTCATCGGTAACTCGATCTATGGCGATGCCGGTGCGGGCATTGTGGTGGAGGGCAAGGGATCTCCTGTTTTTCACAAAAACAATATCATGGATAACACCGGATTCGGACTGCATCACCGCGGCACGGTTCAGACCATCGACGCCCGCGACAATTGGTGGGGGTCTGCCAGCGGGCCTTCCAGCGCCGGTCCCGGTTCGGGCGATGAGGTGAGTGCAGGCGTGGATTATGCAAACTGGCGCCAGACACAAACATCACTGGTCGCTTTCGCAGAAAATGACACCTGCCTGGCGACCATCGGATATCTTTTTCCGGTAGCCCTCTATTTTCAAAACTGGGTCACCCCCAATGACGAGATCTTCTTTAAAGCCAGCGCTGACCGGCCGTGGTTCTATTTGAGCACGGAAAAAACCGTCACCCTTGAGAACGACTGGGGCGGACGCAGTCAGGTCCTGTTCATGATCCCATTCGGAACCCCTCCCGGCACCCTGGCCCAAGTAGAGATCAGCGCGGTGTCCAACAAAGACGGTAGCAAGGACACGGCACGATTCGTGGTCGCTGCCGGCAGCATGGAATTATCCACAATCTCTCTTCTGCCGGATTCGGTGGTGGTCATGCCCGGTGATACGGTAAAATTTTCTGCCGAGGGTTATAACCAATTCAGTCGTTCCGTGGAAATTGCCCCTGAATGGAGTTGCACAGGCGGCAGCATCGATGAGAACGGCCTGTTCATCGCAGGCAAGAGTTCCGGCACCTTTACGGTGACGGTGACCGATGCCAACACCGGCTTGACCGAACAAGCAAACGTATTAATTGTAGAAGATACGGCTGTCGAACCGCACATGACTGCCAGCCCGGAAGCCTATGAGCTGCAGCAAAATTATCCCAATCCGTTCAATCCCAGTACCACCATTCACTATTCGATCCCGGAACAGACCCACGTGACCCTGGAAATCTATAACATCGTGGGTCAAAAAATCCGCACCCTGGTCAGGGAGATGCAGGCACCCGGACAGTATGTTCTCCATTGGAATGCCAGGGAGGATCAAAACCGGACGGTAACAGCAGGGATTTATTTCTATCACATCCGCACCGAACGCTATCAGGCAAGCCGCAAGATGTTATTGCTTCGTTAAAGGACCGAGTTTCATTCAAATATCAAAAGGTTCGATCGCAGAGAAAAATGTTGGGATCGAACCTTTTTGATATCCGACAGTCTGTAAATATTTTTTTTGATGAACGGATCGCTATGGCACATCCGGCTTGGCCAAAAAGATTTCCGTTTTCAGGGCATTGCGGTTATCGCCGCCGATGCCGCCGGCATTGGTGCCACGGGTGTACATGAGCCACAAGCCATCCCCGAACCTCAGCGAGGGACGGATCCAGTCCCAGGCCTCCAGCGCAGGCAACCAGTTGGCCGCATTCGGATCATGGTCTGTCAAATTGACCAGAGCGAGGCGATTTCCTTTCTTGTCAAAGACAGCGACAAACAGCTCCATGCGGGGATGTCCCCACCCCCAGGCACCACCCGAGGGATCGGCAAAGAAACTGAACCAGAGACGGCCAAGGCCATCGCGCGACAACGAGGTCGAGCCGCCATGTCCGATTTCGAGTCCATTTAACGCATTGGTCAGATCGATCCTGTGCCAGCCATCGATTTCCTGATGAAACAGCATGCCGCTTTTATGGCCGGGCAGAGAACAGAAAAACCAGGGCTGTCCGTCAGCATCTACCACATGATTGCTTTTGGAAAGGCCCCTGCCCTGCTCTCCTTTTTCGACCCGACAAACAGGCTGCAGGGTCTCGATGGTCAGGGGTGTCTCCACAAGATGGCCATTTTGTAACCAGGTATTGCCTCCATCTTTTGAGGTCATATAGCTCACGGCCCTGCCCCAGCCATCGGCTGAACGGCCGGTATCGCTATAGTGAAACTGAAACACCAGATGCAATGACCCATCCGGACCCACGGTCAGGGACTGCATAAAATGGTTGTACCCGGGAACCGGACTCGTAGCCAGAGCTACAGGCTCTTGCCAGGTGTGATCAGGTTTCTTGCGGCGCAGCCACAACTGCCAGCGTTTTTCGCCCTCGATCTCTATTGCATCCTGTTCTCTGTAAGCCAGATATAAAATGCCCTGTTTATCTATCGTCAGGGCGGGATAAGTGCTCTTGCCTGCAAGCGTGTCTGGTGCTGACCAGGACTCTGAATGTTCCGGTTGATCGGACCAGCGATATAGAAACGGTGTATGGTGACCGCCGACAATCGCATGTATGCGTCCATTGTTATCCATCACCAGAGCCGGACCGCAGTGATTATCTTTAGCCTCTCCGATCTGAAACGAGTGCCGCAATCGTCCGGTTTCAGGATCACAGACACCGATCATGACACGGGAGGGCAAGCCTTTGTCCCAAGGTGCATCGAGCCAGCCCACAATCAACGCATCATCTCGACGGATGATGCGGCGGCTCATGTTATAGGCCGTCCCGCGATCTGAACCCTCGCGAGACAGGCGGTGGTGATGCTTTATGTTTTGCTGTTCAGCCCTCAG
>WJME01000265.1 GCA_014728115.1 Candidatus Zhuqueibacterota bacterium | reverse complement strand
CAGTAAACGTCCCGATGCCCTGGTTTTTGCTTGAATCGCTCCGAGCTCTTGTTTGGCATTTTGAATCTTTTCTCGCTTTTTTATGGAAAAATAGTCGCCGGAATAACCAATCGCCTGATCCTGAAAAGGGATCGACTGGCCATTGAAATAACTGGCACTGTACAATTCAGCATCAAAGGGCGCAATGGCGAAAACAAAAGAACAACGGTCGCACCGGACAACTGCAATCGAATTCTTTTTATATATTTTATGCACTTGTGGCCCGGAGCACAATGGACATCTTGAGTCATTGATCATGTATCATTCCAAAAGACTAAAAATCAACTTCAAAAGGTTTTACAAACCGTTCCAGAGCGGGTAAAAACCGACCCGCCAGCTCCCGATCTTGTTTGGAAAATGGCTTGATGAACCAAAGAACGACAAAAAACGCAAGAATAAAAAGAACACCCTTGAAAAACAATCCAATCCAGCCAGGCGTTGAGATGAACCAATTGACAAGAGTACTGAATGCCGTAGCTATCGAGATTTTAACCAGAAACAAAGCCGGATATTTGAACGTTATAAACGCGCGCAGGCTGCCGTATTCACATGCGATAATCCCCAAAGTCGAAATCCCGGTGGCAACGACCACCCCGGTAGTTTGCCATAGCTGCACAAAAAGAATATCCAAAACCACATTGACCAAGCCCCACAGGGCCCGCCATTTGAGCACAAGATGATCTTTTTGCATGGCAAAAAGGACCGTAGAATTGATTCCGCTTCCAAGGACCATGGTCAAAAGAAAAAAGGAAGCAAAAATCTGCAACAACGGAGCGCTGCTTGCAAAGGAATCAGAATAAATCCCCACGATCATCTGCCTGGCATTGAATATTACAAAAATAAATGCAGGAATACAAAAAAAGAGTGCAAATTTGGTCACGACAAGCCAGCCCTGCACCAGGCGCGATCGTTGTGACGGGTCCTCTGCATGTTCGGAGAAAAAAGCCATAGAGATTCCGGAAAACCCGGAGGTAAAAAAATACGAGAGCGCCAATGTAACAGACAGTGCGATATTAAAATAACTGATTTCTGTTTTCGCGATGCCCCAGAGACCGAGGATAAAGATATCAAAATATCGGCCTAGAAAATAATTCAAAAACTTTATCATCCATGCATTGAACCCGAATTCTACATACTTTGAATACCGAACAGGATCAGGAACAGGTGAATAGAGAGGCTTGAGTCGAATAAATATCGTCATCGAGATGAGCAAACTCGCAACCGCGAAAAGCGTAACGATCTCGGGCAAGCCTTTTCCCCACCAAAAGACCCCAAGAGAACTGGCAATGAATCCTCCTTTTAAGCAAAGGGTAATCCAAAATACGATCTTTGCCTGATACAGACTGAGAAAAACAAATTGAGCGATATTGATAAAATTATAAAAGACCAAAAAGACAGCACCCACCAAAAGCAATGGCTTGATATCCGGAGAGTGGAGCCAGATCGACAGAGGTTCTCTGGATAGGGCCAATAACACAGCTATCAGTAAAGACCACCCCATGACCAACATCAGGGTTTTACGAACAAACGAAGATAACCTGGCCGGATCAGAACGCAACTTGGGAATAAAGACATTGATCGTTGTATCCAGACCCAGAGAAGCGACAAGAGAAAAAAGAAAAATCAGATTAAAAAATTCAGAATAGACACCATAACCATAGGTCCCCAATCCTCTTGCCAGGACGACAGACAGTATAAAATCCAGTAAATATCCGGAAATCTTGTTCAGGTAATTCCAAATAAACGCATTGGAGAGTCGTTTAAATCGATTCATCATATCAATAATTCAATCCCAGGGAGAAATAAAACTCGAATCGATGCATTTTCTTTTGCACAGGCTCGTTTTGAAAACGGGTTTGGCGAACAACTGATCTTAGAACAAGTTTTCTCAAGAGTTCATAATCAAAAGAAAAGAAAATTTGCCGCTGCGAGTCAAGATAACCGGATAACAGAGCCGATGCCAAGGGATCATGAACAGAATTATGAGGCTGATAGATATCACCTCCAATATTAAGAGAATCCGGATTGCGGCCTTTATGACTGACCCGATAGCCCAACTGTGCAGACAGACGTCTGGTAAAATGGTACTCGAATTGCAAAATCCATTCCTGAGCATTGGGTCCCAGGTGATGCCCAAGAGGAGTGGAATAGTGGAGGTAGGCTAATAACGTATCTTTATGAGTATAGGTATAGGGACGAACCCGTGAATATTCTGCCCGCAAATCGAGATGATCGATTCCTAAAAAATCCGCGTGATAACCTCCCAGCATCCAGGCATATTTGTTGCCATAAAAATTTGTCCCCACCTTGCTCGCCTTGAAATCATCGACAAACAATTCACCATAAAATTTTGAACGGGGCAAAGCCTTGAATTCAAAATCCAGTCCCATGGTGGCATTGTCCCTGTCCCCCAGATAATGTTCTGCTGAGCGATAAAACATAAAGGGATTGGCATAGCCGGGCTCGAAACTGCGACCACCAAAGATCACGGCTTCATGCAGACCAAGGTCTAGCCAGGACCCCAGAGAAACCTCGATACGGTGTGCGGCCATCATCTTTTCGGCATAGTTGCCATAGAAAAAATCGGGACGATAGTGTTTGAGCCAGGCGTATACCTGGGTAAAAGTAACATGGTCGGTATGAAACTGCAAGCGGAACTGATCATAGGTGGTGGCATGATCGGAAAGGGTCAAATGCGTATGGTATCCGGGGCCCCAGCGGTTGTCATCTTTGCCGAACAGCAAAGAGAAATGATCCGTAGAAACCGTGCCATAGGCCCGCGTTTCATCGTGATAGATAAACTCACCGCTGCCCTGCACAAATCCCAATCCGGTCCGGGTAAAATTACGGTTTTGCGGATACGCCCGGGTGCCCCATTCTTGCGTATCGCGCACGTCGGTCAAGAATCCGATGAACCTGCCAAGGGTCCCCCAGAGCACAAATCCATTAGAGTCCTGAAAAACCCGTTCCTGGTTCTGCAAGGTATCGGATTCGGCAAAAAGGCGACGCCGATAAAAGACCGGATCCCAATAAGCATTCAGTTGCCCATCCTGAACAGAAAGAAAATTCCGGCCATTCTTGTAAAAAATAT
>WJME01000264.1 GCA_014728115.1 Candidatus Zhuqueibacterota bacterium | reverse complement strand
GGCATCTTCTTGGGTCCCAGATATTGCCCCCAGCCATCGGGCACGTCGGCAATGGTACTGGTTTCAAAACTGCCGTTTACAATATAGTTCACTGCCATGGCAGGTTTCGCCAAAATCAGGGAGCATAGGAGCAGTGTGAGAATGGAAAAAAAATGCAGGCGAATGGGCATCTTGTAGGGCATCTTGTGACAGTTATTCATCACCATGCTGCTGGATGATAAAATCATTCAATAAATAAGCGTATTCCGTGGATTTCAGGGAGTCGATAACATCCTGGCAATTATAGATTTCATCTTTAATATGGGAAGAACTGATCTGCTGCAGGCCCGGCGTTGCGATATCACAAGCGGGAATGTTCAAGAAACGGATGATATCATTCTGGATGGTATTCCGCTTTGAAAAGAATGCCTCTGTTGTAAATTCATAATAAGGATAGTGCCGGGAAAATAACGCTCTATGAAACTGCATCCGGTCTTCCTGTCTATGTATGAACTTCCATAAATGTTGAATATTAATATGAACAGGATCAGTTTTGATTATTTTATCCGTGTGGGCAAGTTTTGTTTTTGCTTTCCGTTTTATTGATATAAAGGTCTTTAAATGGTTGGTTCTCATTAGATGTAAAATGCGGACATCTTTGTTTTTTTTTAACCATTTAAAGAGTTGCGGGTAGGATTCGAGCTGGCTGTACATGAGCTTAAAGCCTATCCAGTCAGAACTCGGTTTTCTCGGCATATATTTATTCCATGACTGGATATCACTCCATGGACCGGAATGTCGCGGGTCATAAAATAAAGAAGATAGATAGGATTCAATAATTGTGTATGGAATAAAGTTAACAGGCAAAGACTGTGCAATTCTGTTCAGAAAGAGCCATTTGTATGCTTTTCTGTATAAACGGCGATCACAGTATTTTACAAATCCGTCAGGCGCACCGTAATGGGGTAAAAGCACCTCACCATGGCTCTCGATTTTGGGGTGGCCGTTCAGCCAGAGACTTATATAGGTTGATGCAGACCGCTGTGATGTTAATAAGAGAAATTTTTTCATCGGATGATAGAGCAGACAGAAAGAATTAAATCCAACAGGTGCGCTTCTCTTGTGCCGCCAGTATGTTCTCCATTGCTGTATCGGTTATTTTGGCAGCGTCAATAATCGACTGTGCTTCTTCATACCATTGTCGGGCGTAACCGCCAAACCGGTCACTGAGTTTCTTCATTTGCTGTAAATGGAGTCTGGCTAAAAAGTAGCTAAGATCATCAGGAATTCTTCTGTTGCTGTAGGAATTGACAACCGTTTTCAGCATTTCGTCGGGCAATTCCGGGTTTTCATCTATTTCAAGAAAGGCAAATATTTTTTTCAGGTGATTGGCAGGGTCCTTATAAATATCATCAAAAAAGTTCAAATGAATTTGATGGTTGGGAAAACAAGTTTCCCAGTTGCGTAACGTTCGGATGTAACTGCTCCGCAAGTAGTTTAACTCGCTTATAAAATGCTCCATAAAGGCCGTTTTCGCTATTGCATCCAGGTTTTTTACCGCTTTGCCATATACAAAATCTTTTTTTGCATGGGACCAGCTTCTGTCGATGGGATTGCGCAGGGTAAAGAGAATTTTAACATCCGGCATCATGGAAGCAATATGCTCGACCTTTTCTCTGCGCAGCACGGAATAGGCCGGTGTCATGTCCCCGGTGAGTCTGCCGTCAATTTCCGGGAACAAGCGCCTGTACCAGTCATCGTTACGCCTCAAAAAGTAGTACCTGAAAAACCAGCCAGGATGGTAATCCCCCCTGCTCGTTGCAGTTTTTTTAATAACACTGAGCATCTTTGCGATATTGCGCCGCTGCTTGCGATCAAATAGGTTCAGGATCTGAGGCAATGGTGTCATTCGCTTATCATCGCGGTCAAAATAGTGCACTTCTTTGCGCGGAGAAAGCCATATCTGGGGATGTCGCCGCATAAATGTCTCCAGCCAACCGGTACCGCAACGTTGTCCGCCAATTACAAGAAAGTCAGGAAACATGGAATATTCGAAACTGTTCTACTTTTTTGAGGTCGTATATGTATACCCGGCAAGCAACCATAAGGGCAATTGAATATCGTGAATAAATGCTGTATTGATAAAACTTATTATTTCGTAAAGGGTAAAGGCGAGAAAAAAACCAAGGCGCAGAGGGGATAAACCGGCTGCTGCTTTATGTTTGAAAAAACTCATAAATACACCGGCAAACAGGGCCAGGTATATTATTGCGCCCAGAATTCCAGTATTCAGTATGATTGTCGCCCATCCATTATCCGCCAGATGCAGATGACGGCCTTTAACGGGATCAAACGACAGAATTTCTTTATAGCCTTTTTTTAAAGCGACTTCTTGATGAAGAAATCCATAGCCAAAAGCAGGATTTTTTTGGATAACAGCATTAAATCGGTTATTGAAAAGTGCGATCCTCCCGGTATATGTATCCTGGTCATCTTCATGCGCCGCCTGATGACCCGATATAATTTCAATGGCTGAAAATGAGCGATCAATAATATAGTCCAGCTTTCCGGTAAAAAGCAGGATCGCAAGAAAAAAACAACCTATGCTGCCGAAAGCAAATGTTTTAATCAATTTTATTTTTCTGTTTTTTAATGTGATAAGAAGAAAAAACAAAACAACCAGAAAATGAGCAATGTAGTTCCCACGGGTAAAGGTGAGCAAAGTTGCGGTAAAATAGAACACAACATAAACGATGCCATGAACGCTGACCTTATTGTCGGTCATCATGTTATAAAGATTTGACCATGCAAAAACACTTGAAAGTAACAGAAAAATTGGAATATACCGAAAAGATTCCCTGTATTCGCGCCTTAACCCCCGGAACAGGTCAATTTTAAAAAAGTATTGTATCAGCACCAGAAAAAGCAGCGCAAAGAAAATAATGTATAAATATTTACATATCTTATCGACCCCATAATTATTCAGAACATTGACGTAAATAAAATATGAAACCAGACCTAGCAGCAGCCATCGGGCTGCCTTGAGTGTTAATATTAAGGGATATTGATATACGGCGATAGACCAAAGCAGAATGATAAGTCCATGGAGACACAGAAGGATTAATATGCTCTCATAGAAAAATCGCCTTTTAAAAAAAATCCTCCTGTTAACAATGATGCTTTTCAGCCCTGTGGTAAACAGCAGGACAATGCCGAAATCCCAAATCCGCCAGCCAAAAATGACTTTTGGTGCCAGGTCAAAGACATTGGCTGTTAATGCCAATGAAAGAATAAGCTGGTAAACCGGGGAAATCAACCAAAAGCATGCATATAAAACAAAGCTGAATCCGAGTAATTTAACCATAATGAACGGTATCGTGTTTATAGCAAACAATCATAATAAAGCGATTAAAAATCATACCCAAAGAAGATAAAATAATCTTTTGCTTCACTGATGATTATTTTTTCTTCCTGTTTGCTTAATACAGATTTCCATTTACCGGTGGAAGGGTCATTAATATGATTGCTGTGCAGGCCGGATTGTTTGTCAACATAGTTATTACCATTTTTTGCAAACGTTGCTTTTTGCAGTTTTGCTTTTGTATTGGTTAATGAGGTCTTATCTGAAATCTGACCGATTTCCTTATCCGTTAATGTGATTTTTAAAATAGAGGCTGCCACCGAGATTGTCTTCTGTTTATCATTCACGATCTCGTCATATGAGAACACTTGCATGTTGTTTGTTTTTGCGTATAATAACGCTGTATTCACCAGCCGGCGAAGACGCCCTGACACTATGAATTCCGCTACACTTTCAATGCTGCCTTTCTGTATCTTGGAGGCCATGATATCCCGTAAATCCCGATGTGAAAAAAAGCCGATACTTCTGCCGGTGCTGATCCGCCTTGCGATTATGGGAGAATATGCATGCATTTTAATAAAATTGCAGTTCATTGAATTTTGTTGTAATGACAGGTAATCACGTTCATTTCTGCAGAAGTTATAGCTGGATCTGTAATGAATGAACAATATTTCCTGTATGATGTTATGAAGGAGCGTGGACCCGGAGCGTTGTGCGCCACAATTGACAATATCGCGAATGGGATGATAGACGCCGCTTAGCGATTGGATAGGATGTCTGGCAAGGGCGTTTATGGTTCGCCATATACAAAAAATGTGAGGATTTCTAATCCGCCTGATCATATTTTTTCTGGGTTTGTTGGTCACACTTTTTCATTGCTGAGTGATTGTCTCTTTCCGTCGGCATAATAATAATTTCATATATTTTGAAATAATATTGGTATTTCCAAAATAACGGCTGATCTCTTCAGGTGAAAAAAAATGCATCCTGTTGTACAAAAGTGATGTTGTAAAAATTACCACAGCAGGCAGCGCAATGAGCTTAAGC
>WJME01000263.1 GCA_014728115.1 Candidatus Zhuqueibacterota bacterium | reverse complement strand
GTATTATATCACCTTCAACGCAGTAGCTATCTTTTTTAATTTTTTCAAGTAAAATTTCTTCTTTTAAAAAAGGCACATTCTCCTTTGTAACATCAAAAAGGGTACTAAATTTCTTATGGATATCTCCATAGTGAATATTTTTCACTTTGCCTTTTTTAAAAGTCAAATATTCTCGGGAAAAGGAATTTGTTGTTTTAAAATCATATACCTGGCTGATACTTTCCGCCACCCACCCATCATCCTTCACAAACTCTGGAAAGCGCAATTCGGGGATTATTTTTTTTTCTTTGTTCATCTGTCTGAATTAGGATTTTTAGGATTAAAGGATTTTAGGATTAGGTGATTGCAACATTTCACGATTGGATGACTGGATGATTTCAACAATTCAGATTCAGAATTAATCCTATCATCTTTAAATCCGTTTAATCCTAATTCTGATATTTTGCCTGTCATGTCCACACTCTGATTCACATTTTGCATTTTTGTTTTCTCTTCTTTCATCCGTCTGAATTAGGATTTATAGGATTAAAGGATTTTAGGATTAGGTGATTGCAGGATGTCAGGTTCAGATTTAATGTTATTATCTTTTAATCCTATCATCCTTTAATCTTTGTAATCCTAATTCTGACTTTTTGTTTTCAGGATGATTCACATTATACACTCTTTTAAATTCCAAACTTTTTGCCCCAAAATTTATCAGCAATCCGATGGGTAAATTATATGCCTGACAATAATTCATGGCCTGAGCCAGATGAACATCTTGTAAATTGATCAGGGCTTTGAGTTCCACCATAATGGTATCTTCCACGAAAAAATCAACCCTGCGCGTACCAATATCAATTCCTTCGTAAAAAATGGTCATTTCCATCTCACGCTGGTAGCTCAATCCCTGATTTTGCATTTCGATAGCCAAAGCACGTTGGTAAATGACTTCCTGAAAGCCATTGCCCAGGGTGCTATGTACTTTCATTGCGCACCCGATAATTTTATGAGTCAACTTTTCGTATTTCATATTCTCATAAAATCCTATAATTCGTCCATCCTATGAATCCTAATTTTGACTTTTTCCCTTCTCCCACTGTCTGAATTAGGATAATTAGGATTAGAGGATTTTAGGATTAGATGATTGCACGATTTCGGAATTTCTCATTCGCATTTAATCCTATCATCTTTTAATCCGTTTAATCCTAATTCTGACTTTTTTTAATCCTATCATCCTTTAATCCTACAAATCCTAATTCTGACTTTTTTTTAATCCTATCATCCTTTAATCCTACAAATCCTAATTCAGACAACTATTCATACGCCGCCAACCCGGCTATTTCCCGTCCCTGGGCCAGCTTTTTGAGTTGAGGGACCAGGTCTTCCATCAGTGCCAGTTCTTTTTTTCTGCGTTCTTTCCAGCTCAGTTGCAACGGCTCCAACAGATCGGTCAGTTTTTCACCGTCAAAAATCATTCGGCTCATTATGTTCTCAACAAAATTTTTCAGGTCTTTGGTTTGCAAACCATGCCTGTTGGCAATCGCGGATATTTCCTTGTCGTACTTTTCATCTTTAAAAGCTTCATAGCCATTTCGCAGCTCGTCCGCATCCTGACCCCTGTTCCAGTCGAGGCTGTTGATATAATCTGTCAAGTCTTCCTCTTCCTCCATCAGATTAGAGGTCGACTTTAGCAGACGAATCACTTGTTCTTTGGTCATTTTTTGTTTGGCAGGTTTTTGTTGCGTACTGTCTGCAATCAGGTTCATGATATAATCATAGTCGATCACTGCCGAGGCAAAGAGGACAAATTCAAAATCGAGTTGCTGGATTTCATCCGGTGCCTGGTCGCCCTTTTTTTGCTGTACATCGCGCAGTTGTTTGGCGGTTTCCAGATACGAGCTTTTGAATTCCTGCAAGGTCTCTTTTGGCAGAATGCTCTCGATCTTTTCTTGCTGTTCTTTGTCCAAATCCGTGTATTGATCCAGTTGCGTTTTCAGTCGCTGTACCTGCTTGAAATTTTTCACAAAGGCGATTTTCGCGGCGTCACCTTTCAGGTTATACACGGCCTGTGGTTCTTTAACCAAATTGTTTTTCTGCATAAATACGCCCAACGCTTCCACTGCTTTTTGGTATTGGTCAATCACGACCGGAGCAGGATCAACCAGCCAAATCTCTTTGGCGTTACCGCTGTCTTCACCAGAGAAGAGGGTAATGGCCTTGTTTACCGCATCCTGTTGAGAACGAAAATCCAGAATATTTCCATAGGGTTTAGAGTCGTTCAAGACACGATTGGTACGAGATAGTGCTTGTATCAAACCGTGATATCTCAAGTTTTTATCCACATACAGCGTATTGAGATATTTGGAGTCAAAGCCGGTGAGCAACATATCGACCACAATGGTAATATCAACCTTTTTTTGGTGTGGATAGTCCGTGTTGCTAAATCTCTGGTTTTTAATGCGGCTTTGTAAATCCTTATAATACAGATCAAATTCATTGATCGAATGATTCGTGTCGTATTGCTGGTTATAATCAGCAATAATTTGCGTCAATGCTTTTTTCTTTTCTTCAGGATTTTGTTTATTGTCTTCTTTTTCCTGAACCAGATCTTCCTGGAGTTGTTTAATATCGGCCGCATTTTTTTGGCTTTGTTGGTCGCCATTCTTTGCAATGAGCTGAGCCGGCGGTGAAAATACACAGGCAATGTTGAGGGGCCGGTATTCAGGATTCTCGATTTTCTTTTTCTGTTGTAATTCCTTGAACAGACGATAATACTCGATGGCATGATTAATAGAGGCGGTTGCCAACAGAGCATTGAATTTCCGCTGATTCGTTGCTGCGTTGTGTTTGTTTATGATCGCTTCCACGACCGCTTGCTGTGCAATCGCTTCTCCGGGTTTTGGAGTTTGATTGCATTTGCCTTTGTAATAATCCATGTGAAAACGCAACACATTTTTGTCGTCTATGGCATGGGTAATGGTATAGGCATGGAGCTGCTTTTCAAAAATCGCTTCTGTCGTCTGAAAAGTCTCGTATTGATCTTGTCTGATTTTATAGGTTGCATTCTCGTCAAAAATGGGTGTACCTGTAAAACCAAAGAGTTGAGCGTTAGGAAAAAACTCTTTGATTGCTCTATGATTTTCGCCAAACTGCGAACGATGACACTCGTCAAAGATGAAAACGACACGCTTGTTACTCAATGGTTCCAGGCGGTCTTTAAAATTTTTCTTGTTGGTGCCATCCAATGCCAGTCCCAATTTTTGAATGGTTGTCACAATCACCTTGTCGGCATAGTCGGTGGAAAGTAAACGCCTGACCAACGTTTCAGTATTGGTATTTTCTTCTACACAGTTTTCCTGAAATTTATTAAACTCTTCACGTGTCTGGCGGTCCAGGTCTTTACGATCCACCACAAAAAGGCATTTTTCAATATCAGGATTGTCTTTTAAAAGGGTAGACGCTTTGAACGAAGTCAATGTTTTGCCACTTCCGGTCGTATGCCAGATATAACCATTGCCCCTGTTCTGATGAATGCAGTCCACAATGGCTTTAACAGCATAAATCTGATAGGGCCGCATGACCAGCAATTTTTTTTCGCTTTCCACCAGCACCATATATTTACTGATCATTTCACCCAGTTTGCATTTGCTGAGGAATTTTTCCGTAAATACATCAAGATGGGTGATTTTGTTGTTGCTTTCGTCTGCCAGTTGATATACAGGCAGAAACTGTTCATCGGCATTAAAAGCAAAATGTTGATTCTTGTTATTGGCAAAATAAAAAGTGTTGGAGCGGTTGCTCACAATAAACAGCTGCATAAAACACATCAATGAATTGCCATATCCGTTGCCAGGCTCATTCTTATAATCCACAATCTGCTGAATCGCTTTGCGTGGAGAAATGTCCAGCCTCTTTAATTCAATCTGAACCACAGGCAAACCGTTGATCAGCAGAATGATGTCATAGCGTTGACTGCTGTTTTCCGTATTGATGCGTAACTGGCTGACGATTTCAAAGTCGTTTTTGCACCAGTCCTTAATGTTTACCAGCGTATAATGCAAAGGCGTGCCGTCTTGGCGTTGAAAATATTGTTGTTCTCTTAGCAGTTTCGAGGCCGTGAAAACATCAGGAGTGATCATTTGCTCTCGTAAGCTGATAAATTCATCATTGGAGAGGCGAACACGGTTCAACGCTTCAAATTTATCTTTAAAGTTCTGTTCGAGCGTTTTCCTGTCGACAATATCCGGTCGATGGGTATATTTCAACTCTTTTAGCTGCTTGATCAGGTTTTCTTCTATCTGATGTTCTTTTGTCATGCAATTCTTCTTTACATAAATCTTGGTAACACTGTTTGTGCATAATTATTGTTTTATCCTGCCATGATATGACCAATGACATATATGCTAAATATACACAAAAAATTCTTTATTTAAAAAATTCATCGACGGGATTTTAAATGATATCAAATATTTTTCAAACCCTAGGTTGTGACTTCCATTGTTCTAGTGCTGATATGAGCTTACCATTCCTGGATATCGTTCAGATCAGCACCTTGTGCAAGTCGATGTATCGTTCTCTTTTACTCTGGCCGGTTCAAAATGTCATGTGAACCGATACGACGGAGAATACATACGTCTTCAACCATGCTGAATGTAAACCGGTACTGATAGGAAATGCGACCCTCCCAAATATTCTCATATCCGGACATTTTTTTGACCTGCAAAGAGGGATGGCGCGGGTTTTCAAAAAAGAGAATTAACTTTTCTTTTGCTCGTTTTTTCAACGGTTCCGATAAAGCAGAATAGTCTTTTTCAAATTGTTTGGTTCGCTGTATTTTCATGATGTTTTAGAATCCAGGGATTTAAAAAAGCCATCTGCATTTTCGGCAACCTTGGAAAGCTCTTTCTGCTGGATTTCTTTTTCCGCTTCTCGCTCACCTTTTTGCCATCCTTCCGTCCACCACCATTTCTGCTCGCGATCGATTAATCCGACTTTGACGGCCACGGAAATTTCTTTTTTATTCAACCCGGTGGAAGAGTCCGGATTTGACCAAATCGCTTTAATCTTTTTTTTCACGGAATCTAAAACGCGCTGTTCGTTTTCCGAAAGCTTTGGAATCGGGGCTTTTTCGGTCACCTGTTTGGGAACCAAAATCCCTTTGCCCTCGCGCACCTCGATTTCGAGAAAATCCCCAACCTGTAATTGCAGGGTTTCAAATACAGACTTTGGGATCGTGATTTGATGTTTCGGGCCAATTTTCACCAACGGCATAACTGTACTCCTTTGACGATACGATAACTATATGGGGTTCATGTATGTTTTTTTCTTACTTTCTTACTATAAGAATACGAATAGTATTTGTCAAAGTCAACGATAACCAGGGGAAAATTTTTGGTGAGTCTATCTCAATTTTCCAGATTGAATCAACGGGCTTTTTAAATTTTTTCGAACCCCTTGCGTGTTTTTTGCGTCAAAGAATTAAATACAAATGATAGGAGTCGTTTGAAACCGTTCAGTGATCAAATCCTGGTGCAGCGGATTAAAATGGGTGACCGGCGTGCCGCGGAAAAGTTTGTCGATGTTCATTATGAACGGGTTTACATGGTATTGTACAGCTTTTGCAAAAACAGACAAGATATCGCGAATGAATCTTGAGAAATAAAGGTGGCTTTTCTATCCGGTAGATGTCAATATTGAAAATGAGGGGAGCTAATTGCAGAGAAAACATAGATTGAATGGTTCATTGCTCTAATGGGTTAATGATTTTTAAAAAATCAAATTCTTCGAAATCTTTGACATTTGCAGTATACAATCCGCTGATGTTATTATCTTTTAATGTTGCAACGAGCGCAATATCGAAAATTGTTTTGCGTGTGGAGGATTTACCTAGCAATTCTAAAAGGGTGGAGATTTGATTATTTGTTTGGTGAATGATACGAATCCCTGTATTTATATAATCCTGCACAATTGAAATGGCATTCTCCAGTAAAACAGGATTTTTGCTGTTTTGGCGAGTGATGACATTTATGAATTCAGTTATCACTTGCGAGGGAAGACAAATTGGCAGCTCACCGCTATCGTCTGGATCATTCATTACTTTTTCAATAAACTCGCTCGCTTTGTCGTTAAATATCGAGTCTTGGTTGTGAGCATATATCAGAAGATTCGTATCCAAGGCAAACATTGCTATAATCCTCTCTCAAGGTAGAGTTTATTTCGATCAATATTTACATCCTGACCAAGTCTGATCTTTTTTACTTTGAAAGATTTTTTACCTTTTCTCTTGTCTTGAATGTCAGATTTTAGCGATTCTAAGATTTCTGCGATAATTTCAATTCTTTCATTTACCGGATAGTTCTTGATTTTTTCAAGAGTTTCATTATTTATCATGACCCATGTCTCCTGAATATAATTTACTTTCTGATATTACCTATTTAGTAAATAATAACTCAAAATTCAATGATTAAATTTTTACTTTAAAGGGTTTTGTTGTTTTAAGGATGTGATTTCCTTCAGGGTTTTTATCTTTTCGTTGCCGCTATTTCTCGATTCCGATGTTGGATATCTTTTCTTCGAAAGAGTTGTTTTACTTTTCCTCATGTGAATATCATTGCATAGAGAATACTTTTAAAATCCTTGGTTGATTGGCAAAGCAGGTTCAAGTATTGATCGTGTCCGGCTGATTTCCCCACCACTGCAAAATCCTCAGGGCGCGTAGCGTGTTCCAGCGGCTCTTTTGGCCGGTCTTTTCCAGGTCAAAAAAGATTTTGCCCGGATACTTTTGTTCGAGTTTCCAGACTCCCTCTGGTGTTTGTTTCTTTAAGAGCAGCTCAATCGCGTCGATCATTCGGGGGTCCTTGGGGATCTCTTTTTCCTGGAAATAATCCAGGCCGCGCATGATATCGAAATGCCAGCGGGGCGGAAACGCGAGTTTTGTCATTTTCGGGTCAACGGGTTTCCAGGTCGTGTTTGATTTGTACAGATGATGATCCAGCAGAAATTCGATGCCCTGCGTTTGCTTTTCCTGCAAAGAGTGTACGAGACCAGGGTCTGAGAAAAATCGTTCAGCCTCCCATAGTCCTTCCAGAACCGAGATCGTGGTATGAAAGGAACTGTGCCGGGCACCCCGGTAGCGGTCACAATTCCACCCCTGATCAGGCATCTGTTGCGAAATCAAATAGTCGATCATGGACAATGGTCGATCATCTTTTATCCCAAAATGACACAGCATCGACAACAGCATGCCGGTCACGCAACTCTCGCCCTGCTTCCAGGTCTTCCAATAGTTTATGCCGCCGTCTTTGTAAAACCCCTTGTCCAGGAGAATGCGACAGGCTTTATCAATTCGGGGATGATGACCCGCGCCCATGCGTTTCAACAATAGGACGGTATAAAACGTAGAGGTCCATTTGGGAGAATAGAGCGCATCGCACCAGGTGCCATTGGCTTGCTGGAGTTCCATCAGCTGTTTGCCCCAGCCCTCATTGAGAATGTTCTCTCTTTCCCGGGCAATGACCCTGGCATCTGCATTGAGCAGATCTCTTGACGTTTGATAGCGAATCGAGGGATCGCCTTGCAATAGCCAGGTGATTTGTTTTTCGTCGTTTTTCATATCAGGATCATCCTTGATTGGATGGCAAGTCAGACCGAACTGCGAATGGGAACCGTTCTTTTTTCATCTTTTCTCCGCGCCCCAGCGCCTCAGCGAGAGTTTTTTTTCGCCAGTTCAATGTGCCCGATAGTGTGGTGATGACAGTACAGCACATCGATCAATCTTTTGACATAGCCATCCAGCTCTGTATGGCGGTCAGCCGTATTTCCATCTAAAACCAGGATATTCATCGATCAGACCTCTATTTCTGATCAAGCTGTATCTCTATTTCCATTTGATTCCACAGATAATTGACAGTATGTGAATGGCCTTTTTCATTTTTCATGGCATCCGACCAAATCAGAACCATGGTTTTGCCATCCTCGCTTTGCCATTTGGGTGATAATTTGGGTTGATAGGTACGGTTTTTTTCATCATCGACAATCCAGTAATCGGTATAGTAAAATTGGGTCCAGGGGCCATAGGGAGTCTCTGAATACCAGAATCCCAGACTGCCGGTCTTGGTATGCATCCAGCGGTCAAAATAGTCTTTTGCCGAACCGGTGAGGCCGTGACCGGCATAGGTGCCTCCATTGACCATGATATAGAGATTCAACCCCTCATTCCAGACCACAGACGGCAACCAGGAGTACCAGCCAAACGCTTCATCTTGATCGTTTTTGTGAGGAAATTCGTAAACCGGGCCTCTGTCGTCCAGATCAGAGGTCCAGACCGGTTTGTCTCCCTCCCAGGATTTGAAATATTCCCACGAGTCTCTTTTTTCCATTTCAGGTTGTTTTACTCGTGCAAGCAAGAGTTGGTGAGCCTGTGATCCCTCGGGAGAATAGATATACACATACTCGTCCTTTGCTGCACTGTTGTCCTGACCGTTTTGGACGAACGCACAAAAAGAAAAGGGAAACGCTGTTTCACCGTCTCTTGAGCGTCCGGATTCCTCCAGAAAGAACATCTCTTTCCGGTTCACCTCTTCACGGCTTTCATCCCAGGGGTCTAAAAAGCGTTCCTGACCGTCTCTGCTGACACGATACCAGGTTTGTCCATTGTCGGGCGATTTTAGCATTTTCACCCCGCGAAATGGACCATCCCAGTTGGGGCCAGGCGTCCGCGAGACCATGGAATAGAGGGCCCCATTGACAGAAACAATGCCATAGCCGAACCAGCCGTTGCCGTCAAAAATGAATTGGGGGTATGCCGGAATATCCTCACGCCTGAAATCACCAGGGTCGCCGATAATGCGATAGATATGATTGTGATAACCGTGTTCGCCATCGAGCCAGTTGCCATCATCCATGGAAGTGATCTGGCTGCCATCTTTAGTCCAGGTGATGCACCAGTTGTCTCCCCGGCCTCCGAGGCGTTTCAGGGTGTCGTGTTTAAATGTTATGCCGGTGGGAATGTCGGGGGTGTTTGAACACCCCATAAATCCAAATACGATGAATACCGGGACTGTCAATAATTTTAACAGATGCATGAACTCCTTTCAGGACGAGCCTGGTCCATATCAGTTGTTTTCCATGTCAGTTGCTTCAAGTATATGAAATGTTTCGCTAGCAAGCAAGAGATACTGCTTGTTTTTAATTTTCAAGGTCAAAGTTTGGATTAGGTTTCCAATCTGACGACCTTGCGACGTGATCGTTCCCAGCCGCTCTGGCTGATAATGCAGTTGGCCAGCACTACCGGTAGGACATCCAAAATCTTGTGTGATTAGATTGGATGAAATGAAATCCCAACC
>WJME01000262.1 GCA_014728115.1 Candidatus Zhuqueibacterota bacterium | reverse complement strand
CAGGTTTTTGGAAATTACAAGGGCAAAGATAACAGTCCATTTGAAAAGCTATCTTCATCGCAAATCAATAAATTGCATCGTATGGCCCGTGATGCTAAAAGCTGCTCCGCATTTGTTAAAAGCCTTGATGAGCTCAACGCCTCCAGTAAAGAAAGACTACAGGATATTCGATTCGGAGAACAGCGGTTTTATGAATTTTTGCAAAGCGATCCTGTACAGGATATTATATTCCCGGAAGTAAAGACAGATGACAAAATTCAGACTTTACTATCCGTGTCGGAGTTTGAAAATTTTAAAGACGATCCCGAGTTAAGATATCAACTTTTTGTCACTTTTTATGATACTTTATTTGCTCTTTTGGAAAAATCCAAGAAAAAACTGAACAGAAAATGATGGGGAAAAATATATATGGTTCAGCAGGAAAAGAAACAAGAATGCCTGGAAGAAGGGGGCTGTCATTTAACGGGTAAACTGTTTATCAAAGCCGAATTTAAACTCAAGAGCCCTCTCATAATCGGCTCCGGAGAATCCGAGCAAACGGATATCGATGTAATTCGCGATGATCCCTATACCGGTCCACGCGCGGCACTGCTGCCGGCCAGCTCGGTGATCGGGGTGTTTCGTCATCTCTTCGATCCACTGATTAAGGAAGAAAATGCGGATTTTGTTAAGGCGTATTATGAATTTTTTGGCTGCACAGAAGATGAGAACAATAAATTATTAAAGGAGTTAAGAAAAGAACATCAGCCAAATAAAAAATGGGATGTCAACCAAAGCGCACTGGTCATGAGCGACATGGTACTCAAGGGTCTGAACATCAGCCGGCGTGATGGGGTGCGCATCGACCCGCGCACCGGCACAGCGGTGGATAGGGCGAAATTTGATTATGAAATCGTCGAACCGGACAAAGAAAAAAGGTTTTTCATGAACTTTGAGATCAATCTGCGCTCGCCATCCAAAAAATACAAAGATTATTTCAAAGCTTTTATTGGTACTTTTTTAAAAGAAATCGATGATGGGCATATAGGCTTTGGTGCCAAGACCAATAAAGGATTTGGCGTTTTCACGTTGGTCGAAAACGGTATTAAAATCGCTGATCTTGATTTTGAAAATACCGAAACAAACAAAACTGCTATCAGGCACTGGTTAAAAAATGATCTCCATGAACAATATAAAAGCATTTCAATAAGCGAGCTTTGTGAGAAAAAGCTGCCTGAAATACCAAAACGTCTATTTACAATCCAGGCTGAATTCCGTATCAAAAACTCTTTGTTGATCCGGTCCTATTCAACGAATCCGCAAGATCCGGATGTATCATCCATGCAAAGGGGAGAGGATTATATTTTACCCGGCCCCTCGCTCATGGGAGCCATTCGGCACCGGGCCTGGAAAATCATCAATACCATGATACCCACCAACAAAGAAACGCTTTTTTATGATTTATTTGGATTTGTCGCCATCGATTCTTACCCTGAGGTGCCTGAAAATTTGAAAGAGAAATTTGAGCAAAAAGCGGCCAAAGGCCGTCTACAGGTCAATGAATCTGTTATCGAAAGATATGGCAGCAGCATCCTGGATCAAGTCCAGACCCGTATAAAAATCGACCGCTTTACCGGTGGTACCATGACCGGTGCCTTGCTGCAGGAAAAAGTGTTGTGGCAGGCAGACAAAGAAACCACGCTTAAACTCGAAATGAGACTTTTAGATTATCAGGATTGGGAAGCTGGTTTATTGCTATTTATTCTCAAAGATTTGGTAACGGGCGATCTGGCTATTGGCGGTGAAAAGGCGATTGGCCGAGGCGTTTTAACCGGCCATAGCGCCACCATTACCTGGTCAGAACGGCAATATCCTGTACAGTTGAAATTTGATGAAGGATTTATAAATGATGATTCTCAATTGGAGCCTTTATTAAAATTTGAAGAGGCTTGGCGAAAAGAACTAAATCATCAATCGGAGAAAAAGACATGAGTGAACGTGTATTAGAAAATGGACTTTTACCAATAAAGCTAAATGAGCTCTCCGAACCTGTTTTCAATGTACCGGTTTCTTCATGGACAGATATAAAGACATTTGCGGGGTCAACGGCTCATTTGGCTGTTTTTTATTTTGACTATGGCATTTTCTTCAGTCTTTGGGATGGTTCAAAGTTTCATTTTGCCGATTCCGGTCAGGATGTAATGACTGATCATTTCAAGTATTTACAGCTGGCCCACATCTTTAATGAAACCCGGGAAGTCAAGATTTGGCGGGATGGCAAAGGCAAGCATTTCTTCCGTATTCGTGAGGATACAAACGATGGAAATAATACAAATGGTATTGATGCTGTAATGGCTAATCAAAATTTATGGGGCACGAAAACCTGCAGCTACAGTGAAAAAACAATAAGCCGAACAGTGGAAATCTCGAAGCACAAGTTTGACAAGAAAATTTATTGGACTACATTGACCGAAGATCGGGGTGTTGAATTAGTTGTGCCTTTGAGGGAGAAATTTGAAATTCCGGATAATAATGACAAAATTCGTTTGGCGATTCAAACCTATCATTATATCGACTATTTGCCAAATGGTCTGGCGACCTATGCTGATAGCCGGTTTGTGGATATTGTCAAGCGTGAGGAGAATAATGATGGAAAATGAACGAAAACCTGCAAAATTAAAGGTCAGATTGTCAAATAGGGGGAAAAGGGTTGCGGATTTGATCATACCTGATGAACCACATCCACGAAACTTGCCTGGAATGATTTTGGATGATTTTGCGGTTGATTCGGAATATGACGTAACTTTTATATTTGAATTGATTCAATATAAAGGAGTGAAAAAACATCTCACGATATTTAAAAATAACCAAGTGATTTATGACTCCCATCCTGATGTGCCAAAAAGCAGTGAGAAAGAGACTGAAATGAAAATGGAAGATAGAGACTTTGATGTATTTAATGATATTTCAAAACACAAAGATATGTCCTCCACTCGTGAAAATGATAAAGCGAATGCTCCGTATAATTTTGTGCCCCTTAATCGAGATGTTTTAAACTCTGATTTATCAGTTTTTCAGGACAAGTTTCATCCGGATAAAAAAAGTGGTTTCATCGAATTAACCGTCAAACCAAAGACCCCTATCTTTATACGGGCTGCAGATACTGTAGAAGAATATCGAGAGAAGCAAAAAACGAATAAACCCATCAATTCAGACTTTTTTAATATTAATGGATCAAAGTGTATACCAGGCTCTTCGCTGAGAGGTATGGTACGCACATTATTTGAGATAGTAACATGGTCGAAATTGTCTTTTGTTGAAAATAATGATTTATATTTTCGTTCTTTCAAAGACAAATCAAAACAGTTACAACAAAAGTATAATAATAAAATCATATATGGCCCAATAATAACAAGACATGGTACGAAATTAGATATTAAAATAAAATTCAAGTTTGCTGCAGGTTACCTGTTCCGCAATAAAAATAGCAATTATATAATTAAACCGGCACGTGAGCACCCTGGTGATAAGTTTTCCTTTTACAGAGCACATAAAAATGATGTCTCTGCAATGCGAAATTATGAACACGTATATTTTCAGGTAAAACCTGTATACCCAACAAAAGATTCTAAACATTGGTACAAAAGCCAATCCGGCTCAAATCATAAAGTCGATTTGTATGTCGAATGTGCAATGATTGACAAAATTTCTTCAACCAATTCTCCCGGTTTTAGATCTGGTACACTGGTTAAGAGTGGGATGATGAATAACAAACATTGGCAATGGGTGCTAAATGAACCCGTTTCTAATACAAAACAATATTTAACCGTCAGTCCAGATGTAATTAAATCCTATCAAGATGATAGTGACAGAGATGAAGAATGGGATGTGCTCAAACAAATCGCCAATGGTTCTAACGGTATACCAGTTTTTTACATTTTAAATAGCAAGGGAGAGGTTCAGGAATTCGGTCATACTGGCTATTTCCGAGTAAAATATGATAATGCAATTCATGATCATATTTCCCATTCACTCGATAATGATGACATTAATGATATGACGTCAAACCTTTTTGGTTCGATAAACGATGATGGATCTGCGAGCCGGTTAGCATTTGAAGACTTGATCGCTCGTAAAACATCGGATGAAGGCGAATGTATACCATCCATTTTGGGAACTCCGAAACCCACATCATTTCAATTGTATTTAGAACAGACCAAGTCTGAAGGTCAGTGGGTGGACTATAATACCTATAATCCATCAGAAAATGCACCGATAAGAGGGTATAAGCTTTACTGGCATAAAAACAATGAATCCTGGCAACTCGAAAAGATTGGCAAACAACTCGCAGATCTTTTAAAAAAGAAATGGTCCAAATTTATTGACGACGAGCGAACCTTCGATTCTTTTACCCCCGATGAACAAAAGCAAATTCTCGATATAATTAAAAACGATGAAAAAGAAAAACATCATACTGTAATAAACCCAGTCAAATCAGGTGAGTTCAAAGGACGTATTCGGTTTGATAATTTGTCTCCAGTTGAATTAGGTGCTCTGTTATTTGTTCTAGATTTACCTGAAAATCATTTTCACAAAATAGGAATGGGAAAGCCTCTCGGTCTGGGATCAGTGGAGATAGATACAAATTTAGTTCTTGATGAAAAGACAACCAGATACAATGAATTTGCATTTGGATGGTTTGACATTAAAAATTCCGGGTCCAAAGATGATCAGCAGAACAAAGCCCTTTCTTATAAAAAAGATTTCGCTGCCTTTCTCCTCAACGAGGCAAAAGAGGACGGTGACATATTGAATAAACTTTGGAATTCTCCCAGACTAAAAGAACTCAAAAAAATGCTGGAATGGCCTTCAGATGAAAATTCTCAAAATTGGAATTCTAAACGATATTATCCAAAAGTAGAGTCAAGCGACTCTCAATTCAGAAAACGATTAGTTTTACCGAAACCGAGTGATGTATAAAATAATCTAGAGTACTTTTATGAGCTTCACAATGTTCACCCTAAACCTCGACATCCTTAACATCGATCTTCCCCCGGGCAAAGACCAGCAACAGCTGGTTGAAATCGCAGAAAAAGAGATTAAAGAGCTGATTAAATCCGGCGATCTCTACGGCAAAGATCTCAAGCTCAACGGCCGGCTGACCACAGGCATGGCGTTGATGCTGGGTCATGCGCTGGCGCATATTTGCAAGTCCGTGGCGGTCTTTGATCCAAAAATGAACGATTACGTTGTTTGTATCAAACATTGATCGAACTCTGATTATCAAAAGGACTTTTTGTGCTGCCTCTATCGGATATGCAGCTGAGCTTACTCGACTCGAAAACAGTTTTACTCGTGGTATCAAACTTGAACGATTTATCAGGCTCTAGCTTGGACCGAACAGGAACGCTATAGCAATAAACAACAAACGAAAATGAAAATGGGTAGGTTTTTCGGTGACTTGAGTTTAGAGAGTGGTTTTTCCCAATTTTCTGATTTTCTCTCAGCCGCCCAGACTATTCATGTTGGTAAGGGAACGACCTTTGGTTTAGGGAAAATGCGAATTAAGAATGGATGCAAACCATGAACACAATTAAAATCTTTATTGAAAACCTGAATTGGCTGGCAATTTTGTTCAGTTTGATTATCAGTATCGGTACTATCATAGTATTTTTTAAATGGCTGATATTAAAGCTCAGGCAATATGGCACACTTGATGTAAAGAATTTCAAAGATAACGAAATCATCTTAACTATCGGTTTGGGGGTAAATGATCCATATAAATTGGTATTAGCAAGTTTAGGTTCAGAGGTAAACAAAAAAATCAAAAAATACCACAGAACAAGTAAAAAAAACCCAGAGGGGCATTTAACACAAAGTGAAATCGACACTGTATTTCAAGAATTGGAAAAGCTAATTGTTAATATTCGCAAAGGGGGCTTTAAAGTCATTCATATTTTTTATGCTGGCCCGGTTGTTGGCTCTTTCCATATTGGCTATGCATTGCGAAACTTTGCCGGGAAATTGAATTTTTATCAGTTCGATCAAAAATCAAAAGAATATAAATTAGCTGATCAAATTTAATGGGAAAATAAACGATGCCTAATATTTTCATTAGCTATCGACATGACGATAAAGAAATCGTTACACGGATCGTCAAGCATCTTCAAAAATCCTTTGTTCATGTTTGGATTGATGATCATAAAAATTTACCTCCTGGATCGATTGTTGCTGGAGGGATCAGTCAGGGAATTCAAAAATGTGATATTTTCATGCCATTTATTTCTGCGCAATACCTTGATTCTGATTACTGTCTTGAAGAATTGAGTATCGCTAATTCCTATCGAATTAAAAGTAAACTTAAAATCATCCCTATTGTTATAGATAAGAATTTCAATACAACCCAAATAAATATCGACAATCAAAAGGCATCCCTGCTCCAAACCTTACTTGAGACAACTAAATATATTATGGTAGACACAGAAGAAGCTATGAACCACATTGTTGATGCTGTTTGGAATGATGAAAAAGTTAGATTTCAACCTATAGAGTATATTCAAATGCAAAATGTTAACCTACAAAAGATAACAAT
>WJME01000261.1 GCA_014728115.1 Candidatus Zhuqueibacterota bacterium | reverse complement strand
TTCCAAAATTGTCATTATCATCTAAAACTCCATGAAAATTTCCTGACGTATCAGAGATTTTCTGATGATTTTTTACTGTCCCATCCCTATTAAGGTAAAGAATCCAAACTGCTCCCCTGTTTTCTCCCCCATCATCATCTGCAACTGAACTAACAGCCAAATCTGGAATCATATCATTATTAAGATCTTTAACGAATGCACAAGCCCTACCAAAAACATCACCATCATTTAATTCTCCGTCAAAATTCCCCGCAGTATCGGAAATTTTTTGATAAGATTGAACGGTTCCGTCTGAATTTAGAAATAGGATCCAAACGGCCCCTTTGTGGTATCCCCCATCTTCATCACCAGAGGCACCAACTGCGAGATCCGGGATAGAATCTCCATTTAGGTCATTTATTGCAGAACATGAAGCACCAAATAAATCATAGTCATCCAACACTCCATTAAAATAAGCTTTATTGTCAGAAATTTTTTCATATGATTTTACAGTTCCGTTTGAATTTAGAAAGAGTATCCATATTGCCCCGTGATTCATTCCTCCGTCGTCATCATTTTCTTCAGATACAACTAAATCGGGAACTGTGTCGCCATTAATATCACCAGGAGAACAACAATATGAACCAAAGGCATCTCTATTATCGAGAATCCCATAAAAATTTCCTTCAGTATTAGAAATTTTTTGATAGGTCTTCACAGTTCCATCAGGATTGAGGAACAAGATCCAAACTGCTCCGCGTCGGTCTCCACCATCGTCATCTCTGATTGCACCAACAGCAAGTTCAGTATTCCCATCTCCATCCAAATCACCGATAGCAGAACAAGAAAACCCAAAGTAATCCGAATCGTCTAGGTCACCAGTAAAATTTCCTTCAGTGTCTGATATTTTCTGAAAACCTTTTACAGTTCCATCAGAATTTAAGAACAAAATCCATATTGCTCCTCTTCGGTAACCTCCATCTGAATCGTAGTATGCTCCTACAGCAAGGTCTTCAGTTCCATCGTTATCCAGGTCGCCTATTGATGCGCACGGCGTTCCAAAATGATCATAATCATCAAGTACTCCAGCAAAATTACCTTCAAGATCAGATATTTTCTGGTGAGAACTTACTTGAGAAAAAACAGGGAATGTAAATAAAAAAGACATTAAAATTAAAACAAATTTTCTTTTTTTCCACATAGATATCCTTTTTGGTTTGAATAAAATAAATTTAACTTACACTATACTTTGTGTCAAGTCTAAGCCATCCAACAAATAATTAGAAAGGTAAATATTGGCAATTCAATGAGCAATATAATAAACTGATTTCTTTCGAATATTGCTAAAAAAGCGATTCTTATCATGACTGGGAACTTTAATTTTCTTAAAGAAAGCTTCGAACTATTTCCAAAGCTTACGGGAATAATGTTTGGCTTTGAATATGCGATGGAAAAAATAGAAAGAAAGGTGCAGCATGTCAAAGAAAATGATCGTCTTGAAAGGAAAGACATTTCTGCTATATATGATGCTGAAGAATGGAATTATAATAAATTCTGGCCGGATCTTTTGACTTCAAACCAGTTCAAGCAGCCTATAACCGGCATTTTCAATCTTGGATGGCAAAAAAGAAAAAAGACAATTTCCGTATTATATAAAAAATTTCTGCACATTGAGGTTGTTTCCGTCATACTCCGGTTTGTGGATCCTGATAATTTTGCCATAATCAGTCCGCCTGTGGAGAAATTTTTCTCCCTCCAGCCGCGAGATAATCATGTCGAATATTATTTGAATTATCTCGATCTTTTAAGAAAGAGTTCCAGGCATTTTAAAATTCCCAGCAGAATAGCTGATGTTGATATGGCTATATGGACTTTAACCTATTTGGTTAAAAATTGGGGAAGTGAAGAATTTAGAAATAAATGGGACGGTAAAGAGCAATGTACAATCGGATTGATCGTTCATCATTATAGAAATGACAATTTTTTCAAAAAAATCAGGCTGCTGGAAGCGTTAAAACAACTTTATCAAGATATTGATGACGGCTGGTCAGAACCAAAAAGAATTATTCTTGCAGATTGCCTTGATTCAGAAATAGTAGATCCCGATCTGGCAATGATTATTGTGGCATACGGCTTTGAGAATTTACTTTGGGAATTGGTTTTAGAAACGGGCAAAGAAGAGGAATTTAAAGAAATTTGGTCAAGGGTGGAATGGATCAAGAAACTCAAAGGAGATAAGATTTTTAAATCATTCTCAATCTTTGAGGAATGTGTAGATTTTAGAAATCGAGCTGTCCATCCCTGGCTCCCAAGACTCAATCCCGTTGAAAGAGAAGACTTCATTTATAAGCTTGAGAAATTAATAAGAAGGAAAAAAACGAATAATCTATAGGTTGTAAAAATGAATGAATACATAAAAAAATACCCTCAAATAAAAGAGCTTTTGGAAAAATTTTCTTTCTTCATCGATTTTTACGCGCAGAAATATCCGTTTACAGCTCCCGGGCAGCTTCAATTCCATCGGGAAACAATTCAGTTAAGGAGAAAATTCAAGACTGCTCGGGAAGCGTTAGATAACTCTGACTTTTTACATAGTCTCTACCAAACTTTACAAGCCTGGGGGATAGGTGCGCGCGGTTCCAATCTTAGAGCATTTGATATTTTTTCAGCTTCTCTAAATGAATTATCTTATGAGCTCAACGATCTCGATGGTTTAAAGCTCGGTCAACTTGATGATGAAATAGTAGCTGTGAGCCAAAAGATCTGGGATGTGATCGAAAAAATGGATATAGTGGATAATAAGGCAACGCTGGTCCCGGCTACAAAAGCATTACACCATATCCTTCCTGATCTGGTTGTTCCTATGGATAGACAGTACACACAGGTCTTTTTTAGATGGCACAATCCTCAGTTTCAGTACAGCCAAAAGAAATGTTTCATTGAAGCAATGAAGTCTTTTGAATTTATCGCAAGAGAAGCGGATCCCGAACAGTACGTCGGCCGCGGATGGAACACCTCCTTGACCAAAGTGATCGACAATGCGATTGTGGGAAAGGTCCAATATTCAAAAACCGAAATAGATGAAGAAAATATGGAGTCAGTGATAAATACTCGGAAAAGAATATCTTATCAAAAGGCTTTAAACGATGGGATTTTAAGCAAGAAATCCATTAATAATATCGTAGAGTTTATGATATCACGAGGCATGTCTGTTGATACATCATCGGAATTGGTTTTAAAACAAAAGAAAAACACAAAATATAGACCCAAAATCGAATTATATATGTGTACTGGGAATAAGAGCTGGGAGGGATTGATCGCCGGATTCCCCGGGAATAAAGAAGACTTGATGACAGTGAATGTCGGAACGCCCTGGATACGGAAAATTCTTTATCCAGTGCTGTTGATGTATACACGGATTAGATTCGAGTATAAAAGAGCGATGCCGTGCCTATACCTCATAGGAGCTCATTTTGATGATGTTTTCCTTCGCAAATTCAGTTTTTTCAATTCTCTCATCCCTCATGTCATTATCTTGACTGAAGATCTCCGGAAATGGGCGGATCGCAAGACTGAGGATATTTCGCTTTCCACTTACAAACAAATCAATGAAGATTATTTTCAGAAGTCGCTGTGTGAGCAGATGACTCTAAGCGATGGACTCATGATCCCTATAAGCCAGGGAAATCATATGAGGATTGGACTGATTTCCCACGAGTTTCCGACAGCAGCCGGGACTAAACGTTCTGAAAGGCTGGATATTCTGGGATATGATATTGATGATCATTCGCTTGTGGCTTTTGAGATCAAAGGACCGGATGCAGGCCGGCCAGAACTTGAAAACCTCTTCTTTCAAGGCCTGGAACACAGAAACTGGCTGGAAGAAAATAAAATGGCTGTCAAATTTGCCTTTGAAGGCCCTAATGGAAAAAAGATTAATACCAGGAAACGCGTAAAGCTGGTACTGGGAATTAGTGGAGAGAAAATACCAGACTTATTTCAAGATCTGAGACATGATGCCCTCAATAGAGACCGTCATCTCCAGATTGAATTCTGCCGGATTTTGAGCCCCGCTGCGATTGGGGATCATGTTGATTTGGCGGGATTTTGATTTGACTGATAATCAACTTATCCTGACACCGGTAAAAATAAATTCCTCAACCCCCAAAATACCCACTCTTCAACAACTCCCTCTTCAACTGCCCCTTAATCTCACCAATATATTCCTTGTAACCCATCTCTTCATCCAGAGCCAAATTAATTTTCACAGCATAGAGCTTTATCTCTTCCCTGTCGCTGTTTCCCAATAATTTAGGATCTAGTGTGAGGACAGATTCTTCCACCTCCTCATCAGAAGGATAGATCAAGAAGCAGGCTCTTGAGGTTGGGATTGCAAGGGAATAGGCGATGACTTGATAATAATCGGCATTGTTCTCCTGTCTTTTATACTTCGCATCTAGAATAAACGGTCGTTCCTCTGTATTTTTCTTCTTTAGAATCAAATCTGGTTTTGTGATGATTTTATTCTCTCTGACCAGATTGTTGAATTTCTCCTGGGTCTCGACGATGAAATCATCAAACTTTTCGCCTTTCTCTACAATATCGATCAATAGTTCTGTTATGAAATCTTCATACACTTTGTTCATATTGACGATGAAATTAAATCCTTTGGAGTAACCGGTGCGCGTCGATTTGATGAAATAATTCTGCAGTATCGCTTTGGAGAATTGGATGATGGTCTCGTAATAGTCGTTTAATCTTCCGAACTGGATACGTTCGCAGTCTTCAGGGATGACATTGACCAGGCTGACTTCATCTTTTAAAAGATTGCTGTAATGGATAAGGTCGCCCTTTATTTCCTCATTGTAGTCGCTTATAAGGGGAATGAGCAGGGTAGCAGCTCTCAGGACGATCTGATTTTCAATATTGTCGAATGTCAGATCATCGTATCTGCAGGAAAACTTCGTCCTTTTTTTTATCTCGTTTTGGAGCTGCTTTTTGATTAAGAACTTTCCTTTTAAAAAGGAAAGATTTTCTTCTTTGCGGACATATTTTTTATAAAATCCTTTTTTGAAGATCTCTTCCAGTTCGTTGAGAAAGAGCCGGCCCAGGATATCGAAAAAATTATGCCCTTCTTTTATTTCGATGATCCTATTCGGATCATAAAGAAACGCCTTTTCATCTTTTAGAAAGCTCAGCATGTAAAACAGATTGGTTTTGACTTTGGCTGAAAAATGCAGCCTGACTTTGTCTAACTGGATGATCCCGGAGTAGGAGGTGTTTTCGATTCTGACTTTATCGTCTTTTAGCTCAAAGAGGCGATAGGGAGAAAAGCCTTCATCTGAGTATTTGAAATGTTTGTCCTTTAAGTATGGCAGATCTATATCTTTATTTATAGGATCGATATTGGAATATTTATATTCCTGGATCTCGATTAAAGAATCTTCACCAGCCATGATTATTTGACAGAGCCGAGCATGTCCCCGATATTGTTTTCATCTATAGGCTGTATTCCGCCCGCCTCGGTTATCCATTCCGTATTGTCATCTCTACTGAATACGATCTTATTGATTTTTTTATAGTCGCTGTAACAGTATTCTTCGAGTAAGGGAAAAATCTCATATCTCCAGACCATGACCAGATCATTTACCGTCTCGACTTTAAATAGAAATGAATGCCCGATCTGTTTGTCTCTTCCGATCGACGGATCAGCGGAAATCTTGACATTGATCGATTCGATTGCGCTGATCGAACGTTCCAGAAGATCATAGACGCCGTTTTCTTTTAACAAAGATGCATTTTTCCGCAGGTGCTCCTTACGGAGGATGTTAAAATCTGGGTTCATTTCTATAAACCCAAAGCGTCTCCGCAAAGCGACATCGACCAAAGCGATGCTGCGGTCGGCCGTGTTCATCGTGCCGATTATATAGACGTTCATCGGCACACCGAATGGATCACCGGATACCGGGAGTTTGACGATTAGTTCATTTTCCGCACCGATCCTTTTATCTGCCTCAATCAGTGTGATCAGTTCACCGAAGATCTTGGCTATATCGCCCCGGTTTATCTCATCAATTATGAGGACAAACTTGGGAGCGGAATCAAAATCGACTGAGTCTTTGTTTTTGCAATATTCATAATATATATCTTTCCAGGATCTATCTTTAATTTCATCCTGATCTAAATCCATTGCGGATCCTAAAGCCCTTTTGCAGAGCTCCTTGAATATGCCGGCCTTTAACGTATATTGGATCTTGTCACCTGAATGGCCTTCATTCTCCGTTTCGACGGTGATGCCTTCGATAAATTCTTCATAGCTGTAGGCAGGGTGGAAGGTTATGAATTCTATTCTTCCGGATTCGCAATAGTCTTTGTATCTTTCAGAAATTTCCTTATTGTTCAAAGCACTCTCGTTTCTTATTATCATGTCTTCCTGTCTTGGATAATTTTTGTCACTTTCTGATGGGATTTCTCTATTAGTGACTTTTTTCAGAAAATCTTGAATTATCTCTTCATCTTTATCTTTATTGGTTTGATCGACCATTCTTGGCATATCAAATCCAAATAAGATCCTGCTGATTTTTTTTGCCAGTAACTCCTGTCTTTTCCTGGACCAATCACACCACTTTGATAACTGCTTATATGTGGATTCTGTCAATTTCTGGTCATTTATTTCATTCTTGATCTTGTTGTAAATAGGTCGTGCTTTTTCATCACTAGCCAATAGATTATCTAATGCGGATTTAAGCTCATCTTCAAATGAAGGATATGCAGAGATCAATCTTAGATGGCGGCCGTTTTCTATTTCCCAGATATTTTCTTTTCCCGGATAAGTCTCTTTTGCTGAAAAATGTTCCATTCCAGCCTCCTATTCAAGTAAATCGATAGCAACCTTTTTTGTATTATAAGTTTTACCTGTCCCTGGAGGGCCATAAAGAATGATCTGACCTTTTTTCGTCATGAGTTCTTTAATCGGATCAATTCTTCTTTGAGATTTCAATCCTTTTTCCGTGATAAAAATCTCACTTTGATTATGAAAAGTTTTGTCATTATCCATTTTATTTATCACTCAAAAATTCAACAGCGATGTCTTTGGTCTTATAGGTCTTCCCGGTTCCGGGAGGACCATACAGTATTATTTCTTTCTTATTTAAAAGAAGGTTGAAGCTGTCTTGTCTGGGATTTGGTGGGGTGGGTTCATTGATTGATATATTTTTTGCAGTAAATTGTTTCCCTGTATTACTTGCCTTATCGAAATACTGCTTCATTTTATCCATGTATTTTTCAATTGTGGATACTATTTGATCTCCTTGTCTGATTACTTCTTCTTTAGGGTATATATATTGAAATCCCAGCTTGCAATCGAAGTTAAGTTCAGACAGTTTTGCAGCAAACTTTTCCAATTCATAAGTTTTATATGTATCTATCAGTTTTCCGCCAATACCTGACTCATACAGCATTATTTGAATCTGGCTGTCCTGTTTTAATTCATCTGAATAATCTTCAAGAAAATTCTTCAGATATTTTTCGTTTGCTGATTTGTTCTCAAACCATACTGATATATGAATGTTTTCTTTTGATATTGCAAGTTGCAGCTGTGGTTCATTTGGCGATTTCTTTTCTAATCCTTTATAAAAATACATCCAAAGCTCAGATAAATATCTTACTGTTCTTCCGTCAGTGATTTTTTGAACACCGAATTCCAGGTCTTTATATTCATCCTTGCTGTGCATATATTCGCCGATTGCTGACAATTTACTCTTAATTCTCTGAAGGGACTGTCGGATATCATTTATCCTCGGATCTGTTTTTTCGATGTCATAATTCCAACCTATTGAGGATGGGCCAGCAGTCCAATGTTCTTTGTTGAAATTGTCGATGAATTCTAAATCGTTGAAGTCTTGTGTTGTGAAAGCGATTTCATCCATGTTTATTCCTCACAGCATTTCAACTCTGTATTTCCTAATTATACATCTATATTTGGATTGTATCTAATATTTGCTTTATGAGGGATTGAGATTATGGCTCTTACTAAGAGAGCCCTTGAGCGGATAAAGCTGATCATTAAGTTAAGCAGAGATTTTACTTTTTAAAAGTTCTCAGTGGAAATGAAAGAGGCTTCTTGTTCATTAATATTTCTCATAGGTTACTATTGACGGGTTTGATCTGAAGCCCATCTTTGAGACCTACGGGCATCATTCGGTATATATGAATGTGAGCTCGGAGTAGGGATCAGAGCGGCCATTCTCGGCATATAATTTCAATGTCTGGGGCGTTCCTCAAAAAAATTGATCTCTTTTAAGATAATTACCAGCAGATTTTATGATGAGCGACAATTACAAATCACGCTCATATTGCCTCAGGATGAAATTTTATCCAAATACTATTCTTGACTCAATGAAAAAGTACGGGAGGACATGAAAAAAATACTCAAAAAATCAAATTTAAAGATATTTACAACCAATGCTTTTATTTATTTTTCCAAATGAGTTTGAATATTAAATATTAATAGACTTGATCAATCCCCTTTATAT
>WJME01000260.1 GCA_014728115.1 Candidatus Zhuqueibacterota bacterium | reverse complement strand
GTTCCGGTGTGATCAATGTCGTCACCAAAGAGGGGGCCGATAATTATTCCGGAACCCTGGAGTTCAGTTACAGTCCGCCTGCCCTGAAGCATTTCGGCCCCCATATCTATGGAGCGAATTCTGCCCTGGTCCGGCCGTTTGTCAATCCCGATGCCGGCATGTGGACCGGAAATGCGTTTTTCCCCGGCTGGTATAAATATTCCGGTGTGGAAGTCGATGAGAATGGCAATCCGCTCTATGATGAAAACGGAAATTTTCTCCTGGGCGAGAACGGTACGTTAAAACCCGGAATTCCTCATTATGGCAAGCCTTATGAAAATCTGGCTCTTTATCTCTGGCGCCACCGGTCTATGGATAATTTGAATATGTTGCGCGATCTGGCCGAGAAAGGATTGGTGGATGTGGACCTGAGCCGCATTTCGGATGATGATGCGGTTTTTGAATATGGGGATATTCCCGATCTCAATGGCAACTTTAGCTTTGGGGGTCCCTTGCCATTTCTCAATAATGTCAAATTTTTTACCAGCTATTCCATGCAGACCATGGAATATGTCAAGACTGCGCCTGAGGATTATGCAGATCATAATGCCAGTTTGAAACTGACCACGCAGCTTACAGATGCCCTCAAGCTGAACGTCAATTTCAGGTATGGTTATCAAAAGGGGTTTGGCGGCAGCATCGGACCGCGTCCCGATCGGGCCGGACCGTTTATCTCCAACGATCCTTACACCTGGCATGGCGGCAACAAGATCTGGTATCCCAACTGTACGGTCGCCGGCGAAAGAGATCGTTACTTTAGCGGATTTACCCTGACACATGTACTTTCGCCCAAAACTTTTTACGAATTCACCTTTTCGCACCAGTATATGGAGTACAATATGCTCCAGAACTGGCGCAATACCCAGGGCATTGCCGGCTATGATGACCGCACCTGGCTGGATCAGGGTCGCATCGGCACTGCCGAAGAGATCGCCGAATGGTCGAATCCCAATAATTCCAATTATAAACATGATTATGAAAACTGGAGCAGCTGGGCCAGAGTCAATATCGGCGGCTATTGGTATGATGAAGCGCCCTGGGGATATGTCGGACCTCAATTCCGTGATCTTACCGGGAACTATCGCATGGGTTCCTGCCAGGTCGCCATCGATCAGTCTTTTACCCGTACCTACATGGCCAAAGGAGCCATCACCAGCCAGATGAATCGATTCAATCAGGTCAAAGTGGGATTCGAGTTTTTCCATGACCGCATTCATCAGCATTTCGAAGGCATCAACCCGTCGGTCAATGGCGGAAATACGATATTCGCCTTTCAGAAACCGGTTCGCGGTGCCGTGTATGCCCAGGACAAGCTGGAATTCGGTGGTATGATCGCCAATGTCGGTCTGCGCCTGGATGTGCTGAATACCGGTGAGGTCATCACCCTGGATGGCGATGTCGATGATCCGGTCAATGGTCCCTTTTCGAGATATACCCGTGCCGGCTATCAGGATAGCCTGTATACTCCCAACTGGACCAGCCATTTTAAAGCCTATCTGAGTCCGCGTGTCGGGATTTCTCATCCCATTTCCACCACTGCCAAGATCTTTTTCAATTACGGACACTTTTACCAGTGGCCCACGCTTCAGGAGCTCTATCAGTTCAACCGCAATACCCGACGGGGCAGCCGGCTGGATTATATCCCCAGTTATAATGTGGGGGCACCCAAAACGATTCAGTACGAAGTCGGCTATGCGCACAACCTGTTCAACCTGATGGAATTGCGTCTCACCGGGTATTACAAAGATATCTCTGATGAAATCGAGCAGGACCGTTATTATTATCTGGATGGTACTTTTTATCGCACCTGGGATAATCAGCGCTATAAAGATATCCGCGGGTTCGAGGTGGCGCTGGATATGCGACACGGGCAGTTTATCAGCGGCTGGCTGACGTATAACTATATGGTCAACAGCGTGGGACGCTATGGTTTTGACCGCTACTATGAGGATCCCAATGAAATTCCGCGGCGTGTCAGTTCTGCGGTCAATCAGGCCGAAGTGCGCCCGATCATCAAGGCCAATATCGCATTTCACACGCCTGCAGCATTTGGGCCCGAGATTGCAGGCTTTTATCCTCTGGATGGTATTGATCTGAGCCTGCTCTATTTCTGGCAGGAAGGAGAAAAATTCACCTGGAATCCGAACAATATTCCTTATGTCGAAAACAATGTGCAATGGAAACCCTATCAAAAGACCGACCTGCGCTTTACCAAACGACTGTTCCGCTGGAAAGGGATCGAGCCTATCTTTTTTATCGATGCCTTTAATGTATTCAACAATAAAAATATGGAGCACAGCGGTGAAGCCTGGAGCGGCCAGAGCACATTTTTCAAAAATGAATTCAAAGACTATATGTTCTCCTTGAAACTGGATGAAGGTGATCGTCCCGGAGATGCCAAATCAGAAGAAAAGCCTTATATCGATATGCCGGCATTCGATTCGTTTCTCTATTTTAACAAACGGGATATCTTTTATGGGTTGCGCATCAATTTCGCATTATAAGACAGGTCAACCGGATTACCAGAACATGTCATTAGGAGGAATTTTAATATGATAATAAAAAAATGGATAGGCGCCTGTCTGCTGGGAGTTTTGCTGGTGATGAGCAGCAGAGTATTTGCTCAAAAACAACTGGATCTCCCGGTCGGCTCGATGCGCTTTTTGATGGCAGAGGATTATTCTCTGGGTGTGATTTACTG
>WJME01000259.1 GCA_014728115.1 Candidatus Zhuqueibacterota bacterium | reverse complement strand
TGAAAAGGAGGTGGGCTGTGCACCGTCTTTACCAGCAGGGATGATCTTGTTGTCATCACCCAGAGGGATGTTTATCGTTTCGGAATTGGGATTGTTGTATCCAAAGCTCACTGTATAGCTGCCATCCTGGTTACGGGTCAGACATTCGACGATAGGAATCACCGGATCGGGCTCTTGATCAGGACCACAAGACGGGCCGAGAACAGAATAAGGCCCGTAAACATTTTGGCCTGCTTTGATATAAGCTTCAGTGGTGATCGTTGACCAATTCGTTCCAGAGAGGGTGATCGTGACCGTGTATTGGCCATCGTTTTCATACCCCTGATCGAATTTGATCCCTGTTACATTGGGAGAAGAAATTGAGGGGTCAGGATCGACAAACTCGGTCAAACCGAGTCCGATACTCGAGTTGACGATCCAATTTTCATCAAAATCTGCACAAGTGACCAGATTCCAATGACTGATTGCTGGATTTCCGCTGTTTGTGACTCTATACTCAAAGACGGTATTCCCGTTTGCAGTATAGGTTTGAATAAATTCGATGTTGTGATTGGCGGGTGCGGGCACACCGACCACGAGTGACGGCAAAATAAAGACAGCCGTCAGCAGTGCAAGCAAGACACGTTTCATTTGTTGCCTCCAGGTTTTTTAACAAGTGTTTAGTGCTTATGGTGCCGCTTTTCTTAACTTTTCTGCCAAAGGCGTACGAATCCTGTTAACAAAAAATGTGCATTTTCTCACATATTTTGCTTTGAGGACTGGGCCTCGTTACACTCTTGACAGGGTTGTTTACATTTTGAAGGTAAGAATTTGCTTGGCCTCGTCGTAAAAATCCTAGTCTTTTGGTCCTCCTTTTCATTTTTTTTTGATTTTTATATTTGATACGCATACCAAAACCGGGAGAAAAGATTGTTTATTCCCCTTTGGGGGGAAAAAATACAAAATCTTGAAAAATTTTGCCTAAACTCGAGTTTACTTGAGAAAACATGCGGGAAATTCGAAAGGGGAGGAGAAGCTATAGCCAAAATAGAGCGCATTGCAGGCCAAAGCCTGCAATGCGACTATTGATGATTGGTTTGAAACGTTTTCATAAAGTTTACCAGCGTTTCGATTCCCTGAACAGGCATGGCATTATACATTGAAACGCGGATACCACCAACAGAGCGATGGCCTTTTAGTCCTTTCAGTTCATGATCCAAGGCCTTGGCAAGAAATTCCTTTTCCATATCTTCATTGGCAAGCCGGAAAGTAGCATTCATTTTTGAGCGCGAATCCTTGCTGGCGGTACCGCGGTAAAACCCATCACTTTGATCGATACAGGAATAGAGCAATTCTGCTTTTTCGTTATTTTGTTTTTCAATGGCTTTCACTCCGCCTTGTTGCAGGATCCAGTCGAGGACCAGTTTGGTCACATAAATAGCATAGACCGGGGGAGTGTTGAACAATGAGTCTTTTTCGATATGCGTTTTAAAAGAGAGCATGGTTGGCAGATCTGAATTTGCTTTATCGGCGAGATTTTGTTTAAGAATAATGATTGTCACACCCGCCGGCCCCAGATTTTTCTGTGCTCCCGCATAAATCATGTCAAAATCAGCGACATTGATTTCCCTGGAAAGAATATCCGAAGACATATCTGCAATGAGCGGTGTGGAGCCGGTCTTTGGAAAATGGTGCCACTGTGTACCAAAGATCGTATTATTGCTCGTCAGGTGGAGATAAGCAGCTTGCGGATCCAGGTTGAGCTCAGAAGATTCTGGAATTCTGCCAAAGTTTTCCGATTCTGTACTGGCGGCGACATTGCCTTTGGCGATGATATTGGCCTCTTGAAGTGCTTTTTTAGCCCAGGCACCGGTCACAACATAGTCTGCACTTTTTTTCTTTGGGATAAAATTCATGGCGATCATTGCGAATTGCAGGCTGGCGCCTCCACCGAGAAACAGGATGGCATAATCCTCGGGAATTCCCAAAAGCTCACGAAGCAAGCTTTTTGTGTCATCATGTATTGTTTTAAATTCTTTGGAACGGTGTGACGTTTCAAGAATGGACATCCCGGTGCCGCGATAATCCAGCAATTCTTGCTGTGCGATCTGCAAGGCTGACAAAGGCAGGGTACTTGGGCCTGGATTGAAATTAAATGATCTGGACATGTGCACTCCTCTAATACAACTGGGTTTTCTTTTGAATGAATTTTTCGATCAACTGCACAATGATATCACCGATGCGTTTCAAGTTCTCCCGGGTGTGAACACCGATATGCGGGGCTAGCAAAACATTGTCGAGGTTCATTAATGGAGAATCAACAGGGGGTTCTTTTTCAAAGACATCTGTAGCAAAGCCTGCCAACCGGTTGTGCGTCAGTGCTTCTGCCATATCTTTTTCGTTGACGAGTCCGCCATGACTGGTGTTGATGAGAAAACAATTGTTATTTACTTTGCTCAGGAACGCTTTGTCTACGAGATGATGAGTGTCGGAATTGTAGGGAAGATGAAGTGAGATATAATCGGAAATAGCCAAAAGACTTTCGAGCTCACTGACGAGTTGCACACCCGGTATATGACGAATTTCGATATCATATCCAATAATGTTCATTCCAAAGGGTAAAGCCAGTTTAGCCACATAACCACCGATACGTCCCATGCCAATAATGCCCAGCTTTTTTCCGTATAATTCGCTGCGTTGTAATTCTTGATTCAGCCATTGACCCTTCCGTGTGGTTTCATGTGCCTTGATCAGATGGCCGCTCAATGCCAACATCAAGGCGAGGGTCCATTCTGCAACGGCGATGGTAGAAGCTTCCGGGGTGCCATAGACCTCGATGCCCTTTTTATGGGCAAATTCTATATCAATGGTATTGAGCCTGACACTGCCACAAATAATCAGCTTCAGGTTGGGGGCTTGCTCCAAAAGTTGCTGGTTACACAGGGTCTTGTCTCTGATAATAATGATATCTGCCTGATCGATCATTTCCATATCCGTGGAAACCTGGCCATAGCGGCCGAGCTTATCCGGCAAGGATGGATCAAAATTGTCGGCAATCAGAATTTTCAAATTCGACTCCTGTTCTCTAAAGCAAATAGGTGACAAGCCCGCTTTTTAATTTTGGCTCGAACCATGTCGATTTGGGTGGCATAATTTCCCCCTTGTCTGCGACTTTGATCAGGGTATCTATATGGGTTGGGTAAAGTGAAAAGGCAACTCTGTAATCGCCAGAATCGACACGACGTTCCAATTCGGCATTGCCGCGAATGCCACCGATAAAATCAATTCGTGAATCGGTTCTGGGATCCTGTATACCCAAAATCGGTTGCAGAACGAGATTCATCAGAATGGATACATCCAGTCCCGAGAGTAAATCCAGGTCCTTTGATTTTTCCGGCAAACATCGCAACTGATACCAGTGATCGTCCAGATAGCAGCCAAAGGTTTGTGGCTCGTTGATGATGAGTGTCTTGAATGGGCCCTTTATCTCGAAATTTTCTTCAAGACGGGCCATAAACTGTGATGATGACAAACCGTTTAAATCTTTGATGATGCGGTTATAGGGTAAAATTTGGAGCTGGTTATGGGGAAATAGAACCGATAGAAAATAATTGAAATTTTCCTCTCCTGTATAATCGGGATGTTCACTGCGCCGTTTTGCGCAGACATTGGCAGCTGCAGCAGAGCGATGGTGACCATCGGCGATATAGGTTGCCTGCAATCTGGAAAAGGCATCGGTAATCGCTTTGATATCGGCAGGCTCCTTGATGGCCCAAAGTTGATGTCTTACTTGGTCAGATTCGATATCGATTTCAGGCTTTTGTTCTGTCAATTTTATGAGAAGCGAATCCAGGGACTCGTCAGATGGGTACATTAAAAAGACCGGGCCGACCTGAGCATTCATCGCATCGATCAGTTCTGATCGATCTTTTTCTTTTTGAGGTCTTGTAAATTCATGCTTTTTTATGATGCCATTGTTATAATCATCCACTGAGGACAAACAAAAATACCCTGTTTGTACATGCTTATGCCACTGCAGACGATAGATATAGATTGCTTCTTTTTCATCTTGAATGAGGATGTTTTCTGAAATGAATTTTTCCAGATTTTTTTTCCCCATTTCATAGACCTGAGATGAATAAGGATTTACATCTTGTTCACAGTCGATTTCAGGTTTATTGATGTGCAAAAAAGAATACGGATTGCCAGCAGCGCGTATCTGAGCCTCTTCTCTTGACAAGACATCATAGGGAGGAGAAATAACGCGATCGGCGATATCCTTGCGCGGGCAAAGTCCTTTTAGTGCTTTGATCTGAACCATACCACCTCCACTCAAGTGTACCCAATATAAACATTATTATCACAAACGCAACAGAATATAACAAGAGGCTCTATTCTGTCAATGAAAAACGGATCATTCAAGGATTTCTTTTAGCAGCTCGAGATAATCGATCACCAAACGGGTGATTAAAAAGTTGTTTCTGACATATTCTCTACCCCGTTCACCTATTTTTCGGCCTTTGTCAGGTTTTTTTAACAGATCGACAATAATATCGGCTGTGGTGTCATAATCATGTGGTTCAACCAGAAATCCGGTTTCTCCATCCTTGACCTGAATCGGGATGCCTCCCACGTTAGAGGCGACAACGGGGGTTCCTTTCCAGAGAGCTTCGGTGACTGTTAACCCAAACCCTTCCCGAATCGATTTTTGGATAATGACCTTGGATTGTCTCTGCAATGCATTGACCAAAAGGTTACTTTCAAGGGTAATCAGCATGACATCGCCATGTTCGAGGTATTCATGAGCCCGCTCTTTTACGGTTTCATAAATTTCCAATCCTTCTGGGTCATCAGATGCCATGCTACCACATAAAACCAGGCGGCAATCGATCTGGCTTTTGACTTTTTTATAGATTTCTAAAACACCCAACGGATCTTTCCACTTGTCGAAACGAGAGATTTGAGTGATGAGAGGTTTGTCTGTGGGGATATTGAACTTTTTGAATACGCCGTCAATTTCTTCCTGGGACAGATCGGTATTTTTACTGCTTAGGGGGTCGATAACTGGTGCAAAGAGCTTGTGTTCGATCGGGAGGTCCTCTTTTTTATAAGTGTCCCGAGAGACAATGACATAGTCGTACCGCAGGATAAATCCCTTGAGAAAATCCCATAACCCGGGATTCGGGTTGGATAGATCGATATGGCAGCGCCATACCCAGGGTTGGCGTTTTGCATAAAACTGAATCAATGGCAAGGGTTGGGGATCATGGATAAAAACACAATCATGATCGATTTTAGCATAAACCGAATATTCTTCATTTGTAGAAATATAGATATTTTTTATGTGATCAGACAATTCAATGTCATCGCTTTGTAAAGCGTTGTGAAAACTCTTGGTGACATCAAAAAAGTCAACAGTACCTCTGAGAATGCGCCAATCCGTCTCTACTCCGGCATCATTCATCAGGGGAGCGAGATTATGGAGCATTTCAGCAACTCCTCCTCCGGAATAGGTCGAATTGAGGTGAATGATTCGTTTGCCATAGAGTTTTCTGGCATGACGATAAATGTCGCTGATCACTTTGTCACCCACTATATAGCGATAGTCGTGGAGCCGTTTCATCATAACCATCCTTTTTATTATCGTATCATCTGTTATTCAGCTGTGAATGCAAAACCTCTAATATTTTACCTGTGGTTATCAGCTATTCTGGTCAGGGGAATCGTCAACTCTGGTCCGAATCCCTAAGGGCACTCTTGGAAAGATCTTCTAAAAATGCCAACGCTTCCTGGGGAGAGCGCATACTATACGTTGCAGAGGTGGCATGATAACCTACCTTTATAGTATAGGCACTATTTGGCATATCGCGGAACATATATTCGTCTGTCCAATCATCGCCCATTGCCAATATAAAATCTGCGCTGATTTCTTCGAGATATCTCAATGCTGCTCGTCCCTTGTTCACCCCGGCATTTTTGACTTCAATTACCTTATTGCCTTCCATAACCTGTAAATTCAGATTCGCAGTCATATATTTGAGACTATCCATCAGTTCAGTGGCACGAAGTGCACCCAAGCCCACATTGGCCTTGCGGTAATGCCACACCAAAGAATAGTTCTTTTCTTCAATAAATGATCCGGGTGTTCGCATCACATAGTGTTCGAGGATAGGCATGATTTCCGATTTCCAGGCAGTGTTTAAAGATTCGATGGTAAACCATTCAGCCTGATATCGTTTGAGCCAGGCACCATGCTCGGCAATAAAATTCACCTCGAGATCGCCGAACCAATCTTGCAGGGTTTCGCGCTTTCTGCCGCTATTGATAATGACCATGCAGTTGGGCAATTGACTCAGATGCTTTAGAACCGAACGAACCTGAGCCGTGGGTTTTGCTTTTTCCGGAGTGCGTGCATAGCCGACCAACGTCCCGTCATAATCCAAAATCAATACACGTTTTTTACTTTCATTGAATTTTCTACTGATAAATTGTCTCAATCGGGTCGTGATTTTTTTGCTGGCGAGATTTTCACTGAGACCATGTGTCTGTAGCAGACGTTCCATGAAATCCTCGGCCCAGCGTTTAACACTATACCGTTTGAGCTTTAGATTCATCTCTTCCAGCGTATGTTTTTGTTCCTCCAGAGGGATTTCCAGGGCGGTTTTAATTGCGTGTGCGATTTCAGCAATATTGTTCGGGTTGATCATAATGGCCTCACCCAATTCATGTGAAGACCCGGCCATTTCACTGAGAATGAGGACGCCGCCCTTGTCAGATCTTTTGCTGGCCACGAATTCCTTGGAAACAAGGTTCATTCCATCTCGAAAGGGGGTCACCAGGCCGACATCTGACATGTTGTACAATGCGGACAGCACATGAAAGGGAACTGACCGGTAGAGGTAATAGATCGGTGTCCATCCGATGGTGCCATGTTCGCCATTGATCCGGCCTACCAGTTCATCCAATTGATATTTTAATTTGCGATACGATTCTACCCTTGCGCGGGAAGGCACGACCAGCATAATCAGCGTGATTTTTTCTCTGTATTCCGGGTGGTCGTGTAAGAATTGGTGATACCCCTCCAGGCGCTGAGGAATGCCCTTGGAATAGTCCAATCGATCGATAGAAAGAATGATCTTTTCTGTTTTTAATCGTGTTTTGAATTTTTTGATCTCTTTTTGCACCTTGTCTTGCTTGGGGGTCTCGTGATATTTGTCATAATCTATACCCATAGGAAAAGAGTCGACCTTTATCACTCTGTCATCATGGCGCAACCGGGCTAATGAATGCTCCAAACCCACAATACGGCTGGTAGAACTCAAAAAGTGACGGACGTAATCATACGTGTGAAATCCAATCAGATCCGCGCCTAATATCCCATTCATGATTTCCTGACGCCAGGGCAGGGTGCGAAAAAGTTCGTATGAGGGAAAAGGGATATGCAAAAAGAACCCAATCAATGCATCACGTGTCTTTTCACGAATCATCCCGGGCAATAAAAGCAAATGATAGTCATGCACCCATAGAATGTCGTTGGGCTGAATGTGTTCCAAGACTTTATCACAAAAAATCTGATTGACTCTTTTGTATGCGAGCCAGCTCTTGGAATCATAAAGGGTATACTGGCTAAAGTAATGAAATAATGGCCAGATGGTTTTATTGCTAAATCCTTCATAATAGAGTTCAACTTGACGCCTGGAAAGAAAAACCGGACTCATTTTTTTATCAGCCAGCTCTTGTGTAATGTCTTGTTGCTCCGTTTTGCTCTCCGGAGCATAGCCTGGCCAACCAATCCATAGGCTGTCATATTTTTGGTAAAAGGAGGACATTCCCGTGGCCAGCCCCCCTGAACTGGGTTGATAGCTTAATTTTCCTTTTCTTTTATTGATGGACAGTGGAAGACGATTTGATATGATCACCAATCGTTTGGACATAGAGATATTCTCCGTAAAATTTGTATCGAACAAGTATTCAGTGATTGCGGATGAGTGTGTTTGCTTTAACAAGCAGATGTGACAAAATTATCCACCCATATTCGGCAATCCTTTGTATATATAAAATAAAAACAATATTATAAATTCCAAGCAATACATTGCTTTTCCTGCGATGTACCTCAATCCAAAGGGGACTCGGGTGCAAAAAATCAAATCCATTTTGGATTCTGTTTCACTCATCTCTGGGCATCAATTTAGTCTTGGCTATTTCGATATTTCTTGACTTTGATATAAAAAACTTTAAATTGGTAGAATATTCGAATGATTGATCCTACTCTTGTATCCTGCCAATGAAACAAAGAAATGGCGATAACTTGGACATGGGTGACTACAGCGTTACCGGTTTAATTCCATATCTCGTGCAATGGGATTGTATGACTAGGATCATACATCTCACACAAGCAATCTAACGACCATACCTAATCAATGGGAGGGATCTGACATGCAAAAGCGGTCTGCAATCGTGGCCCTGATGGCGGTGTTTACCTTGGGAATTTGTTTCATCGTCATTGGTGCAGTATCTGAAGAGTTGAAATCCGTTCTGGGATTTAGCAATGCCCAAATCGGGTCTATGGTGTCTGCCTTGTTCTTTACCAGTATGATTGTACAGGTCTTTATCGGAATGCTGGTCGACAAGTTCGGTTACAAACCCTTTGCTATATTGGGTTTTAGCGTCGTTACACTTTCTATGTTTCTGTTGGCTATCGCTTCGAGTTTTGCAGTGGCCATGTTGGCGAGCATCCTGCTGGGTGTGGGCGCCATGTGTGTCAATACGGTTGGCAATACCCTGATACCTGTGGTCTTGTTCGACGGCAAAGATCCTGCCCGTGCCAGCAATTTTGGAAATGCATTTTTTGGACTCGGTCTTGTGGTTACGCCTTTGTTACCTGTTTTCATTATGGGAACACTGGGACTCGGATATACTGTAGCCCTGGCTGTTATCGGTGCCCTGTCATTGATATTTTTGATTTTCGCCGTCACCACAAAATATCCCGAGGTAGCAACCGGGTATCGCGTTTCAATGGCTTTCAAGCTCCTGGGCAAAGCCTCCGTTCTCCTGGCCGCTCTTGCGTTGATCTGTTATATCAGTTTGGAAAGCTCAATGAACACCTGGCTAAAACCCCTGATGACCGAATTGTATGGCGGGGATACCATGCCCGGTGCGATTACCAAGGCTAGTCTTGTTTTGAGTTTGTTCGGTATTTCAATGATGGTCGGTCGTTTTATCACCTCAACGATTAAAAATCTTACAGCTATCGGAGTCCGTCTTATTGTCATCATGTCGATCATCTCTATTGTCGCAATTTTAATGCTTAAAGGCACATCCAGTACAGCTATCGCAATTCTGGGTGTGATCGTTGTCGGATTGGCCTTTGCTCCCATATTTCCTACGATTGTGGGTGTCACGTTTTCAAAATTTCAACCCAACCTCTATGGAAGTATTTTTGGGATTATCTTTGCCGTTGGATTACTTGGGGGTACCTTTGTACCCAAAATAATCGGTGACCTCGCCGAAGGCAAGACGGTTCAGGAGAGCCTGATGATTGCCGTCGTGATGGCTGCCTTGTTGGGCGTTATCGCACTGCTGATGGGGCGTACCAAAGATACTGAAACAGTCGAATAGGTTATTAACGGGTTGGTCTGACGATCAACCCGTCTCTTTCATCTCTCTTCCAAAGAAACACCAAAGTTAACGATCTTTTCGTGCATGAAATTTTTGTCATGCCGGGTATCAGTTCGATAACCAAATCTGTTGTTCGGTGATTTTTTGCAATACAAACACATGCGGAGAGGAGCAGTCAATGGTAAAAATTCGTCTCGTGATCATGATGTTTTTGCAGTATGCGATATGGGGCGCCTGGTCGCCTGCCTTGTCACAATACTTGCAAAGCGAACTGGGTTTTAGCGGTACACAGGTCGGAATGATCTATAGTCTGCTTCCTCTGGCAACGATTATTTCGCCTTTTATTGGCGGACAATTGGCTGATCGTTACCTTGCGACACAAAAAGTACTCGCTCTCTTTCACCTTTTTGGTGGGGCCGTGCTTTTTTGGGCAGCCAGTGTACAGGATTATACCCCTCTGGCCTGGATCCTGCTCTTTTATTCGCTCCTGTATGCACCTACCCTGGCTCTGACAAATTCTTTAGCCTTTCATCACCTGTCGGATACTCAAAAAGAATTCGGATGGATACGCGTCGGAGGATCATTTGGATGGATTGCTGCCGGGCTGATTTTATCAGGTTGGCGACTGTGGGCCGTCAATGATCCCTCGCTGTTTGTGGCTGGCGATACCCTTCTCCTGGCAGCGATTCTTTCGGTGATTTTTGGAATCTATTGCTGGACACTTCCGCATACACCGCCAAATAAAGAAGCCAAAGATCCATTGGCCTTTATGGTCGCCCTGCGTATGCTAAAAAATAAACATTTTGCCATTTTTATGGGCATCGTGTTTATCGTGAGCACTGAACTCATGTTCTATTACGTGCTAACCGCACCGTTTCTGACCACACGGGTCGGGGTGACGAGCCAGAGTGTCGCGGGTGTCATGGTGATTGCTCAAATCGCAGAAATTTTTACAATGGCTTTGCTTTTGCCATACTTTTTGCCAAAATTTGGTATTCGCAAAACCATTGCCGTGGGTATTCTTGCCTGGCCAGTACGGTATGCGATCTTTGCACTGGGTGAACCTGGCTGGCTGGTGATCGCTTCCCTGGCTCTGCATGGTTTTTGTTATGTATTTTTCTTTACAGCTGCACAAATCTATGTCGATCAGATTGCACCCAAGGACATCCGTGCCTCTGCACAGAGCCTGCTCGCTTTGGTCAATCTGGGGATCGGACTCTATGTCGGCAGTCTTTTTGCTGGATGGGTACAAAATAAATTTTCGACCTTTGACGCACAAGGAGCACTGTTGACTACAAATTGGACAGGCGTATTCATTGTTCCACTTGTATTGACGATTATCGCTGCTATTGCCTTTTTTCTCTCGTTTAAACGTGAATTGCACTTTCAGTTCGAGTCATCAAATTCCGGAGATGCGTCTTGACAGATTTTTCCCAGGACGAACGAATTGTCATGACACTCGATGCCGGAGGATCGAATTTTGTCTTTTCCGCGGTGCAAGGCAATAAGGAAATCGTCGAGTCTGTCTCTCTCCCTTCAAAGGGACATCATCTCAACGACTCTTTAACGCAAATTATCAATGGGTTTGATACCATTTATGCTCGTCTTGATTCTCCTCCTGTAGCCATCAGTTTTGCCTTTCCAGGACCTGCTGATTATCCTAATGGTATTATCGGCGATTTGGTAAATTTGCCTGCTTATCGCGGCGGAGTGGCCTTGGGACCCATGCTTGAAGAACATTTTCATCTTCCGGTCTATATCAACAATGATGGAAATCTCTTTGGCCTGGGAGAAGCTATGGCTGGGTTTCTTCCCTGGGTGAATGGATTGATGGAATCACATCTGAAAACATATCATAACCTCGTCGGAGTGACCCTGGGTACAGGGTTTGGTGGAAGTATCATTACCGATAGCCATATGCTCATTGGAGATAATTCAGCTGCAGGAGAAATTTGGGCATTACGAAATTTCCTCTTTCCCGAGTGGACTGCAGAGGAAACCATAAGCATAAGAGGTTTGAAACGTCTGTATGCAGAACGCAAACGCGTTCCCCTGAGTGAGGTGCCGGAACCTGTAGACTTGTATCATCGGGCGTCTCAACCAGATCATCCCGATAAAGAGCTGATCATCGATTGTTTTCAGGACTTTGGCCGCGTCGTAGGCGAAGCCCTGGCTGTTGCCGTGACTCTGGTAGACGGACTTGTCGTTATCGGTGGAGGGTTGTCCAATGCCGCAGATCTTTTTTTACCCGCGGTCGTGCAAACCATGAATGCGAAAATCATGAGCCCTGATAACGGCCCGGTACAGCGACTGGAAGTAAAATGTTATAATCTGGAAGATGATAACGACCGCAAACAGTTTCTCACGCCTTTTAAAAAGACAGTGAAAATCCCCTTTTGTGATAAAGAATTTTCCTTCGATGATCATCCCCGCATAGGTGTGGGGAAAACAAGATTGGGAACCAGTCAGGCAATTGCAGTAGGCGCCTATGCCTTTGCATTGACACATCTTGGTTCAGCATGATTGTCGAAAACAAAGAGTGCCTGAAAAAATGGGGGTAGTCTCTCTTTTTGTCAAAAATCTTACTTTTTCCTTTTCTTGAATTTTTCATTAAATTCATCAAATTTTTTTCTCTGTTCCTCTGAAAGATACTCGCTGAATTTCGTCTCAAATTTGGTCCTGGCTTTGATATAATCGGATATTCGTTGCCTGCGCAAGGCATTTAAGGAATCTTGCAGTTCTGTGAGGAGCAATTCAAGTTTTTCTTGTTGCGCTTGTGAAAGCTGTAATTCCTTGGTAAACATTGCGATCGTTTCTTCTGTTGACGGATGCTTTCTATGACGTTTATGGTCGGGGCTTATCCAGTCATGAGTAAGATTGCCTAGCAAAAGTCCTAATAAAAACGTCGCCACCAGCAGGGTTATGGCAATACGTTTGGAAGTCATTTCTATTCTCCGCTTTGGGGTGTAGGTGTATTGAGCGCTACGACCAGGGCCTGCTCTGGATTCGCCAGAGCCGGTTCATCCATGGGACCTGTCCAGAAGGAATAATTGACATTGTTTACTTCCAGGGATTGTGGATGATCGAGTGTCATCTGATGCATGAAAAAAATGAGGCAAATAGCAATCACTGCCACAGCGGGTTTCCACAACCCGGGCAATAAAATGAACTGATCCCAAAAACTCGGTTTGCTCTTTCGAATTCGCTGCATGATCTGTTGGCGAAATTCAGGCGGAGTAACAGGTTCCGAAAATTGTTTCGCCTGTCTGGCGATCCAATCCCACTCGTCAAGTTGCTGTTGACATTTTTCACATTTTACCAGGTGCTCATGAATTTCTTTTGCGCTTTTTTCGTCCACCATATTATCTCTGTAAAGAGATAGTTTTATACGCTTTGGATGATTCATTTTGGTCACCGTTTATATTGATTATATCTTTTCAGTTTGTCGGATATCTCTTGTCTCGCTCTATACAGCCGGGATTTGACAGTTCCTATATTCCAGTTCAGACTCGCTGCGATTTCCTCATAACTCTGATCTTCCATTTCCCGTAATACAAAAACCATTTTCAAAGGAGGGGAGAGACTCGATATCGCTTTTTGAATGAGTTTTTTCTCTTCTTGTTGTACGAGATCGGCATAGGGATTCTGTTCAGCATCGACTCGCTCGTTTAGAATGTTCATATCATCGGACGTAAATTTCATCAATCTTTTAATCTTACGCTTCCGCAGTTCATCTGTACAGAGATTCGCGGCAATCCGATAAAGCCATGTCTTGAATGAAGATTTGAATTGAAATGTTTCAATCGCATAAAAGGCTTTGATAAAGGTTTCCTGTGCGACATCCTTGCTATCCTCATTCCAGCCCAGGATTGAGCGTGTGAAATTTAATATGCGGCCCTCGTGGCGTTTAATCAGTTCAGAAAATGCGCTTTCGTTTCCCTGCTGACACTCGTGAACCAGATTTTCATCAGAAGGATCTAAAGTCACTTGCCGATCTCGTTTATTTTTCTCTTTAGACGTAGGAACCGAAAAAAGGTTCTGAACTTTAATTTGGATTGCATTATCCATTGGTGATAGGATCTCGCTTTGATCTTGATTTTCTCATAAAATTTGCGTAATTATACCACCCAAGTCAATAGAAAAATCACTTTTGTAAACATTTCAAGATCGATGTCTGGAACACTCAAAAGAAAGCTCAGAGATTATGCTTATATCCTCCGGTCTGAAACGGAATACAAAAGGAGGAATGCATACTTTTCCTCACAAAAGATCTCTTTGCACCATAGCGTAAGGTTTAATAGCGCTTTGGGTGTTATGAAAAAGAGTGTCAAATAATATATCATTATTTTATTTAACCACAAGGATTATTACACATGGATATGTCAGACCCCCCGAAATTTGGAAAAGCAGATCTGTTGTTGATCATCGGGGCTACATTCGCCCTGGGATTGCTTTTTTTATCGATCCGCAGCAGTCTGACCCCTATCCTGACCTTTACGGTTGTCATGATGTTTTTATGGCCTCTGAGAACCTTTCGCTACGTGCAAGTTGTCATGGGCATCACAGGATTTGTTTTTTTGATTTGGCTTGTTGCCGAAACACGTGATATTTTGCTTCCTTTTGCCATCTCTTTTGCTCTGGCTTATTTGTTCGATCCGGTAGTCGACTGGATGGAGAAATTCAAGATTCCTCGATGGACAAGTGTTTTACTTATTGTCTTCGTGGTCCTCGCGCTTTTGACACTACTTTTGATATTTCTCGTACCGAGATTGGTTGAGGAGATGAGCGATCTTGTCAACACGAGTTTGACATATTCCAAAAAATTCACTACTTGGCTGGAATCCGAAGGTATTGCCTTGCTTACGAGATATCTTAATCTGGATACCGAGAAACTCTATGATTTTGCACTCAAAGAGCTTCCCAATAGAGTCCAACAACTATTTCAGGCCCTTTTCAAAGGTACGGTAAGCGTCACAAGCGGGATATCGACTGCACTGGGGCAACTTTTAAATTTGGTTTTGATTCCATTTCTGTTTTTCTATATCCTAAAAGATTTTAATAAAATCACATGCTGGATAAAATCAAACCTGCCGCGGGAATCGGGGTGGAAATTGTCCGAACGTCTTGATCAAATTCATATGATTATTAATGGATTTTTTCGCGGACAGCTCATGGTTTGTTTCATTGTGGGCGTATTGACGATATTGGGGTTGTCTCTTTTCAATATAAAGTATGCGGTGTTGTTGGGAATAATGGCCGGCGTGTTAAATATCATCCCTTATGTCGGATTGGCCATTACATTGACCTTTGGCATTATTGTCGGTCTTTTTAGTCCTTCTCCACTGTTATCAGTCATCAAAATTATTGCTGTGATCGAGGCGATTCAGATTCTGGAAGGATCTTTCTTGTCTCCGCGTATTGTCGGAGACAAGGTAGGATTGCATCCGGCCTGGGTCATTTTTGCAATATTGATTTTTTCCCATTTTTGGGGGCTTTTTGGACTTATCATCGCTGTGCCGACGGCTGCGAGTCTAAAGATTTTTATCTCGGCTGCGTTGGAAAATTATCGACAGCATTTTGGGGCACAAGGATGAAAATTCTTTCTGTACAAGAAAGAGGAGTTGCCTGGGAAATGGGCATCCGATCCGGTGACGAGCTGCTTGAAATCAACGGCAACCCGATAAGAGACATTATCGATTATCATTTTTGGGCTTTTGATACGCCTCTCGAGCTCAAGGTTCGGCAACCCTCCGGACTCACACTTTTTGAAGTGGATTTTCCTTTGGATGAAGAATTTGGTATCGAACCCGATCCCATATCCGTTCAGTGCTGCGGTAACAAGTGTGTGTTTTGCTTTGTCGACCAGAACCCGCAGGGACTACGTCCCTCGCTGTACGTAAAAGATGAGGATATTCGTCTCTCATTTTTATACGGCAACTATGTCACCTTGACCCGGGTCGGCCAACCTGTGCTGCAACGCATCGTCGATCAGCAGTTGTCACCACTCTACATATCCGTACATGCCACGGATCCGATTGTCCGGAAAAAAATGCTTGGGATCAAAGGTAATGACCGACTCTTGGAAAAAATCGATTTTCTTGCACGGCACAAAATCACCATGCATGCGCAGATCGTTTTGTGTCCGGGATGGAATGACGGCGAAATTCTGCAAGATACCATAGATACCTTGAAATCCTTTTATCCTGCTATCGCATCGATTGCCATTGTGCCTGTAGGATTGACCAGGCATCGCAGAAATTTGCCTCTGCTTCATGCTGTCACTCCCCAAAAAGCGAGACAGGTCATTGCCTGGCATAAAGCGATTCACAAGTCATTTCGTCATGCGTTTGGCACAGGGTTTCTTTATCTTGCAGATGAGTTTTATTTATTAGCCAATGCCAGACTTCCTGCCCGTACCTACTATGATGATTTTGTCCAAATAGAAAATGGTGTTGGCATGGTTCGGGATTTTCTGGATACCTTTGCTGTTATCACGAGGGAAATGCCAACATCTATCAAACCCTTAAGCATTCTGGTGGTGACCGGTTCGCTGGCTGCACCGATATTTGAATCCAGAATAGTAAATAAATTAGCCGGAATCAGAAATCTTGCTGTTAAAGTGCGAGCGATTAAAAATACCTTTTACGGAGAATCCGTGACTGTCTCAGGACTCTTGACAGGTCAGGATATCGCTGAACAGGTGTCGAATGAAAAGAAAGCCGATATCATCATGCTTCCTCCAAATTGTTTGAATGAATCGGGCTATTTCCTGGATGACTGGACCCCTGAAAACCTACAAGAGCGCTTACAGATCAAAATACATGCTACTGAATCTCATTTTGATGAGATGATAGCATACATGGAAAAGGATACGAAATGAAACATGCAGTGGTAGCCATTTTAGGCCGACCCAATGTGGGCAAATCCACATTTTTTAATCGCCTCATCCGCAAACGCGAAGCAATCGTCGATGATCAGCCGGGCGTGACGCGTGATCGGAAATATGCGATGGCAGAGTGGGCCGGAACAGAATTCGAATTGATGGATACTGGAGGATGGGTTCCAGAGTCTAAAGACGTTTTTGAAAATGCAATCCGGCAACAGGTCAACTATGCGCTCAGGGAAGCCCAGCTGATTATCTTTATCACAGATGTTACCACGGGCGTTACTCCTATGGATGAAGAAATTGCAGCGATTTTGCGGCAATCAGGTGTACCCGTTCTTTTGGGTGTCAATAAAGTAGATAATGAAAAGCGGGAACTCGAACTGAACGAATTTTACACTCTATCCCTGGGCGAACCCCATCCGATCTCTGCGATTTCTGGCCGAGGAATTGGCGATTTTCTGGACAAGGTCATCGCTGATTTGCCCATTCGACAGATCGCAGAAGAAGAAAAGAAAGGTCTGCGTTTGGCAGTCCTTGGCCGGCCGAATGTCGGAAAATCATCCTATGTTAACGCTCTGTTGAACCAGGAAAAGTTGATTGTTACCGACATCCCAGGCACCACCAGAGATTCGATCGATAGCAATCTGTTGTATAAAGGACAAGAGATTGTCCTTGTGGATACAGCCGGGCTGCGCAAACGCCAGCGAGTAAAGGAAAGCATAGAATACTTTAGTACTGTTCGCACCCACGCGGCCATTCGATCGAGTGATGTGGCTATTTTACTTATCGATGCGGTACAGGGACTCGCAGATCAGGAAAAAAAGATCTTTTCAGAATTGGCAGAAGCAAAAAAGGGTATTGTCATTGGCGTGAATAAATGGGATCTGATTGAAAAAGACACTCATACCGCCAGAAACTTTGAACGGGACTTGATCGAAAATGTACGGGATTTTAGCTATCTTCCCATCCATTTTATTTCGGCCAAAACGCGTCAACGCGTAACAAAGCTTTTGGATACTGCGATTGCTGTTTGGCATGAACGTAAACGCACGGTGACGACTTCAGAGTTGAATCGATTTTTACAAGCAGCTATTGAACAGAATCATCCTCCTGCAATGGGTAGCAAATGGATCAAGATCAACTATATGACCCAAACCCATTCAGCACCACCTGTTTTTACCTTTTTTACGAATGAACCCAAAGGCATAAAAGCCAATTATCGCAATTATCTGGAAAACCGCTTCAGGGAACAATTCGGATTTGTGGGCGTACCTCTAACATTCAGATTTCGCAAAAAGAATTAATATGATAAAATCTTTATATATTCTTCTCATCTGCGCTTCTGTCGGACTTTCGGCATCTGAAAATCAGCTGTTTTCACAGCTCTTACAGACAGAATTGGAACAAAAACAGATCTCTTTGGCCCAGGCTTTGACGATTGAACTTTTAGCCCTGCGCGATCCTGACCAACTCCCTGATCGCTATGATCACCTGGCTAACAAAAACGAAATTCGCCGCAATGCCACATTGTTACGACAGCAGGTTTTACGGCATTGGTCGACTTTTTCAAGAGGTGAAAAAAGCCGTCTTACTCCCTTAATGTCTCGCCCTTCCAAAACACGCCTGCCGGAATCACTCGTCACAGACAGCGGTCTTTTTAAAATTCATTTCACCCTGTCAGGCAGCGATGCAACAACCATGGAATTTGTCAGGGCAACAGCAGCAGCACTGGATAGCGTCTATGATTATCAGATTAAGGTTTTGAAATACGATGCACCTCCTCAAGATTATAATCAACATGGCCCCGAATATGATCTATATATCTTGAATTATGCCGAGTATGGAGGAACCACACCGGAAACGCCTGTTTTTGAAACGGACCGTCCTTACGATTATACCAGTTGGATCGAGATAGATAATGATTTTTCCCATACACCTACCAAAGGACTTGCCGCCATGCGCGTCACGGTCGCACATGAATTCTTTCATATGGTACAAATGGGGTATCGGGCCATTCATACCACTGCCCTGGATGCTACGTTTTTATATGAATCCAGTGCCACCTGGATGGAAGATGTTATTTATGAGAATGTAAACGACTATGTCTATTATCTTTACGAGCTTTTTACGTATCCCTCTATGCCCTTTTATCGTTCCAATGGGCTGCGCGAATATGCAAATTCTCTCTATTGGCACATGATAGAAAAGAAACACGGCAAAGATCTTGTAAGATCGTTTTGGCAAGCTCTGTCTGAAGAAAGTGTTTTTCAGGCCCTGGATAATGCCTTGGCTGTGTCAAATTCTACTTTACAACAATCGCTCGTGCAATATGCGATATGGCTCATTTTTACGGGAGATCGAGCCTATCCGGACAAATATTTTCCTGAAGGCGAAATGTATCCCGAGATCACACCGGATAATTCGTATGAGTTTAGCGAGGATATTACCTGGCAAGCAGGAAATTATCAGGGAGTCTCTCGGTATTTTCTTCTCAGGCCAGAATTAAACGGACCTTATATTCTGGAACCCGATTTTGAGCGATATAACGGCCAATATTTGATCTTTGTACCCCTGGTGGATAAAGATGCCGCTCCGGTTGTGATCGGAGGCAATAGCAAAGAAACAGTGCAAGTACAGGGAGACTTTATGGTGATCACCCTGAATACAATTTTGCCTGAAACAAATTTTAGCCAGGATGTGATTCCTTATACCATTACCTTCACTCCCGGACAATTACCTCACAGCGACGACGAACCCCTTTTCGTCTATCCAAATCCTTATGTTCCCGCACACCATGATATGATTACCGTAAGATTCGAACTGTCAACTGAAACCAACAATGTACGCGTCCTTATCCTGGATCAAAACCATCGAATCGTTTTACAAGAATCTTTGAACTGGTGCTCCAGGGGATATAATACCTATCGGTGGAATGGTACCAACATGCATAATGATCCAGTCGCTTCAGGGCATTATTTTATCTGGATTCAGGCTGATCAAGGATTTGAACCGGCCAAAATCGCGATCATTCGCTAGCCCTATTGGTTCATGTGGAACAAAAAAGCCCGATGGATTGCTCTGTTTGTTGGCATTAATGCTTGCGATTCGAACAAATTTTCAAGCCCAAATTACTAAAAAACAATCAAAAGTGTTCAATTATTAAACAAAAAGCGCTTGACAAAGCGCTTTTTTATTTCTATCTTTTCTTAACCTTTTAATAGTGTACCATTATGTTTCACAAGATATAGTTTTGAGACAATTTATATAAAGTGATACCAAAGCAACACCATTGAGGTCCTTGATTACAAAAAAGTTGCTATGCAGTAAATTGATTTTTAATGGTTTAGGTGATCTAATTATTGCGCCCTTTTTATCATTTCGGGTTAAACATGCTGACAATGGCATAAAAGTTGCGATTAGAATAAGAAATGATAAAAATTTCGATAGGTGATCTTTATGGAAGAGCGTTACTATTTTTCGACGTGTGACATCCTCGTTAGAACCAACTATGACACTGCTTCCAATTCTATTCAATATGCTTCACATCGTGCGTTATCAAAAACGGAACGCAGATTAACAGAAAGATATGTTTTGCAAAGATTGGAAAAGTCAACGCAATATTATGAACGTTCACCAGCTCTTTTGATATATACAGGGGTTGAAGAGTCTCTTCAGAAAGAACTTGGTTTTTATCATTTGCAGGGCACCATACAGACCGTACTTGATCGTAAAGAGATGATCGAACAGGCTGTTCAAGAACTTGTTCATGATTCATTAGCCAGTTACTATTTTGATCGTTTGGGTGACGAGCTTTTAAAGTTGCGTCAACAGTTGAATGGGTCATCCGATCCGTTCGAAATGGATCAGATATTGGAAAATATCCAAGTATTGCTCAGCGCTTATAACGAGAATTCTGGTCAGAATTTATCACTGAATCAAATTTTGCCCAAAGAAATTCTCTACAAAGCCATTCGACTCTAGTATTCAGCAACAGACCTACACTTTATCGGCCTTTGGGCCAGTTAGGGAGAACAGCATATGATCGACAGAGTATACTCGTGGTTTGCTCTGATCCTTGTGGGGGGCATCCTCGTATCTTTACCAAATTCAAGCCATGCACAAAACTCTGATTCAAAGTTGGGAATTGGAGCCAACATTGGTCTACAAAAACCCTTTTGTGATATTCAGCATACCGGCGCCGGGTTAACCGGGTCTGCTTTGATGCGGTTTATTATGAGCCAGAAATTCGATTTTGCCATCACAATAGGATATGGTGAGCTCAATGATGGGTTTGATTATAATAGCTTTGAGACCAGTACGATCAACGCTGACCTCAAAATCAATTACCATCTCAAACAAACCGGACGATTCGATCCATATCTCTCTATTGGAATCGGTATGGTCAACTTTGAATATAACCCTACCAAAGTCTGGGCCTTGCAAACACCAAATATTGCCGGTGAGCGGCATACGCACGCACTTGCCATGTATGGTGGTGGATTCGAGTTGTTTCTTTCTCCAAAATTTGCCCTGAACGTTTTTGCCGATTATCGATTTGCCAGCGGTGATCTCTTGGATGGTTTCGAGTCCGGTAAATATGAAGATGGATATTTGAACACAAAATTAGGATTTACCTTTTACCTCGGAGAGGGCAGGAGCAGAGCTATACAACAACCTGGTGATGATTTGTTGGCGTTAGAACCCGTTGAAATCGATGATCAACAAAAAAGAGATGAATTTGAGGACAGATTGGATCAGCTGGAACAGGAAGAAAAAGACCGATCAATGGAACAATATGTCCGGCTAAAATCCCGTGTCGATGAGCTCAGTCAACTTATCAATGAAAAAGAAAACGAAATCACTGAATTGCAATCCACACTCTCTAATAAAAATCAGCGTATTTCCCAATTGGAAAACACCCTGAGCGGTTATTCCCCCGTGAGCGGATACCAGGGCGGAGACGGATCTTTCTCAGTCACTTATGAAACAGCTCTTGGCAATTTCTATCGCCGCGATTATCAACAAGCGATTTCCATTCTAGATCGACTAAAAGAGCAATATCCCAATCATAAACTGGCCAGTAATTGCCAGTATTGGATCGGTGAATGTCAGTTTGGCCTGGCAAATTACCAACAAGCTGCCGATGCCTTTCATAAAGTCTTTAATTACTCCTTTAGCTATAAAAAAGACGATGCCACTCTCATGTTGGGTCGTTGTTATCTCAAACTCAATGACCCGGCCAGAGCTCGGAGTTATTTTCAGGGCGTCATTGATGACTATCCTGGCAGCGAATATGTGGAAAAAGCCAGAGAATGGTTAAACAGAATGTAAGCCGTCATCAAGACGGCTTGTTTTCTTTGTCAAACTGGGCGATGAATTCTTTGATACGATCCAAATGTTCCAGAATGAGTTTGGCTTTTGAGAGGCCAAACGTAAATGGATATCGGCTATTTGGATTCAAGGTGATTACAGGGTTGCCTTTAAATTCACCGATGACAGGTTCATTTTCTTGCTGCGGCTGTTGTTTTTCTTCTTCCATAACTCTTCCTATTTTTGTACAAAATCATAGACTCCATCCCAATCCGGATCTGGAGGTTGTTCCAGGTAATTTAGGCAACGAATGATAAAAACCTGTGAAGGTCCATCATTCGGAAACACTTTTAAAACTTTACGAAATAGCTTCAGGGCGTCTGCCCACCGCATTTGACGAAAAGCCTCCAACCCTTCCTCAAATACCTTTATTTTATAGTCCTTTTCCAGTTGCGGCAATGAATGCATACCCAACAACTCATAAATGCGTATGGGTGTCATACGACCCAAAACTCTGACTCTGTCGAGTTCTCTTGCCTGTGCACTTTTGGAAACCTGATTATACGTATTTTCTGATAAAATAATACTCGTTTGATAAATTTTATTGGCCCCTTCTAGCCTGGCTCCGAGATTGACCTGATCACCGATCACCGTATAATCGAATAATTGACTTGACCCCAGGTTGCCGACCAGCACCTTACCTGTATTGATTCCAATCCCGATTCTCATGAATTGGCCATTTGTGTTGCTCCACTCTTTGCTCAGCATTGACAATTTGTCTATCATCTCCAAAGCGGTTTGGCACGCCAGTTCCGCATGATTATCAAAATAATAGGGCGCACCGAACAGTGCCATGATCTCATCCCCTACAAACTTGTCCAGCGTTCCCCGATGCCGAAAGATAATGTCAACCATGTTACTCAGATAATTGGAGAGCCGCGAAACCACAAATTCCGGTTCGTGCGATTCTGAAAATTTTGTGAATTGGCGAATATCAGAGAATAATATGGTCAGTTCTTTGCGCTCACCCCCATAAGCCGGCAATTCACCACTCGAGAGCATTTTGTGAACAATCGATGGAGCGACATATTGCTGAAATGTTTGGCGAATACGTAATTTCTCACGCTGCTCGGCTACGATTTTTATCATTGTATTCCCGACAAAGGTAAAGGCGATCACCATCGATGGCAGGATAATCGGAAAAAATACGGCAAAGTGTTTAAACATGAAAAAAGCGAGTCCAATACAAAATAAGACCAGGCCGATGGATACAAATAATGATTTGAACGGTCGTAATGAAAATGTGAGAAAACTCGCCAACGCTCCAATTGTCAAAACATATAACAAGACCAGAAAAGGGGGGAGGGAAGACAAAAAATCGTCTTGTAAAATGGTACTCAGGGCATTGGCATGAATTTCTACTCCCGGAATCTTTTGTGATTGTCCCCTATAATTGAAAAAAGGGGTGAGTTTATTGT
>WJME01000026.1 GCA_014728115.1 Candidatus Zhuqueibacterota bacterium | reverse complement strand
TTGGCAAATGGAACAGGTCATTTTCTCATCCGGTGATCTCGTACATGCCATTCGTGCCAGTATGTCCATTCCCGCCATATTCGAGCCGGTCGAGGATCACGATCGAATTCTCATCGATGGTGGGGCCGTGAATCCGGTTCCCCATGATATTATCCGGGACGAGTGTGACTATTTGATCGCCATCGATGTCATGGGAGAACCTAAAAAAGGTCATCCGGTAGATGTCCCCAATATCTTTGATAGCATTATGACAACATTCCAAATTATGCAACGATCGATCATTGAACTCAAAAAGCAAGATTGCCAAATAGATTGCCTGGTGTCTCCCGACTTGAACCAGATCGGCATCCTGGATTTCCACAAAGAAGAAGAGGTCTTTAACTCCATAAAAGACCCGATGAAAGCGTTCAAAGAGCAGCTGGAAAATGATCTGCTATGACTGATTTTGAACCCGTGTATAATAATATACCTTTATTATTGTTATTTCTTTGTCATCATTTTTCAAAAACAGGAGAGAGAGAATGGCAGCTATGAATCGAAGAAATTTTCTCAGACGAATCGGATTGGGTGGCCTGGCTATGACAGCGCTGCCTTTGGGTCTCAAATGCGGTGCAAAGAAACCGGTCAATATTCTATTCATTTTTTCAGATGATCATGCTTTTCAGGCCATCAGCGCCTATGGCGGCCGTCTGGCGACCGTGGCACCAACCCCGCAGATCGATCGACTGGCAAAAGAGGGAATGACCTTCAACAAATGCTATGTCACCAACTCGATTTGCGCCCCTTCACGTGCCACCATCCTGACAGGCAAGCACAGCCATTTGAACGGGGTCACGGACAATCGCGAACGATTTGATCCCGATCAATTGACTTTTCCAAAACTGCTGCGCGAGGGTGGATATCAAACCGCAATCGTGGGCAAATGGCATTTAAAAACCGAACCCACCGGATTTGATCACTGGGAAGTCCTGCCTGGTCAGGGCCATTACTACAATCCGGATTTTCGTACTCCAGAGGGGACGATTCGTGAGACCGGCTATGTTACCGACATCATTACAGACAAGGCACTGAACTGGCTCAAGGAGAAACGCAATCCAGAGCAGCCTTTTATGCTCATGTTACAGCATAAAGCCCCGCATCGTGAGTGGTCGCCTGCTCTCAGGCATCTCAATCTGTTCGATGATGTGCTCATTCCGGAACCCGCCAATCTGTTCGATGACTATGAGGGCCGCGGCACGGCAGCCAAAAAACAGGATATGAGCATCGAAAAAACCATGCGCATGGTGACCGACCTCAAAGTCAAAGATGAATCGTCAGACGATAAAGGTCTGCAACATCGCATCCACGGTCGTATGAATGAGCAGCAACGACAGGCATGGGATGCAGCCTATGCACCCAAGAATGAAGAATTTCGTCAAAAAAACCCGAGCGGCAAAGAATTGGTGCGATGGAAATATCAACGTTATCTCAAGGATTATCTCAGATGCATCCGGGCCGTGGATGAAAATGTCGGACGAGTGCTGGATTATCTGGATGAATCCGGACTGGCAGAAAACACTGTGGTAGTCTATTCTTCTGATCAGGGCTTTTACCTGGGTGAACATGGGTGGTTTGACAAACGATTCATGTATGAAGAGTCGTACCGCACCCCGTTGCTCGCCCGCTGGCCGGGCGAGACACCCAAGGGTGTATATAATGATGACCTGGTTTCCAACCTGGATTTTGCCCAGACCTTTCTCGATATCGCACGTCTCCCCCAACCCGAAGAAATGCAAGGTCTGAGTCTGGTGCCGGTTCTCAAGGGTGAAACACCGAGCACATGGCGAGAAAGCCTTTATTACCATTACTACGAGTACCCTGCGGTTCATAGTGTACGCCGCCACGAAGGCGTAGCGACTCAGCGCTACAAGTTGATCCATTATTATGATCTGGGCGAATGGGAATTGTTCGATTTACAAGTCGATCCGAATGAAATGGACAGCAAGTACGGCGATCCCGAATATGCATCTGTGGTGCAAGATCTTAAAAAAGAACTCGAACGGCTGCGAGAAAAATACAAGCTTCCGCCTCTGGAACCTGATCCGGAGCGACAGTAAGGGCAAAGCGGCCTTGGACATTATTATCCTGAAATCAATGAAATGTTAATAATTTTCCAGGCGCGCATGACAACTATTGACATAGAGGTCAAAAAACAATAAATTAAAATAAACCAAACATTCAAATAATGGGGATGAGAGATGAATATAAAAAAATTTGCAAGTAACATCCTCGAACTCGTGCGCCGCACATCTGCCTTTCTGCCTCAAGATGTAGAGGTGGTGATCGATGAGCAAAAAACACGCGAAGAAAAGGGTTCACGGGCCGAATTCGCGCTGCAAATGGTTGCCCGGGACATTGGACTGGCAAAACATCGATCTCTGCCGATTTGCCAGGATACCGGTACAATTACTTTTTATATCAAGGCTCCTGTAGGCGCCAATCAGATGGAAATGATCGATGCAGCAGAAAAGGCCGTCGTTGAAGCCACAGAAAAAGGGTACCTGAGACAAAATTCGGTAGACAGCCTGACCGGCAAAAATACCGGCAACAACCTGGGCGCCGGCAGTCCGGTTTTTTATTTCGAGCAATGGGATCGTGACGAGTATGACATCCGCCTGATCCTCAAAGGCGGTGGATGCGAAAATATGAGCACCCAATATAGCCTTCCTGCATCTTTTAACGGCAAAAAATATGGTCGTGACCTCGACGGGGTGTATGCCTGCATTATGGACGCCGTGGTTCAGGCTCAAGGCAAAGGATGCAGTCCCGGGTTTCTGGGGGTCTGCATCGGTGGTGACAGAGCCTCTGGAATGTCCTGGGCAAAGCACCAGTTATTAAGAACACTCGATGATGTAAACAGCGAACCCGAGCTACGCAAGCTCGAAGATAAAATTCTCAAAGATGCCAACGAATTGGAAATCGGACCGATGGGGTTTGGTGGTAAATTTACCATCGGCGGATGCAAGATCGGTTCTCGAAATCGGCTGCCTGCCTCCTTTTTCGTCAGCATTGCATATATGTGCTGGGCCTATCGCCGGCGTGGCTTTATCCTGGACAATCAGGGCGAGGTCAAAGAATGGCTCTATCAGGAAGCCGATGAATTCGATCGCACGTTTGAGGAACCTCCAGAATTCGAATTTGATCCTTCCAAAGTTAAAGTCTTGAAAACCCCTCTATCTGAACAAGACATGCGTGCATTAAAAGTAGGCGATGTCGTGCTTCTCAGCGGTACGATTTTTACAGGACGCGATGCAGTACACAAATACCTGCATGAGGGCGGAGAGCTAGACCTCATACGCAACGGAATTATTTATCATTGCGGTCCGGTTGTGATCAAAGAAAACAATGAATACAAAGTCATGGCCGCCGGGCCGACCACCTCGATCCGCGAAGAACCCTACCAGGGAGATATCATTGAAAAATTCGGCATCAAAGCCGTGATCGGTAAAGGGGGGATGGGCGATAAGACCCGCCGGGCATGCCAACAACACGGGGCTGTGTATCTGCATGCCATCGGCGGTGCAGCGCAAATATATGCCCAATGCGTGGAAAAGGTACCCAGCGTCCACCTGGAACAATTTGGAAGTCCCGAGGCTGTATGGGAATTCAGGGTTAAAGACTTTCCGGCGGTTGTCACAATCGATGCCCATGGCAATTCGGTGCACCAAAAAGTTCAGGAACAATCTCAATCTCAGTTAAAAAAAATCATGGAAACCGTTTAAATTGCCAGGTTTTTGTTTCTCTGATGCCCTTGCAACACGCCCAACCATACCCCTTAAAGCGTTACGGCACCTCACCTTTGGGGGGTGTATCTTTCTCAAGAATACCAAAACACATTGACCCCTCATTCTCGTTTGCAGAAATCACAATAATATCGTATCTTTAAAGATATGTCCTCACACATTTCACAATGGAGTATCCCCCGGTGTTTTTTGCGATTGCTCTGATTTCTGCATTCTCTTACGCCTTGCAGGGAGTATTGATGGCTACCTACTATCGCTCCATGGACACTCTATCAGCTGTTGCCTACCGTGGATTGAGTCTGATTTTTTCCATGGCGATTTTGCTGGTATTTGTGCCTGGACATATGTTTGAACGTATTCCACAGGCGTTGCCAGCAATTCTCGCTGCCTCGCTCTGTGCTACCCTGGGAAACTGGGCTCAGGCCAATTCCTTTAAATCTCTTCCTTTGGGTATCGCTACCGCCCTGGGAATCAGTTTTGCAGTAATGGTTGCCTCGGCAATAGGATTCTTTTTTTTGGGAGAAATGCTGTCCGCCTGGCAAACCCTTCTGATGGTGCTGCTCCTCACCGGCATTGTACTTTTGGGTTTTTCCCGATCCACCGGACCATTGCCAAAAGATCATAATGTACCCAAAGGAGTTTCCTTTGCCTTATTATTCGGACTCTTTTTAGGGGCTGGTTATGCCCTGATCGGTTCGGCTGCACGGCAATTGCATCCGTTTTTAGCTGGCTATATGTGGGAAACGATTATCGGTCTGATGGCGGCAGGTTTGGCTTTTTCCCGAAAATGGTTCAATGGTCCATCATTGGCAAAAGTCTCCTTGCCTCTATTTTGGAAAATCCTGGTGGCGAGCGCACCCACTGCCATTGGTACAGGCTTTTATGCCCTGGCCATGACCCTGGGTCCCATCGCCCTGGCAACAGCATTGATCAGTACCACAATCGTATTTACGACCCTTCTTTCCAGACTCATTTATCGAGAACGACTCACGATCTGGCAATGGTCCCTTTTGCTTGCTATTTGTCTTATTGTTGGCACTTTGCGCTATATGATCAATTAGGTGCAAAGAGGGTTTTTAAACGTACTCAATCTTGCTTGTATGGTTAAAATTGCTTATTTTTTCTCATGCACATTGTGTTAATTGACCTTTTGGCGGGGAGATTTTTATGTCAAGACTCACCTCACACTCTATGACCAGACGTCGTTTCATGAAAGCTACAGGCCTCACTGCGCTATATTGGGGAATGGCAAAGGCCACCCGTACAATGGCCTCGTCAGACAAACCCAATATTCTGTTCATCGCCATCGACGATCTGAATGACTGGGTGGGCTGTCTGGGAGGACATCCTGATGTCAAAACCCCAAATCTGGATCGTCTCGCTCAACGGGGCGTTCTCTTTACCAATGCCCATTGTGCTGCACCGGCTTGTAATCCTTCACGCGCCGCGCTCATGACAGGCATCCGGCCCTCGACTTCGGGGATCTATTCCAATCACCAACCCTGGCGAGACAGTCCGGTTTTAAAGGATGCAAAGACTCTGCCACAACACTTTATGGATCACGGTTATCAGGCCCTGGGCAGTGGAAAGATCTACCATGGAAGATTTCCTGATCCCCCCTCCTGGCAGACCTATTGGCCGTCACAGCAAAACAATAAACCCGCTGATCCCATGCCTGAAAACCTGCCCCTGAACGGTATCCCGGATACCCGGCATTTTGACTGGGGCCCGGTGCATGCCGATAAAGAAGATATGGGAGACTGGAAGGTTGCAGAGTGGGTAAGCGGACAGCTGAACAAAAAACACACGCGCCCGTTTTTTCTGGCATGCGGTTTTTATCGTCCGCATCTGCCATGGTATGTACCGCAAAAATATTTCGATCTTTATCCCCTCGACGAAATCAGTCTGCCCCAGGTCAATGAAAACGATCACGATGACATTCCCGAGGCAGGTGTTGAAATGGCCAGAACCGGAGATCACAAAAACGTTACGGGCCATCAACAGTGGCGCAGGGCGGTTCAGGCTTATCTGGCCAGTATCTCTTTTGTGGATGACTGTGTGGGACGCGTTGTCGAGGCACTCGATGCAAGTATGCATAAAGACCATACCATTCTTGTTCTCTGGTCCGATCATGGGTGGCATCTGGGTGAAAAATTGCATTGGCGCAAGTTTGCCCTGTGGGAAGAAGCCACACACAATGTGCTCATGTTTGTGGCGCCAGGGGTGACAAAGGCAGGAGGCCGATGCGATGCTCCGGTCAGTCTGATGGATGTCTATCCTACCCTTTCACAACTCGCTGGCTGCCCTGTACCTGCGGTGCTGGAGGGAAACAGTCTCATCCCTCTTTTAAAAAATCCGGATACCGACTGGGACGAACCCGCACTCACCACCCACAAATACAATAATCACTCGGTGCGCAGCCGGGAATGGCGATACACCAGATACGCAGATGGATCAGAGGAACTCTATCATCACCCCTCGGATCCTATGGAATGGACCAATCTCGCAGCCAAACCCGAATATAAGGCCATAAAAAAACGGCTGGAATTGGCTCTTCCCAAGTCAAATGCAGAACCGATCTAATTGAATGCAGAAACTTGAATAGCATCATAAAAATAAATTGTTAACAGGACTAAAGACATAAAAACGGAGACCATTATGAATTCGGATCGAATGTCAAATAATCAACAAAAAAAAGAAGAATCAACGCCTGACATTCAAAAAGTGATAAACAATCAGTTATTGGAACAGCGCAAAATCTTTATGTGGGGACCGGTTGAGGATAAAACCGCCAAAGACATAGTAGGTAAACTGCTCTATCTCGAAAGCACAAACCCAGGCGAAAAAATCGAATTCTTTATCAACAGTCCCGGCGGCGTCGTAACCTCCGGATATGCGATTCTGGATACCATCAACCTGATCAGTTCTCCGGTGTCCACGGTCTGTGTGGGACTCGCGGCGTCGATGGGCTCGATCCTTCTTTCTGCCGGAAAAAAAGGCGAACGCTTTATCTTTCCCCTGGGGGAAGTCATGATCCATCAACCCAGTATCGGATATCTGATAGGAAGTGCCAGCGATCTGGAAATTCATGCCAAACAAATGCTGAAAACACGGGATGTGGCAGCCAAAATCCTCTCGGATAATTGCAATCAGCCAATCGAAAAGATCCTCGAAGACTTTGATCGGGATTACTGGATGGGAGCCGAAGAATCCATCAAATATGGGATCGTTGACAAGATATACGAATTCAAAAAGTAATTCCGGTACGCAAAAATGTCGCTGATGATGATACTCTCGCAGAGCCGCAATATCGCAAAGAACAGCATTTGTGAGTCCAAAATTACTTGATCGAATCTTTTTTGAGTAACTATATTCAGGCCATTCTATAACAACATGTAAAGTGTCTTGAGACTATTTATTGGTTGTTTTTTTGCTTTGCGTCAAGGCGGCTTTGCACGAGTACATCAGGGTTTGCATTGATTAAAATGTCTACAGTTTTCAATTTAGATGATCCGGCTCGATCCGGCACTGTTTTCCTCAAAGGAGTTGACATGTATACTCTTTCTGATTCAGGTTTGAACCGCAGCAAGAATCACTTTCCCCTTGGATTGAAAGAATTTGCATTCAAATCTTTTTCTGTTCACTCTTTAGTTTCTCTGGCCCTGGTCATGCTTTTGTATTCTCTATTGCTTTCCCAACCCTCCCACCCACAACTGAAATGCACTGCAGATCTGATTAGCGCGAGATTCGATGCCTATGATTTGATCCTCGAACCGGACACGGACAAACCCGAATGGTGGGCAGGTGCTCCGAGTGTGGTACGTGATTCTACCGGGATGTTTTACATGGCCTGCCGCATGCGTACAGCCGATGCACCACGGGGACTGCGGGGCTATGAAATCCGTTTACTTGAGAGCAGCGACGGCATCCACTTTCGACGTATCGGCGCTATTGCGCGAGAGGCTGTGCCCATTCCGGGATTCGAACGTCCCGCTCTTTTGATCGACCCTGTAACCAAAAAGTTCAAGCTCTATGCCTGCGGACCCTGGCAGGGCGGACCGTTTTCTATCATAAAATTCAATGATGTGGATCGGTTGCAGGATATCGATCCTGCCAGTGCAAAACCCGTGATCCAGCCCATGCAGCCTCTCTATGAAAGAGACATAACCGTCCTTACCTACAAAGACCCGGTCATCTTTTATCAGGCCGAAAAAGAGATCTATCACTGTTTCGTCATCGGGTATATACGCCGGAATGAAAAAATCTTTCACTTTACCAGCAAAAACGGTGAGGATTGGACTCCCGTCGGAGATCCCCATGATTCACTCTTGCCGTTGGCGGGCTGGCATGATTTCTTTGTACGTCCCGCCAGCGTGGTACCCATTGGAGTGGGTTATCTCTTTTTTTATGAAGGATCAAGCGCAAAATGGTACGATCCGGTGTACAATGTGGTCACTGGCGTAGGCTTTACCTTTGATCTGCACCATATCATCGATCTCACGCCCGACAATCCGTTGGTCAAAAGCACCACGCCAGGCTATTTTTCTACCTGGCGCTATTCCCACTGGATGCGGGTGGAGGACGAACTTTGGGCTTATGCCGAAGTCGCTGACACCAATAACAGCCACGAAATCCGGTTGTTTCGGATAAAACTGCAATGAGATACCAAGAGTGATTCAGAGCGCTGAGCGAACTGAATCACTCGACTGGCAGTCTGTACACCGGCATGACCCCATCTTCTTGAATCAACTTGCGAAAATCCTCATATTGGTATACCCCATACATCATGGCCGGTTCGAGTAACAGAGCCGCACGTCGTCCGCTCAAACTTTTAACAGGAATATAGAGCGATCCTTTGGCAAACGTATGCATTTCCTTTGGCAGATATTGCGTGATCTGACGACCATCATAGCGTTGATACACCGGATCGAATTCGGTTTCTACCCGCAACAGCTGACAGGGTTCCACTCTGACATTACGGCTCTCTGTTAATCGTTCGAATTTGATGCCGTGACGATCAAAAAGACCGGTAAAAGGCGCTGCAAATTCAGCAGGAATATAATATGCCGCAGGAGTGGGGACGCTGTATTTCACCACCAGGTCGTGCATGAAATTGGGGGACATGACGATTTCCGTGTCGTTGGTTTGTAGAGAAATCACCCTGACAGGCGTCAGACGATAACCATGACTCCCCCAAAAACAATTGGTGGGGAGAAATTCCATGGGAGCAGCGGCACGTGACTCTTTTATTGCATTCGCTATCTTTAACCAATCCGCATCCCAGGTCAAAAATGTCTTTAAAAGAGCCAAATACGCATCCACACGCTTGCCCAGGTCTTGATTGGGAGGATCAGCGTTTCGCAGACGTCCCGACTCGATGATAAAAGAGAGTCCGCCAAAAGCGCCCAGACTGTTGCGACCATCGTTCAACTCTGTGGTACTGTAACGCTGTTCTTGCAATGGCGGGACACCGCCGACTGTATAGCGGGTATAATTATGACCCGATTGGTTCATATAAAACGAGACTCTCTCCACCCACTCTTTTCCCATTTCGAGTATGCGGCTATCAAAAAAGGGATGATTCGCACAATCCATCATAATGTGTGGCCATTCAAGCCAGCCGCGATCGAGATAATCCTGGCTGTCACGGCCAAACTCGTGGCAATCCACTGCCACATGCGGCATGATCCGCCTGAATAGACGATGAATTGTTTGAGTCTCTGGTTGAGACAAGAGAATGTGATCGCGGTTCAGATCCCGATCATTGCCATTACGGCGTTTATCCGCCATCGCTCCATCCGGATTCACCATGGGTACAAGCCAGAGTTCTACATGATCGGGAAGCACCCATTGTCCTTGTTCGATATCCCTTAACAGATAAAGGATCGCATCCTTTCCTGCCGGTTCATCTCCATGCTGCTGGGCAAAGAAAAAAACTTTCCATAGCGGTTCTTTTTGGGCTTTGACATGAACCAGATAGATAGGATGACCGTCGGCAGATTGTCCTTCAGTGGTGACAGTCATTCCTTTTGTACGATCGATGTGCTGGAGAAAGGACTGCATCGTTGAGAATTTTATGGGTTCCTTTAGTTCCAAATGAGGGTCAGGAAAATAGGTCTGAGCCAAAAGGGTGGAGAAAAAACAAAACAAAAAAAGCAGGGTCATGCGAGGCATATCATATCTCCTGATTGGATGATCGATACCTGAAATATACAAAACTCCTTATAAAATATAAAATCAGAGCGTCAAAACAAATTCCTCTTTTCAAAATATGTCATGGAACCAAGAAAATAGAGTGCAATGATCGCAATGCCTCTGTGTTGATCTCTTGCATAGGATAGTCCGCTTTCCATGAGCTTGCCTGGTTTACCGCTCTTGCGCCATCAAAAAAAAGTAAAATTTCTCTTGACATTCTCATAAAAAACTGACTTATTATAGATGAAAAATAACTTTCAAAATATTGATATGTGAAATTTTTATTTCACTCCTCGCCATCCGATTCTGGCCTGCATTCCCGAACAAGGATCGTTCAAGGGAACTAGAGCATGAAACGCACTGCAAAAATTGAAAATCTGATCAAAAGCATGGTCCCCAGCCTGACCGGCAACCAACGCAAGGTAGCGGAATTCTTTCTGGGAAACCTCAATGTGGTGGCTCTGCTGCCCATAAAAACCATTGCCCTGAAAGCCAATGTCAGCGAAGCATCGATCGTGCGGTTTGCACAAACGCTGGGTTACCAGGGCTATAAGGAACTCAAGAGCGAACTCTCTGCCAGCTTACAAACCCAACTCTCTCCTTCACAAAAATATCAGGCCACTCTTGATGGGTTGGAAAACACCTCAGAAGCACTGAACCGTGTGACCAAAAATGCGCTCTCGAATATCAATGCCACCATTCACGACCTGGAACCACAAACTCTGGCCGAAATCGCTGACCGGATCATCAAAGCCCGGAGAATCTATTGTTTTGGTGTGGAAATTTCTTCCATTTTTGCCCGTCTGTTGACCTTTTTACTTCGATTATATACCTATGAAAGCCACCATCTGTCTCTCGACTTTTTACCCTTTCAGGAACAGATCGCAACGCTTTCAAAGCAAGATTTAATTGTCGCATTCAGCTTTTCTCCTTATTCACGCGAAACCATAGAAACCCTTTCCCTGGCGGATCGGCTGAATATCCCCAGCATCGTCTTTACGGATCGCCGCACAGCACCGGCAACTCAGTTCGCAAACATTGCCGTGTTTATACAAACTGACAATATCATGTTCAGCAATTCTCTCAGTGCGGTGGCAGTGGTGATCAATGCCATCATCACAGAACTGAACATTCGGGATCGTACGCGCACCCTCGAGGCTCTTAATTTGATCGAAAACACCATCGAGGACGAACGATATTTTATAAAGCCGGAACGGAATCATCGCAATCCCCGGACGCCATAACAAGCAGGGACAGATATGGAAATAAACTCAGAGCCTATCGTCGAACAATTCATTGAATTGGCCAGGATCGACGGAGTCTCATTCAAGGAACGCCAGATTGCCGACAGGATCATGTCCAAAGTGAAATCCTGGAATTATGAATGCATCGAAGATAGCGCTGCCCAAAGTATCGGCGGGAATACCGGTAATCTGATCATCAGAATTCCGGGCAAAAACACGTCTGCCCCTCCTTTGCTGCTGGCAGCGCATTTGGATACGGTGGCATCGACTTCCGGCCTCGAACCCGTGATCCGGGACGGAATCATCTCCTCGGATGGATCTACCATTCTCGGTGCCGACAATCGTGCCGGCATAGCCCTTATTCTTTACACCCTGGAACTCCTCACAAAGAAACAGTTCGATCATCGTCCTCTGGAAATCGTTTTTACGGTAGCAGAAGAAAAGGGGATGTATGGTGCCAGAGCACTCGATTTTGGGGCATTGCGCGCCAAAGAAGGCTATATTCTCGACTGTTCCAGGCGGCCGGGTGCCTATGTCGCAACAACACCCACAGCATTGGATTTTAATATCGCATTCCTGGGCCGGGCGAGTCATGCAGCGGTGTCCCCCGAAAAAGGAATCAATGCTCTTTCCATAGCCATGCAGGCGCTGTGTGACTTTCCGGTCGGACGCATCGATGGCGATACAGTCGCCAATATTGGCTCGATCAAAGGCGGGCACGCAACCAATGTTGTGCCCGATCGAATCGAGGTGTCAGGAGAAATCCGTTCTTTTGATCAAACACGTTTGAACGAGTTGCGCCAGCTGCTCTGTGAAAAAACTCATCATGTGGCCGAAAAGATGGGCGGTAAAATAGAAATAGATTTCAAGAACGGATTCACCGGATTCAAACTCTTGCCGCAGGATCCGGTGGTTCAACGGTTGGAAAAGGCTCTCAGGAAGCTGGGTTATACACCCGAGCCTCTGGTCTATTACGGTGGCAGCGATGCAAATGTCTTTAACAACAAGCACTTGACTGCAGTCAATATCGGCATCGGCGCCAGCAACCCACACTCGCATCAGGAATTCATTCATATCAAAGATCTTGTCGATGGCGCCAAATTGGTTCTGGATCTTGTAAGGAAAGACGCGTGAAACTGTTAAAATTTATGTTTATCAACATATTCATTCTTTTGATCGCCTGTCAATCATCGGATGCACCTCGGCAAAAAGGCTGGCTCCTGATTATTGGCGGCGCCGGTCGATCGGATTCTGCTGTAAACGCATTCATGCAAAGAGCCGGTGATGGCAAAATTCTCGTTCTCACATCGGCCAGTGGTGTGCCGGAAAAATCTGGCCCCGAAGCGGTAACCCTTTTCCGGGACGCCGGCGCAAAAAATGTAGAATGGTTGCATATTGCAGGGCCCGATACCGCCAATGCAGACACCACCTTACGCCATTTTCAAGGCGTATCTGCTGTTTATATTACCGGCGGTGTGCAATCGCGATTTATGGACCGTATCGGCGGCACAAAAACCGAACAACAGATTAAAAAGATCTATTTTGAGGAAAAAGGTATTATCGCAGGAACCAGTGCGGGGGCCGCCATCATGAGCGAGATCATGATCACCGGAGATGGTGACTTTGCTGTGCTAGACAAAGACAATATCGTTACTGCCCCGGGTCTGGGTCTGCTGGAAAACTGCATCATCGTTCAACACTTTGTGGCCAGACAGCGCAATAACAGGCTGCTCTCCAAAGTCATAGAAACCGGATTGCCGGGAATCGGTATCGATGAAACCACAGCGATTCTTGTCGAGCCCGATGATACCTTTACGGTTTTTGGACCCAACTCCATAATGGTCTATGATCCCCGGCCAGGAAAAATCCTCAAGGCTCATAAAACCAAACTCTCTGCGACCGGTATCAGGCTAAGTGTGTTGGTCGACGGACAACGATTTGATCTTAAAGACGGAACTCTGATCTCAACACCTCAACTCCAATAGGGTAGTGAATATTATGGATGCAAAAATCAAACTCCCTCATACGCTTATTCTCATCTTTGGCGTCATGATCGGGGTGGCCATGTTTACCTGGATCATACCCGGTGGTGAATACGAACGCGCCATCAATGCCCAGGGACGCGAGGTGGTCGTGGACGGAACCTTTGAACCCACGGCCGGCAATCCTCAAGGGATTTTTGATTTGCTGCAATCCCCTTTGCAAGGGTTGGTCGAGACAGCACATATTATCGGATTCATTTTCATTCTCGGTGGTGTGTTTAATATTATACAGCGCACGGAAATGATCGATGCAGGGATTCTCGTCATCTCCAACGCTCTGCAAGGCCGTGAAAGCTTGATCATCCCTGCAGGGATGATTCTCTTTGCTCTGTTTGGCGCCATATTCGGAATGAGCGAGGAGGTCATTCCTTTTGTGCTGATTTTTATTCCCATGGCTATTGCATTGGGATATGACAGTCTCATCGGCGTGGCTATTCCCTTTCTGGGGGCAGGATTGGGCTTTGCAGGAGCCATGCTCAATCCTTTCACAGTGGGAATCGCTCAGGGCATCGCTGAATTGCCCCTGTTTTCCGGAATTGTCTATCGCAGCATCGTTTGGCTGATCATCGTCAGCATCGGCATTTTTTTGGTCATGCTCTATGCCAAACGCATCCGCAAAGATCCGAAAAAGAGTCCGGTCTGGGATCTCGACCAGAAACGCCGTGATATTTTAAATGATGAAAAGCAAAGAGAGATCAAATTTACGATCCGTCATCGCTGGATTTTGATGGCCTTCATCAGCGCAATCCTGGTGATGATCTATGGTGTTATGCGTTATCAATGGTTTATCAGTGAAATTGCAGCCATTTTTTTGGGACTGGGTATAGTCGTGGCCCTGATCTCACGTCTCTCTGCCAACGAGTCTGCAAACAGTTTTGTTCGTGGTGCACAAGATATGATCGGCGCAGCCCTGGTCATCGGCTTTGCCAGAGCCATTCTTGTACTCGCCACCCAGGGCCAGATCATCGATACCATCATGTACCATCTCTCGAATACGATATCCGGAATGCCCACGATTATGGCTGCACAACTGATGTTTATCATGCAAACATTTATCAATTTCTTTGTGCCTTCCGGAAGCGGACAGGCAGCCCTGACCATGCCGATCATGGCGCCGTTATCGGATCTTATCGGCGTATCACGACAGACTGCGGTGTTGGCCTTTCAGATGGGAGATGGCTTTACAAATATGATCATCCCCACATCGGGTGTTACTATGGGCGTGCTGGGCATGGCCAAAATTCCCTGGGAGACATGGGCAAAATGGTTATTACCCATTGAAATCATCCTGTTCATAACAGGCCTGATATTATTGGTACCCCCGGTACTTTTCGGCTGGGGACCGTTTTAAACGCGATCCATGATTCGGTGCAATACCTAAATTGGGTTTACCTGAACCCATTTGAATCTAGATGCAAGGGTTACAAAACAAGTAGTAGGTGTCATTCATGTACAGCAGACTGTTGCAGCATAATAACAGAGTGTCATTCCTGCAAAACAAGCTGTTGCACAATAGTCATCAAGCGTCATTCCTGCGAAAGCAGGAATCCAGGGCTGGGGAAAACAGCTATGAATGCTATGATCGGCGGTTGAGGCAAACGCTCGGTATTGTACTCATCAAGAGTTTGTCCATCGCAATAAGGCCGGACGACGTATCATCCTTTGCTTCCGCTCATAGCTATGGATCCCTGCGTTCGCAGGGATGACGGCCGGTCGGCAATCTCAGCCTCAAAGACAGGCATGACACCTTTGAGCAGTAAAGATATAAGTTCTAACCAATCTTTGTCAAACTTGGAGCTCGTATGCTAAAACGTGCAATTTTGCTCGGGTTGTGTCTGATGGCAAGCACCACCCTGGCAGCCAATTATGGAAAAATCACCGGTCAGGTTCTCGACAGCTCGACAGGAGACCCTCTTCCGGGTGCCAATGTCATTATCGAAGGCACGCAACTCGGTGCTGCCGCCGATGTCGAGGGCAAGTATGTGATCATCCAGGTTCCACCCGGGATTTATACGGTCTATGCGGATGTCATTGGCTATAGCCGGGTTCGTATGCAAGATGTCAAAGTGCAGGCCAATCGCATTGCCTATGCAGACTTTGACCTGCAGCCACAGGTCATTGGCGGTAAAGAGTTGACGGTCATTGCCGAACGTCCGGTGATCGAAAAAGACATCACCGCCACCACCCGCAACATCGACGCCAAGGATATCGATGTCATCCCCAGCACCACGGTGACCGATGTATTGCGCACACAACCGGGCGTCGTGACGTCGGGCGGATTTCATATGCGGGGAGGCAGGTCAGGTGAAGTGACCTTTATGGTCGACGGTATCCCCGTGCAAATGACCGATCCCTTTTCATCAAACCTTTCCATGAAACCCCTGGAAATCATCAACCGCAATGCCATCTCGGAAATGCAGGTCATCAGCGGCACCTATAGCGCAGAGTATGGCAATTCTATGAGCGGCGTGATCAACATTACCACCAAAGAAGGCAGCAACACCTTCAATGGCAGCCTCAACGCCAAATCTTCCGGCGCCGGATTCGAAGAGACAAGTCAGGATTATAATCGCATGGTCATCCGTGGTGATCTGAGTGGTCCCCTTTTGAGTGAAAAAACATCGTTTTTTATCTCCGGGTCCTTTGATGACCGTGATCACTATCTGCCATGGGGATACAATACCGAGAACACCTTTTTTGCCAAACTCACGGATCGCCATATCAACAATTTAAAGATCAGCCTGTCTTTAAACACCTCGGACAGCAAGCGCAAAGGCTATAGCCATCGCTATAAATATATCCCGGATCAGTACTGGTATGAACCCGCCTCCTCTTCCAATCTGATCCAGTTGGGACTCACTCATACCCTGGCGAAAAACCTCTACTATACCCTGAATGTTTATGTCAATACGTATACATACACGTCAGGCGACTATGACTATAATGACCTGAGTCCGGCCTATGCCCTGGATGAAAACAAGGAATTCTATAGGCAGTCTTTTATCAGCTCGCCTGAAGAAGATGATCAACAGACTCTGGGTATCAAGGCAGACATGCTCTGGCAGGCCAACCAGTATAACGAATTCAAGGCCGGTTTCGAAGTACGGCGTCATTCTCTGGATCGGTTTTATATTTCCAGCCCATACTATGACGATCACACCTTTGAGGATTATGTTCGCGAACCTGTCGAGGCGTCGGCATTCATTCAGGACAAAATCAATTTTTCCAGCATTATCCTCAGTGCCGGCCTACGTTTCGATTTGAGTGATCCCAATACCGACTATTGGCCTTCGCCATATGATGCCTTTTATGAACGTCAGGACGAGTTGAGAACAGCAGACGTCCGCACCCAGTTGAGTCCGCGGTTGGGGATTTCTTATCCGGTATCGGACAAGACTGTCTTTCATTTTGGCTATGGCCATTATTTCCAAAAGCCGGCTTTTCACTATGCTTACAAGTCCATGACAGATCAGGGGTATGCGGAAAATGTCATCATGAATCTTCGCACCGGTAATGGCCGCTTTGGCAATCCCGACCTGAAACCCGAACGCACCATAGCCTATGAATTCGGACTCTCGCACCAGTTGTGGCAGGACTATTTGATGAACGTGTCTGTTTACAGCAAAAAAATCACCAATCTGGTGGGAGGTCGCACCTTCTTTGCCGGCAGTCGTGCCGACATTTGGGAATCCTATAGTGTGCATATCAACGATGACTTTGCCTATAACAATGGTCTGGAGATCCAGTTTCGCAAAATGCGTGGCCGATATTTCACAGGCGAGATCAATTATACCTATGCTGTGGCCGAGGGCAGCAGCTCCGGTCCTATGGAACGCGTCGGTGTAGAAGAAGCGAACCGCCAAACTCTGAAATTTTTTCCACTGGATTTCGATCAGCGCCATACGATCAACGGATATCTGGCTCTGCAATTTCAAGATAACGATGGTCCGGTCTTGGGCGGAAGACATATTCTCGAGCATTTTTCCTTTGCAATCCTCGGCAGGTATGGAAGTGGCTTGCCCTATACCAAAGGCATCCGGGGCGCGACCGAACCATACGAAATAAACAATGCCCGTCTTCCCGAGAACTGGAGTCTGGATCTCAAGATCAACCGCCGGATAAGTATGGGATCTTTTCATATCGAACCCTATCTGGAGATCTATAATGTCACTGATCGCAGAAATGTGGTCTATGTCGATCCGTTTACCGGTGAGCCGGATTATAGTATCGGTCGCACCTATGAATATGCTGCCAATCCATTGAATTGGGGATCTCCCCGGATCATCTATTCCGGCATTGAATTTATGTTCTAAAACAGGCACAACAATCGTTTTGGAGAACACTATGAAAATCCGATCTATATTACAGATCTTGTTGCTTGCTTTCATCGGACTTGTTACCATCGAAGCCGAGGTGCGGGCCGGACTCGCAGATCGTGCCTTTGCCACGCATAATGTGGGCAAACTCGGTTTCTTTACCACCAACATTGGCCAATTTTATCCCTATGGCGGTCAGTTTGAAAAAACTCTGGAATACCCTATCAATTCGGGCCATATCGCCATGTATCGGCAATGCCTCATGATCGGTGTTCCGGTCAATGTGGTCAGTGCTGCTGATGGCCGGTTTGAAGAATTTGACGCCGTGGGTGGCTATAACGCCGGCAAAGCTGAAATCGCCATGAGCGATAAACCCGACACCTGGCCTCCTCAGGGCTGGCCGGTCAAGGATGAAAACGGTAAGCCTGTTTTTGTTTCTCAACAGGATAGTTATTGTGTTTATAGCGATTCGACCAATTGGCGCTATTATAACAATGATGAACAAGAGATGCTGCTGAATATGCGCGTGCATCAACATATCTGGTCCTGGGGGGTACCTGACGCGGACAAGTTTGTCATCCTGAAATTCGAAATCGAGAATGCCAGCGATAAACCCTATCAAGACATGTATTTTAATTTTTATTCAGACCTCGATATCGGTGGCAATGGCAACGCCGACCGTGAATGGGCTGACGACTGTATCGATTTCGACAAGGACCGTGACCTGATATATTTTTATGATGCCGATAATTACAGCGATGAATGGGGCATTGCAGATCCGTTTCCGGCCGGGGTCATGTTTCTCAAAACTCCCAACGATCAGGGAATCACAGACTGGCATTGGATCGATGTAACGGTCGATGAAGTCGCGGTCAACAATGCCGTATGGGATTCGGTCAGCTATTTCCTTATGCGCAGTGACACAAGCTTTTTTCACAACAATCCCGATTTCAAGGTCAACGATTATTTTCATCTCGGCGACAATCCCAGCAATGGCACTCGTTATGATGATCCCGAGACCACTCGCATCAGAGATGAAAACGGCAACCTCGTGGGCGGCGCCATGGTGGCCTATATCTGCAATGGGCCCTTTGATGTTCAACCGGGCGAACGGGCCGAATTTATCATTGCATCCCTGGTCGGAGACAATATCGATGATCTCGTGACTGTTTCAGATAAAATCAGGGAACATTATGACAATGGATTCAATATCGCCGTGATCCCCTCCCCCACATTGAACGCCAGCTCCGGAGACCGGCAAATAAGGCTTTCATGGAGTAACCAATTGGATGTGGAATATGAAAACCCCCTTTTGCCGACACCGACCAATGATCTTGAAGGTTATAAGCTCTACCGCACCACCGATCCTACTCTCTCTTCATGGGAGCTGATTGCAGACATCCCCATGCAATTCAAAGACGCCTCGGGCATCGATCAGCAGGCCTACGAGTTCATCGACGATGATGTGTTGAACGGATTCCGGTATTTTTACAATCTCTCTGCATACAAGACCACACAAACCGGACAATTGCTGGAATCCGCCAGGCTGGCAGATTTGAATAACATCGAAAGCCAATCCAATGCCAAATCCGTACAGCCGGAAACGCTGCCCGGCTCCTCAGAACAGGATCTGGATCTCATCAAAGTGGTCCCCAATCCGTATGTTATCTCGGCTGCATGGGATGAATCCAGACTGGGCAATTCACCTTTTGGTGAACCTGTTCGCAATATCGCTTTTACTCATCTGCCTTCACCGGCCACCATCAAGATCTTTACCGTGGATGGAGACCTCGTTCAGACTCTGGATCATACAGATGATACAGGCAGACTGGAATGGAACCTGCTGACCTCGGAACGCCGTCCTATCGTTTCAGGGGTCTATTTCTATCATGTGGAAAGCAAATATGGTGAAAAAATCGGCCGTTTTGCAGTAATCAGATAAAAATGTGGAGTGACTTTTGAAAAAATCAATTCTTTTTTTCCTGAGCCTTTTTTTTGCAGCCGGTCCCGGTTTCGCTCAAGGGAACCTGGGTCAGGCGGGTGCGAACTTTTTACAGATTGGTGTCGATCCACGAGGTGCTGCATTGGGCGGAGCCGTCACTGCGCTCTCGAGCGGCGCTGCAGCACTCTATTGGAATCCGGCGGGTGCCATCCATGCCCAAAACCTGGATGTCTATTTCGCCAACACCGACTGGTTCATGGATACTCAACTCGTGTATGGTGCTGTGGTCAAAAACATGGGCAGCCTGGGAGCCTTTGGCTTATCCGTGACGTCATTCTATATGGACGAGATGGAGATCACCTCGTGGGAGGCCAGTGAAGGAACAGGACAAAGCTATGATGCCGGCGATATCGCAATCGGCGCTTCATATGCCCGCTCTCTGACTGACCGGTTTACCTTTGGAGTCACCGGAAAATATGTGCGCGAGTACATTTGGACGGTAAATACCTCCCAAATTGCGATCGATGTAGGGTCTGAATATCGCACCGATTTTTATCATCTGCGACTGGGTATGGCTGTGCGCAATTTCAGCGGCAAAATGCAGTTCGAGGGTGACAAAATCGATGAACGTATTCAGGAAGAGATAAATCGCGATCAAAACAATAACCCGCGCGTAGAACGGCTGACCCCGGAATTTCGGCTGCCGCAAATTTTTCAACTCGGTGTTGCCTTTGATCCTGTCAACAATACAAACCACCGTCTGACCCTCATCGCAGATGTCTATGTTCCGGGAGATAATGATGAACGGTTGACCCTGGCAAGCGAATATTCATTCCAAAATCTCGCCTTTCTCCGCGCCAGTTATCGTATCAATTACGACCTGGGCGACCTCTCTGTGGGAGGAGGCTTTAATTTGTCTGCCATCGGCCTGAATTCAACCCTGGATTATGCCTATTCCACACACGGTGTGATGGGCGGGGTGCATAGAATTGGCTTTGGTTTTTCCTTATAGCTCGTTCATGATGACCATTAACAAAAGAGGAGAATGCAATGAAAAAATGCTATTTAATCATGTTGGCGCTGGTTCTGCTATGCGCCAGTATCGGATTGGCTCAAAACTATACGGTCTATGATTCGGAAAGCAGTGAGCTGCCTTATAATGCCCTTTACTCCATGGCGTTCGATAATCAGGGAAACATCTGGTTTGGGGGACAACGGGATGCCGCAACAGGAGTGGCGTATGTCTCCCGGCTGGATTACATGCTCGAAAACTGGATCAATTTTGAACCCACGGAATTGGCACTGGATGCGCTCGAAGATCGCGTCTTTTACATCGCGGTGGACGACCAAAACACCAAATGGTTCTGTACTCACTATGGTGTATCCTGGCTCAAAACCGATGGTACCTCCGGTGTCGTAGATTTTACCCAGGATGCCTATACACGGACCGTGCAAACCGATCCCTATGGCAATGTCTATATCAGCATCCGGGCGGACAACAGAGCCGATTCAAAAATCTATGTCTCTACTGATCACGGTGAAACCTGGCAAGAATGGGGATTGAGCGATATCGGCATCTCATTGAGTCCTGAAGATGCCCGACCCGAGATCTATGACCTCAAACTCGATTCCAAAGGCCAAATGTGGATCTGCACCTGGTATGGTGTCACCTATCGCAAACTGGATGGATCCTGGAACAGCATTACAGAACTCGAAGGCGACTATACCTATGCCATGACCATCGACCCGGATGACCATGTATGGGTACCCAATGCCAGCAGCCTGGATCTCAATGAGATTATGCCCGATGAAAGCATAGTGACGCACGATTCCACATCGATACTGCCGCTCAAGTACGCTGTCAATGACCTGGAATCGGATTTCTGGGGCAACATCTGGTGCAGCCTCAATGGCGGCGGCTTGCTGAAAATCCTGCCCGACGGAACCTATGAAACCTTTACCAATGCCTCTACCGGAGGACTGTTGCCGGAAGACACCTTGTTTGATCTTGAAATCGACAATAATGTGATCTGGGTGGCCACAGAGACCGCAGGCGTCGTTCGCATCGATGGATTGATTCCACTGGGAGAAAATGTGGTTTTCGATTCCGACAACAGCGGGCTGCCGTTCAATTCCACCTACTGTTTGGCATTCGACCGCAACAATGACATCTGGATCGGTGGTCAGCGAGATGCAGCTACAGGTGTGGCAAATGTATCGGAACTGGACCGGTTTCTGGCAGACTGGAAAGTCTATCAGCCGAACGAGCTCGCTCTTGATGGTTTGGAAGATCGCGTCTTTTATATCGCCGTAGACGACCAAAACACCAAATGGTTCTGTACCCATTACGGAGTGTCCTGGCTCAAAACCGATGGTACCTCCGGTGTCGTAGATTTTACCCAGGATGCCTATACACGGACCGTGCAAACCGATCCCTATGGCAATGTCTATATCAGCATCCGGGCGGACAACAGAGCTGATTCAAAGATCTATGTCTCTACTGATCACGGTGAAACCTGGCAAGAATGGGGATTGAGCGATATCGGTATTTCGCTGAGTCCCGATGATGCCCGACCCGAGATCTATGACCTCAAACTCGATTCCAAAGGCCAAATGTGGATCTGCACCTGGTATGGTGTCACCTATCGCAAACTGGATGGATCCTGGAACAGCATTACAGAACTCGAAGGCGATTATACCTATGCCATGACCATCGACCCGGATGACCATGTATGGGTGCCCAATGCCAGCAGCCTGGATCTCAATGAGATCATGCCCGACGGCAGCATCATCACGCACGACTCGACGACCATCGAACCGCTCAAATATGCTGTCAATGACCTGGAATCCGATTTCTGGGGCAACATCTGGTGCAGTCTCAACGGGGGTGGCTTGCTCAAAATCGCTCCTGACGGAAGCTATGAACACTGGACGTCAGAATCTTCAGGCGGCTTGCTGCCGGAAGACGGCCTTTTTGACTTGGAAATAAACGACAATATCCTGTGGATTGCCACAGAAAGTGCAGGCATCGTGCGCTTGCCCGATCTGATTCCGACTGAAACAGCAGTGCAGAAACTGCCAACGCAGTCTCTGCCCGAACATTTTGCATTGCACAAAAATTATCCGAATCCCTTCAATCCATCGACCACTATCACGTTCGATCTGGATCGCCAGACCGACATTACGCTGGCCATTTATAACATTCGCGGTGAACAGGTCAAACTCCTGGCCCGCGGGACGACCGCACCGGGCCGTTATTCGGTTATATGGGATGGTTCTACAAACAGTGGATCTCTGGCCACCTCTGGCGTTTATTTCTATCGTCTTTCAGACGGACAAACACGACTAACCGGTAAAATGATGCTGATCAAATAGTGCATGGCCGATTTTGTCTTACCGGAGTGAGGTCTAGGTGGGCTCACTCCGGTAAGCGAACGGCCATTTATGCGTTTCATCCTCACAATGGATATCCCAGATGCAAGACAAAAAGACCCCATCTCTGACCCTCAGTTTGATTCCTCTTGTAACCATCGCACTGTTTTTAGGTATAGGATATGGTGTTTTTAGAATTCGGGCAGAAATATTGCTGGTGTGCAGTGCCGGAGTCGCCGGAGTGTTGGCACAGTCACTGGGTTATACCTGGAAAGAGATGGAAGCGGGCATTGTCGATTCTATACGCCAGGCGTTACCGGCCATGCTCATCGTCATCACGGTGGGCATGCTCATCGGATCCTGGATCGCCTCGGGAACGATTCCCATGCTGGTCTTTTATGGCATCAAGCTGGTTTCGCCGGGATTTTTTCTCGTCACGGCCAGTCTTGTTTGCAGTGTTGTTTCATTGTTTACCGGCACCTCATGGGGAACGGTCGGGACAGTGGGTATTGCCTTTATGGGCATCGCCCATGGTCTCGGTATTCCGGCCGGAGCCGCAGCCGGCGCCATCGTAAGCGGTGCTTATTTTGGCGACAAACTTTCGCCCTTTTCAGATACGACCAATCTGGCGCCCGTCGCTGCACGCAGTAACCTGTTCGATCACATCCGTCACCTGTTATGGACCACGACACCGGCATGGCTCCTGGGTATGGTTATCTATCTCTTTGTCGGTCTCTCCTTTAAGGGACAGACTTTGCCTGAACAACAGTTGCAAGAGTTGCTCGTCACTCTGCGCACATTTCAGTTTAATGTCTTGCTTTTGACTCCGCCTGTGATCGTACTCTGGTTCGCTGTCCGTAAAAAACCGGTTATTCCGGGCATGGTGCTGGCCTCTTTGTGGGCCTCTTTGTTGGGATTCATTATCCAGAACAATTCCCTGCAAGTGACCCTGAATGCCATGACCACCGGCTATGTCGCAGACACCGGCAATGAAATGATCGACAACCTGCTGACCCGGGGGGGCATGATGAGCATGATGGATGTCACTCTCATTGCCTTGTGCGCGTTCGGTTTTGCCGGTATCGTGCAGGTCAGCGGCATGCTGCAAGTCATCCTGGATCATCTTTTGAAAATCGTGCGCAATACCGGTTCGCTCATTGCCAGTGCTGCCGGCGCCAGTGTGGCTGTGGCCATCATGACCGGCAGCTCTTTTCTGTCGATTCTCATTCCCGGCGAACTGTTCCGGTCCGCCTTTAAACAGCGCGACCTGGCTGCCAAAAACCTGTCCCGTACCACAGAGGATTCAGGCACAGTCATTGTCCCCCTCGTGCCCTGGAGTATGGCAGGGGTCTATATGGCCGGTACCCTGGGGGTGCCGACCCTTGAATATGCCAAATGGGCGTTTATGTGTTATCTGGGAGTGGTTTTTGCGATTTTATATGGATTCACCGGCATCGGCATCGCCCGCCGCAAACGGGATGATGAGACCCTTTCGGGCAGCTAGAAAAGCTCAGCTCCCCATACCTCCCAACCTCCGGGAGGTATAACATCACCTCCCATAGCTCCCGGAGGTTGAGGATGCATCTGGTGAAAGAACCAAAAATTTTAGACTGAACTGTTTTACCCTAGCCTCCGGGAGCTTTAAGCACTGCATTACCCAACCTCCCGGAGGCCAGAATCCATAATC
>WJME01000258.1 GCA_014728115.1 Candidatus Zhuqueibacterota bacterium | reverse complement strand
TTGTATTTTTTTGAGATATTCTTTTTTCGCAAGCGGACTCATTAATTATGTCTCCAATACATAAGTGTTCGGTTACATAATTATGAGGCAACGACAAATGTTCCAAAATCGTAAAGTTACCTTTTTTATGAGTCAACTCGCGATCGTATTGTAAAACGATGTGTTATTGACTTTTGATCATAATTTCACTATAATGATATCTTATTCTGGAAAAGAGTGATGCTATTTCTATTGCCTTAATCAGAGATTGAAATGACCGAATTTCAACAATTGGCAGGCGAAAACAAGACAGAAATCAAAGTCAAAGGATCCAGATTCATTGCCCACGCCACTGCAGTCAGGGATCGCGATGCTGCAGAATCCTATATTGACCATATCAGCAAACAATTCTTTGATGCCACTCACAACTGTTTTGCCTATCGCATTGCAACCGGCGATGCCGAGCTCACCCGTTTCAACGATGATGGCGAACCCTCCGGGACTGCAGGCAAACCGATATTACAGACCCTGGAATCCTTTCAACTGACCAATTCCGTCGTCATCGTCACCCGCTACTTTGGCGGAACCAAGCTGGGAACCGGCGGTCTCGTTCGTGCTTATAGCAGTGCCGCAAAAACAGTTCTCGAAAACGCCAAAATTCGTGTCATTCAAATCACCGACACTGTTAGGGTCTGCTATCCTTATGAATTGAGCAATGCCATTCAAGCGGTTCTGGCCAACTATCCGACGATAAAGCACCATGCGGAATATGACGTGACCGTCACAGCTGTCCTGAAAATTCGCAAAGATTTTACCCAACAGTTTATCAGAGAATTAAAAGATAAAACAGCAGGCAAAGCCTTCATAGAGGTGATTTGAGTTGGAAAACACACTTTTTATCATTACTCTCTTGTTATCCGGTTATTTTTCCGGCAGCGAAACCGCATATGTTTCAGCCAACCGGCTCAAGCTCTATACGACGTTTGGCGAAAAAAGGCAAACCTGGTGGTCTGATATCCTGTTCAATCAGGAACAGTTTTTAACGACCACGCTTGTCGGCAATAATATTGTCATGGTAGCGTGCTCGTCATTATCGATTTTTGTGTTTGGTTCTCTGGTGCCGGAATCCTTATTGGTGATCGTGACCACCCTCTTTTTATTGATTTTTGGAGAAATTGGTCCCAAAACTGTGGCGCGGCAGATTCCCAATCGTCTGGTCAGGATAACCCCGCTATTGATGACGCTTTTCTTTTATCTTCTTTACCCCCTGGTGGTTATTGCTCATCGGGTGTCCCAGGGCGTCATCAATATGACAGGAGGAGACAGAGGGTCGGTATCCTTGTTTTTTCAAAAGCGGGATTTACCGTTGCTCGTTCGCAAATATACACAGACCAGTCAGGTCTCGTTGGAAGAACGCCAGTTTATTACGCGGGCCATCAAAATCGGAAATAAACGGCTCGAAGATGTCATGATTCCCCGTACCGATATTCAGCCGATTGAAATTCATTCTGACCGGCACACTATTGTCAGGACCTTTGAACGATCCGGGTTTTCTCGTTTGCCCGTGTTTGAAGAAGATCTGGATCATATTCTCGGCTTTCTCTATATCCACGATTTTATTACCCGGCCGGAAAAAAATATCCGGGAACTCATCCGCCCGGCCATGGTTTTACCTGAACACAGCCGTGTGTTCGATGCGCTTGCAGAATTACGAACGCTTCGCAAATCTATTGCCCTGGTCGTCGATGAACATGGCGGAACAGCCGGTATTGTCACGCTCGAGGATCTTATCGAAGAACTCGTCGGTCGAATCAATGATGAATTCGATCTTATCAGCGATGATGTTAAAAGAATCGACAAATGGACCTTTATCGCCAGCGGCCGTGCTGAAATTGATGAACTCGAAGAAAAGTACCAGTTAAGATTACCTGTTGGCGAATATGTAACCCTTGGCGGCTTGATCGAATATCAACTTGGCACGATTCCCACAGAGGGCGAAGAAATAATCATCGGAAACTATCATCTGACCGTATTGCGCGCCGATGAACGGCGTATTTTGGAGGTCAGGATTCGCATAGACCGCAAACATCATAGATCATGATCGGAGCAGACATGATGTGCAAAATCGTTTACGCTATCCTTCTCGGGTTCACCACACTTGCAGCTCAGGATCTGCCGAAACTCCGGGATATCTATTTCAATGATTTGACAGATACCCTTTATGCTGAACGCACTATCTATACTCTGGACACCCGCTTTAACCGCTCTGATACCGTTCTTTTTGCTCAAAAAGTGAATGGGATGGGGATTCATCGGGTGGATTCCATCAACGTACACGAGTTGGCCCTGCAGTTCTATATCACTCCCGGTTTTTACGAGCTCGGCAGTCATCAAGTGGTCGTACTCGATAGCTTGTGGCAGGAAAAATACCGCGCAACAATCACGGTCAGATATAGCCAGACGCCGCAGGTCGATTCACTGCTGTTTAAAAGCTATCGTCATAGCCGGCTGGATACGCTGGTGCTCAGCCCGAATTCTAAAAATGTGGTGCGGCTCTGCCTTAAAGGGAAAGGATTGTTTACCACCAGCAGGATTCATTTTGAAGATCCTGCCTTTCGCGTTCTGGATGGCCCTGGATGGCGAATGGATTTTCCTCCGGATAGCCTTCTCGTCGGCCTTGAAGTCGATGGGGATCGCGCGAACATTGGCGAAAAGCGCTATCGACTTGTGAATGAATACAGCCTGGATACCTATGGACGGTTCTATACCATCAGTGACCGGCCCCCCCGGGTCACCTCTCAGGTTCCTTCTCTGGTCGCTGACGGAAACGAAAAAGTGATTCGTGTCAATGGCCAAAACTTTCAGCCCGGTTTGCAAGCCGAATTGATCCCTCCGCAGGCCTCGGTTTCAGATGTTCGAGTCCTGGATCGACAACAAATCGAGGTGGCCCTGCGAATGCCTGTTTTGGAAAACAGCGCCAGTTTTCGACTTGCCTTGACCAATCCTGATGGTAAATCCGATACCACCCGGTATTTTACTGTCCGTTCACTGCCGGTATCACGGGCCAGGGTCAAAACCGTTCAGGATGATGCGATCTTTCTCAATAAAAAGGTGCGAGTCGCTTTTGTGGTCGAAACCACTGCCAATCGCAAATTGTATCCAGATCGCGATTATCAAGTCCGCATCGAAGGTCAGAGATTTCCTGTGGTCCATGTCATCGATGACAGTACCTTTGAATCTATCATCCAAATTCCCCAAAAGCAACAGACCACGCTGTTGAATCAGCACGTCTTTACCGTGCATCAGGTGGATCACTCTGCTTCATGGAAAGGGGTTTTGTACAGCAAAGAACCGCCAGAGATTACCTATGTTTCGTTCAAGCGCACGCTTCATCCGATCGATACCCTGCAATTGGTCATCAAGGGTCATCATCTCCAGAACGTCGCTCTGCAGCTGGATGAGCCTGACGTGCGGTTCGATATTATTGAAAACAGGGGCGATTTTATTCGGGCAAAGGCGATTGCCGGTGAAAACGTGACACTGGGTTCTTATCCGCTGATCCTGCGATTAGAGTCTGTGCGCTTTCGGTTTGAAGAGTTTAGATTACAAATCCAGCCATGGCAGGCTTTTCACGAGTATGTGGGAATCGAAATAGAAAGCCTGGGCTTTCTTTCTGCGGATCGTCTGTGGCAGCAATCCGGATTATTTTTGCCCATCGAAGTCAATGATGCCATCACGATCAAATTTTTTACCAGTAAAATACGGGAAGAGTTGGGCAGTCAAAAAGTGCACGTCTCCGGGGTGTTGATGGATTCCACCAATACCATCAAAGCCGAGGCGTATGACAATCGGGTGTTTATGCTCGAAAAGTCTCCCGATATCGTGACCTGGCGATGGCGTGTACGTGAAAGAATGCATAGTGGTGATCGTATTGAAATCACCCTGTCCAATTCCGGTGGAAAAAATCGAGCGACCGAGACCTTTATTGTTAAACGCCATTGGAGTGAATCGTTCAGAGGGTCTACCTCTTTTATTTTGTTCAAGGTTCCGTTTGGGGATGACGAGGCTCAAACCGAAATTCTCAAGTCTGTGGGATTGGGGATCTCTTATCAGCCCTATGCCCAGCAGGAATTCATCGCTTTTGATGCTTCTTTTATTTTAGGTAATGCCGCCTCGAGTGATCATAACCTGTCTGTGCAAGCCGGTTTGGGATTGTCGGCGATTTTATGGAAGCATTTACAGATCGGTATCGGGACCAATCTGACCGGTACGGCATTTCGCAGCAGTTTTCTTTTTGTCGGCACGCGATTCAAACTGCCTATTCCATGGTAGAAAAATTTCACGATTTCCTTGCATTTATCAACAATTTTTACTATACTTTTTTTTAAACAACCTTGTCGGTTGCACCTTCTCAAGAGCGAATGCGGCAGCTGAATCCTTTTCGTTATTCACACATCCAATGAGAAAGAGAAATGGACCCTATCAAGGATGCAAAAGACATGCATTGCCATAATATTCTCGATCGTTTGTGCGACGATCTGGCAGAGGATATTGACTCTGAATTGTGTCAGGAACTAAAATATCACCTGGAGACCTGTGAATCCTGTCGCAGTCAACTGGGCTCGGTTCGCAAAACCGTGCAACTTTTCAGATGTTTACAGGAAAAAGAAGTGCCTTCCATTGTTCATTCTCGTCTGCTGACACTTTTGAATCTTCCCACTAGCTGACGAATTTTTCTTGACATTCAGCCCTGGGTTTCTTATAATAGGGTGTAAATAATATCACCTTTGGAGGGCCCATGGAAGATTTGACCCCCAAGCAAGAACGCGCTTTACATCTCATCGTTGAAAACATTCGTCAAAAAGGGTATCCCCCCACGTTATCGGACCTGAGCAAAGCTCTGGGGGCATCATCCCGTAATACTGCTGTCAAATATTTAAATGTTCTTGCCCGCAAGGGATATATTGTATGGGAACGCAATACCGCTCGCGGCATTCAGCTCAAAGAACCGCGTGATTTACTGGATCACGAAGGAGAGCAAAGTCTTGCTTTGGTCGGTGCGGTCACAGCGGGGTTGCCTATGCTGGCAGAGGAAAACATCGAGCGTTATGTGCCGGTGCCATCCTATTTGATTCGTTCTGCTGCACGTCATTTTCTATTGAGGGTGCAGGGCAACAGTATGACCGGGGCCGGTATTTTGGATGGTGATCTCGTGGTGGTTCGTTCTCAGCCACAGGCGGATCGCGGAGATGTGGTGGTCGCTTTGATCGACAATGAAGCCACCGTGAAACGTTTGGCTGTGCGTCAACAACGGCAATATCTCAAAGCCGAGAATCCTGCGTTCCCCGATATTTTACCCGAAACCGAATGGTCGATTCAGGGCAAAGTCGTGGCACTGGTGCGTGAAATGGTAGAATAGGAGGGTATATGAAGCGCCTGTTAGGGGCATGGTTGTGTTGTCTTTGTTTATCGGTTTTTGTGAATGCTCAAGAGATTCGTGTGACCTGGAATCAGGGCCGCGTGATTGTAGAAAATCAGGTCATTAAAAGAATATTTGTCGCCGATTCCTCTTTTTTTCCGGTGTCGATCTATGACAAACGCACCAAAACGGAATATTTGCAAGAGGATGCTCATGCGCCCTGGTTTTACGTCCCCCTGGACACCCCTTTGACCGATGTGCGATATGAGGCGCATACCCGGCGTCCCTTGAACCATGGGGGAACCGAGATTTCGTTTATCCTGCAAAACGATCGGGTTTTGGTTCGATACCGATTGCAAATGTTTCCCGGCAGTGCCATGTTCAGAGAAAAGTGGAGCCTGGCGCCGGTCGATGATACCAAGAGTTTGCGTTTAAAAAGGTCAGACAGCCAGCCGCAATGCATTTTGGCAAATTATCGCCTGGCCTTTACTCCTGAACAGTGGCAGGAGATCCGGCTGGCCAGCTGGAATCGCGAACAAATGCCTGATGCTCAGGTGAATGCCTTTCCCTTATCCAGACCCTGGCAACCCGGTGATCATGGGGGGACCAATCTGTCGCAATGCCACATGTATCATCCGGCATTTCTGGATTTTAATCCCACAGACGGTTCGCCGCGTAAAGGTCCTGTGGTCATGGCGCACCATTCCAGTGGATCTGGCTTGTGGATGGCCTATGAACACGGATCGCCCGATAACGATCCTTTGCGTACCTTTTTGCACATCAAGAGTGGTGAACGGCTTGGCGTCGAAGGTAAACGGGGGATCCTGCTGCCCGGCGAACCCATTACCGATGACCATCCTTTTGAAAGTGTGTGGATCGATATGGGGTTGTGGACCGGCACTGATTTTCACGCCGGATATGAATCGTTCTGGACCTTTATAAGCCAATGGCAGAGCCAGCATCTCGCGTCGCGGCGTCCGCTGATCTATTACAATACCTGGGGCTGGCAACGGGATGATCAGCGCGAGTATGTCAGTTTTTCTCAACTCGGCGATTCTTTACAAAGCACCGATGTCTATGGCGACGCACGCGTGCATGAGCCTTTGACATATCATGATATACGTTCGGGAAAAGGACCGAGAACCTTTTTTTCTCCCCGAAGCGTTTTACAGAATCAGGAGCGCCTGCTCAAAGAGATCGAATATGCCCATCAGCTCGGGGTCGATGTCTTTGTCCTCGATGACGGATGGTTTGACTGGATGGGGGATTGGAATGTCAATCGCGATGCCTTTCCCGAGGGACTCAAACCGATCAAGCAAAAACTCGATCAATATGGGATGCGCATGGGCTTGTGGCTGGCTCCGTTTTGTGTGGATAAAAAGTCCCGTACCTTTGTGCAACATCCTGAATACATGGCCCGGGCACGCGATGGCGATGTCTTGAAAGGGGGGTGGGGCCGAGAAATGGCTTGCCTGGTAAGCGGATATAGCGACTATTTTATCGAAAGATGCAAACGGCTGATCGATCTCGGGTGTACCTATTTTAAATGGGATGGGTTGGATGGTCAATATTGTTATGCAGCGAACCATACTCATGGTGACGAGTCTCATACAGCGGATCAGCGGGGAGAACGCTATGGGTTTGAATATATCCGCGAGATCACACGCATTGCCAGAGAACTCAATCGATATAGTCCGAATTTAGTCATTGTCTACGATATGACCGAAAAGGGCCGCAATGTGGGGTTGCAGTTTTTGTCCGAAGGGCGTTTTTTCTGGATGAACAACGGCGCCTCGGGGTATGATGACCTGAGCACCTATCGCACCAAATCCATGCGCACCGTCCCTTATGAATATCACAAGATTTTGCCGTCTGTTTTGCAAACCTATGCCACCTATCCGCATGATGCCTCTCCTTTTCATGCCCAGGAATACAATGTGTGTACCACGATTTTGGGAGGTAATGGGTTTTGGGGGGATCTGTCGGAAATGAACGAGCAGAGCCGCTCCCGCGTCCATTCGCTGTTGTCGCTGTACAAACAGGTTGCCCCTGCCGCCGTCTCTGCCTGGCCCCGCGTGGTGGGCCGTATTGGCAGTTCACCGGAGATCTATGAACTCGTGGATAGCGATCGTGCCGAGGGACAAATTCTCGCGTTTAGTGCCAGTGTACTGGCGCATCGTCATGTGAGCAAACGACTGAATCCGGAGCGGTTTTTGGCGGTGTTGCGTCATGCCTATGAATTGCGCGATGGAATGTTGCATATCGATTTCGAGTTTACCGAACCTGAGGCGGTTCGGCAAGCTTTTGTTCTCGGAAATAATGACACCGGCATTCGCATTTCCCGGTCAACGACCTGGCTGCAGGATGTGCAGCTGAGCGATGTCAATGATTTGCGTGTCCGCAATGGGGCGCCAGGAAAGATTTATGTGTTTTGGCCTGCCGCGTTGGGACTGCCCCGTATCAGCGGATCGTCAAAAGCCGTGACCTGGCAAACACAAAATGTCACCAATGGCAGACAAATTATTGTAAATGTTTCGCAACCTGGTTTGGAGTTTATGATCAAGAATCTATGAGCCGTACCATAATACATTTGGATGTGCCTGATTTTCACATCGCGGTCGAGCGTGTGCTCGAACCACGCTTGCTTCATCGTCCGGTGGCCGTGGCCGTGCAAACCGCGACACGGGCCCTGGTTTACTCGACCTCGTCAGAAGCGCGGCAAAATGGCGTGTACCGGGGAATGGCGCTCGATGCCGCACGCAAGAATTGTCCTGACCTGACAGTCCTTGCTCCTCGGAACGATCTTTACAGCCGGGCGACACAAGCCGTGATTGCTATCCTGCGACAGTTTTCACCGGTGATTGAACCTTTGCGTTTTGGACACGCCTATCTCGATATGACCGGGTCACAGCGATTATTCGGTTCTTTTAAAGATGCTGCATGCAAGGCTCAAAAAGAGATTCATAACCGCCTGAGACTCGATGCCAATGCCGGCGTGGCAAGCAATAAATTGGTGAGTAAAGTCGCGTCAGATGTGGTGTATTGCAATGGTGAACAGCTGGGTCTGTGCGATGTACAGCGTGGCCATGAATCGAATTTCCTGGCTCCCCTGGAGGTCGGATTTTTACCCGGCGTTAGACGACCGGTCAAACAACAGCTCTATGAACTCAATATTCGACTCATTCGTGAGATGACACGGGTCTCCTCTGAACATTTGCAACTGGTTTTTGGACGATTCGGTCTCGTGTTGTACGAACGAGCCCGCGGAGTGGATAACCGTCCTGTACAACCCCCCAAAAAAGCTCCGGAAATCGTTGAGGTCGAAACCTTGCAACAGGATAGCAACGATTTCGATGAATTGATGCATCTGATGTTTCGGGCCCTTTATGCGGCCAGCCGCCGGTTACGTGAAAAAGAATGGACTACCCGTCGACTCGTCATAGAATTGACCTATTCTGATCACAAGAATTCTTTGGCGCAACAATGTTTTGTGTGCACGCAGGATGAATACCTGTTGACCACTCGTGCTCAACAGGTATTGCAAAAATGTCTGACGCGCCGGGTGCGGGTGCGCAAATTAACTCTCAAATTGTGCGACCTGGCGCCGGTGCCTCAACAACTGTCTCTGTTCGACACGCCGGAAAATCAGGATCCCCGTCGCGCTGCCCTTACACAAGCCATGGATCGTATCCGTAACCGCTATGGCGAGCAGGCGATTCAGTTTGGCCGGGCAGCATAATGACCGGTGAATGTTTTCAATTACAGCCCATGGCCGCTGAAACAGACTGGCCAACAGTATGACTAGAATTAAATCGGAGCCGACATGATTACCATCCAACAGTTTGGGAACCAAAGCAAAAGAGATAAAGCTCTGCTCGAACGCTTTGTGGATTTTCATTGGCAACACTATGCGCAGGATCCGTACTATATTCCTCTGCTCGATTATGAATATCTGGGGCTTGGATTATTGGGAATCACCGGTTTTTTTCAAGCCGAAAATCCCTTTTTTGAACATACGGATATGGTGTTTTTCATTGCTGAAAAAGACGGCCAAATGGTCGGCCGCTGTAATGCGTTTGTGAATCATAACCACAACCGACATTGGAATGATAAAGTCGGATTTTTCGGCCAGTTTGAATGTATCGATGACCCCGAGGTCGCTGAACGTCTGATCGATGCAGCCCAGGTCTGGCTCAAAGAACAAGGCATGGAAAAAATACGGGGACCCCAGAATTTACCGGTGAATGAAGCGACTCCCGGACTCTTGATTGAAGGGTATGATACCCAGCCCGTGATCTATTATCACTATAACAAGCCTTATTATCAAACCCTTTTATCGGAATTAAAGTTCGAAACTATCAAAAAAGTGATCTCCTGGAACATCAAGGTCAATCTGCCTATGCCGGAAAAACTGGAGCGGGTGGCAAACAAGGTCATGGAGCGGTTCGAGATTAAAATCGAATCATGGGGTGAACGCTCTTTAAAAGAACGCAAAAAAGAAATGTACGAGATTTATAATGCTGCATGGGAACAAAATTTCGGATTTGTTCCTTTTACTCAAAAAGAACTGTATACCAATATCGATGATATGCAGTTAATCATGAATAAAGATTTGTTTGTTTTTGTATATGTAAAAAAAGAGTGTGCCGCGTTCTTTGGGGCGGTTCCCAATATTTCCGAGATGATGGTTCCCATGTCTTTTTGCAAACGTTGTGAATTATTACGCGCTGCAAAGATGTTATTGTTAAAAAATAGAGTCAAAGGGTTTAGATTGGGCTATATGGGAGTCAAGCCCAAATTTCGGCGGCTGGGGCTGGATAGCGTCATGCTCTACCACCAAAAGCTGTATTCGCAACGTCATGGATACGAGTACGCGGATCTGGGATGGGTTCTGGAAGACAATGTATTGGTGAACCGCGTATCCGAATGGATGGGGGGGCATCAATCCAAGACGTATGCCATCATGGAAAAAACGCTCGATATCTGAGCACACTTTACTTGATTCCCACATGCTTTTTGTCTATATTTTTAAAACTATTCAAAAGCGGAAAAGGAGATTTTATGCGCTATAATCGTCGTGATTTTATCAAAACGTCTGCCGGACTTGCCGGAGCCTCTGCACTGGGATGGCTGGGCTGCAAGCAGAGTCAGGAAACGCAGTGGCAAGGGTTTAATTATGCCATGTGTAACGAGATTATGAAAGGATGGGAGTGGGCCCGACAATGCGACTTGATTGGTCAGGCCGGCTATACCGGAGTAGAGATTGCGCCGTTTTCTTTGGTCGAAAAAGGGGTACAGGAAATTTCTGCTTCAGAACGCAAACAGATGGTTCAGGATATGAAAAATGCCGGCATCGAATGCGCGGGACTGCATTGGCTGCTCGCACCGCCGCCTCAAGGCCTGCATTTTACAACCCCGGATAAATCCGTGCGCGATAAAACCATCGATTATTTCAATCAGTTAATCGATTTCTGCGGAGACCTCGGAGGGCCGGCCATGATTTTTGGGTCTCCCAAACAACGCAATACTCAAGGTATCTCTGTCGAGGAAGCGAAAAAGAATTTTGCTGACAGCCTTTCGCAAGTCGCTGATCATGCGCAAGAACGGGGCGTGAAAATCCTGATCGAAACCCTGGATACTTCTCAGACAGATGTGGTCAATACGATGGCTGAAGCGTATCAACTCATGCAAACAGTGAATCATCCTGCCGTTCGCATGATGTTCGATTTTCACAATACCCCGGACGAGACAAAATCCTTTCAAGCCCTTGTTGAGGAATATTATGAATATATCGAACATGTGCATGTGCAAGAGATGGATGGCGATTATCTGGGCACCGGCAATGCGGCAAATACCTTTATCGATGCGCTTCAGGTTTTAAAGAACCGCGGATTCGACAAATGGGTTTCGCTTGAAGTCTTTAATTTTGAGCCTGCACCGAAAACAGTCGCAACGGAATCGATGGCAACGCTTAAAAAGATGGAAGCAAAGCTCGTATAATCATTTGAATTTGGCGCCACCAGATGGTGGCGCCTTGAAAAGTCTATGTCATGTCATCATTTGTTCATTTACATGCTCATTCAAATTTCAGTTTTTGTCGCGGAGCATGGACGATTGAAAACATGTGTCGAACAGCAGCCGATATGGGCATGTCACACCTGGCCCTGACCGATACCAATGGCGTTTATGGTCTGGGTTGGTTTTTGCAGGCTGCCAGGGAAAATGGCATTCAGCCTGTCATTGGTGCACAGCTGGTCACTGCCAGACACCACTGTGTTGTTTTGGTGCGAAATCACCAGGGGTATCATCATCTATGCCGCGTAATCCGGTTAATTCATGCCAAGGAATCTTTTGATCTGGTCAAGACTATTCTTGCTCATCAGGAGGATTGGGTCGTGTTTACGCACGACAGTGCCCTGTTGCATGCTGTCGCGCGCGAGGAATTTTCACCCGCATCTTTTTATGCTGAATGTGTTCCTCATCTGAATAAAGAGCAAGTGATTGGAATCGCTCAAAAATATGGATTGCCCTTGTTGGCGAGTAATGCGGTCTATTTTCGTTCCGCTGACGATTGGCCGGTGCATCAGCTTTTGCGTGCCATAGACCTCAATACGACACTGAGCCGCGTTCCGTCAGAGGAACTGGTTTCACCACAAGCCTGGTTTAAATCAGCACAAGAAATGGCTCGTCATTTTCCGAATCATGCCGAGGCGATGCAAAATACGCAAAAGGTCGCTCATGACTGTAGTTTTACCTTTAGATTTAAGGATTTTATTTTTGCGAATATCAATGATCCCGGTGGCCGGGATGTACAATCCGTACTGCAAGATAAAGTCATAAAAGGCGCCATTTGGAGATATGGTTCGCTGAATCATGAGATTCAGAAGCGGATGAATTATGAGCTCAAGCTCATCGCAGAGAAAAATTTTGCCCCATACTTTCTCGTTGTCGCCGATATTGTTCGGCAGGCGCCTCGAACCTGTGGCAGAGGATCAGCTGCTGCAAGTCTTGCGAGTTATTGCCTGGGGATCACGCATGTAGATCCTATAAAATATGATCTGTTCTTTGAAAGATTTCTCAATCCGGGAAGAAAAGATCCTCCGGACATCGACGTGGATTTTCCCTGGGATGAACGCGATGATATTTTGGAATACATCTTTCGCAAATACGGTGCCTCGTGCACCGCAATGATTTCAAATCATAACTCTTTTAAAGCCCGATCTGCTGTTCGCGAGATTGCCAAAGTCTTTGGTATTCCAGAGGCAGAAATCGGTGTCATTACTAAAAAAATGACAGGATATTACCAACCTCATGATATTCTCGATTTGATCAGGACTCATCCTGTCTATAAAGGCATTACACTGGATGAAAACTGGTTTCAAATCATTGCTCTGGCAGAACGTATCCGGGGATTTCCGAGACATCTTTCTGTTCATTGCGGAGGAGTGGTCATTGCTCCGGATGGTCTCGACCGGTATGTGCCTACGCAGCCTGCTAAAAAACAGTTGCGTCTGACCGGTATTCTGGATCATGTCCTCCAATCCCAACTCTCGGCAGCCCGAAAATTCGATATACAGGTCGTTCAATGGGAAAAAGATCAATCAGAAGAACTGGGGTTGATCAAAATGGATATTCTGGGAAATCGTTCGCTGGCAGTGATCCGTGATACTCTGGAGGCTATACGCAAAACCCGTCAAATCCATATTGACTATGCCAGCTGGAATCCGCTAGACGATCCCAGGACCCGGGATCTGATCGCCAGGGGGGATACCATAGGTGTTTTTTATGTTGAATCACCGGCAATGCGCCAGCTACAGCGAAAAACCCAAACCGGTGATTTTGAACATTTGGTCATCCACAGCTCGATCATAAGGCCCGCTGCCAATGAATATATCAATGAATATGTTCGCAGGCTTAAAGGCGGGCGCTATGATCCGTTGCACCCTCTTTTACAGGACATTCTCAAAGAAACCTATGGGATCATGGTCTACCAGGAAGATATTTCCAAAGTGGTCATGGCTTTGGCCGGGTTTGATGCGGCTGATGCCGATGAATTACGCAAGGTTGTCTCTAAAAAACATAAACAAAAACGATTGCTCGATTTCAAGAATCAATTTTACCGGGGTGCTCAGCGAAATAAAGTGTCCCCCGAGGTTTGTGACAAGATTTGGGATATGATTATCAGTTTTGCCGGCTATAGCTTTTGCAAGCCCCATTCCGCATCTTATGCCCTGGTTTCTTTTAAATCCGCTTATTTAAAAGCCCATTTTCCGGCTGAATTCATGGCTGCGGTGATCAGTAATCAAGGGGGATACTATTCTGCTTTTGCATACTTGTCAGAGGCGCGTCGGATGGGGTGTAAAGTGCTTTTGCCCGACATCAATCAGAGTGAGATCTGTTATACCGGCCAGGATGATTTTATTCGTATCGGATTCATGCAGATCAAAGGATTATCCCGGAATGCCATGCAGCGGATTGTAACCGAGAGAAAACACCAGCCTTTTAGATCTTTTGATGATTTTCTTTCCCGAACCCGGCCGGATGATGCCGATGCCGCACTCTTGATCAAATCGGGATGTTTCGATCAATTGGAATCCGAAAAGAGCCGTCCCGAGTTGCTATGGCAGCTTAAATGGAATTCAGCTCATAAAAAGCAAAAAGGGCCGGAGGAACAACAAACCCTGTCCTTGTTCGAAGCCGATTCTGCCTTGCCGGCGCTACCCAAACCTCCTCAATATTCATCGCAGACCATTATCGCGCATGAAATCGAAACTTTGGGATTTTTGGCCAGTCGGCATCCGCTTTCTCTTTATTCACAGCATATTCGCCGTTTGGATATTCTGCCGGCAAAAGATAAGAGTCTGCATATCGGTGAAAATGTCCGTATGATTGGGTGGCTCATTACCCGCAAGGTCGTCAGTACAAAGAATAAGGAATTGATGGAGTTTGTCAGTTTTGAAGATACAACCGATATTTATGAAGCCATTCTGTTTCCAAAAATCTTTAATAAATTCGTGCATATGATGTCTCGAACCCGGCCCTATCTGCTGCAGGGCAAAATTGATTCCAATCATGGCGCGCCTTGCTTACAGGTCGACTTTATATCTTTTTTGACACCTGATCGAGAGTTTTCAAAAAAAGTGGGGTAACAACTGAAATTTTGCATAAATCACTTTATTATTTTAAAATAATTCCTATTTTTACACTATCACTGATTCAGTTAGGTGAGTGGGAGGACCTAGTCTTAAGGGGCATTGTGTGGTAAATGATAATCTCGTAGCCTTTATCCGTGATATGCCCAAGGTGGAGCTACATTGTCATCTTGAGGGATCGATTCGACCTGATACGGCTATCTATATGATGAAAAGAAACAATGTTCCGGGGATACCCGATCATGCGGATCAGATTCATTCATTATATCGATTTACCAATTTAAGCGAATTTGTTGACGGTATGAAGACCGTCTCAAACAATATTCGTGAAATCGAAGACCTGATTCGTATCACAGATGAGCTCTTGGAGAGCCTGATCGAACAAAATGTAACGTATGTCGAGTTTGATTGTGCCATCCAAAAATATCTGGCCTTGGGTCACAAACTTGAACATATTATCGATGCAATTTACAAACAGACGTTGCAATCAGGTGTCAAAGATCGTATCGAAACGCGCCTGGTCATTAATTTGCTGCGCTCCATGGGGCCCGATGCAGCTCTGGAAACGATAGAACATGTCCATGAACTGAATCACCCGTTTATCGTTGGCATTGGCCTATCCGGAGATGAAGGAAAATATCCCCAGCATTTGTTCACCCACCCTTTTGAACGGGCAATGGAGCTGGGGATGCACCGGACAGTTCATGCCGGTGAAGCAGTGGGTCCCCAAAGTATATGGGATGCGTTAAACCTGTTGCATGCCGAGCGAATCGATCATGGCACTATGGCCATCAAGGATGAAACTCTATTGGAGACCCTGACGAAAGACCAGATTCCATTGACCCAGTGTATTACGTCTAATGTGCGTTTGAATATTGTCAAAGATATCACAGAACATCCGTTTGGTGATTTTTTGAACCGCGGAATCCTGATTACCTTGAATACGGATGATCCTCAGGTGTTTAATACGACTCTGACATCTGAATACATGCTGGCAGCAAACACGTTTCATCTCACTGTCGATCAATTGATGCAAATTTCGCGAAACGGCATAAAGGGGGCATTTTTAACTCTTCAGAGCAAGAAAAGAATTCTTCAAAAAGCAAATGGTACCTATGACGATCTCTTGAAAAAGTACAAAATTGAACCGACCGCTTTATTGTCGGAGAGAGACGATCGTCCGTAAATAGCAAGATCAAACAAAGCAACGGGGTATGTTATGGCAAAAGTGGCAGGCGTGGATTTTGGCACCCAGAGTGTGCGTGTCTCTGTTTTCGATCATGAGCAGGGACGCTTGGCTTCCGCTTCAGAATCCTTTGAGTTAATTCGTAAATCATCGGATCCCGATTGGGCAACACAACGCCCCATAGACCAGATTGAAGCCCTGGAAAAGGCATTTAAAAAGGCTATCGAGAGTGCCGGGGTCGAGGGGGAAGACATTCTTGCCCTGGCGATCGATACCACCGGCTCTACTGTTGTGCCGGTAGACTCGTCCCTGAAACCTCTCGATGATTATTATATGTGGTGCGATCACCGGGCCAAAAAAGAGGCTGCAGAAATCACAGCCAAAGCTCACGAGTTAAAGCTGGAAAATATACAGTGGTGCGGAGGCGTATATTCTTCCGAATGGGGCCTGGCCAAAGTATTACATTGGCTGCGTTATAATCCCAATAAACGCGAAAAGTTTTATTCTGCTTTTGAAAATTGTGATTTGGTCGCTGCAATGCTTTGCGGCATTAAAGAGGCGGATCAGGTAAAACGCAGCAGTTGTGCAGCCGGACATAAATGGATGGTACATGAACATTTGGGCGGACTCCCTGCAGAATCCTTTCTCAAAGCTGTGGATCCTTTGCTGGGCAAAGTCAGGGATCAATTGAGCGGCTATTATGCGACGTCATTCGAACTCGCCGGGTTTCTAAGTCCAGAGTGGGCCCATAAACTCGGCCTTAAACCGGGCATCCCCATTCCTGTCGGGGCACTCGATGCGCATTGGGATGCCATCGGAGCCGGCATCAGGGAAGGCGATGTCGTGAATGTCGTCGGAACGTCGACCTGTATCATGGCGATTGGTAAGGACGTCCAGGTTATTCCCGGCGTTAGCGGGGTTGTGAATGGGTCCATTCATCCCGAATACTGGGGGATCGAAGCCGGATTGTCTGCTGTCGGCGATGTCTTTGACGCCATCGCTAAACGCTCTGGTAAAGATCTGGCCGCTCTGTCAGAGTCACTCAAAGAGTATCGTGCCGGACAAACCGGATTGCTGAGATTGTGCTGGGATAATGGCGATCGCAATATCCTCGTCAACCCGGAGCTGGGAGGCATGACGCTTGGGCTCACCCTGACATCCACGGCCCAGGATGAACTCTTTGCAGCCATCGAGGGCACGGCAATGCATACAAACATTATTTTTCGACAAATGGAAAAATACGGTGTCCCCATCGAGCGCGTCATAAATGGAGGCGGAATCCCACAACGAAACCCGGTCCTGAATCAGGTGTATGCGAACATACTCGACAAGAAAGTCCTGGTGCCTGAAAGCGATGTCACGAGTCTGGGTTCGGCTATTTTTGCATTTCTGGCTGCCAATGTCTTTGATTCCATAGAAAACGCACAGGAAAACCTGTGTCCGGATTACAAAGTGTACGAACCTGACCCCAAGGCTGCCGAGACCTATAAAGAACTGCAGACGCTTTTCGATGAGGTCTATTTTTCTTTTGGAGATCAGGGTTGGAATCCCAAAAACCTGGCGCATGTCTTGCCCCGATTGCGACATATCGCTCAGGATGCACGACAGGCTTGAAAAAACACCCCGGGATCCGGATCTGATTCCGGGGTGACTATTTATACAGACCTTTTCTGATATCCTCTTTTATCTTTTTCAGTGTTTCGGGTTTCCCCGCATCTTTATAATATCCCTCTTTCATTAAATAGCCTCTGACCGGTTGATCTTTGTTGGCAGCTGCGAGAAACAGCTCGATACTGGAAAATTTTTCTTTCGGATAGGTCTTGAAAAGTAAAGGCTCGATGATCTGAATACCATTGAAGGCGAGATATTGGGGATAAGGGCAGTCTCGTACCCACTCTGATTTCGACTCTGTACCAGGCAAGCCCCGGCCACACAGATACAGGTCCGAATCAAAAATCAAATACCTGCTGGATTGACGCCGCATCACCACCAGAGTGGCCTGGTTGTTCTGTTTTCGATGGTGCTCATATACCTCCCGGAGGTTGACCGTACTAAAAATGTCACAATTGTGCACCAGGACAGATTCATCGATATTTGCTTGTTGCACCATGTTTTTGATTCCACCCCCGGTTTCCAGGATGTTCGGCTCATGGACGATCGTACATCTGTCTGCAAATCTGCTCGATTGGATATAGGTTTGCAACATATCAGAAAGATGATGCGAATTGATATAAAACCGTTCAATGCCCTGGTCGTCCAGGCGTGTGAGAATCCAGTCCAGCAAAGGTCTGTGCAAAATCGGAACAAGCGCTTTAGGTGTGGAAAGGGTCATCGGGTGTAGGCGTTTCCCATAACCTGCAGCCAATATAAAAGCGGTTTTAATCATATTCTGTAAAGGGGTTAAGGTTTGTCTACATGGTCAAGTGAGACATGATAGCCCAGCGTCTTTAGGTCGCTTGCCAGCCGTTCACTGAAATAGACCGATCTGTGTTGGCCTCCGGTACATCCATAGGCAACCGACATTTTTTCAAAACCTCGCTCCGCAAAGGCGTCTGCATGTTGTTTTACGAGTGCCAGGGTATGTTGATAAAATTGTTCCACTTGCGGAAACGATTCAAGATAGCGGATGACTCTGTCATCTTGTCCGGTCAGAAATTGATACTCTATTGACCGGCCGGGATTGGGCAGCCCTCTGCAATCAAAGATATACCCGCCGCCGTGGGCATCATCCTCTTTCGGAACTCCGGAGCGGTGATATCCAAAGCTTTTGATGGAAATATGTAACGAGTTTTGCTTTTGCATGCTCAAAATTCTCTCAATGACGAATCGGTTACCAGGGCTTCAAAAATATTGCGCAGGGTTGGTGTGTTTTTCAAAAAGGTGTCTCTGGTCAGGAGCAATTCGATATTGGAAATGGCAAAGGGAACACTTTTTAAAAATCGCTTTTTGCCTCTCACCCCTGCGAGATACCCGTATGCTCCGAATGCTTGCATGATGCGTATCAGCACAAATCCATAAAAGTAACGCATGAATCTATCGGCATCGATGGGATGCACTTTGTTGACAGAGCTTATATAGTGCATCAATAATTCCTGACGATTTTTTTCAGGAATATTGGCCTTGGCATCATAGAGAAGGGACGCCACATCGTATTGCAGGGCGCCTCTGCGACCGGATTGGTAATCGATAAAATAGGGTTTGTTATCCACTACCATGACATTTCTGCTTTGAAAATCTCGATACAGGAAAAAATCAGCCTTTTCTTCCAATAAAAAGTGAACAAGGTTATCAAAGTCCTTTTGCAGGGCAGTTTTATCCAGAGGCCTTTTGTAAAAAAGTTCTAAAAAACGATGTCTGAAATACTGCAGATCCCATTGCATGGAATCCCAGGCAAAGGAGGCGTGTTGATAACAGTAAGAATAATCCAGCGATTGTCCGGCGGTGATTTGGAAATGGGGAAGCCAGGCAAGGGTCTGGCGATAGAGGTCCAGGATCTGTTCTGAAAAGCCATCTTTTTCCCTGATTCGTGACATCCACTCGAACAACGTCTCATAACCCAGATCTTGTTCCAGGTATATCCCTTCATCGAGATGGGTGGCATAAATTTCCGGTACAGGTAATCCATGTCGGTAGAAATGGCGGCTGAATTTGATAAATGCTTCATTTTCTGCCCGATGATCACCCATGATTCCGATCACCGAGCGTGTGCTGCTTTTGAGTCGATAGATCCGCCGATCCGATCCGTCTCCTTTGAGCGGGGTGATGGATTCGACAGCCTGACCAAAATGTCTTCGAAATAATTTTTCTAATACGAGTTGTTCCAAAATACAAACTGCCTGGTAAAGTTCAAGTGGATACGATGATTTTTCAGAGACTAGTATAAGAAATGTTTTGTATTTATCAAATACCTTTTTAAAATTCGAGTTTTTATCTTGACTTTATTCTGCTCTATTGCTATAATGATCGAGTGTAGGTGTATAATTTTAAAAGTATTATCCGTGGAGGCGCGATGAAAATTCACGAGTATCAAGCCAAAGAGCTGCTGGCAAAGTACGGTGTTCCCATACAAGCGGGCAAAGTGGCATTCAATGTTGATGAGGCTGTGGATATTGCACGTGATCTCTCTACCTCTGAATTGGTGTTAAAGGCTCAAATTCATGCCGGGGGAAGAGGGAAGGGGGGCGGAATAAAATTGGTCAATTCATTAGAACAGGTCAAAAACGCAGCGAAAGACATGTTTGGCATGCGGCTGGTTACTCCCCAAACCGGTGCTGAAGGGCGAATTGTAAAGCGGGTGCTGGTTACCAAAGCCGCAGATATTGAAAATGAATTTTATGCAGGTATCGTTCTGGATCGTTCCTCCAATCAACTGGTGTTTATGGTAAGCACCGAAGGAGGGGTCGATATTGAAACGGTCGCTTCCAGAACACCTGAAAAAATTGTGCGTGTTTCGCTCGACCGGGCCTATGGCTTGCAGCCGTTCCAGGCCCGTCAGCTCGCGTTTGCTCTGGGACTCAAGGGTGATCTTTTCAAGTCTGCTGTGAAAACCTTTCTTGCGCTTTATGCAGCCTTTGTTGCCAATGATTGCTCACTCATGGAAATCAATCCCCTGGTCGTTACCAAAGATCAACAATTATTGGCTCTTGATCTCAAGATCAATATCGATGATAATGCTCTTTTTCGACATAAAGAGATTATGGAAATGCGCGACATCGATGAAGAGGAACCCCTGGAAGTAGAGGCCTCGAAATTCGATCTCAATTATATCAAACTGGATGGCGAGGTTGGATGTATGGTGAACGGTGCAGGCCTGGCCATGGCCACGATGGATATTATAAAACTCGCTGGTTCAGAACCCGCAAATTTTCTCGATGTCGGGGGCGGCGCTTCTGTGGAGACCGTTCAAAATGGATTTAAAATTATTCTCTCAGATAAAAATGTAAAGGCCATTCTGGTCAATATTTTTGGAGGTATCGTCCGTTGTGATCGGGTGGCACAAGGAATCATTCAAGCCACCAAGAGTATGAGCGTCCCTGTGCCGATTGTAGTACGGCTTGCCGGTACCAATGCGGATAAAGCCGCGGTATTGCTGGAAGAGTCTAATTTGAATTTTCTCGTGGCAAAAGACCTGAGCCAGGCCGCAGAAAAAGTGATCGAAGCTTTGAATCGTTAATTTTGGAGACGTTATGAGTATCTTGCTAAATAAATCTACTCGCGTGGTCGTTCAAGGAATTACCGGTGGAGAAGGCTCTTTTCATGCGCATCAAATGATCGAATATGGGACCCAGGTCGTTGCCGGAGTTACGCCTGGAAAAGGAGGCCAAACATTCAAAGACTCGATTCCGGTATACGATACGGTCGCAGAAGCAAAACGTGAGCAAAATACCGATGCCTCTGTCATATTTGTGCCGGCAGCGTTTGCGGCGGACGCTATTCTTGAAGCCGTGGATGCAGGCATCGAACTGATTGTATGTATCACGGAAGGTATTCCCACCATAGATATGCTCAAAGCGTACGAAATCGTATCCTGTTCCGACAGTCGTCTTATCGGCCCCAATTGTCCGGGAATAATTAGTCCCGGAAAAAGTAAAATCGGTATCATGCCCGGATTTATTCACAAAAAAGGGTCGATCGGGGTCGTTTCGAGGAGCGGAACCCTGACCTATGAAGCCGTGAATCAGTTGACTGAAGCAGGCCTTGGCCAGAGTACGTGTATTGGGATTGGAGGCGATCCGATCATTGGCACGACTTTTACCGATGCACTGTCGCTGTTCCAGGAAGATCCGGAGACTGAGGCTGTGGTGATGATCGGTGAAATCGGCGGCAGTGCAGAAGAAGAAGCAGCCGAGTTTATCAAAACACAGATGACCAAACCGGTGATCAGTTTCATTAGCGGACAAACCGCACCTCCAGGCCGGCGTATGGGGCATGCAGGGGCGATTATTGCCGGAGGAAAAGGCACTGCGGCTGAAAAGATGAAAGCACTCGAGCAAGCCGGCGCATTTGTGGTAAAATCCCCGGCTGATATGGGGAAAATGACCCGACAGGCGTTGGATCAGGTCGAGATCGGCAGTGAATAAATCAGTCCGTGCCCTTTTTTGAACATCGCTCATTCTGTTCAGGGCATCAAGTGGTGGATTTTAAGCAAGGGATATTAGAGAATGCATCTGCGTCCGATTAAATGGCCTGATGTGCCATCTGCGCACGAGTTTTCGGTGTTTGTCGTTCAAACTGAAATGCAAGAGCTGTTGACTCGTTTTCCTGATGCGGAATTATGGTACGCTGAACTGGAAATCGGTCATTCCTTTTATGATTATTTTGCAGACAAGCTCTATCACAGGGGATCCCGAAGAGGTGAGATTGCCTTTGCGATCCGTAACCCGCAAAACAAGATTCTTGTTCATACCAAAGAGTTTTATCCGCAAAACGTTTTTCGCATCCCAACCGGAGGAATTCATCTCGATGAACCCGTTCAGGAGGCCATGCACAGAGAGCTTTATGAGGAGACAGGAGTAAAGAATGATCATATGATACTCGCTCATATACTCTTGTTAAGAATGATCTATGATGATAAATCCATTCCTTTTGTGTCTTATGTCTATGCCGGACAGCTGGACCAAAACGAGTTGGTTCCTCAGGATCCCTCTGAACAGATCGAGGAGTTCAAATGGGTTGATGAAAACGAATTTACTCATCTCATTCAGACACTAGAGCAGTTAGAATTCGAGTGGGCTGATTGGGGCAAAATGCGTGCTATGGTACACCGTATTCTGCAAAGGAAATAGTTCCTGTGTTTGGAACTCTTTGATCGTTAAAACGTGTAACCTCTAGGGCTATTCTTTATGCTCGTTGGTCCCCCCCAATTCTTTTTAGGAGGCGTTTATGAGACGAACACGTCACATTGGTTTTCTGTTTAGTTTGGTTGCCGCACTATTATTCATGGGCTGTGGATCTTCGCAAGTCTCAGTGGATGAATCCTATTTGAGTCTGTCACCGGTTAAAGAACTACACACGTCCAGTGATGTTCCTCAAAATCTTACCGTAACCCTATCTAATATCGCGGACCAAAGTTCGAGTTACAAAAACTATGTCGAGTTGTACATTAATGATAAACTTATCAATCCCGATTGGGCAGTGACGAATGTACAAAATACCTGGAAATATGAACTAAAGTTGCGTCCGGGTTATTATCGTATCAAGGCAAAATATTTTGCATTTATCGGGTGGGGTGAAGAAGATTATGAAATTCTCACTCATGATTTGGTACCTGTTTCTGTGGATCGTAAAACCGTGCTGAATTGCCGGATTGCCAAAAAAGGAAATGGCGAACCGGTGGATAAAAAGATGTATTTCGATGTGGAACATTTTATGCTGTCTGAAAAGAATAAACCTCTTGTCCAGCCGATGCCATCCCAAAGCGACAATTCCAGGGAGCCACGTCTTCGCTATCAGCCACAAAGTCCATCGATGAGCCCGGCTCCGCAATCCCCGATGCCTGAAAAAAGATCTCCTGTGCGACGCCCTGAACCTGATGACAAGAAGGTCATATTGCAAATCAATACCATTCCTGAAAACGCTCAGGTGATTATCAATGACAGATTCATCGGCAATTCTCCCATGCGTACAAGAGTCAATCCAAAATTGGATCAGGTCATTCAGATCACGCACGAAGGATATCGGGCTGCAATCAAGGTCCTTGACCGCACCACATTTGAAGGTGTGGATGTCTATCCTGTTATTATAAAGTTGGAACCAAAATAAGATAATCGCTCCTCAGTGATCGGGCCATCTCTTGCAGGAAACGAGATGGCCCCTTTTTTTGGATTGGCGGGGAATATGTTTTCCCATTCAAATGGAATGATGGTGTATGAAACCAAAGAGCAGACTGGTGCAGAGTAATCAGGATTCCCTTCATTCTGACCTTGTACCCTTGTGGAAAAAATATAAAGAGACGCAATTTTGTAAAACGTATGCTGCTCATACACGAATTGCTTTTGAATCCATCAGAGAAAAAATTTCTAATACGTCCCAACCCATCATCCTCGATTCAGGGTGTGGTGTCGGGCACAGTTCGATATGGTTAGCGGAACATTACCCTGAACACTGGATTATTGGTGTCGACAAGTCAGAATCCCGCCTGAAAAAAAATCCATATGTGTTTAAAGACAGTCCGTCGAATCTTTTTTTGATTCGAGCCGAACTGATAGATTTCTGGCGTCTGCTAAGGGAAAACAATATCGGCATCGATCGGCACTATATTTTTTATCCCAATCCCTGGCCAAAAAAGAAAGATGTGAAAAAGCGCTTTCACGCGCATCCTGTGATATCTGATCTTTTGCACTTGTCTTCCTATTTTCTTCTCCGATCCAATTGGCATATCTATGTCTTGGAATTTGCACAAGCTGTCGAGTATTGGCTGGGAATAGAACCTGAAATCAAAGCGCTCGAGGCCATAGAACCCGTTACCTTGTTTGAGCAAAAATACCTTGCAAGCGGTCATCCGCTTTATGAACTTTCGTTTTCCATGCCTCTACCACCCAGATCCCAACACAAATAGGTGGAATGAGACCCGTCAATAAAGGTTTGTCTTGCATTGATTGGGTCTCTTGTTTATATTGGCAAAGTTTTATTTCATACATGGGAACCGCGCGGGAGAGTGATTTGGAATTTGATCAAAAACAGTGGCATGATGAGCTCGATAATCTGGCGCTGGAAGAATTTTTGTCCTATTATTCAGATATCAGAAATTGCGATGAAGGTTTTATACCCGCAGGCAAGCGAGTCAGCCCTCAGACTCTGATCACGACCTATATGGTTAAGGTAATCCAGTTGGGTGCCCGAAATTGCTACATTGCCCAATATTCCGAATCCCTCCAAGACATTTTGTATTCCTATCACCCTGTGACCCGGCCCATGCATGAAAAGAGTGTAGAGTGGGAGCAGCTAAAAATTTCGGGCTTTATAACGCAAGAGCACCAGGAAAAAATCGATCTCTATTTTCTGATTCAGGCAGAACCAAATGAAATGGTCTACCTTGGCATTTTTGATCTCAATATCCGTTACAAGAGTAAAGAATTCGAGGTTTGCCAATCCTATGCTCACAATATTATTCAGGCCTTTTTGCGTTTGAAAGAGCAGGACCATGTCACCTGTTTCCGTAACCGCATTAAAGAGTTAGAGACTAATCTTTCCCTGCTTGCTGAGCAGCATATTTTGGCAGAAACATCGGGACGGGTTGCCCATGAAATCAATAATTTTCTCATGAGCCTGAACGGTAATCTGAGTATTCTTTCTGAGCAACTTGAAAAGAGTGGCGGGGATCCTGAAATGCAGAGTCGCCTGCAGCGCTTGTCAGTATTTTCTGAAATCGTCGCCGGCCTGACGATGCATATGACTCAACATGCTGAACCGGAAAATTCAACCGAATCCCTTGACTTGAACGGACTCGTGCAAGAGACCATAGATTTTATCCGTCCTCTTGAAGCCAAACGCAATATCAAATTCGAGCTCGAGCTTTCCCCGCTGCCTGAGATTGCCCTTGGAAGAGCCCGAATCTACCAGATTATTCTCAATCTATGCAATTATTTACTCAAAAACAGACGTGCCATGACCCTTGTTGTCGAGACTCTGGCTATAGGTGATCAGATTTTTGTTCGATTTTATCCCAGCGATTTGCAGCTTCCCCATGTCAATGATAAGCATGCGTTCAAGAATCCGCTTTATCTGGAAACAGATCTGGGCATTTCTATAACCCTGGAACTGGTAAAAGAACAACATGGAATACTTTATAGTTATGAGGACAAGAATAATTTAGGTTTCCAGTTAACTCTAAGAGAATCGAAATCTATCTAATTTTTTTCATGTAGGAAAAAGAATGATTGAATTTTTTATAATTTTTTAGTTACTTTTGTTTTACGGCAATCGAACACGAGGAGTATACGGGTGGGAAATACGCAATCTCGCAGGTTATTGAGTGGAAATGAAGCTGTGGCCCATGCAGCTCTTGCTGCGCACATTGATTTGGGTATCGGGTATCCGGGTACCCCATCAACGGAAATCCTGGAAAATTTTTCAGATCTTGGCGGCAATGCAAGGTGGTCACCCAATGAAAAAGTCGCCCTTGAAGTCGCTGTCGGGGTGGCCTATGCCAAAGGACGGGCCATGGCGACGATGAAGCATGTGGGACTCAATGTAGCCGCTGATCCTTTGTTTACGGCAGCCTATACCGGCGTCCAGGGTGCGCTTGTGGTCATTGTGGCTGATGACCCGGGTATGGCCTCGAGCCAAAATGAACAAGACAGCAGGCGGTATGCGATCGCTGCAGGGATCCCAATGCTTGAACCTTCTGATTCTCAGGAAGCGTTCGATTTGTTGTTCGATGCCGTTAAACTCTCTGAAAGATGGCAGATCCCTGTTTTATACCGATTGAGTACTCGTATTTGCCATTCCAAGACTGTCGTCGAACTCGGTGGATCGCTGGAACGTAAAAATGAAATTCATTTTGACCGGGATATTCGCTCCCGTGTCATGGTCCCTGCTTATGCACGACCCGCTCACAAGAGATTAAGACAGAAACTCAAAGAAATACAGGCCTGGGCCGAAACATCTGACCTTGTTAGGATTAGCAAAAATGGACAAGACCTCGGTGTGATTTCCTCAGGAATCTCTGCAGCACATGCCAAAGAAGCAGCTCCCCACGCAAGTCAGTTACATCTAAAGATCACTTTTCCGTTACCGTTGGAAAAGATGCGAGATTTCTGTCATTCTGTTGACCGATGTATGGTGGTCGAAGAAGGAGATCCTGTGGTCGAGGAAGGTTGTTTGATCGCCGGCATTCCTGTTGAAAAAAAGTCAGAGGTTTATCGATTCGGCGAACTGGATGTAGGCCGGGTAAAAAGCATGCTCAGCGGTGAACCTTCTAAAGAAAAAAGTGGTCCTCCGGGAAAACCGCCCCAGCTATGCCCTGGCTGTCCGCATCGCACGGCATTTTCAATTTTACACGATCAGGAGTGCATTGTGACCGGGGATATTGGCTGTTATACGCTTGGTGTCATGCAACCCTTTGAAGCCATCGATACGTGTGTGTGCATGGGCGCAAGTATCGGGGTCGGCCTGGGACTGCGTCATGTATTACCGGACGAACAAGCTCGCAAAGTGGTCAGTGTGATTGGCGACAGCACTTTTGTTCACAGTGGCCTGACCGGTTTGGTTGAAATGGTTTATAATCGACCCAAGACCGGACATCTGGTGATGATACTGGATAACTCGACCACCGCGATGACGGGTTTACAAGAACATCCCGCCACAGGAAGAACTCTCGATCATCAAGCCACCCATAAATTGAATTTGGAAGATGTTACCCGAGCTATTGGCATCGACAAAGTTGCTGTGCTCGATCCTCATAAAGATAAAAAGCTTTTTGAGGAAACCGTCATATCTTTTCTGCAAAGTGAGGAATTATGCGTGATCATCGCACGCCGTCCTTGTCTGCTGGCAGCGAAAAAGATCAAGGTGTATGAAGCTCAGGTTCAGTGTCCCAACGACGAAACTAAAGGTAACTAGGACGGATATCAAAGATGGATCAAGTGTATAATATTGTTTTTGCCGGTCTGGGCGGTCAAGGCGTTATCAAAGCTTCCGATATTTTAGCCGAAGCAGCTTTTCTCTCGGGGTTCGATGTAAAAAAAGCTGAAGTACATGGGATGAGCCAGAGAGGGGGCTCTGTCACGAGCGACGTGCGGCTGGGTCAGATCGTTATGAGTCCTATGGTGCCCCCGCAAGGGGCAGATATTTTAGTGGTGTTGGAGCCGAGCCAAACGGAAACTGCCAGCCCCCGACTCAAACCAGAGGGACTTGTTTTGAATTGCAGTGTTATCGATGCAAAATCATTGCCCAATGCCAAAACCCTTAATGTGGCCATGTTAGGCCTGTTGAGTAATTACCTTCCAATTCTGGATGCCGAATGGCATCAAGCAATACGCAATTCCTTGCCTGAAAATCTTCACGATATGAATTTTAGAGCGTTTAGTATCGGCAAAAATACTCATTTATAGCCGGTCTACAAGTCATTTTCGTTTGGATGAGGTGTCCCTTGAAGATTCAGCAATTATCCATTTTCCTGGAAAACAAACCCGGCAATCTGGGCGCGATTTGTAAGGTCCTGAAAGATGCCAATTTGAATATTTTAAACATGTCACTGGCCGACACCCAGCAATTCGGTATCCTTCGGCTGATCATACATGATTTTGAAAAAGCCAAAAATTTATTGCAGCAGGCCGGCTATATTGTGAATTTAAAATCTGTCGTCGCGATAGAGATTGATGATAAACCCGGGGGCATATTTCAAGTATTGGAAACATTGGAAAAAGAGCAAATCAATATCGATTATCTCTATCCCTTTGCTTTGCGAAGATACATAGATCGTGCTGTGTTGATTTTCCGATTCAGTGAGCCTGAAAAAGCGATCGAGATTTTGAAAAGAAAAGCGTTCACTGTTTTACAAGCCGAAAAGATATTTGAAATGCGGGAAAAGATGAACAATGGATGAACCGGTTGCAAAAAACAGGGTCTGGGATAAAAATGAACTGATGGATCGTCCTGAGCTTGAAAACCTACAACTTTATCGGCTTAGACAGGTCATGGACAGAGTTTCACATGTGCCGTTTTATCATCAGGCCTTTGCTGAAAAAGGTGTGACCCCTGACGATATTCGCACTCTGGAGGATATTCAAAAAATCCCTTTTACCACCAAAGCTGATTTACGAGACCATTATCCGCTCGGCTTTTTGGCGGTTCCCCGCAATAAAATTCTTCGCTATCATGGTTCCTCTGGCACCACCGGTCGTCCGACGTTCGTCGCCTATACCCGCAATGATCTCGATTTATGGGCTCATTTGTGTGCACGGTTCCTCGTTGCAGGAGGACTCTTGCCTGAACACACAGTGCAAATTGCCTTTGGTTATGGCTTGTTTACCGGAGGATTCGGCCTTCATTATGGAATCGAAAAAGTCGGGGCAGCCATCATTCCGGCTGCCAGTGGTAACTCTGGCCGGCAACTCTTGCTCATGCAGGATTTGCAGACCGATGTTTTGGTTTGCACTCCCAGTTATGCGTTGAGATTAGCAGAGGTCATTCAACAAGAGCAGCTTGACCGAACATCACTGGCTCTCAAATATGCTCACCTTGGAGCCGAACCCTGGTCTGAAGATATCCGTACTCATATCGAAAAAGAACTGGACATCCTCGCCTTTAATAACTATGGGCTCAGTGAAGTCATTGGTCCCGGAGTCAGCGGCGAATGTGTATATCGCAATGGCATGCACATTCAGGAAGACCATTTTATTGTAGAATGCATCGATCCGGATACCCTTGAACCGGTCCCTCCGGGGGAACAAGGCGAGTTGGTGTTTACTGCTCTCACCAAAGAGGCATTTCCATTGCTGCGATATCGCACCCGGGATATCGCTTCTCTGAATCCTGAACCTTGCCCCTGTGGCCGTACCTCGGTACGAATGAGTCGAATTACCGGCCGTACCGATGATATGTTGATCATCAGAGGTGTCAATGTCTTTCCGTCTCAAATCGAACAAGCCTTACTCAAGATAGAAGGAACGGCTCCTCATTACCAGATCGTTGTCGATCGTCCCGGTTCTCTCGATACAGTCACCGTCAATGTAGAAATGAGCCCTGCTGTCTTTTCCGATAGAATGAGTGATTTACAGGCCCTGCGTGATCATATCGTCCGTGAAATCCAATCCATCACCGGGATCCAAATGCAGGTCAACCTGGTGCAACCCCAAACTCTGGAGCGATTTACAGGTAAAGCGAAACGCGTTATCGATAACAGGGGAGCCCTCTCTTGATCTTTATTGTTATTTCAGATATTTTATTCGTTATGAGAGATTTACCCGTTGACCCGATTCACATTGGATAGAAAAGGCATCTAGTCTCACAATCAAGGATTGATATAGTTTTTGTGACAGGAGGGATGTATGTATAAATTTTCCGATATGGTTACTAAAATGAGGTCGAGTGAGATTCGCAAGCTCATGAAGATGGCCGCGAATCCGGATGTCATTTCCTTTTCCGGAGGAATGCCGAATCCGGATTTGTTCCCAGTCGAGCTGATGGAAAAGATATATTCAGAAATCCCTCTGCAGGTCAAGCAAGCTGGCTTTCAATACTGTCCCACTGCCGGTTATCCGCCATTGATACAGTCTCTAAAGAATTATTTGTCAGAAAAAGGTTTACCCCTCGAAGGAAATGATTTGATCATAACGACCGGCGCGCAGCAATCGATTAATTTGGTGACGCGCGTTTTTGTCGATCCCGGCGACCGCGTCATCAGCGAATTTCCGTGTTTTATTGGCGCCGCAGCCACATTTAATTCTTATCAAGCCGACATGACCACCATTCCTATCGATAATGAGGGGCCGGATCCGGTTGCCTTTGAACAGGCGCTTTCCATGCAACCCATTGCCAAACTGGTTTATTTGACCCCTTTTTTTCATAATCCTGCGGGGATCATTTATAGTCGTGAACGAAAACAAACTGTGATCGAAATTCTCTGTCAGCACAAAATGGTATTGTTGGAAGATGATCCTTATGGTGAACTCTATTTTGATGAAACGGACAAAGAGCTTACGGTACCGATCAAGGCTCTGGCCGGGGAACAATTCCCGATCTGTTATGCGGGTTCTTTTTCTAAGATCATCGGCCCCGGTTTACGGCTGGGATGGTTGCTGGCGCCATCGGAGATCATTGAAAAATGTGAGCTCGCCAAACAGTCTATGGATGCCTGCTCGTCAACCTATTCCCAAGTTCTCGCTCATCATTTTATGCAAAGCGGCGCCATGCCTGGTTATCTGGAATTTTTGCGTGCCGAATATAAAGAGCGCTGCCAAATCATGCTCGATGCCATGACAAAATACATGCCTGATACGTGCACCTGGACCATTCCTCGTGGTGGCTTTTATATTTGGGTCACCTTGCAAGATCATATGGATGCCACCGAGATTTTGACAAAAAGCTTGCAAGCAGGAGCGGTTTTTGTGATTGGTAAGGCTTTTGACCCTGAAAACAGACGCAATAATTGCCTGCGTCTCGCTTTTTCCCATACACCGAAAGAAAAAATCGCAACCGGTATAAGAATAGTCGCCGATGCGATCAAAAATCTTTCCTAGTCTGTCTTTTTCATGAATTTGAGGAAAAAGAGACTCACATACACAAAGAGATATTTTTTAAAAGCAATCATATCGATCTCTTGGAGCTTGGTCGTGTGTCCTTGGATGCCTTTTACGGATAATCCATGCCGGTAAAAAAGTTCACCATGGCACTGAATAACTAATGCCTAAAATGACCCTCTTGTCATTTCAGAGTGCAGTGATTTTTAAGAGGGCGTTTATTTTTTAAACTCTCGGGGAAATAAAACCACTTGAGGATCTTGAGATGAAATCTCCTTTCGATCTTGTTGTACTAACGGCTGCAAACGAAAAGCAGGCAAAGGGCTATTTGGCTCAGCTTTCCTGGCGAAAAAAGATGAAACTGTTGCCCGAAATGACCGAATTTAAAGTCATTTCAGATCCACAAGGAAAAAGGATTGGATCCGGCGCAAGTACGCTTTATGTCCTCGATCAACTCTCCAAAAACCATACAAATCCTCTCCAGGCATTTACTCAAAAAAGAATTCTGATCATTCATTCCGGTGGGGATAGCAAACGCATACCCGCTTTTTCGGCAACCGGTAAAATCTTTGCGCCTTTGCCCACGGAACACTTTATCAGCCTTTTTGACATTATGCTTGATAATTATAGCGAACTTGCTGTGATGCGCTCCGGACAAGTTTTGGTTACTTCGGGGGATGTACTTTTGAACTTTGATGCCAAAAGCATACAGTTTCACGAAACCGATATTACAGGAGTGGGCTATGCAGAAGATGCCAAAGCCGCAAGCGGGTATGGGGTTTATGTGGTGGATTCCGCTCAACAAGATCAAATGCCCGTTCCTGTTAAGGATTTTTTACAAAAACCTACAATGAATACGTTGGCAGAGGCCGGTGCCATTGACAGGGGAAATAGAACGTGGATCGACACCGGAATCATTAATCTTCCGCTGGCAACTGTACAAATTTTGCTTGAATGCAAAGACCTGCTGACAAAAATTCATGACGCCCAATTAGAGATTAATCTGTACCACGAGTTTCTTTTTGCCATAATGGCAAAGACCCGATTGCCCGATTCCGAAAAGTTACAAAAGATTGGATTTTATGTCTCGTTGTTGCCTTTTTGTGGTTTTTTTCATGTAGGCAAGACCCGAGAATTTTTAGAAAACTTTTACACCGTAACGCATGCCGGGACCGTCTACAATTTCAATTCTTTCACGCGGTCAAATGCAGCACATTTTCCCAATCTGCGTTCAGCCGTGATCTATAATTCTTTCATAAATTGCCCGGACGCGCAATGCTCGTCCCCGGTACTTGTTGAACGATGTGAAATCGATGCACCTGTTACCTTGAAAGGAGAAAATATAGTAACCGGGTTGATCGGGATGAAAGAAGGTCTTGTATTGGGGAAAGGGGAGTGCCTGTCGCTTTTGCCTTTGGAAAATGGCAAATGGGTTGCCATGATGTACGGCATCGATGATCACCTGAAAAAAGGCTCTCTGTTTTTAAACTGCGATATGGATGAATTTTGTCGAGACCGCCATATCAAAGCAAGCGATTTATGGGACGACGATATTTTTCAATTTGATCCATGGCATGCAAAATGGTTTGTGGTGGATAATGATCCCTGGCAAGCGGTTCTAAAGATGGGGTTGTTGCGCGATAATCGGGATCTTGAATCCTGGAAGCAGTCTCCTCGCATCAGTATGAGTGAGATATTGAAACAAACGGATCATGATCAAATTATGCTCCACATGGACCGAGTGTTAAAAAAAATCAGGCTCAGTCGGGTGGGGTATGAACTCTCGAAACGGGAATGGACCCATCAAGAACTCCTCGGCTGGTGTTCTGATGAAACTGACCGTCACCATCTCGGTATTGACTTGTTGAATTTGGCCAAACAAGAGAAAAACCTGGCCTTCCAGGCCCGCCTCTATTATTTACATTCGGCTGTGACAAACAACACCGATAAAAGTTTTCAAATAATTCGTAAAGCCGTGGCATACGGAATCAAGCAACCGGAAAAGCAGATCGCTACAGACGGCTATCAGATACGAACCGACCAGGTGGTGTGGGTCACTGTGCCTGCACGACTGGATTTTGCGGGCGGTTGGTCTGATACCCCTCCATACTGCATGGACCATGGAGGGGTCGTTCTGAATGCTTCTGTTAAACTCAACGGGCAATATCCCATTCAAGCCATTGCTAAACGATGTCAGGATCCCATAATACGCATAAATTCTATAGATTTGGGCCAGTCTGTTATTTTACAAAATATGCACGAATTGATGGATTATGCCCAACCTGGCCAGTGGGAGTCTCTGGCAAAGGCCGCTTTTATTGCTGCCGGGATTTTCCCTGAAAAGGATGATTCAGATTTAAAAAATATTTTGAAAAATTGGGGGGGTGGCCTGGAACTCACTCTGTTTAGTGCACTTCCTGCGGGGTCTGGTTTAGGCACTTCCAGCATCCTCGGTTCTGCGGTCATTGCTTGTCTCGCCAGAGTCTTTGGGCAACATCTATTGGCACAAGATCTTTTTAGCCGGACGAGCTATATGGAACAGCTGCTCACCACGGGCGGAGGGTGGCAGGATCAGATCGGAGGAGTAGCAGGCGGGGTTAAGCTCATAGTCACACAGAAAGGATTTGATCAGAGCCCGACCTTATCGTGGACTCAACTCTTTACCGAGGGTCCGCAAGGAGAGCGGTTCTTGTTGTATTATACGGGGATCAGGCGAATGGCAAAAAACATTTTGCAAAAAATCGTCGGGCGTTATCTTGACAGGGATAAAGAGGCCATAATGGCGATTGAAAATTTGAAAACTCTGGCTTTTGACATGAAAGATGATCTCGACCGCAGACGGATCGATGCTTTTGGTGAGAAAATCGACCGGGCCTGGCACTATAATAAACTGCTCGATGCGGGCTCAACCACCCCTGAGATAGAACAACTTTTCACGAATATAAAGGATCATATCCTGGGGGCAAAACTCTTGGGAGCAGGGGGTGGTGGCTTTTTATTTATCGTTGCCAAGGATGTCGAGTCTGTATATAAAATCCGTTCAATTCTCGAAACCCGTCCCATAAACGACCGTGCCCGATTCTTTGATTTCGACATCGATCCCCATGGACTGGAGATCAGCGTCATGTAAAAAAAATTAGAAAAAACTGGTGATTTATTCAAAAGTACTTGCATTTTTACTTATTAATACTTATATATATGTTGTTATGTTATTCAAGGGGATTTTAAGAGCTCTCAGCAACACTGAAAATAAAGTGGTTTTCGCAGCGGTAGCCAAGTTTTCAGGTAAGTGGTGTTTTAAGATCTTTTAGTCATAATTATTTTCAAAGATTGCCCCCTTATATCTTTCCTTGTCCCTCGTCAAGGCCTTTGAAACCCTTTCAAAGGCCTTTATTGTTTTAAACGTCACCTCCATTAATTTCGAATTTTTGTGTCAAATTGTCGAATTTTGTAGATTTCTCTTGCTTTTTACAAAATAAATAACGATAATTTTATACAGTTCGTTATTTTTATTACTTTTTCAATGGAGGAAGATATGAAAAGTATTATTTTTGTCGTATTTATGTCATTTTGTGTGCATGCTCAAGTGTGTATCACAGAGGTTAACAGCACAGATGTCGCTTATGCTGCATATGCAGAATTGTGTAATATTGGGCATTCTGCCATCGATGTGAGTGGCTATACCGTGACTTTTGGGAACAATGGTTCAGACAAATTTGTCGATGTCCCTTTGAACAGCGATTATTATGGCTCCGGCCTGGTGCTTTCACCGGGTGAATTCTTTTTGGTGTTGCGCAGTGAAAACAGCTTTCCTGAACAATACCCTTCGGTATCGTTAAATACCGGCGAGGATGATGAGGGCAACAGCAAGATCGAGTACTTTTCGCATGGCAATCTTTATTTAAATGGAGGGGCTGATTATCTCATTCTTAAAAACGCTTCAGGTCAAATCGTTGATCGGTTCAATAATCCCTTAACCGAATGGCCAGATAATCATTTGTGGTACAGGGTGAACCTGCCGAATGATGGGTCAGATGTGTTCAGTCACTGGCAAGATCAGGGGGCGGATCAGGCCGGAACTCCAGCTGCTGTCAATGATGTTTCCTTGCCTGTTGAATTGTCTTTGTTCTCTGCCAGAATTGAAGGAGAACATACCACTGTGGTTTGGCGAACAGAAAGTGAATTCCAGAATTTCGGATTCAAACTTGAACGTTCAGGCTCTCAGGAAGGTCCGTTCCGGCCCATTTCTCCTGTCATCCCGGGCAAGGGCACTACCACCGAAACCCATCGATATATGTTTACAGATCGGTTAATAGGAGACGAACCAGATACATTGTGGTATCGGTTGATTCAGTTCGATATGAGTGGTCAGCAGGAAATCATTGGTCTGACAAATTGCAGTTTGACAAAGAGTTCTGATGAGTTGAACCTGAGGGAAAATTCTGGCCTGTGTAATTATCCCAACCCCTTTATTCTGGGTACCACAATAAATTGTACCCTCGAGCAAGCAGAGTCTCAAAAATTCGTAATCGTAAACAGTCTGGGAGTGCCTATCAAAACCTTTTCGAGAGACAGGAAAAATTCATTATTCTGGAATGGAAAGAATGAACAGGGTGTGGATGTACCCAGTGGTCTTTACATTTGTTGTTTGTGGGACCATCGTCATATTGTCTCTCTGACAAAAATGGTAAAAGTCAAATAGAGACTTGATATTGACTGAAAGAAAGGGTATTTTGGGGACGGTATGAATGGGAGGAAATCATGTTTTGTCATAATTGTGGCACAGAGATCTCGATCGAACGAAAGATATTCAGGCAAGATACCTGTCCCAAATGTAGTGCGTATTTGCGATGTTGTTTACACTGTAAACATTATGATATCAATGCACATCACGAGTGTCGAGAGTCAGAAGCGACCTGGGTGCATGACAAAGAGATGGCAAATTTCTGTGATTATTTTGTACTCGATGAGGAAAAGAAGGGAGGGTCGCAAGCGAGTCGATCAGAACAAGCCAGAAAAAAACTGGACGAACTGTTCAAAAAGCCTCCCAGGGATTAATTGAATATCCGTAGATGTTGACCTCTTTTGCCGATAGGGCGTCCGTATACCAATTGTATATCCAGCATTCGGTTCAGAGTGGAAAATTTTGGCTTGTTCAAGAGTTCAAGACATTGTTGAAACTCTTCATAGTTATTCAGGGCATAAATTTGGATGGCCTGCCACGATTCTGCGGTATTTGAGGGAATACCATTGGCGAATTTTTGAATTCCGTCATGATATTCGGCGATCCGGGAGAGTAGAGTATGAAACTCTAACCATTCAGTATAGGCTTCATCGAGCACTTTTTTCCGGTCTTTTTCCTGTAAACCCAGATAATAGACATTTCCTGCATGGCTCTTTCGAATAATCAACGCCATTCGGTCATACCCTCGTTTTCTTCGCTTTGCCCGAATAGGGGGAATAATAAAATACAGGGTAACGATAACCAAACTCAAGACAAATATGCTTTCCGCAAATAAAGCCATTTTCCTCTCTCGTTTTTCTTTAAGATACAATAATATTTATCTTTTGCAAATGAGTTATTTTTGTTCTTCCTGTCACATTTTTTTTACACTCTGTCATGACCTGCCTTGTTGAAAATATTATAGTTAATAGATTTTTATTTGGGTATGGATTTTGCACGCTAGTGAGGAAAAAGAGCGGTCTTTATTTGGTGCGTTCAAAAACTCCTCCTACACGAACATAATGACTAAAATTATGATCTTATTTTCATTGATTTCTTTACACTTTTGTTGTATATTACATAAAATGGGGAATTGGAGGCAAGGAGGAGCGACATGGCAGAAAACGGGGAAAAGGATAAATCCCTTAATTCTGAATTTTCTCATGAAAACAGCATAGAGCAGATACGCGAGATTCTTTTTGGCACACATGCACGTTCTCTCGAAAGCAAATTAAATCGCCTCACTGAGACCGTGCATGAGATGGGAAAAGAGTTTTCCGCCGCTAGTGATCGCATCCAAAAGAATGAGCAACGATTAGATCAGCATCATGAAGCTCTTGAACGATTGACTCATGATCAAGAGCTCTTGCATCGGCTTGTCGATGAAATACATCAAAAGCTACGCGGAAAAATCGACGAATTGATCGACCGCAAAGTAGATAGGCAACATTTAGGTCAGGCTCTCAAACTTGTCGGCGATCGTATCGAACAAAACGGCACCGAATAACCAGGTAAGAGAATATGACCGCTCGAGAAGATGAAGAAAGAGCCATTCGGCTCTTACGGCATCTGATCCTGGGTGAAGAAGGGGACAAATTCGATCGTCTTGAGGAAGAGATTGCGTTCTTACGAAATCGTATTGTTGACAAAGAGTCCTTGATCACTTCACTGGATCCTGTTATCGCGGATTTACTTGAACGGAAAATCATGAATTCCCGCGATGACATGGCAGATGCACTCGCTCCTGTTATGAGCGAGGCGATTAAAAAACAGGTTTATGAAACGCGCGAAGATGTGGTCGATGCCCTTTACCCGGTGATCGGCCAGACTATCAAGCGTTCAATGTCCGAGGCCATGCACGATCTCGTCAGTGGCGTTAACCACCGCATCGAAAAAGCGCTTATTCGCAATCTTTTGCCGCGAAAATTACAAGCCAAACTGATGGGACTTTCCGAAGCCGAGTTAATGGTAAAGGAATCTCTCCCTTTCGAGATCGAGCAAATCTTTCTTATTCATCTTAAAACCGGACTGTTGGTTTCACATGTCGCCAGCTCTGATGGTGATAAAGTCGACCAGGAATTGATCAGCGGAATGTTGACCGCTATCCGTGATTTCGTATCAGAAGCGTTTCGGGAAGATCCGAATCGAGAACTTTCCGAAATTCAATACGGAGATGCGAAAATCATTCTAGAGTTAGGTCGCTATTCCTATCTCGCAGTCGTGGTCTCTGGTGTCGAACCACAGGATTTTCGCGATCGGCTTCATAAATTAAGCGAACGATTGCATAATCTCTATTTTAAAGAATTACGCCAATTTGATGGCGAATTGACTGAACTCGAGGGCTGCGAACGTGAACTGGCTCGCTTTTTGGCCATCCAAAAAGTACAGGAACAAACACAGTCAAAGACAAAGACAAGACCTTATTTCAAATATTTAATTTTGTTCACCCTGGTCCTTTTTATGATTGTGACCGGCGCTTTCTTTGTTCCCCAGTGGATCGAGAATGGCAAGCATGAAAAACAGCTCTTTTCAACTTTGGAAGCACAACCCGGTATCAATGTCGATCAGTTGGAAATAGACGTCAATGATGGGGATATCACACTCGCTGGTGTCATGAACAGTTTTTGGGCTAGAAATCAGGCCGATTCTATTGCAACCGCAATGCCATTCACTAAATCTGTTGATAATCATATCACTGTGATGGTAGACGCGGTCGATCAGGAAAAACTTGATCAACAAATCGAAGAAAAGGTTACCCAATATCAGGCTGAACCTTACTTTAGTCCAAAATTCATCATCACCCAGGATCGTCTTACGATCGAAGGGTTTGTAAGCAATAGCCAGACAAGACGAGATTTAGGTCATTTGCTCAGTGAAATTCCCGGAGTCAAGGTTGTTCATAACAATCTTCGACTGGTCAATGAAACTGAACTTGCTGAAGCAAAACAATTGTTCAATGAAAATACCTTGTTTTTCGAAAAAGATTCAATCTCTGTTGAACCTTTTCAAAAACAAAAAATCGATCGTGTCTCTGATTACTTTGCAACCATTTCCGATAAATTTCATCTCGTGGTCAGAGGATTCTCTAATGATCATAAGGACTTTTACGATAATCTTCGTACTGCCAAACAAAGAGCTGAAAATGTTGCAGAGCACCTGGTGAATTCCGGTATTCATCAAAATAGATTGGTTGTATTGTACTATGGGCAAAAATATCCTATCCTTGAACAGGAATCTTTGAATAGCCCATTAAAAAATAGTAGAGTAGAATTTGATATTATCTTTGGGGAGTCTTACTTTGCTCAAGCCAGTAATCGTCAGTAAAAAATTGTGCATGTTGGGTTCATATGGAGTCGGAAAATCGAGTCTGGTTAGGCGTTTTGTATATAACAAATTTGATGATAAATATCTCTCTACCATCGGCGTGCAAATCAGCCAAAAAATATTAGCTCCTTTTGAGGATTCGAAAAAACGCAATATTCAGTTAAAGCTGATCCTTTGGGATCTTGCTCATATCGAAAAATTCAATAATATTATTAAAAACTATTTTCGCGGCACCCATGGTGCCATCATCGTACTCGACCTGACTCGCCCCCAAACGATCGAAGAAATCCCTATCTATCTCGAACCCTTTTTAGAGCAAAATCCCAATGCTTCACTTGCGTTTGTCGGCAATAAAAAAGATCTAGTCGATCCCGATGATCCCTTTACAAGTCAAATAGAAAAAATCGCAAAAAAATATCACGCCCCACATATCTTGACCAGTGCTAAAACAGGTGAAGGTGTAGAACAACTATTTGTAAATTTGGGTAGACAACTTGTCGAAGGATAATTAGCGTGAAAAAAGTATTAGAATATATTTTGCGAGAACAAAAAGTCGTTTATGCAATATTCGATAAAGAACTGGCTATTGAATCTCATTGTAACAACTTTCATAAAATGTTAAACGCTCCTGATCGGAATTACAGCGGAGTGTTTTGGGATACCTTTCAGGAACTGATAGGAAGTGAAGATCAAATTGAAGCCTTGTTGGAGCAAAAACAGCGAAAATATAAACTTGAAAAATTGAGTCGCTATCGGGGTGACGATCAACTCATCTATTACAGTCTTGTTTTGTATGGTTTCCAATATCCGGGCGATTCTTCTCCATTTATTCTGGCTATCGTGATCGATACCACTGAAAATACCAGTCTCGAACAGCAGATTCAGCAACAACAAAATGAAATCAAACTTTTGCATGCCTCACTCGTGCACTATCTCGAACACGGATCGAATAATATTATCGGGTCATCTGAACAAATCGAACATGTGCGAAGGTTCATTCATAAAATCGCCAATATCCGCAATACGACCATTCTTTTGCAGGGGGAGAGTGGTACCGGGAAAAATTTGGTGGCCAGAGCGATCCACTTTTCGTCGATCTATTCAAAACAACCCTTTGTCGAAGTGAATTGTGCAGCGATTCCGGATACGCTTCTAGAATCAGAACTATTAGGTCATGAAAAAGGAGCTTTTACAAACGCCACCAGCAGCAAAAAGGGCTTGTTGGAAGAAGCGGATGGAGGAACCTTGTTCCTGGATGAAATTTCTGAAATGCCTCTCGCTTTACAGGCCAAATTGCTGTCGTTTATAGAAACAAAACGGTTTCGGAGACTGGGAAGCACAATCGAAAGAACCGTCCAGGTCAGAATTATTACCGCTACGAACCGTGATTTGAAACGTGCTGTGGAGAAAAAAGAGTTTCGTCAGGATCTCTATTTCCGTATCAATGTGCTCACTTTGAAACTTCCACCGTTGCGGGATCTTGGCGATGACATTATTGCGATTGCCGAACGGTTTGTACAAAATTATGCCGTCGATTTTGGAAAGCGGTTCACAGGACTTACCCGTGAAGCCAAGATGAAATTAAAATCCCATAGCTGGGCCGGTAATGTGCGCGAATTACGCAACGTGATTGAACGGGCGGCAATCTTTTCCGAAGGTCCGAAAATCGATGAGGATGTTATTTATTTGATGGAGCTAGAAGACAAGAAAAAATCCAATCGCTTTTCTCTGGAAATCCCCGATGCAGGCATTTCTATGGTGGAGGTAGAAAAACAACTCTTGATAAAAGCTCTGGAAAAAGCCAACAACAACCAAACCAAAACAGCTAAATTGCTCGGGATGTCTCTCGATACCCTTCGTTATCGTATGAAAAAGTATAACATCTCTCTCACTTGAAGATCAAGACTGATCTTGTCGTATTCGATAGCGAATCACATTGCCGGATTTTCGTACCACACGATACCCATCCCTTTACCTCGCTCTCGTTCCTCGCAAGTCAATACATCCAAATCTCCATCACCATCCAGATCCAGCAATTCAATTCGATCGAATTTTATACCAAGCGGACCCGATATATCGAATACCTGCCACTCTTTGTCGTTTTGAGGTTGTTTGAGCCAAACAACACCCCGTTTTGGAGCGCCTGCATGTTCACATGAGTAAACAATATCCAGTCGACCGTCGCCATCGATATCACCACATCGAATACCTTTCGCAGTGCCTGTGCCTGCAGGATAATCCACGCAAAACGTTGAAACTTTCCACTTGGCTTTTGGGGAATCAGGTTCCCGGAACCAATAGATCTCATCGGGTCTGACCGCTGCCAGGATATCATGCTTGCCATCATTATTCAAGTCACATACATCCAAGAACATAACTTCTTTGCCTGCTGCACCGACAAGATGCAATGACCATTCTGATTTTTCGAGAGATCCGGGATTTTCAAGACAATAGACACCGGACTCTCCCTTGCGATTGGAAAACAGGATATCCTGATCGCCATCACGGTCCATATCGATATTGATGATAGACATGATCCACCATGTGGAATGGAATTTGTGTAATTTCCACTGATCCACCTCTCGCGCATTTGCAGGGGATTCCAGCCATCCCATCATACCTTGTTTACTCTTGGATCCTACAACCAGGTCTATGCCGTTCTTTTGGTCGATATCCATCGGTAATGCAAACATCCATTTGCTCTTGCGGTAACAAGCAGGCAGGGGGGTGGTGACCCATTGGCTCGAATCCAGATACGAACTTTTGGGTTTGGGCGCCCAATGAAAATTTACAGATTGGAAATCTCCTTCACAACAGCTGACAATATCCACAGAGCCGTCCGAATCCAGATCCGCAAACACGGCATCTTCCACTGAAGGCGTAAGTCCGACTTTCACGGAAGGCCAGAAATTTTTCACTCTGTCATAACCCGGATGAAGATAGGCTTTGGTCACCCCCCCTTCTTCCCACCCTGTGGTGATATCAGGCAGACCGTCGTTATTTACATCCAAGACTCGGACGCCATCTGCTCCTTGTGAACTCTGATCGATGATGTGAACTGTCCAGGACAGATCATCGTTTGAGGGGTGTGCTGTTGTACAAATGAAAATGATCATCAGGATCGTATAAATGCGGTTCATTACCTGCTCCCTGCGTGTTGCACCGTGCTCGTTAGAATGATACAAGATAAGAATTTTATAGACCCGGGACAAATTCAAATCTTTACGAGTGTCAAAAAACATTGATTTTACCATTCATATATTGTAAATTATGCAAACGATTGCATAATCGATTTTAATCCAATTATGGGAGAGTGACCATGAGATGTTATTTGCTTGTCTTGGCTATATTGCTTTCCGGTATGGCACAAGCAGAACTGTTTAATCCGGAAAAACGTTTATGGACACCTGTGGAAGATAAAGTCTTTTTGCAAGAGATTTCTCAAAAAATTCCTACCGATCACCCTGTGAAATCAATTGCCCATTTTAAAGATGACATCTTTTTTGTCATGGAAGGCCAGATCTATAAACACCGTCAACAATCCTATTCCCTTTTGCCCTCCTCGCCGTCTGATGTCAAAAGACTGTTGAATATGGATAATATCCTCTGGGCTCTGTCTGATACGGGTTTGTATCGATGGAACGGACAAACATGGCAAAAATCTTTGGACCAGGACATCGTAGATATGTGCCTTCATAATGGCGCCATACATGCGGCCTCCAGAGAAGCCATCTTTCGGCTACAAGCCAATAAATGGATCGATATCAAACCAGAAGGAGGATATCATTCGAGCGATGTCACCGTCACCATGGCGGACGGCTCGCAGGTGCTTTCCGATCCTGTTCGACTGGGACCCGTATACCGCATCGATTCCTATAGCGGCACCTTGTATGTGCTGCGACCAGGAAAGATCGTTCTTTTGGATGGCCCTGTGGTTGAGCAAGATGGGATCGACTGGGGTACCTTGCCCTCTCCCAATACATTCGATATGCAGGCACTCGGAAGCCGATTATTTGTGTCCACGGATCGGGGACTCGGGGTGCTTAGAGGCGCCGCATTAAAAACCATCAAGGGAACCGATGGATTGCCCTATGAAGAGACAACATGCCTGGCCCGCGGATTTGATAATGATCTCTGGATCGGTACCACCACCGGCGCGGTTCGTATGCTTGAAGATGATTGGCACTATTTCGGACCTTATCGCTGGTTGCCGGAAAATTTTGTACACGATATTTCTGTCGTAAACAAGAGTGTCGCGATTGCCACAGATGGCGGAATCGGAATCATCACTTATGAACCGTATACTCTGGCAAAAAAAGCCGATTATTATGAACAGCACATCGAGTCATGGGGTCACAAGAGATTGGGATTTATTCATACCCTCTATTGGAATAATGAACATGATCAATGGGTAAGAGAAATCAGCGATAATGACGGCGGACATACAGCACCTTATCTCGCTGCCATGTGTTATAAATATGCCGTCACAGGGGATGAAAAAGACTATCAAAAAGCAGTCGATTCTTTCAAGGCCATGGTATGGTTGGAGCAAATTACGCCGAAAAAGGGCTTTTTTGCCAGAGCCATATGGTCGACGAGCGGAGACTTGGATACACGCTCCCGACATGGTTCGGGTGGCTTGCCTGCCAAATGGTACCCGACCAAGGATGGCAAATGGTATTGGAAAGGAGATACCTCGAGCGACGAAGTCGATGCCCACTTTTACTCGGTCTCGCTTTTTCATGATCTGGTGGCAAAGGGCAAAGATAAAGAACTCGCCAAACAGCATCTGACCCGCATCGCCGAACACATTATCGAGAATGACTGGGTCTTGCGGGATATGGATGGTCAACCTACGCGATGGGGCCGCTGGGATCCGGAATACCTGCTCCGGCCCTATGGGTTTGTGGCCAGAGGATTGAATGGGATGCAGGCACAAACCTATATGCATACTGCCTATGCTTTGAGCGGTGAAGAGAAATTTCAGCAAGGTCTGCAGCAGACTCTGGATTGGGGATATCACCGCTATACAGTGCGCCAAAAGCTCACTTTTCCGCCCGAAGATATCGCCCCCTGGGATGATAATCTTGCCAACAGATGCTATTATACCTTGATGCGTTATGCTGATGATCCCTATTTAACCTCTATTTATCTTCGTAGCCTTGAACGCACCTATGCCTTGAAACGTATCGAACACATTCCCTGGTATAATTTCACTTATGGCGCGATCACCGGAAATGATTGTGAAGCAGATAAGGCTGCGCAGCATTTGCGGTCCTGGCCATTGGATTGTATCGATTATTCTTATCGCAATTCTCATCGCGATGATCTCCATCCTGAACCAGGCTATATCCCTTATACCGGTGGATCAAAAGCCATCCCTCCCAGAGAAACCAGTATATTAAGAGGACATCGCAATGCCCTGTATCTGGATGGCGGAGCAGGAGGACGGCGTGTTATGGAACCCACCGGGTATCTGCGTGATTACTGGATGGGACGATATCATGGGTTTATCTCGGCACCAGAAACAACAGATAAAGCTCTTCTCTCTGTTCCCGCCCAAGACATCGACCCACAAGGAGCAAAGTCCTACAAAGGTCCGCAGAGACCAGAGATCGATTTGCAATAGTCTCGGAACCATTCGATCCGGACCCGGGTCTTTGCCGTAGCGTCCGGATCAACCCTTAAACAGAGAGTAAGGACCAGATTCATTCACCTTATCATAGAGTGATTGCTCCCTGATTTTTATAGGATTGCGCAAAAAAACACAAAGGTGCCAGCTTGTGGAGGCTGGCACCTTTGCATTTTTAGGGTGACCTGGCTTGTCCCCGTAAAACCGTCTATTTTAGAAAAAGCATTTTCCTCTGATCCTGAACGTCATTACCCGTCAAAAGCCGGTAAATATAGACTCCGCTCGCCACTGATCGCCCGGTTTTATCCGTCCCGTTCCAGGTGATTTGATGAGACTTGGCAGCCATGAAACCATCGGTCAGGGTTTTGATGTGTTGTCCGTGCAGATTATAAATATCGAGGGTAACGTGACTCTCTTTTTCGAGGTCAAAGCGAATGGCAGTGCGGTCATTAAAAGGGTTGGGATAATTTTGTAATAACCTAAACTCTGATGGCATGTATGGATCATTCTCTACCAAAGTGGGCGATACAAGCTGATAGAGCGATCCATCAAAGGCAGAGATATAGAGATTCTTGTCAGCATCCGTGCCAAAGCTGGCAATCGCCAACTCGCTATCGAGCAAGAGTTCATTGCTTTGAGCAGACCCATTCTGCATAAACAGGGCCCAAATCCGACCGGATACAAAGTCCGCATAGATATATGCCCCCACCAGTTCGGGTATTCTCGTGCCTCTGTATACCCGGCCTCCAGTGATCGAACGATTACCATTCTCATGCGAATATTCCCAGACCGGATAAATGAGCCCCTGAGTATTGCATTGGCTGCCAGGAGGGTAACAATGAGTGCCTTCCATGATATTCCAACCATAGTTGCCACCTTTGGTGATGATATCGATCTCTTCCCAGGCATTTTGTCCTACATCTGCGGTCCATAGCTCGCCGGTTTCCTGATCAAATGCCATGCGCCAGGGATTGCGCAACCCATATGCCCAGATCTCTTCACGCCATCCCTGATTATTTCCTACAAACGGATTGTCTGCAGGAATTCCATAGTTTTTTCCGGGAGCCGGATTGTCAACATCGATACGCAGGATCGATCCCAAGAGTGTCTGACGGTTTTGGCCGTGACCCTGCGGATCACCTCCAGACCCTCCGTCGCCGAGGGTCACATAGAGATAGCCATCCGCACCGAATAGGATATCGCCGGCATTGTGATTGGAAAAAGGTTGCTCCACTTCCAGAATGACCTGGCCTGAACCGGAATTTGCCTGTAAACTGCTGGGATCTGCCTGATATCGTTCGATGACGGTTCGACGCGGATTATCTGCCGTATAGTCGACATAAAAAAGACCGTTGCTGGCAAATTCTGGATGAAAAGCGAGCCCCAATAACCCCTGTTCCCCCCCAAACACGACTTTGCTCGAGATGTCCAGAAATTCAATGGCCTCCGCCTCGGCTGCCAGAGTGCGATCAAGGCGGGTGATCACTCCTTGTTGTCCGACGATAAAAATCCAATTTGGTTGCGAGGGGGTGAATGTCACCGTATTGGGCTGTGTGACAGAGAGTTTGGGAAAGGGTTTCTGGACATTATATTGTGCCGACAGTGACAGGGCCAATCCTAATATGATATAAATCATTCTGAATATAACCATGATCATCTCCTTTTTTTTCTTTTGAACGAACTGACCCATACGATTATTCTCGTTATTATGTAAAAATTGATACCCCACAGCAAATCGTAATAGGTTTTATCGCTTGAATTTGTTAAATTCAAGGCTGAATGAACAAGGGAGAATTTGACTCGTGAAACAGATCAAGACAATTGTTGTATTTTGGATGTTGCTGAGTTCGGTCTATGGTCAGGAGCTTTTGCTGAAGGATGGTGAAACTCTGGTTATCCTTGGCAATAGCATCACCCAGGCAGCTGTCATGCCTTTTGGGTATGTGAATCAGGCCCGTAATGCTCTGGCTATCTTTTATCCAGAACGAAAGATTTCTTTGGTGAATGCCGGTATTAGCGGTCACAAGGCCCCTGATATGCTTGACCGGTTTGAACGCGATGTGCTGCAATACGATCCTGACTGGCTCGCAATCAGTGTCGGTATCAATGATGTATGGCACGGATTCAAGGATGGTCATACCCGGGGAGGGGGACCAAAAGGAGTCCCTCTTGAACTTTATAGAGCTAAAGTCACGGAAATGATCACCCTGGCACAGGCAACAGGAACCAAAGTCGCACTCATGACGACCACCATTATACAGGAAAATTTATCTAGTATTGAAAATCAAAAACTAGAGCCCTATAACGAGGCGATTCATCAACTTGCGCAACAATATGATTGTCTTTTGATTGACCAGAACCATGCCTTTAAAAGAGTGCTCGAGCCTTTGCAAAAGCCTGGTATGAACGGCAAAGGCCTCCTGACCACTGACGGCGTGCATATGAATGAAAAAGGTAACTGGCTTATGGCCAGCACTCTTTTACACGCATTCGGGATTTCTGAGCACCGTTTGAAACAGGGTAAAGATCTTGTTTGGCAAGCGTGTACAAAAGATCAAGATCGGTTAGATGCACATCTTGCACGCTACAATGAGGTTAACTATGAAGTTGGCGCACCGCGCAGTGATGAACATCGAGTGATTTTTTATGGATCTTCGAGTATCGACCGCTGGAACTTGGCAGATGATTTTCCAGAGTATTCTTGTCTTAATCGTGGTATTGGGGGTGAACATACACGGGATATGGTACGCCGTTTTCGACAGGATGTTCGCAGCCTGGAACCCGCTGCCATGATTCTATTCCTTGGCAGCGGCAATGATTTTTGGCCTGATAATCGGTACTCGATCGCTGAAACAAAAAGCAACTTGTTGCGTTTGAGCCGTATCGCGGATTCAAGAGGGATCAAAGTCGCTTTGGGTGCTGTCTCTCCTGTCAATGATTATATCCCGGGCAAAGATCATCTGCTGGCAACCCATCCCCTTGATAAAGTGCAAGCATTAAACACATGGATTGAAACGCTTTGTAGAGAAAACGGCTATACATTTATCGATTTTTACAGCCCTGTTGCCGATTCTGCGGCTAAACTCGATTCTACCCTGACTCTTGACGGAATGCACGTCAATGCCCGTGGCTATCAAAAATGGCAAACAACGGTGCATCATGCCTTTGAACAGATGGGGATAACCCCCAAAAAGCCCATACAACAGTAATGTATTCTGTCAGAACGATGCGACTCTAGCTTTTAAGAATGGATCATGAATGAAACAGTTGACATATAACACAAATATTCGAAACATTGCCATTATTGCCCATGTTGATCATGGCAAAACCACGCTTGTAGACGGAATGTTCCGTCAGAGCGGATTGTGGCGTGACAATCAGATCATCTCAGAGCGGGTGATGGATAGCATGGACCTGGAACGGGAACGCGGCATTACCATTGCCGCAAAAAATTGTTCGGTCCTGTGGCAGGATGTAAAGATCAATATACTCGACACCCCGGGACATGCCGATTTTGGTGGTGAAGTTGAACGGGCATTGATTATGGTTGACGGTGCCGTCTTGTTGGTCGATGCTGCCGAGGGGCCGTTGCCCCAAACCCGTTTTGTATTAAAAAAAGCATTGGATGCAAACAAGCGGATTATTGTAGTGATCAATAAAATCGACCGCAAAGATGCACGTCCGCTACAGGTTTTGGATGAGATCTATGACCTCTTTATAGATCTCGATGCGACAGATGAGCAGATTGAATTCCCCGTATTTTATGCCATTGGCCGAGAGGGTATTATCAAAAAAAGTCTTGATGCACCCGACGAATCTTTGCAGCCCTTGTTTGAATCGATTGTCGATGAGATTTCCCCTCCGGCATTTGACCCTCACGCTCCCTTTCAAATGCTGGTCTCTGATCTCGGATATTCCGATTACCTTGGTCGTCTGGCTATCGGCAAAGTACACAATGGATCTGTTAAACTACAGGATGAATTGGTGTGCGTCGGCAGGGAGGGCAAGGTTTCGCCTCTCAGGGTCGCAAAGCTTCAAGTGTATTCGGGCATTGAATTGAAAAATGCCGATCAGGCCAGTGCCGGCGAGATCGTTATCATGGCCGGGATCGATGAGGTAGAAATAGGAGATACCATTTGCCACCGCTCTGATCCCAAAGCATTGACCCGGATTGTTGTCGATGAACCCACTATTGCCATGACGTTTACGATCAACACCTCACCGTTTGCCGGCCAGGAAGGAAAAATCGTCCAGGCAACCAAAATTTATGAACGATTGGTCAAAGAAACCTTGAGAAATGTAGCGATCAGAGTCGAACGATCCAATGTCAAAGATCAATTTATCGTCAAGGGCCGGGGTGAATTTCAAATGGCCATTCTTATCGAAACCATGCGCAGGGAGGGATTTGAATTTACGGTTGGCCGTCCTCAGGTGATCATGAAACATGAAGACAATAAGGTTCTTGAACCTATAGAACACCTGTTTGTCGATTGTGATGAAAATTTTGTCGGGATTGTCACGGAAAAAATTTCCCGGCGAAGGGGGAGAATGATCAATCTGGTCAACCATGGTACGGGTCGTGTAAGAATAGAATTCAGCATTCCGTCCAGAGGATTGATCGGATATCGTACCGAATTTCTTACCGATACAAAGGGCACCGGAATCATGAATGCCTATCTCGCTGGCTATGAACCCTTTCGCGGGGAATTTCCCATGCGCTTAACCGGGTCTATCGTGGCTGACCGACAGGGATCCGCGGTGGCTTATGCATGTTATAACTTGGAGCCGCGTGGAACGCTGTTCGTCGAACCCAATGATCCGGTTTATGAAGGCATGATCGTGGGTGAACATAATCGGGATAATGACATTGATGTCAATATTTGCAAAATGAAAAAACTGACCAACATGAGAGCCGCAGGAAGTGATGAAAACATTGTATTAACGCCCGTTGTTCCCATGACGCTTGAAAAAGCCATTGAATTCATTAAAGAAGACGAATGGGTCGAAGTCACTCCAAAATCTTTGCGACTGCGTAAAACGATTCTTGATCAGCTCGTTCGCAAAAATACAAAAAGCAAATAGAATCATCAACGATTCTTTATACGGAGGATTTATGCGCTGGAGTCTGTTTATGCACATTCTCGCTTTTTCCGCCTTTTCGCAGGTGCCCGTTGAGATGCCCCTGTGGCCAGAATCTCAGGATACAAAAGGGGATGCTTCCAAAGTGCCCACCTTGACCTATTATTCTCCTTCCGGACGTATGGCAACCGATGTGGCTGTTGTCGTTTGTCCCGGTGGCGGATATGGTCATCTCGCTATCGAACACGAGGGGCATGATGTTGCCAAGTGGTTCAATTCTTTTGGTGTTCATGCCTTTATTTTAAAGTACCGCTATGGCAGAGAAAACCGACATCCGATTCCCATGAATGATGCCAAACGGGCCATGGCGCTCGTTCGCTACCACGCCAAAGAGTGGGCCATAAATTCCAACAAGATTGGGATTATGGGTTTCTCGGCCGGCGGACATCTCGCTTCAACTGTGGGCACCCATTCGGATAGTGGCATTGCAGATGCCAAAGATCCTATCGATCGCCTTTCGAACCGGCCTGACTTTATGATTCTTGTCTACCCGGTCATTTCCTTTACCACTGAATATACCCACGCAGGCTCGAAAAGAAACTTGATTGGCGAAAATCCTGATGCAGAGTTGGTCGAATCTCTGTCCAATGAACTGCAAGTGGATGCAGACACACCTCCTACCTTTTTGATCCACGCCAGTCAGGACAAGGCTGTGCCACCCCAAAACAGTACCCTTTTTTATAATGCGCTTGTCAAAGATAAAGTGCCGGCAGAACTGCATATCTATGAACAGGGAGGACATGGATTCGGTCTTGCTCCCAATGATCCTTTTCTGTCGGGGTGGCCAGAACGATTGCGAACATGGTTTAAACAACGGGGGTTATTCTGAGTTTTGAGTGAATTGTTAATCGTTGAGCCTTATCTGACCGGGTCGCATCGACTCTGGGCTGAAGGGTTGATGCAGCATAGCCGTCACAAAACGCGTTTGCTTTCGTTAAAGGGGCAATTTTGGAAATGGCGTATGCATGGTGGCGCAGTAACGCTGGCAAAACAATTTTTATCCTTGCCCCGGCCAGACGCAATCCTGTGTACCGATATGCTCGATCTGACTACTTTTTTGGCTTTGGCCAGAAAACAGACATATGAACTTCCAGTTGTTCTGTATTTCCATGAAAATCAGATCAGTTATCCTTGGTCTTTGGATGATCGTGACCGAAAATTGAACAGGGACCGGCATTATGGATTTATCAATTATACATCAGCCCTGGCTGCCACTCAAATCTGGTTCAATTCTGAATATCATCTAACCCGATTTTTTTCTGACCTTGAAGCCTTTCTGAAACATTATCCTGACCATAGAGAGTTAAAATCTATAGATGCCCTTGCGGAAAAAAGTCAGGTGGTCTACCCGGGTGTAGATTTACAATTTTTTGACCGCCATAAAAGCAAAAATACGACAAGAACCGGCCCACCGGTCATTCTCTGGAATCACCGATGGGAATATGACAAAAATCCAGATGAATTTTTCACAGTTCTATGCCAGGCCCATTCGCTGGGTTTGGATTTCCGACTGGTCATTCTGGGAGAAAATTTTGCATACCAACCGTCCAGCTTTGAAAAAGCGATTGAGCTTTTATCCGACAAGATTATCTTTAAGGGATTTGTGCAAGACCGAAACGAATATGCGCAATGGCTTTTTCAAAGTGATATTTTGCCTGTGACCTCTATCCAAGAATTTTTCGGCATATCTGTAGTCGAAGCCATTTATTGTGGATGTTATCCCTTGTTGCCGCGCCGCCTGACCTATTCGGAATTGCTTGCACATCACGATGATGATCGTTACTTTTACGAGGATCAGCAGGATCTTGCAAGACGGTTGTGTGAACTTTTACATAATCCTGAACGATTGCATTTCGGTAAAGATCTGGCCAATCGTGTATTCCGATTCGATTGGCAAAATATCGTCTCTCACTATGATAATAATATAGATGAGTTGATGGATATCGCTTTATAAAACCTATTAGAGTCACTATGCCTAGTATTATGCCTGATGGTGAAAATTCGCGCAAGGCGGTTCGCTGGATATCCAGCCGTATACAAACAGAAGGGGAGAAAAAATTGTGGACCCTGATCAATCAAGCGATCACCCGATTTGATCTCAATCCATTCGAGGCTCAAAAACTGATTCATTTTTATAAATCCAGAGACGAGTCATAATCAAATATCCAATTTAACGATTTCTATGTCCATTCTTCTTATTTATCCGCCATTGACCCGTGCTCCTGAACCACCGGCAGGGATTGCAAAACTCGCCTCTGTTCTAAAGCAGAATAATGTTTCTGCATCTTTGTGGGACGCCAATATCGAGGGTCAATATTATTTGTTAAATCAGCCAAATTCTCATCAAGATCGATGGACTGTTCAGGCCGTACGCAATCGTAAAGAAAATATCAAAATGATCAGCCATTTCTCAGGCTACAAAACCATTGATCATTATAATCGTATCGTCCGGGATCTAAATCGTCTTCTTGTAAAGAGTCCCTACGCCAGCCAGGGATCTCAATTGAGTTTAACGCAACATCTGCATCGCACCTATTCTCCGCTCAAGAGCGACGATCTGCTTTTCTTTGCGAAACACCCCCATAGAGATCCCTTTTTTCCCTTCTGGCAGCCCAAAATCATCAACTATCTCTCTGAAGAAAATCCGGATTGGATCGGTTTTTCCCTCTTTTTTCTCGGTCAGGCATTTACGACCTTTGCCATGCTGGGCTGGCTAAAAACAAATGCACCAGAGATCAAGGTGGCTGTGGGGGGAGGATTGGCCACTTCCTGGCAAAAAAGCAGATATTGGACCCAGCCGTTTGATGATTTGGTTGATCTCTGGGTGAGTGAATCAGGCGAAACGCCGCTCTTGCATGCGATGGGGTATCCCTCTAATGTATGCACCAGGGTGCCGGATTACGCTCAACTTTTTGAAAACACCTATTTTTCCCCCGGACGAATCGTCCCATACTCGACCACGATGGGATGTTACTGGAACCGTTGCCGTTTTTGTCCTGAACAGGCGGAAAATAATACATTTGCCACTCTTCCCGGCAGCCAGGCTATTCGTGAAATCAAGTCTCTGGAAAAGTATGAGCCGGTCTTGTTGCACTTTCTTGATAATGCCATTCCGCCATCTTTTTTAAAGCAATGGGTTTTTTCCGGCAATCAAATTCCCTGGTATGGTTATGTTCGATTTGACGATTTATTGGCAGATCCTGATTTTGTACATTCTCTTGCTGAATCGGGTTGTGTAATGCTTTTGCTCGGTTTGGAATCAGGGGATCAGCAGGTCCTGGATCAAATGAACAAAGGCATTGATCTGACAGTGGTCTCTAAAAGTTTGGATAATCTTCATAAAGTCGGTATTTCAACCTTTGTTTACCTGCTATTCGGCACTCCTCAGGAAGACTTTGATTCAGCTCGAAAAACCCGGGAATTTGTAGTCAAGCATGCAGCGTGTATCGATTTTCTCAATCTTGCCATATTCAATTGCCCGGTCAACAGTTCTTATGCTCGGGATTTGCCTTCAAATCTGTTTTACGAGGGTGATCTATCCATGTATGTCGAATTTAACCATCCTCTGGGCTGGAACCGGCCGCAAATTCGAGCGTTTTTAGATAAAGAGTTCAAGCGGCAGCCTCATATCGCGAGAATGATCAGAAATACACCACAGATATTTACCTCTAATCACGCAGCCTTTTTCACCAGAGGTTTCAAGAATCATGATAAATAATCCCCTGGAACTTTTAGCACCTGCGGGTCATTGGGACTCTCTCAGCGCCGCCATTCGCGCTGGGGCAGATTCAGTCTATTTTGGATTAAAAGAGTTAAATATGCGGGCTCGGGCAAGCCGCTCTTTTGAAATATCTGATCTCAAAAAGTTGGTCCGGCTTTGTCACTCTACAGGAGTAAAATGCTACCTGGCGTTAAACGTAGTGATATATGATGAGAATATTGAACTGATGAAAGAGATGGTCGATGCTGCACGCGATCATGGTGTGGACGCGATTATTGCAACCGATTGGGCGGTTTTGAGATATGCGCAGGAAAACTCTGTGCCTGTTCATATCTCCACCCAGGCCAATATCACGAATATCGAGGCCCTGAAACAATTTGCCGGTTATGCTGAGGTGATGGTGCTCGCTCGTGAATTACGGGTTGAGCAACTCGCGCAGATTAATCATCAGATACAACAGCAACAAATCAAGGCCCCCTCCGGCAATCTCGTGAGAACCGAGATTTTCATACACGGTGCTTTATGTATCTCTCTGTCGGGTCAATGCTTCACGAGTCTGCATCAGACCAATCATTCTGCCAATCGGGGCGATTGCCTTCAGGCTTGCAGGCGTTCATACAGAGTGATCGACGAGGTTTCCGGCCAGGAACTCTTGATCGATAACCGGTTTATCATGTCGCCCAAGGATTTGTGCACTCTGGGAGAACTGTCACAGCTTGTAAAGACAGGAGCAAGCCTTTTCAAGATAGAGGGGAGGGGGAGATCCGCTGATTATGTTTTCAAGGTGACCAACGCCTATCGTGTGGCCCTGGATGCAATCTGTGCCGGTCAGTATACCCCTGAATTGGCAGAGCAATTGATAAAACAGTCCCAGACGGTATTCAATCGCGGCTTTTGGCATGGAGGGTATTATCTGGGTGATCCTTCGGAATCCTGGAGCCAGGCTTTTGGGTCGAAATCCAGGATTGAAAAAAGGTTTGTTGGATCGGTGATGAATTATTATCACAAACCAGGCATTGTCTATGCAGAGGTTCAATGTGATAAAATCAAACCGGGAGATCGAATTGCTATTATGGGACCCACCACCGGGTATGTTGAGGGAGACATTACCAGTCTTTACGTGAATGATCACCCCGCAACAGAGGCCCAAAAAGAGGATCATATCACGTTTCCGTTTAATCGTGTTCGCCGTAACGACAAGATTTACCTTCTGTGTTCCCGCCAGAACTGGCAGTCCTGACTTAATCCCTCATACCCTTTTGCCATGACCATCGTTCATGATCAAAGATGTCAGATGACAGAATATGACATTGTTCATCGTCATGATTTGGTGTGAATGACCTTGTTCGCTAAAGTTTTGGGGAAATCCCTGGGTTCAAGTGGTGATATAACCAACCTTGACCATTTCACAATACTCGACACACATTTCCGTTTAATAAAAACAATGGATTATGATTGATTGTCAGGAAAGGCTTTTGGCATAATTTTTGAAGAGTTATGTCATGCAGGCAAGACATCCTATGGGCAGATGAAAGTGCTTGTAGGTGCGAGGGCTGCTGCCAGCATAAAAGGGATTGGGCGTCTCGCTGGCAGCAGCTTTTTTTTTGCCATCGCACTCTAGGACGTGGTAACAAAGTCATAAAAAAGAGCCCGGTCATTGACCGGGCTCTATACAGGCAAGACTTATTTTAACAAAGTCATACGTTTTATTTCAGAGTAAGTGTCTGCTGTAAAGCGAAGCATATACATGCCGCTAGGCATATCCATTGCCCGCCATTGAACAGTGTAGGCTCCGGCCTGCTGGAACCCATCTACGAGCACAGCTACTTCACGACCCGTAATATCATAGATACTGAGCCGAACATGGGTATCTGTTCCGACAGTATACCTGATCGTTGTTTCGGGATTGAAAGGATTGGGATAGTTTTGATCCAGTCCGAATTCTCCCGGTACAGCAGCAATGGCTTGACTGTGTGTAGCGGGTTCTGGGCCTTGCTTTGCATCCGTATGCAACTCAAATTCGACCAATTGTCGCCAGCCACCCGGATAGTAATCAGGTGAGACGAGCTCGATTTTGATATATTTCACTCGTACCATGCGACCGAGCTTGAGCCATTCGCGTTCACCAGTTCCCCGAAGAGTATAGGAGCCGATATTGACAAAATCGGTTTCACTCATGCCTGTGGTAGAGACTGAGACATTCAATCGGGTTGTTTGGTAAGGATAAGGGCTGCTATCATCGGTTGATCCGTTATCTGTGGTCACGGCCATCATATTGAATTGATAGAGTCCCTTATCGGCAAATTCGAATATGGCGTATGCCGATTCCGAGCCATTGCCTCTGGCCCATGTAGTGCCATCCCAGCCATCGAGATCGCCATCCACTGCGTTCTGCCAATTTCTCACATCCCGACCTTTGGCATAGGTTTCAGATCCTGCAACGGGGTGCAGTGCATCACTGCGATCTGTGAACTCGGATTGTTCTTTATCATTTATCGCGAGCATGGCCAGTGCCTGATCATAATTTCTCATGAAAAAGGATTGCAATGCCTTCTCTATGACCAGACTATCTTTGCCTGCCTTTCTGGCCAGGAAAACGTGTTCAGGTACGGTCAGACCAAGATTATTGATGTCCCGGATACACCCACCCTTGTATTCCTGTGCAAGATCACGAGTCATGCGGACGAATTGATAGTCGTTGCTATCCGAGACTTCGACATGAGTGCTGCGATTGAAATCGTTCCAGGTTTCGACCATTAACCAGTCTGGTTGATAATCAAACGCCTTGTCCCATGTCCACTCGTAGACCAGCGTATCCTGGCGGTCCATATAGTGGTTATTGCCGAGGACATATTCTCTGTCATCGAATCCAGGCCAGGTGGCGCCGGCAGCAAAGGGGGCGACCTCTTGATAGGTCTGGTAAAAGGTCTCGAGATAGTCTTCACCCCATTCCATCCCATTCGGGTCCCACTGATTATCCGTGGCCATGATCCAGGGATAGACACCGTCGACATAATCTTTGAGATCCATTTGTTTGGTATCCCAGTTCCAGACGATCCAGATATCTGATGGCAAATACATATCCGCAGCAGAGCGAAACGCTGCAGGAGACAGTTTTTGCATCAGGCTCTGTACAAATACCGGTCTGGGTTTGCCTTCTCGTTGATTGAAATAGGCAGGATGGTCAAGAATGGAATCTGCCAGAAACATCAGATTTTCATTCAGAGTGCCTTCAGCATCTTCGTGCACAGAGGTGACGATTCTGAAATCAAAACCATAGTGACCAAAACGTTCATACAGGCTATAGGCGGCATCGAGCAATCCCTTCATGGGGGACGTTTCATAGGAATCTTTACCGTACCAATCCACCACAAAAGCATCTATTTCTGCGGCCCAGGCCAGCAAGATGTGGTATTCCCAGATATTGTAATCGCGGCTGCTATAGAAATCAAAGAGTGCGCTGTCGATTACACCCCCGTCACTCTCCTGAATCCATTTCCTCAGACCTTCCTGAGGATCCTGGTCGCCATACCAGCCCTGATACCAGGCATAAACCGGACGGCAACCCCCTAATGAAAGATCGACTTGCTCGCATCCGTTGGCATCTTCCTGTACCACCAATTCCAGAGCTTCGCTTTCATAACCCTCTACCATAATCTGATAGGGAGTTTCAGTGACCACACCGCTGACTTTATAGTAACCATATTCATCGGTGACGGTTTTCGTGGATTCGAGCCCGGGAATTACGACTTTGACCACTGCATTGGCCAGGGGTTCACCGTTTTGATAGACATAACCCGTGATGCAAACATCTTCATCAAAACATGTGAGATCCTCTTTTGTGGCGACTTTGGTTTCACTTGGCTCTTCGACACCAGGACCTTGTAATGACCAGTAAAGCTGCTCATCTTCAGGGAAAATGACCTCGATCACCGGACCATCATAGTTTTCCGGATCAAATCCCTGAGGCAAGGCACTTGTAGAAGTGATTCCCTGTTTTTGATTCAGAATCGCCTGACGGGCAGCCGCAACATTGTTGTTGTTGTTGCTGCTGGGAGGAAACACTTCGGGCAGCAGATGGTTATAGTCGCTATTACTGAAGGTATTGTTGGGCCCAACTGGTATATTCAGTGTTTTGTCGTTGGGATTATAGAATCCGAATCTGGCCCGCACCTGTCCATCTCCGAGAAACTTTACACAGATCAAAAAGGGCTCGATCTCGAGGGCCTCTTCCGTTTCTTTTGCATTGATAACAGTGTGAACCAAATATTTTTCAGGTTTTTCTTTGATATGCTTTGCATATCCGTCACCCACTTTAAACGTTCCGGTACCAAACAGGGGAGACCAACCATCAGGAAGATTCTCTTCCTTTACAGTATAGCTACCATTGGCTGGAACCCATAATCCGTCATTGTTATTTGCAGGTTTTTTATTTTCATAGACGCAAACCAGCTGCTGTGTGTTTTCATCATAGGTGCATACAGCTGTGCCATAATCACTTTCGGCGATGATTTTGTAATCCTCGGGCAGATCATCAGGAAGTTCATCGAGGTTGGCCTGATCGAGCACCCACTGCTTGTCGAAAAAGAGGTGATATGCACAAGGAGCGCTGTTGCTGCTTACTGTAGACGTTCTGCCGTCAAGTGACCAGACCAGAGTTTCATTTGCCTCGAATACGATCGAGAAACTCGCGTTCGGCCAATAATCGCTGCGACCGGGCTTGAAGGTTTTGGGTTGTTGATCCTGATATTTGTTAGGGGTCATCTTGTTACGGTCACCATACTCTATGGTCACCTCATAATCATTTTCATTCAGGTACCCAAATTGTGCAGTAAACGTGCCGTCTTCATTTGGCACAACACATTCCAGGATCGGACGAACCGGTTTAGGGCACAATTCGCTTTGAGAACTGGCTGAAACCTGAGCACCAGCAAGGCTCCAGTTTACGGTCTCATTCGCACCAAATGTTATTTGAAAGGCATCATCGTTTTCTCCGGGTGCAAATTGCGTTGGCTGACTGCCGTCATAGCCGTTGGGTTCGATCTTGTTGTCATTGCCCAGCGGTATGTCAACCGGAAAATCATTTGGATTGTTATAGCCAAAGGTTACCGTGTATGATTCATCTTTGTTTTCTTTAACACAAATCACCTCAGGCACGACCGGATCGGGTTCCTCGCACCATTCGGTATTTTCATCGGCCATAACTGTGGTGCCGTCGAGTGTCCAGGAAACCGATTCGCCGGGGTTAAAGCTCAGAGAAAAAACCTCACTCTGTTCACCGGCTGAAAAGGAGGTGGGCTGTGCACCGTCTTTACCAGCAGGGATGATCTTGTTGTC
>WJME01000257.1 GCA_014728115.1 Candidatus Zhuqueibacterota bacterium | reverse complement strand
TTCCAGACCTGGCAGGTGAAAAGACACCTGCCAGGTCAAAACAGTCCCTGCCGCCGGAACGGGGTATTGACTTGAGGGGGGTTGTTTTTTAGGGTTTGGTGTTTGATTCGTTCGCGTCGGTTATGCGTGATCCGGGGTATCCTTTGAGATGAGGGTGGGGTGATGAGGTTCGGAGAAGGATTTATACTGTCTGTTGTCATGGTTCGACGCGAATGTCATTCAGAACGACCTTCGATAGCCTGATCAGAGCCAGCCTTTTCAGAGCCGACCTGAAAGGTGTTTTTCCACCTTTCAGGTCTGGGCCAAAAGCCGCACTCTTTTCCAGACCTGGCAGGTGAAAAGACACCTGCCAGGTCAAAACAGTCCCTGCCGCCGGAACGGGGTATCGGTTTGAGTGTGGTAGTTATTTAGGGTTTGGTGATTGATTCGTTCGCGTCGGTTATGCCTGATCCGGGGTATCCGTTGAGGGGAGGGTGGGGTGATGAGGTTCGGAGAAGGATTTATACTGTCTGTTGTCATGGTTCGACACGCCTGTCATTCAGAACGACCTTCGATAGCCTGATCATAGCCAGCCTTTTCAGAGCCGACCTGAAAGGTGTTTTTCCACCTTTCAGGTCTGGGCTTAAAAACAGCACCTTTGCCCAGATCTGAAAGGAAAAAACACCTGGTGGGTTAGAACATTGTAAAATCAATCACCCTGCACTCCCCCAGCCCCAACGGGGCAGAGTATACCAGCCCAGGGCGGGAGCCCTGGGACACTGCCGGCAACATTTTTCAAGCCCCAACGGGGCGCAGTCGAGGTGAATGGAATCGGATTTGGCAAAGAAAACAAGAGCTTTGGGTATTCTCCGAAACAGGAAAAAATCCCGATACGCCCTGTCTATTCCGCTCCCATCAGACTCAGCATATACTCGGCAATTTCGGTAAGGGTCTCATCGCCCAGGTGTTTGAATGCAGGCATGGGGGCGCCGCCGCGTTTGACTCCCGGATCCTTGGACCAGGTCACGATGGCCTCTATATCATTTTCATAAATCTCGTAAATTTCGGTCAAAGAGGGTCCCACCAGCGTCATGTCCATGGCATGGCAGACACTGCAGTTTTGTTCAAAGGCCTTTTCACCGCCAGAGCCAAAGGTCTGTTGGGTGATCCCCATACGCACCCGGGCGCGGGCTGCTTCCGAGGCCCAATAGAATTCCTGGGTCCTTTCCAGCATGGCTTCATGATGAGGTTCAATGGCGCGGTCGCGATAGATATGCCGGCCATAGGCCATAGCCACCACCGTGGTGGTCAGTAGCACCACGACAAGTCCGAAAAAGCGACCAACCCGGGGGTTGTCAGGACGAATTTCGTTCCACACGAGAATCATAAACGTGATGGCCGAGATTACGCCGATGAGGATGACGCCATACAGCTCCCATGAAATCCCCTGCACCGGCAGCGTAAAGAGAAGCAGGGGGCCGGCCATGAACTGAAACAGGGTGACAAAAAATGCAATGCGATAGAACAGCCGTTTGATCTCATTGCGTTCGAATCCGGGCAGGCGGGATTCCAGGTCGAACTTTTGGCGTCCGAAATAAGGCACGGCAAACAGGGCCGTAACCGCCACGGTGGCGAGTAAAAAATGAAAATATCTGGGCAAGACATTAGGCAGGGAGAGGGCGGATAAAAATCCGGATACGGTCAGCCAGCGGGACGGAAAGAGCATGAGATTCACGTTGGCCAAAAAGATTAGCGGGATGGTCCAGAACAGGATAGCGGCCATCACCCCGACGATGATGTGCAGGGTCTTGTGATCCCCTTGCCAGCGTTGCCAGGAATAGGAATAGAGATACGTGAGCAAAAACGCCAGCGTCACCAGAGGGATGACCATGATCCACGCGATCCCGGTGAGTGAGGTGGCAGAATAAAAATAAGTGGTATAGGCCAGATTGATGACCAACAAAGGTGCCACTCCCAGGACCACAGCCAGACTCTTGTTCACGGTGATGGTTTTCGAGATCTCTTTGGCCAGCTTGTCGTATTTTTGTTTTTTCAGTCCTGCGAGCTCGAACAGCAACGCCAGGGTGTGGCCACCGACCATGAAATTGACAAATAGAATATGCAGGAGAAACAAGAGCACCAGCAAAAATTTCAGTGCTCCGGGGGGCAAAGGCAGCTGTAAGCCGAGATCATGCGGGATGGGTTCGTTCATAAATTATCCTCATGACTTTTTCAAATGTGTTTAGAGTGAGAATGAACCACGGAAGCCACAGAAAACACGGAAACAGCAAGAACTGAAAATCCATTCTTGACATCTCGAAGGATAAATACATTTTTTTCTGAATATTTTTTCATAGCGATGAAAATTTAAAAATACTCGTCCCGAGTTTTTCGTGGTTGCGGTGTTATCCGTGGTTAACATTTTTTTTACAGATGGTTATGATTTCTCTCTTTAGCTATGTAACTCTGCTCGCTCTCTCGCTCGGTGTCGAGATTGACCTTTTTCGCAGCCCAGCGTTATGGCTGTTTTACTGGTGCAGCGGATTGTGCGCCTTCCAGGCGGATGGGCCGGTACTGGACGTCGACGATGAATTCGGCCAGGGCATCGCGTTCTGCGTCGCTGCCCGGAAACGGCGGCATAAAGGGCCGTACATTATGCATATTGGCCATATAGGCAGACAGTTGTTGCGGCTGCCACGCTCTATTGGGAAACAGATCATCGAATTTCTGAGTGACACTGTTGATGCCGCTGACAGTATGACAACGGCTGCAGGTGAGCATAAAGACATCCTTGCCGGCTGCCACTTTGTTTTCCTCTGTGACCGTATGGTGCGTCACATAGGTGGCGTGTTTCAGTACGCCATCCTGTTTTAATAGCGGATAATCCTGTATGCGAAAGCCATTGGCATACATGTAATTTTGGATGATATAGGGTTTGCGAATAAACTCTCGCACGCGTTCAAAATATCCGAGAAGCGCCATGGCAAAGACAAAGGGCACGATCAGGGCCAACCTGGGCAGGCGGCGCGGCTTGAGCATGCCAAAAGCGCTCACTGCAATGATCGCAACCACCATAATGACCAGCAGCACCAGGATGGTTTGATACCAGGAGGTATAGGCCTGGGTGGTCACTGCCACAGGGGTTTGTTCTGCCAGATAAGCGGGGATGCGGTTCCAGTACCACAATCCGGCCAGAACCGCAAAAGGCAGCCAGATGATCGTCCATAGACTCAGCATCCGTACAGCCGGAGCGCGTACCTGGTCGTTCTTGCGCGTAAAAAACGGCACAAGAAACAGAAAAAAGAGTCCGGCGGTCATCAATGCCAGGGGAGTGCGGAACCACAGCTGGGGAAAGTAGAGGGGATTGAAAAACGCAGCAAACATGCTCGATTGTTCCGACCACTGCCAGAAATAGGGTTGCCAGGAGCCCGAATGCATCATGAATCCCAGAATGCCGGTGATGATCGCCATGGTGAGCCAGGAAAAGAGGGCCAGAGCCGCTCCGGTGATGATATGGCCTTTTTTGCCTGTGTGTCCGAGTTTTTTCCAGGTGAGAAAATAGATCATGATAAAGATGACCTCGAGTACGAACACGATCCATTCGATAAACCATCCCCAGAAAAAGACGCGCAGCAAGCTGCCGATGGCATCGGGATTGACCAGCGAGGTGGTAAACCAGATACCCACTCCGGTCATGGCGCCGAGTGAGGTGGTAATGACAAAAAAGACAAACGTGATCTTGCGGGCCAACTCATCGAGACCGGCATTATTGTTTCTCCAGGCCCGCCACTCCAGCAATGTCGCCAGCGGTATGGCGCCGACAGCCATGGGATGATTGACAATCACATGTGTAATCGCGGTAATAGCCACCAGCATGCGATTGCCGATAAAATCCAGGTGAAAAAGAGGAAAATCCATGCAAATGCTCCTTGGTTCCCATATCGTAAAAAAAGCAAAAGATGTTTTTCGGAAGGTTAAACCATTATACGCAGACTGGAGGAAAAAAGCAAGAACGGGTTTATATCGGCGGGGGATATCATTGCAGGGAGAGGGGCGGTCTTTTGGGCCCAGACCTGAAAGGTGGAAAGACACCTTTCAGGTCGTCTCTGAAACTGCTATCAAATGTGACGAGCGTGTGGAGCTCTGGCAACAGACTGTATACATACTTTTCCACCCTTATCACCCGATAGGTATTGCTTGGGTTCTTACTGCCTGAAGGCAGCACTACAAACCGGATCCTTACAAGATGACATTTTTTTCTCTTTGTCACTCCCTCACTCTGTCTCTCCCTCTCTGTTCTCATCACCTGAAAGATGTCGATAGGGAAACCAGAGGGGCAAGGCCCCTCTCGCGTTACTCTGACAATTTTTCTGCCGTCACCCCGGTCGGGGGAGCAGGGGGTGTGCGGTCGCCGGTGTCTTGTTGGGACTGTAAAAGGATGAGATACATGCTGCCCGAGGTGGACTGTTCATTGCCACCCAAGGTGATCTGGCCGGCATCGACGTTTTTGGTATAACACTGAAAGTTCGTGTCGTCGGTTTCGATGATCAGGTTGGTTTGTTGCCAGTCCGCCAACCATGAGGGAATATCGGTCATGCTGACGTCATAGGCAACGATCAGATGCAGGGCCTCGCTGGCATAGAAACTCAAAAAGTCGGCATTGGCGCGGTACTTGTCGTCATTGGCGGTCTGGATCCAGTAATAGGTGCTCAGTTCAGACGGGATACGGGTGAACACGAACGGCCGGTCCGAGTAAACCGAATCGCCTTCGCTGCGCCGGATCAGGTGATAGTTGGAACGGCTGATGCCAGAGACCGGGAGGTCTTGCCAGGTGTATGAGAGGCTGGCCTGATCCAGTACATTAGGCGGATCGGCCGTGTCTGCAATGGCAGAGGCGGTCAGGGTATAGGTGATGCTTTCGCTGTGTGCATCTGTGGATAACAAGACCGATTTTTGGTCGGTTTGCAATTGTGCCATGTGAATCGCCAGATCTGGCGAGATGCTGTAATGACCGGCCAGATTGGCGGACTGGACATTCAGCACCTCGTCAAATCGCGCCAAGACTTGCGTTTGTGTCACCGGGGTCACCGATTCCAGAACCGGCGGCGTATTGTCAACGATGGCGTCGCCCGGACCATAGCATCGCATATTTGAAAAAATGGGTCCCGGCTGAGCCGTATATCCCCAGATCAGATTGTCCTTGCCGAGAAAGATATAGCGAAACGGCTCTATCTGGCCGCTGTAGGGAAGATCTTTTTTCAACTGTCCATCCACGAAAAAATAGAGACGGCTGCCGCTCCAGACAAACTTGAATTCATAGGTATGATTGATATCCCAGCGCGTATCCTGCATGACCCGGTCTTCGTGTTTGGATCCTACACCACGGGGAGCGGCCCAGAGCTTGAATCCGGCTTCGCCGGGCACACCCGAGAGATAACCGGTGCCGCTGATGAGATGAAACCAGGCTCCATCAGTCTCATAGATGTCCTTGTTGCCGCACGGTTGTGAATAGAGATCGATGATCGGTTGTTTGAGATTGATATTTTGGGTATACGGATCGAAATTGCTCACATTCACCGTAAACGTGCCTTCCAGGGGTAACCCTTCAGGCAGCGTGATAAAGAGCTGGCTGGAGGCGTTGGTGGATTGCCATCCTTGATCGGTAAAGACACCGCTGGTGTTTTGCAGTACGATACCATCTTTGCTCGAGCTGCTGTTCAGAGGATGAGAAAACAACAAGCGTTCATGCGTTGGCTGTGCAAAAGCAGAGGATACGGCCAGTAAAAGCGCGATCATGGTATTGAAAAGAGGCATGCCCTTCATGTGAAAATCTCCTGATTGTGACATTTTTGCCATACCCGAACACAAATTTGTGGTCTATTGGTCATGGAATCTTTGTTTTTATTGAGTTTGTTGAATCTCTATTTCTCTATGGGAATGTGTTGCAAAAGATATACCAGGACAAATGGTTCCTTTGTTGTCGTGATAAACCTTGATGTAGGCATATCAAAGTCAATCCCAGTCAGAAAAAAAACGCAAAAATCGAAAATTTTACTTGACAATTAAGGCTGAGGTTTTATTTTTAATAAGAGAGAAAGGAGAGAGAGATGAAAAAAGTTTTGCTAATCGTCTTGATCGTGATTCTGGTTTTGATCATTGCCGGCGGCATTTTTATTTGTTCACAAAAGGATAAACTTGCCTCGTTCGCACTTGGCAAGACCATGGACATGGTCGAAGGACAACTGGTAACCTCTTTGCCCGATTCGGTCTCTTCTGATAGTGTAAGAGTGGTACTGGACCGGGTCAAAACAAAGCTGCAAGACAATGAATTGTCAGAAGCACAATTGCAAACCTTTGGCAATCAGTTACAAGCGGCTTTTAGCGATCAAAAGATCGATTCACTGGAAGCCCGGCAGCTCTATGACCAGTTGAAAAAGATGAGTCGGTAGCCCTTTTACAGGGCATCCAAACGCCCTCTGGCTGGGTGCTCTCCTTTGTTGGCGTTGAGGCACGAGCCAGAAAAGTCATCGCATTTTTTCGGCTGTTGTAGGGGCCAATGGCCGATGCCTGCATATTGGGTTTCTATTCTGCACGGAAAAGTGCCCGGAACGGGTATTCCTCCTGTGGAATCGTGGGTTGTGTGGGGTGAGAAAAAAATTGTATCGGGGCATACAGAAAGACATCCAAAGAGAAAGGAGGTTTTGACCGTTTCAGGAAGATCCAGGGGATGAACTAACCTTGCAACGCTGCATTTGTGGGCCCAGCGGTTGCGCTTTGTGGGAACAGACTGTCCGAGGGGGAAACTGGGATTGTCATCCACATTGGCGCCAGCACCAGGAGATGCTATGATTCGTGATTTTGCACCGGGCCAAACCATCGATGATTTTTTTGTGGTACGCAAAAAAGAGCTGCGCACCCGACGCGACAGCAATGATCTCTATCTCTCGGTCGAGCTGGGCGACGCTTCCGGGCGCATTACCGGCTCGCTCTGGGATGAGGTGCAAACCGTTTATGACGGTCTGCAGATCGGACGCGTCATACGCGTCTGGGCCAAAGCCATCGATTGGAAAGAAGGGCTGCATCTGTCTATCCGAAAGATCGACGCCCGGCCCGAGGTTCCTGCCGAAATCCACGAACAACTGCTTCCTCACGCTCCCGTCGATGTAGAGTCGATCTATGAAAAAATCCTGGGAATCATTGAAACCGTTTCCAGCCGGCATATCCGTGATTTGTTGAGTGCCTTTTTTACTGAATCACGGTTTCGCGAACGGTTTTGTCAGACCCCGGGAGGAAAATTATGGCATCACGCGTATGTCGGCGGACTCGCCGAACATACCTGGTCGGTATTGCAGATCGCACTGGATATGACCCACTTTTATCCCAACCTGAACAAAGATCATCTTATTGCCGGAGCTCTGCTGCACGATATCGGCAAGATGGTCGAGTTTCAAACCGAGGGATTTATCGACTATTCTACGCAAGGACGCCTGCACGGCCATATCGCCATTGGATATCACCGCGTCGCTGCGCGCCTGGAGCAGATCAAGGACTTTCCTGCAGATCTGAGCGCTGAATTGCTGCATCTCATTCTCGCACATCAAGGATCGCGTGAGCAAGGCTCTCCGGTCTTGCCCATGACACGCGAAGCGCTTGTGCTCTATTATGCGGATGAGATCGATTCAAAAATGAATGCCTTTGAACGAATTCGCGAACGGGATGGAGAACCGGATCGTAAGTGGAGTCGCTATGTCAATCTCATGGACCGGTTTCTCTATCTGGCCTAGGCATGTCTAAAATCCCACAACGCTCTGATAATAATCCGGTGTGCATCCCCCACACCGGGTGAGGAGAGAATTATGAATTCGGATATGAAACTGATCAGCTCGATCATCGCCAAAAAACTCGAACGGTTTGAAAAGATTCGCTTTGCACACCTTTTTTTCCCATTTGATCAACGAGATTATCCTGCCGATCACCTGTTGAATCTCGCTCTGAATATAAAGGGATGCTTTGATGATGAAGAGTGCTTTCAGCTCTTGAAAAACGTCATCGATGAAATCAAATATGCGCTGGGCAATGAAATCTCCCCGATCGTGATCATCAGCAACCACAAAGAACGCGACTATCAATATCTGATCCATAAAACCGGCCAGGTCGTATTCTGCCGCGATCGAAATGCTTTGCGTGAATTCCAGGAATCCTTTAAATATGCTCCTTATTGTCTGGCCACCGATCCGGACTTTAAAGCTCATCAGGAACAAATTGCTAGTCTCATGCGGCATGCTTCTTAATGCTTGCTTCTCAGAGTCAGTATCGGGGCGCCAAACCCCGGTACTGGCATTTCTTTCTCAAGTCCTGCTCTTAAACCCTCAACGCAGAGGCGGTGAGGATGCAGAGTTGCGCAGAGAGGAAAATGAGAAAAACCTGTAATGACACCTTGTGGAGATAGTTTTGTCCTTTATATTTCTCTGCGTTTCTCTCTTTTTTCTCTTGTCCCTCTGCGTTGAAATGGAAATTCTCACAACTTGCAACGATGCATGAAAAAAATTAAAAATTTAACGTCACCCCAAAGCTCGGGATGAATGGCATCATATACATGGCGGTTTGTTCGCCGCGGGGACCGTAAAAGTCCCATTCGTATTGGTAGACATTGGTGTGGTTGAGCACATTGATGAGGTCGATATACGCGGTCAGACGATCGCGGTATTGGTAGGTCAGCCGCATGTCGAGGCGCGAATAGGCCGGATACCGGGCCGAGTTGGTCGAAGCCATGACCGCTTCCCAGCCATTGACATAGCCCGCCTGGGCATAGAAATCGCGCTGCATGGCCAGAATCGGCGTATAAGGAAAGCCGCTGCCATAGTGATATGACGCTGTATAGACGAGATCGAGCGGCAGCTTTATATCCACGCTCGCCCCCAGCTGGTGGCGCTGGTCATAGTCAAACGGAATCCACACATCGGTATTGCGACGCTCGTATTTGGCGATGGAATAACCGTAATTAAATCGGAAACCATAGCGATCCTCTTTGGCACGCACCTTTTCAAAGGAAAACTCGACGCCCTGCGCCAGACCATCCCCTTCATTGCGCGGAATGAACAGATCCTTGTTGACATTGACCAGCAAGTCTTTATAGTTTTTGCGGTACAGCTCGACCTTGAAGGTGGTCTTCCAGTCCGGTTTCCAGTCCATGCCCACGATATGGTGCACGGCTCGTTCCGGACCCAGGCTGGTGGGATTGCGCGAGATATCCATGGCTTCACCACGACCGATGATCGTCGTGAAATCCGGAAACTGGGAATAGATGCCGCTGCTCACCCACAGGGACCAGCCGTCTTCGAATCCCAGAATCAGCTTGGTTCGCGGATCCCAGTTGGCCTGGTTATAAAGCGTGGAATAGTCATAGCGCATGCCCAGGCTGTACTCCAGCCATTCGCCCAGACGCAGGCGTCCTTGCCAATAGGCAGCTGAATGCAGCATTTCGGCATCGAGATCGATCTCGTCGGGCAGGTCGACATAGTTGCGCCAGTTGACTCTGGAGAGCACGTGCATATCCGTGCGATCGGTCTGGATGCCGGTCTTGAACCGGAACCACTCGCGCGGGTAATAATGCACATCGCCGCGAAAGCTCACCCGCCTTACATCGTACTTCATGGCTGCCTGATGACCGCGGTTATAGGTGTCGAACAGCTGCACATCATTTTCATCCTCATAATACCCCAACACCATATTGGTGGCCAGAGACTGGGAGTGGATGATACTGCTGCGGATGCCGGCGATATGACCGCCGCCCTTGTTGAGCAAGTCCAGATTCTCGTTTTCCACATCATACATCTGTGCGCCCTCGTTGAGCTGGGTATAAAAGAGAATCAGCTTGTTATCCGGACTCACATCGAAACTCAGCTTGGTATGCAAATCATAATAATAAGGAAAGAGATAATTCTTGTCGAATGCCTGGTTGGCCACCAGGTCATAGAAACTGCGGCGACCGGCAATGAGCCATGATCCGCGTCCGCCGGCGAGCGGACCCTCGGCAATAGCCCGGGCCGTGATGAGCGAGGCGCTGGTCTGTACAGCCACGCGATCGCGCCGGCCTTCGCGCGTCATGATATTCATCATGCCGCTCATCTTGTTGCCATAGTCGACACCAAAGCCGCCTGGCGCCAGATCCAGTGTCTGCACCAGATCGGGATTGATCAGGCTGATGCCGCCTCCCATGACCACGAACAGCCGCGACGGCGTGAGGATCTCGATGCCATCATAGATGACCAGGTTTTGATCCGGACTTCCGCCGCGGATATACAACTGGGTATTGAGATCATTGCGCGAGGCCACGCCGGGTAGCTGGCTCAGCATGCGGTAGGCATCGTCAAAGGCGCCGGCCTGAAAATTGATGGCGCGCGGACGAATCACCTCATGACCTGCAAGAGAAATTTCGTTCTGGGTATTGGCCTGGGCACGATCCGCCTCAATCCTGACGCCCTCCATCTGCAGCACCTTGGGAATGAGCCGGATGCGAAATGCGCGAATCTTGCCGCCCTCGATGGGCACATTGCGCACGATCAGCACCTTGTAGCCCATCATGCTCACCACCAGATCATAGGTGCCCACCGGCACATTAGGAATCTTGAAAATGCCCTGATCATCGGTGGCACTGCCGAGACGGGTGTCGCTGAGAAACACATTGGCAAACGGCAACGGTTCGCCTGTGTTCTTGTCATAGACAATGCCCATGAGCTTGCCTGTGGCTGCAAATCCAGAGGCTGTGAGGAGCAATATACAAATGTATGTAAAAAAAGTTTTCATCATTCACCAAATACTATTCCATTTTCACCCACATGGCCTCGATCCGGATCTGGCCGTCAAAACTATAGGCGATGCGGTCGCCTTGCCAGGACCATGCCGGAAACGTCCCCTGCGGCACGACCACGGCAGCCTGAGCAGCATCGAGGTCATAGAGACGCAGGGACTTGCCACTGCTATAGATCATATGCGGGCCCAGTACCGACTCTGCAAATTGCGGCGGCTGGGTGGCCGCAGGCCAGGATCCATTGAGACCCTGATTCGAGAGCGCAATCAATTCGTTATGCGACCAACGATAGCGGTACAGACGCATCTCGGTGCCATCGTATCCGAACAACAGCCAGCCATCGCCATTGGGGTGCCAGCAGAACGAGTGTGCTGAAACGGACAGGTCTATGGTTTCTGTGTTCAGACTCTGAGTATGATAAATCGAAATCTTTTTGTCATGTAAAAACGCCAGTGCATTGCCATCTGGCGACCATTGCGGAAAGAGCTCATCGCCATCGAGGCGGCTGATGGTCTGCCAGGTGATTTTTTCGGGATTGAAAATCACGACATCTCGGTCGCTGCCGTTGTGACGGCATAACGTGATCAGATTGCCCTCGGGATGCACGTCGCAAAACGTCAGCATCTCGCTGCCGCTCCAAAGAGTCTGAACCGAGTCGCTTGTCAGGTTTGTTTGCCGGATCGCCGTGCCCTGTACAAAGCCCTGCACCGGTTTGCTGTTGGCATCGGCGCTGATATACACGATGGCCTCCTCTTGCGGATGCCATGACGGATACAGATTTTGCCGACCGTCTCTGACCACGACCTCTGTGCCGGGCAGCCGGACGCTATCCACCAGATTGTCTTGCGTTTCACAGCCATTGAACGCCAGGACAAAAATTGCAGCCATGAAAAGATATTGTAGGATTGATTTTGACATGATTTCTCTGACGGTTTACAATTTATTAAACACACGCGATGCAACCCCTATGCCAAAAAAATATGACAAAAAAGATAAAAATGTCAAGATAATATGACGGCGAAACAGAGGTTTGCGTCAAGGTGTTGTAAATACAAGTCTTATGATATTTTACTTTTGACGTTTTAAGTATCTGATAATATATATCTTAAAAGAATCCACCCCATTCTTTCCACCATTCTGGTTCCCGGTGACCCCGGCAGGACTTTTATTGGACAATCCTGATACGGGTGGGGCGGGGGTGAAACAGTAGGGGGGAGGGAGAGACGGAGTGACTGAGTGACAAAGAGAGGGAGAGATAGAGAGAGAAAAATGTCATCCTGGGATCCGGTTTGTAGTGCTGCCTTGAGGCAGCGCGACCCTCTGTAAAATAACCAAACCAAAAATCCCAGCCAGGCCATGAGACTCTCACCCCACACACCCAGTTACAACGGGGCGGAGTAAAACAGCCCAGGATGATAGCCCTGGATAAAAAAGCAAAATCATCAAGCCCCATTACTTGTGCCATAATATAACGACAGGTATCCGTATAGATACCCCATCACCATGCACAACCCAAGCCCCAAAGGGGCGGAGTACATCAGCCCAGGGCGATAGCCCTGGGTAAAAGAGCAAATTCATCAAGCCCCAACGGGGCGAGGTCAAGTAAAAACAGAAAACCAAAATCCAATACATGGCAACCTATTAAATATATCGACAATCTATTTTTGTCGGTAATCTCCCGAGCCGGGCAAACGCCTCGATTGACCCACAGTTGAGGGGGAGGGAGGAAAGGGTAGATGAGGTGCGAACATGGTTTTATCCCGTCCCTTGCCAGAGCCCGACGTGCTCTTGCTTCAAAACTTTTTTGCCAGCCTGTTCAGAGCCGACCTGATAGGTGTCTTTCCACCTTTCAGGTCTTGGCTAAAAGATCGCACCCCTCCCGCACGACTCTCCACAAAACAAAAAAAGGGTTTCGACCTTTAGGTCAAAACCCTTTATCGCTCCGGTGGTAGGACTCGAACCTACAACCTAGTGGTTAACAGCCACCCGCTCTGCCGATTGAGCTACACCGGATTGTGAACGAAACCAAAGATAGAAAAATAATGTCGAAATGTCAAGAAAAAAAATGGCTGGATGGGCATGGCAGAATAGTGGTGCGAGTGTGTTGGTCCCCAGGTTCCATTGCCCGGATCTGGAGTAATTCAAAACACATTCTTTCAGGATGACAACCAGGTGACAGGGTCATGGCCTGTCTCGGTTTTTTGGTTTTTGGGTAACGCTTGGTTCTTGCTGCCGAAGGCAGCACCACAAACTGGGTCTTTCCAAGATGATATTCTTCTCTCAGTCCCTTTGTCCCGCTGTCACTTCGTCACTCCAAAGTCCGTTTCCTCTTTAATTCTTTGCCATAACAACAGGAACAGGGGCAGATAGTGCTCCAGGATGCGTTGATAGATTTGATCTGCCAGAGCCTCATCATAAGTATGGGTGGTGAGATTGCGATCATCTGTCATTTGCAGGGCCATCTCTGTCTGCTCAGGCGTCAAAATACCCACGGTAAGGGCTCCTCTGAAACATGATTTGGGAGAGGGACAGACCGTACCGTGTTTTTCCATTAGGTGGTATCTGAGTGCTTTCCAGGCTGCTTCATAGGTGAATTCAAAACGCTGAATCGTGGCATCCCGAATAATATCGGTTTTGCTTTTCTTGCCGATCTCCTCGAGTCGTTGGAGAGCATTTTTCAGTGCATCGTAGCGCGGATTCACAGTTTCCATTCTTTGCCCTTTTCATCGATTTCTTTTCGCAAAGGTGCAGATGCCCGGGACCAATCCACCAGGTCGACGCGGTAGGGGATCGTCGATTCTTCGAGCCGTTCATACAATCGCGAGATCAGACGACGGTCGATCGGACCCGCGGCTTTCAGGGCGATATCCACATCCGAACCGGCATACCCCTCTCCGGTCGCCCGGGATCCGAATAAAATGACAGATATATCCTGATCGCGAATTTCTTCCCGCAACACTGATTTTATGCGCTGTAAATATCGGTCCATGGATTTAAAGTAAACGGTGCAAAGGTATATTGCAAGGGAAATCTTGAGGGCAGTGAGCATAGGGCATAGGGCAAGGCGCAGAGAATAAAAGGGGACATGGAAAAGAGTGATCAAAAAAGCATAATCCTTCCAGAATGCCTCGTCCCTGTACCAATCTTCGGGGGAGGGGTGCCGCCTATAAGGTCCAGACCCGAAAGGTGGAAAGACACCACTCTTTGATTCTGATTTCGTTCAACCGTTGGAACGCCTTTGGCCTCCTCGTCCCTGTACC
>WJME01000256.1 GCA_014728115.1 Candidatus Zhuqueibacterota bacterium | reverse complement strand
TAAAAACAATTAAAAATTTATCCGAGTAATCAAATAGCAATGTTAAACAATAAAAATAAAACAAAATCTAGTCTAAACTGTCGGGTATTTTTCACTATTTTTTTTTATATTTTTCTTGACTTTTAGCAATGGACGACCCTTTTCGTGCTAATTCGTGCAATTCGTGTAATTCGTGGACCCCCTTTCGTGTTAATCCGTGTAATCCGTGGACTCATTCGTGTCATCCGTGGACTGCTTTTTTTCAGCTCTTAAAATGTATCCATTCGGTCAACTACACCTTGATTTTCAAAAAAAGGTTTTCAAAAATATATTATTTTTCCCAGTTCTCTGGTAACAGTTGATGGAGATTTTTATACGGATGGTCTGCAATCCGAGAGATGATATCACGAAGATAAGAAAAGGGTTCCTTTCCCTGGATTTTTGCATTGGAAACCAGAGTGTAAATTACAGCAGCTCTTTTTGCACCTTTATGTGAACCGGCAAACAAATAATTTTTCCGTCCAAGGGCAACAGGCCGAATGGCATTCTCAACCAGATTATTGTCTATTTCAAGTTTGCCATCCGTCAAATATGTTTCCAGACGAGACCAATGTCTAAGCATATACCCAATTGCACCCCCGATAGCACTGCGGGGCAAGACTTTTTCATATTCTGTATCCAGCCAATTTTTAATCGTTTCCATTACAGGTTTTGATGATTTTTCTCTCAGCTGGTGCCGGTCTTTATGTGAAAGGTTTTTCTCCCGGGCGTACTTTTCTATTGCATAAAGCTCTTGTATAAGCTTTAATATATAGGTGGTGCATTCAGGATCATTATCCTGAGCTTCCACAAAGTTACGCCGTGCATGTGCCATACAACCGACCGGAGTCACTTCTGGTTTTGAAGCTAACTCATTATATCCCGTATAGCCATCGGTCTGTAAATGACCTTGAAAATATTTTAGAACAGTATTGGGCCCATCCCGACTACGTCCTTTTTGATAATCAAAAAAGACATGATTGCCAATGGGATCATAATACACCCAGTAATAACCTCGATGAGTTGTTCCGGGCTTGGCAGGATCCAAAACCTTGATGGGTGTTTCATCTACCATCAGGTACCTGGCTTTTAAGACCAGGGATCGTTCCAGTTTAAACAGCGGCAATAACAACTCTGTTGTCGATTTGACCCAACCATTCATTGTAGACGGTGCAAATTCGACTCCAAAACGTTTAAATTGCTGGTTTTGACGATAAAGCGGAAGATGATCGACATATTTACTAATTAAGATGTGCGCTAATAGACTGGGCCCGGCTATGCCTTTTTCAATCGGCCGCGACGGAAGATAACCTATAGCAACTCCCTTATCACCCTTTCGTGCATATTTGGGTCGAATATAACGCTTAACATAAAATTTGGCTTCTTCATATTCCAATTCTTCAGTGATCTCTTGGCCGATTTTTTTCAAACCTGTAATATCTTCTTCCGGCTTGATGACGATTTCTTTGCGGGGTATATGGGAAGGTATCTCTTCTCTTACAGGTTTTTTCTTGTTTTTATTGGAAACTTTACGACTATAACCACTGATATGCTTTGTTTTGGGTTTGTCTGATTTGGATGTGATCTCTTGAGAGGCAAGCAAGTTAAGTTGATCTTCATTTAATTCAGGAACAAATCGCTCGCGTTTCTGACCGAAAATCAAGCGTCTTAATTGGTCGTTCTCTCGCTTGAGTTTATCATTCTCGAATTCTAAATCCTGGTAACTCGGTTTTTTGTCTGTTTTTGTATCCACACCATAAAAATAGTAAAAATATCATATAATGCAAATGATTTTTTATTAAAATTAAATAAATTACCCAACAAGTGGGTATTTCCTTTTATACCGAGTTCGTCTTTTGATGGTCTTAAGATCAATGCCCTTGATGAGCATCATTAACTCTTCATAGGAAAATTCAATGGTTGAACTCTTATCTGATAACTCTGGGATTTGGAAAGTGCCTTTTTCAAGACGTTTATAGAAAATCCAGAATCCATCGCTGTCCCATAATAACAGTTTGATCAGGTTTCTGCGTTTATTGACAAAAATATAAACAGAACCATCAAGAGGATCTTCTTTTAATATGCCGGTAACAATACCACATAGACCGTTAAAGCTTTTTCGCATATCGGTAGGATGGCGATAAAAATAAAACTTCTGATTACCAGGTGTCCAGAACATTCTAAAAATCCTGCAGTCGGATCAGTTGGCTTATGGTGTTTAAATCCGTTTCTTTGTAAAAGTGAAGGATAATTCCATTCGGATATTCGATTGTGAGCACGGGTTTGTCTGATATACCATGACTGGAATTTGAAGGTTTGAAGGAGATGGGAAGAAAATGGTTAGGATGCTTATCATTGTTCTTAGTGGTGGAATGAGTGTTATTACGCTTGCGATATTGATTCATCCACCAATGAAAGGTCGAGTAGGTAATGGATTCATTTTTGCAAAATTCTTTCTGGGTTTGTTCACTTGATTTATACTTTTCAATAATCGCGAACATTTCTTTTGCACGACTAGTGAGTTTTGGTGTGTCAGCCATAATATCCCTCCATCTATTTGTGAAAAAGGATATTACAAACTTATAAATTAAAGAACAAGGTGTGGTTCACCGAACGGATACTTTGATAGAGACCGTTTGCCGATGAAAATAAACTCCCAGTTGAGTGCTTTATTAGATGGTTCGTTTTTGGATCGTTCTGAAAATGTACTTGCCTTTGGTAACCCCGGTAGTGGAAAAACTCACCTTCTCTGTGCTATCGGG
>WJME01000255.1 GCA_014728115.1 Candidatus Zhuqueibacterota bacterium | reverse complement strand
CTGTAATGTTACATCTATTAATCTCTCTCTCTCCTTTCTTTAGGCCCTTTCCTCGCAGAGGAAGGGGCCTTTATTTTATCAAGCCCCGAGTCAATCGATTCAAGGGGGAATATAAAGTTCTTCCTTATTTAATAAATATTATTTGCACTTTTTATTTAATTTTTTTATATTACTTGCTTTAATGCTTAATAGAATAAAATGATAATGTAAAATCATCAAGGAGAACACATGGCCTCATTACGCCATCAGGTTTTATTAAAAATCGCAGGCAACACTCAGATTCCTTCGAGTACGATTGAAAAAGAAGTGGGACACGATTTTGGTACCCACACATTTAACGACCAGGTCATGCGTGAACGGTTACCCAAAGATGTCTATCGCAAGCTGGTCATGACGATAAAGTCAGGAAACAAGCTGGATCTGTCCATCGCCAATTCGGTCGCTCATGCCATGAAAGAGTGGGCGATCAGCAAGGGCGCAACCCATTTTACCCATTGGTTTCAACCCCAAACCGGGTTGACCGCTGAAAAGCATGATACATTTCTCGAATACGAAGAGGGGAGTGTGATTGAACGATTCCGCGGCAGTCAATTGGTGCAGGGTGAGCCCGATGCTTCGTCTTTTCCCAGCGGCGGATTACGCACGACCTTTGAGGCGCGTGGCTATACCATGTGGGACCCTTCCAGTCCTGCATTTATCATGTCGGGACCCAGAGGAGGCATTCTGTGTATCCCGTCGGTCTTTATCAGTTACACCGGAGAGGCCCTGGATAAAAAAACACCGCTGTTGCGATCCATGGAATCCATCAATCGTTCCGCGCTCAAGATCTTGCGCCTTTTTGGCAATGACTCGGTAACTCGCGTGGTCACTACCATTGGCACCGAACAGGAATACTTTCTTGTCGACAAGGCTTTTTATAATTTGCGTCCGGACCTCCGCATCACCGGCCGCACACTGGTGGGTGCCGAACCCCCCAAGGGACAGCAGATGGAGGATCATTATTTCGGCTCGATCAAGGAGCGGGTCATGGCCTTTATGCAGGATGCCGAAGAAGAACTGTATCGTCTGGGGGTTCCGGCCAAAACCCGTCATAATGAGGTGGCTCCGCACCAGTACGAGATTGCCCCCATTTACGCCGAAGCCAATGTCGGTGCTGACCGCAACCATCTGATCATGGAAGTGCTGAAAAAGATTGCCAACCGTCATATGCTGGCTTTGTTGCTGCATGAGAAACCCTTTGCCGGAGTCAACGGCAGTGGCAAGCATAACAACTGGTCAATGGAAGACTCGGAAGGCAATAACCTTTTGGATCCTGGTAAAACGCCTGAAGAAAACGTGCAATTTTTGGTTTTTTTGGTCGCCACCATTCGTGCCGTGCATTTGTATGGCGATTTGCTGCGTGCGACCATCGCTTCGGCCAGCAATGACCATCGTCTGGGAGCGAATGAAGCACCACCGGCGATCATGTCGGTTTTTCTCGGAGAACGATTGACCGACATTCTTCAGGATATCAAATCCGGCCGCCAGTCCAAGGCCTCTGAAGAGTTTATCATCGATCTGGGGATCAGTCAGTTGCCTTTGATCATGCGCGACAATACCGACCGCAACCGTACCTCCCCATTTGCATTTACCGGCAGTAAATTCGAGTTTCGTGCCGTAGGGTCTTCGGCTTCTGTATCTCTGGCCAATACCATGTTGAGCGCTGCTGTAGCTGAATCGATCGATGTTTTGCATGATGATATCAAACAGACCATGGCCAAAGGCACAGAACTCAAAGAAGCTGTCCTGGCTGTTTTGCGCAAGCATATCAAGAGTCATGAAAAGGTTCTGTTTGAAGGCAATAACTATAGCAAAGAATGGGAACAGGAAGCGGAAAAACGAGGATTGCCCAATATCAAGCGTACGGCTCAGGCTCTGGATGCCCTTGTCGCTGACAAGAATGTCAAGATGCTTGATGCGCAACATGTGTTCAAGGAAAATGAACTGCAAGCCCGTTTTCATACCAAACTCGAACAATATGCCGAGACCCTGAAAATCGAGGCCCTGACGTTTGAAAATATCGTTCGCACCATGATCATGCCGGCGGCACTCGAATATCAATCAAAATTGATTGCCGTGGTCAAAGAGAACAGGAAACTGTTGGGCGAAAAAGCTGCTGAAGCAGAATTCGCTACGTTGCAAACTATTTCCAAAGAGCTGCAACAATTGATCATCCAGACCGAAAAGCTGGCCAAAGCCGTGCAAAAGGCGGAAAAGCTGGAGCTGAATCAAAAAGCCAGGTTTTATGCCGACAAAGTCGTCGATCAGATGACCAAGGCGCGCACCCACGCCGATATTCTGGAACAATGGATCGATGACCAGCTCTGGCCGTTGCCCAAATATCAGGAGATGCTCTTTATTATGTGATGACGGTGAACAGCCATAATGCAATCTCTGAATCCATGCAATCTTTTGATTGCATGGATTTTTTTTATCGCTCTCCATAATAATCAATTTTTCATAAAAGGGATAAAGCTATTACATTTTTAAGTTGTGAGATCAATTAGTTAGGAAAGTTAACTAATTTGTTAAAAAACATAAAGATGTAAGGGGTGCAAACTATTCTTTTTATTGTATTTATAAATGGTTTTTGCTGCAAAAAAAGCTTGACTTTTTATAAAAAAAGGAGTAAGCTACAGGTAATGAAAAGGCGTAATTGTGAAAGATTTTTCTGAATGCTTTCGTTAAAGAAAAGGCCCCTTGTGGGTTACGCTAACTCTATATATTCTCACTCCAAATTTTTGGTCAATCACGGAGGACAAAAGATGAAGCTTCGCCCTCTGCTTATGGTCTGCCTGTTGCTGGTTTTGATTCCCTCATTATTTGCGGCAACGACAGGCAAAATTACCGGGACGGTGACGGATGCCGAAAGCGGCGAACCTCTCCCCGGTGTTAATGTTGTGGTCCAGGGTACCACGATGGGAGCAGCCACCAATCTCAATGGGGTCTATACGATCCTGAACGTGCCCCCCGGAACATTTACCCTCAGAGCCACTTATATCGGCTATTCTCCCTATGTCGTAGAAAATGTACAGGTCGATATCGATCTCACCACGACGGTTGACTTGCAGATGCAAAGTGAAGTGTTGGCAGGTCAGGAGGTCACGGTTGTGGCAACTCGTCCGGTTGTGGTGCAGGATATCTCTTCCAGTCAGGCCAATATCGAGGCTGCACAGGTCGAGGCTCTGCCCATTCAGCGCGTCAATGAAGTCGTTGGTGTGCAGGCCGGTGTGCTTGGTCTGTCTATTCGCGGTGCCGGTGCTGACGAGATGGCGTTTATGCTCGATGGCGTGACGCTGCGCGACGAGCGCACCAATCAGCCCATCACCAATGTCAGTATGAGCTCTATTCAGGCTGTCAAAGTGCAAACCGGTGGATTCAATGCCGAATATGGGAATGTGCGATCCGGTATCGTCAATGTGGTCACCAAAGAGGGACAACGAGATCGCTATTCAGGAACCCTGCGGTTTGAATATAGCCCGGCGTATAAAAAACATTTTGGCCCTTCCGGATTTGCACCGAACGGATACTGGAACCGTCCTTTTCTGGATGACGAGGTGGCCTGGTTCGGAACCAATATCTGGGATCAATATACCCAGCGACAGTATCCACAGTTTGATGGCTTTTATGCAAAATCGAAACAGTCTCTGGAAAATGACGATCCCAGCGATGATCTCACCCCTTATGGGGCTCAAAAAGTCTATAAATGGCAGCATCGCAAGCAAGGGGATATCAAAGACCCGGATTATATTTTCGATGGCGGATTGGGCGGCCCAGTTCCCTTTATCGGTGACAAGCTGGGAGGTCTGCGGTTCTTTGTGTCGCACAAACGCGAACAGGATATGCTGCTGATAGAATTGAACCGCGCAGCATACACCGATGAATCCACGCAATTGAAACTCACTTCCAATGTTACCGACAATACCAAACTCACCCTGAGCGCATTGTACGGTGAGGTGTCCAGCGTGAATGATAACAATAATGGTCTGGCTGGTTATTTTCGCAGTCCCTACAGTCTGGCAACCGACTTGAGTACCCGGAGCTATATCGATGCCATCATGTATGGTACGGATTACTATTGCCCGACAGATATCTATAATCACTCTTTTGCAGCAAAGGCCACCCATACCTTTAGTTCGCAAACCTTTTTGGAGGCCAGCATCGAGCGTTCCGGTGTCCTCTACAACACTGAACCCAGAGCTCTGCGCGATACCAGCACCGTCTTGATCATTGGCGGGAACTATCGCCTCAATGAAGCGCCGTATGGCTTTCAGCCATTGCCCAGTACCGGTATCAATGGTCTGCGAATGGGTGTGGGGATGAGTAATTCCCGGGACTATTCGAAATCGTTCAACAACAATATCAGAGTGGATCTGACCAGTCAGGTCAATGACAACAATCAGATCAAGGCCGGTGCAGAATTCAATATCACCAATCACCAGGTGGAATATGGATCGGTGGATATCACCCTGCCTTCCGGGCGCCCATGGTCGGATTGGAACACCAATCCCGTTCGTGCCTCTGCGTATATTCAGGACAAGATCGAGTTCAAAGGCATGATCGCCAATCTGGGTGTTCGATACGACTATTCGGATGCCAATGATCAGTGGTTTGCTATCGATCCCTATAATCGCCAGTTCTTTACCACCGCCTTTAATCCCAGTGATGAATTCGACCAGGAAGAAACCGAGTCCCGCTCTTACCTGAGTCCCCGGCTCGGAATTTCGCATCCCATTACTGTCAATTCCAAGATCTATTTCAATTATGGTCATTTTCGCTCCATGCCGGTATCGGAACGTCTCTATAATATTCAGAGATTTACAGACAATTCTGTCAACCGTATCGGTGATCCCAATTTGCAGTTGAGTCAGACCATTGCCTATGAATTGGGGTATGAGCACAATATCCTCAACGAGTTCCTGGTGCGTGTCGCAGCATACTATAACGACAAGCGGCACCAGCCCAACAGCGTGCAATACATCAGCAACGACAATACGGTTCGCTATTACAAAGCTGAAGACAATTTTTATGAAGATGTGCGTGGCTTTGAGTTGTCTCTGGAACGACGAGCCGGCGAATGGCTGACCGGAATCATCAACTATACTTATCAGGTCTCGACCTGGGGATATTTTGGCAAGTTGCGTCTATATGAGAATCCGGCTGACCAACGCGAATACGATCGGCAGAACATCTATCAGGAAAAACCTCTTGCCCGTCCCTATTTCAAAGCCAATCTGGCACTTCGTACGCCACTAAAATTCGGGCCCCAGGTGATGGGGCAGCATTTGCTTGGTGACTGGCTCACCAGTATTCAGTTCTTTTGGAGAGAAGGCGCTTATTTTACATGGGTCGGTGGTGGCTCGGTACCCGGTGTTCGTGATAATGCTCAATACCCCGACTCTTATAATCTGGACTTGCGTCTGAGCAAGAGATTTCAGTTAGGAGATCGCTACAATATCGAGTTTTACATCAATGTCAACAATGCTCTCGATGTCAAGTCCATGTCAGAAACCGCTTTTATCGATGGCACCGACCGTCGCGATTATCTGAACTCTCTGCACTGGGATGAACAAGTGGGCCGTCATATTGGAGGTTACTCTCAATATGGTCTCGGTTATGGCGATGATGAATTCGGTGATCTTCGTCCCGAAGGTGTTGCCTATGATCCGTTTGAACGGTTGATCGACAATCCGGAAAATGATCCGGGTATTGCCTCGCAAAACAATGAAATCACAGCCCGTAATGAGCGACGCCTGGAAACAAAGTCCTATATCGATAATCCAAACCTGAGGTGGCTCTATTATCTGGGACCCCGGGACATCTTTTTCGGTATAAAAATCGATTTCTAGTCGAATGATTTGGTCTCGCAGTTGCGTTTCGTGAATAGAAAACAAAAGGACATTGTCGATGAAAAGATTACAACATAAAGGTGCCGTTTTAACGATTGTTTGCTTGTTGCTATTGCTGACCGGAGTTTATACGACAGCATGGTCTCAGGAAGTCAAACAATTGAAAATCGGTATGCTGCAGAGCTGGTATCAATCGCACGGCAGCGAACCTGAAGAAGCGTTTCTCAAAATCCAGCAAACGGGTCTTGAATGGCCTGCCATGTACCAGGATCAGGACTGCCAGGCTGCCAAGGCCCTGTGGATCGGCACGAGCAATTACACCGATGCCGAGCAATATGGCGGAAACTTTTTTCCTTACAAAGTCGTCCATGTCGGCCCCCGGGGATGGGATATTCAACGCGAGTTTATTCCAATCGAGTTTCAGCTCTATGGCAAATACGAGCATCCCAATGTATATGTCGACGGCTTTCCGGCCACAGACTTGATGAACACAGAACGTGAGGTCATTGTCGATCCCGATCTTATCTCTGATCGGATGATCTATAATGAGGTCAACACCTCGATCGGAATCACCGAAAAAAGGCGTATTTTTGCCTGGGGCCAGGAATATCACAGCAATTATTTTATTTATGAATATACGTTCGTCAATACCGGTAATGTGGATGGGGACCCTGAAATCGAGCAGCCGAACAAGACTCTGGAAGATGTGTGGTTCTTTTACCAGTATCGCTATGTAAGCGGCCGGGAAGGAACTGACGAGTCAGGAATCAATTCCTCACGCTGGGGTAAAAATATGCTGCTCGATAACCGCGGCGAGTTTTCCGAGGCCGATGGCTATAATGGCAGTTACCAGGAATACCTCAATGGCGATCCGGATGCCGATTCCATGCGCTGTACCTTTGCCTGGATGGGTCAACATTCTGCCCAAAAATACGACCTCATCGGTTCGCCGGATGTTGAAAACGGCACCGGACGATTCATGTCTCCGCAAATTATCGGTAACATTACATTGTGGGCTGACAAGTCGGCGCAGGATCACTCGGATGATCCGTTCCAGCCGCGTACCACGAGTTATCAGCAATCCGATGATCCGCCCACCCGACCGAACGATCAGTTCAATGCCAATCGCATGAGTGACGAGTGGAAGTGGATCACACGTGGTCATCGCGCACCCCGTCACGTCGATGCGGTCGGCGATCAATTTCCCGACCTTTTTGAAAACACGCCAGGCGGCTTTTCCAATTGTATCGGTTATGGCCCTTACACACTGGCCCCCGGGGACAGCGTGCGGATCGTCATTGCCGAAGCGGTCAGTGGCTTGTCTCGCCAGCAATGTGAAGAGCTGGGACGGTTGTGGTATGAAGCATATGCCAACCCCAGCGGCAATTTTTCTTTCGAGTTGCCCGATGGTTCCAGCACCGGTGACAAGGATGAGTTCAAGAATGCCTGGGTACTGAGCGGTAAAGATTCTTTGTTTCAAACCTTTAGTCGTGCGCGCCGCAATTTCGAGCTCGACTATGACATACCCTCACCTCCGCCGCCACCCAACCTGTTCAACGTCAATTCCGGTGGTGACGGCATCTATTTATCCTGGGCGAACAATGCTGAAGCGGATCCCAATTTTGCCGGTTATCGTGTTTACCGTGCCGTGGCAATTCCGGATACCACCTATGATGTGATCTTTGAATGCGGTGAGGGAACCGACAATCCGCAGATCGTCAATGAATATAAAGATGCCACGGCAACCCGTGGATTTGATTACTATTATTATATCGCAAGCGTTAGCACCGGCGAAGAAAATCAGGCCAGCCTGTTTCCGCCGGGGACGCAGCCCAATCCCTCCGGGTCGCTGGAATCGAGCTTGTTCTGGACCAAAACCCGTCAGCCTGCCAACCTGAGACGTGCGCCAGGAGAAACGCTGGCCGACATTCGTGTGGTACCCAATCCCTATAATGTTCGAAACAAAGAGATGCAATATCCCGGAGTTCCTGACCGTATTGCATTTCTGGATATTCCGGGGCAATGTACGATCAAGATTTTTACAGAACGCGGAGATTTGATCCAGACCATTGAACACACCAACGGCAGCGGGGATGAGTTTTGGAATTCAGTGACCAAGCACGGACAGGTCATTGTCAGCGGTGTCTATATCGCCGTTTTTGAAACACCGGACGGTCAACGAGCCATTCGGAAATTTGTCGTGATCCGTTAAGCAAACATCGATCATTGAGGAGTTTTAATATGAAAAGAATCAGTATCGCGGTTCTGGCAACGATTGTGACCCTCGTTCTGGGTTCAACCGCTTCACTGGCTCAACAAAAGCTCGCACAGACCGGCTTTCAGTTTCTCAGCGTGGGCACAGATGCCCGTGCCACAGCCATGGGCGATGCCTTTACGTCTGTCGATGCAGGAGCAGCTTCATTGTTTTATAATCCGGCGACTTTGGCCCTGACCGAACGAACTCTGAACTTTTCGGTCAACCAGATGACCTGGATTGCGGATATCAATTATCTGTCCGGTGCTGTCTGTTATAATCCTGCCCGCGGCCGGTATGGCACTTTTGGGTTGAGCTTTGTCACCGTAGATTATGGTGACTTTTATGGAACTGTTGTTTCCACTTCTGAAAAAGGGTATGAAGATACCGGTATGTTTTCCGTGAGTGCTATGGCATTGGGACTCTCTTATGCCCATCAACTGTCGGATCGCTTTTCTGTCGGGGGGCAGGTCAAATATACGTATCAGGATCTGGGTGCGCATACCACGGTAGCCAATACGAGAATTTTGCGCGACGAAATCACCCCCGATGATCTCATCCAGGAAGACTATAACCGGGCCACAGCAGCGTTTGATTTCGGGACGTTCTACCGCACCGGTTTCAAAAGCCTGGCGTTTGGCATGAGCGTGCGCAATTTTTCTCAGGACATTCGCTATGAAAAAGAGACCTTTCAGCTGCCACTAACCTTCAAAATTGGCTTTTCCATGGATGTGCTCGATTTTCTGCCCCAGATGCCCGAAAATCATGAATTCCTGGTCTCTGTGGATGCCGCTCATCCGCGCTCTTTTCCCGAGTATATCAGTGTCGGCGGCGAGTATAAACTGATGCAAATTCTGTCTTTGCGTGCCGGGTATGTGGGCAGCCAGTCTGATTATGGCTTTGTGGCCGGATTTGGCGTGAGTAAGTTCGGTCTGTCGATCGACTATTCCTATGCACCCTTTACGATTTTTGAAGATGTCAACCGGATTTCCGTGCGATTCGCGTATTAGAGTTTTCAGTTCATTTGACCTAACGCTCTGGTGTTTAAAACACCAGAGTTTACGAAACCAGTCTCCTTCAAGACTTAAACAGAAGGATCAATATTATGAAACGGTTATCAATTCTGTTCTTGTCCGTACTTTTGGCAGCCGCAATGATCGGATTCAGCGGATGTGAAAATGATTATCCGGACAGCATCTATGATCCCGATGAACAAGGCGGACCCACTCCTGTCATCAACTCTATCCTTCCTGAGGGAGGCGGGCTGGCAGGCGTATCCGAAATCGTGATCAATGGGGAAAATTTTAACAGCAATCCCCAATACAACCTCGTGTTTTTCAATGGAACCGCAGCCACAGTGCTTTCTGCTTCGCCCAATCAACTGGTGGTTAAGGCACCGGTCATGGTCAGTGATTCGATCAATATAAAGATCGCTGTGCACATGTCGGAATTTTTCAGCAATTCAATGGTATATTCTCTTCAAGCTGCCGTGTCCGATTTGACCGGATTCTTGCCTAATCAGGAAGCCACAGCCATTGCAAACGATGCTGATGGCAATTGCTATGTGGTCATGATCGAAGGCGGCGTTGGCGCGGGATTTAAAAAGATCACTCCAGAAGGAGAACTAACCGATTATGCCCCCAGAGGCTCTATCACTCTGGCTTCCGGTTTAAAAGTGGGCCCCTCACAGGTTCTCTATGCCCTGATCCGGCGTGAAGTGATTTTTCAAGTACCAGAACCCAATGCCAATCCCAGTGTATTTGTTTCCCGCAGCGGAACCGACTTGGGAAGTGTCGTTGATCTCGACTTTGATGAATTTGACAATATCTGGACGGCCGGCGATAATGCCGAGGTCTACCGGGTCACCCCGGATAAATCGGTTACAGCCTTTGCGTTTGAGGCCGAGATCCACTCGGTACGCGTCTTTGGCGGCCATGTCTATTTTGCCGGCAACCAGAACGGTGTCGAGGGCATCTGGCGAGTGCCTTTTAATGCCGACGGCCCTAGCGGCGAGTTTGAGCTCTATTTCGATTTTGGCGCAGCGGCCGGATCGGAATTTGTCATCAATGCCATCACCTTTGCCGCAGATGGTACGCTATATCTGGGAACCGATGCACCTGAAGCGATCTATACCGTTTCTCCGGAAATGGAATTCGGACCGCTCTATCCCGGACTCTTTGCTTCACCTGTGCTCTTTTTCGCCTGGGGACAAGAGGATGAAATGTATGCCGTGCAGGAAGGAGATCCTGCTCAGGAAATTATTCAAAAGATACTAGTCATCAAGACTTTTAAATCCAGTGCGCCTTATTATGGCGTTCAATAATAGATGATGCGATTCTCTCTCTGACTGGAGAGAGAATCGCATCATCTAGCTTTGAGAAAACCAAATAACACCCTAACCTTAAAACCAAAAACGGAGGGAGTAATTATGAATCGAATGATTACGATTCTTATTGTAGCGCTGTTGGCCCTTTCCACCGCAGGATTCGGTCAATGGGAGTTTGTGAAAAACTTTCCGGATGACGAGTTTTTAATGTCCGGTGGCGGTAACCATGGTCTGGCCGTCGATCCTGAAGGCAAGATCTGGGTGCAGCAGTATGGTGCCACCGACAGTATTCAGCTCGCCGACGGCACCTGGGAGCCAACCCGTGTATTGTATGTGTTCAATCCCGATGGCAGCCAGGCGGATTTTTCACCCATCAAGACTGTCACTGTCGGTGCTGAAACCGATACGCTTTTCAATTCTGGTCGTGGCCTGCGGACCGGTCCGGGTGGACACATTTTGGCTTCATTCTTTGATGAACTTTTCGTGATCGATTACATGACCGGTCAAGGCCTGGCCAAGGCGGTACCCATAGATGGTGAAACATTGGATGCTGCTGCCTATGCCTCCGAAGCGAATACAGTGTTTACCGGTCATGTGGTTCCACCCAAACCCATTATGGAATGGGATGCCGATTTTACCTTTTTAAGCAATGCCATCGATGCAGCACCCGGCTTTTCCCGTGCCTTTGAAGTCTCTCCGGATGGCAATACCATTTTCTGGGCAGGCTTTACCCTGAATTATGTCATTCTCTATAACCGTGCTGACGAGTTTTCACCCTTTGATTCGACCGGTATTTGGCCTGGATTCGCATGTGAATCCTTTGGCTGGCAACCTGAAACGGGTTATCTATACCTGAGTTCAGGCAGTTACCTGAATCCACCCAATGGACATCCGGACATTACTACCAATTATCAACATAACGTCTGGTATGGACGTGATCCGGAGAATGACTGGGCCATCGTCGACAGCATCGAATGGGTCTTCAATACCGCTGAAAATGCCGATGAACGTCCGCGTGCCATTGCGTTCAGTGTCACCGGCGATACTGCCTATGTTGGATGTTTCGGGACCAGCGACTATCCGGCCGTGCAGATGCACGTCAAGACCGGAACCGCTGTGGAAAGAAACACCGACGCGCTGCCGCAGGGATTCGAACTGGAACAAAACTATCCGAATCCATTCAATCCTTCCACCACCATTGCGTTCAATCTGCAAAAAGATACCCAGGTGGAACTGCGCGTCTATGATGTCATGGGCCGCGAAATCACCACTCTGGTCAGCCAGCGCATGATCGCCGGACGCCACAGTGTCGAATTCAACGGTGCTGATCTTGCAAGCGGTGTGTACTATTACACCCTTTCCACCGACAATCAAACCCAAACCAAAAAGATGCTGCTGATCAAATAAGCGCTTTTTGGTCATGTTTTCAAGGCCGGCGGGGCTTTTCGCCGGCCTTTTTTTTATAAACAGGAGGTCCGATGAAAAAGGTTACTGCCTTGTTCGTTTTGTTTCTCTCCCTGGTAACGACGAGTTTCGCTCAAACAGAACACCCAAAACGGGAATTCCGCGGTGCCTGGGTCGCCAGTGTGGTCAATCTGGACTGGCCGTCCAGTCCCTTTCTCAGCACTACAGAACAGCAAGAACAGCTCATCGCGATTCTGGATGAAATGCAAAACCTGGACATCAATGCCATCTTTTTTCAGATTCGTCCCGAATGCGATGCGCTGTACGAATCAGAACTCGAGCCCTGGTCTTACTGGCTCACCGGTGCCCAGGGGACGCCGCCCATTCCCTATTATGATCCCCTGGAATTTGCCATACAAGAGACCCATAAACGCGGCATGGAGCTGCACGCCTGGCTCAACCCTTACCGCGCAGTGCGAAATACCCAGGCCTATAATGTGGATGAAGAACATGTGACAGTCGAGCAACCGGACTGGGTGCTGACATTTGGAACGCTAAAGATTCTCAATCCCGGCCTGCCTCAGGTGCGTGACTATGTCACCTCGATCGTAACCGATGTGGTGCGGCGATATGATATCGACGGTATCCATTTCGACGACTATTTTTACCCCTATCCTCCCGATCAGATTCGCAATGAGGATCAGGAGACGTTTAACGAGTACAACCGTGGATTTACGAGTATCAGTGACTGGCGCCGTGACAATGTCAATTTGCTGGTTTCTATGGTGCACGAGACGATTCAGGACAACAAACCCTATGTCAAATTCGGTGTCAGTCCGTTTGGCATCTGGAAAAATGGTGTGCCTCCTGGTATCACGGGACTGGATGCTCATGATGTCATCTTTGCCGATCCCCTGGCCTGGATCGAGCAGCAAACCGTGGATTATCTGGCCCCCCAGCTGTACTGGCCCTTTGGCGGCGGTCAGGATTATGGCAAGCTGTTGCCCTGGTGGAACGATCAAAAAACCGGCCGCCATCTCTATGTGGGGCAGGGCGCCTATCGCATCCAATCGTGGCGGGCTAATGAGCTGCCGCGCCAGCTGCGTCTGAATCGCGACCAGGAGGTCGAAGGGAGCATCTTTTTCAAGGCCACCGACCTGATGGCCAATCGCAGAGGCTTTGCAGACAGCCTGCAGCAGACCTTTTATCGTTATCCGGCTATTCCGCCGGTCATGGACTGGAAAGATATGATCCCCACACCGGCCCCCGAAAATCTTCGCTACGAGCTGCTGGCCGATAATGTCTCGTATGGCCTGCGCTGGGATCCACCGCTTGTCGATACCGGACAGGATACCGCTATCCGCTATGCTGTCTATCGCCTGGACAGCGAAACCATCGCGGACACTAGCTTGCAGCTGGCCTCCAACCTCGACATGATCGCCGGACTGCCGGTAGCAAAACCCGAATATGTCGAGGGAACCGCGAGTCCGGTCTATTTCAGCGTCACAGCCCTGGATCGCAACAACAACGAGAGTCCCCCTAGCAATGTGGTCCGCGTGGATGCGCCTGTAGTTCCGGTCATGGCGCCGCTGGCCTATATCATCGAGGAGGATGAGGGCGGCGTACAGTTTGGCTGGGAGCCGTCCTTTTCAGCCGGGCTGTACCAGGTGCAAATCGCCCTGGATTCTCTGTTTGAAAGTGTCGTCACCGAGCAAACCCTGGACTCGTTGACCCTGGTACAGTTTAATCTCGACGGCCAGAGTGAATACTTTTGGCGCATTCGCGCTGCCAATGCCGCCGGATTTTCAGAATTTTCGCGCACCGAGGCTTTTACCGTGGCGTTTCCGGCGCAGCCAGAGCTCCTCTTGCCCATCGGAGCGGATACACCTCTCGTGCCTGGCTTTGCCTGGCAGGAAACCGCCGGTGCCGAGACCTATCGCTTGCAGGTGGCGACCAACGGATCGTTCGACGAGGCGAGTCTGGTCTATGATATCGAGGGTCTTGTGGATACGACCTATACGCCGTCTGACACCATGCTGACCGGCAACACGCTCTATTTCTGGCGCGTGCGGGCCTTCAATGAAACCGGTCCCAGCGACTGGTCGGTGGACTTTAGATTCCGTACGCTGGACGTGACCGCTGTTGCGGATAATCAAACCATGCCGACGCGCTTTCATGTTTATGACAATTACCCGAATCCCTTTAATCCAACGACCACCATCGATTTCGATCTCGATCGTCAGCAGCATGTCATGCTCGGGGTCTATAACATCGTGGGGCAACAGGTCGCCCTGTTGGTGGATGAACCTTTGCAACCCGGTCATCATTCAATCCGGTTCGATGCATCCGAATATTCCTCGGGTGTTTATCTCTATCGGGTCATGGCCGGAAACAGAGTCGTCACAAAGCGGATGCTGTTGTTGAAATAGCGTCAATTACACGTTCGTAAGTTTGCACGTTCGCACGTTTGAACGTTCACACGTGCGAACGTGTTTTGTCTAAAAACCTATAACAATGCCATAAAATGCCCATCCTCAATTTATATTGTTGAAGTAAATTTAAATGTCTACATTTATATAAATATAGAGTGTTTGGAGATTAATTCTTTTGCCAACTATATTGCGAATTGGTTCATTTCGCTTTCATTTCTATTCTGATGAACGGAGTGAACCTGCTCACATACATGTTGCCACTTTTGATGGTGAATGTAAATTTTGGCTGCAACCGGTCAGGTTGGCCAGAAACAAAGGGATTGCTCCACATGTTCTACGGAGTATAGAGAAATTGGTATTTGAACACGCTGAATTTATACAGGAAAACACTGCTGTCCAAAATAGTTAGAAAAAGCAAATTTTTAAATTGAAAATACAAGATTTAAAAGTCCTTGCAAATATTTTCTAAAACAGGTCAATAGAATTCACCACAGAGCACACAGAGATCACGGAGAATAAACACTTTTAAAAAATTTAAGATATTGCACCATCATATAGTTGCAACCAAAAATTTTTTAAGAAACAAATTCTATTCTTTGTTTTTGCTTGCTTTGGTGTATATTGTTGACACCTTAATTTTATCGAGTCAGAATAAGTTTCTAGCTTGTATTTTCTCTGTGCTCCTCTTTGAGCTCTGGTTTTCTTTCAGGATATATAAAATCTATTTTGGACAAGAATGACAGGAAAAATATCATGAATTCCACAGCGATTAAAAGTAACGTCGAGACAGAACCAGCTGCGGTTAAGGCATGGGCAGAAGAACGAATGATTTTTATCGAATTGACCGACGGTCGAATTATCGGTTTTCCTGCCGACCGGTTTAAAATCCTAAAAAATGCCTCAAACAGAGATTTGAAAAAGGTTGAGATCAGGCTGGATGGTTTTGCCCTTCGCTGGGAAGACTTGGATGAAGATATCACGGTTCCCGGTATTGTTGCCGGACATTTTCAATTACCGTGAATGGCGTAACCAATTGCATACCTTTAGTGTCTGACATCTGACAATTAACGACCCATGGAATGATCATGCTGATCCCTTTTGTTATACCAGACAAAAAAGGGAGGACCCCCTTATGGCTCAAACGCCTTCGACCATGCTGGCGCTCGACACGCCTTTACCTGCGTTTTCTTTGCCCGATTATGATGCCCGGTTGATCTCCTCGTCCGATTTTGAGGATCAAGCGGTATTGGTCATGTTTATCTGCAATCATTGTCCCTATGTCAAGCATATACAGGCCGATATCGTGGATATCCTCAAACCTTACCAGACCAGGGGCATTCAGGCCGTGGCCATCAACTCTAATGATTTCAAGGCGTATCCCGATGACACGCCGGAGAAAATGCGCGAGGTCGCTGAAAAATTCGGATTTACCTTTCCTTATTTGATCGATGAAAGCCAGCACGTAGCCAAAGCCTTCAAGGCGGCCTGTACGCCGGATTTCTTTTTGTTCGACCGGGATCACAAACTGGTCTATCGCGGTCAGCTGGACGACAGCCGTCCCGGCAATGCTCTTCCTGTCACCGGCCAGGACCTGAAACGCGCTATGGATCTGTTGCTGCAGGGCAAGCGAGTCCCAGAGTCCGAACAAACCCCCTCGGTGGGCTGCAACATCAAATGGCGACCGGGCAATGCGCCGGATTATTTTTAAATTTATCGGGGAAAACCGCCTGGAATGAATCGAGTATGAGGTGTGTAAACGTTTCGGACTGTAATGATCAAGAGTTTGTCCCTCGCCAAAAGGCCGGTTGAGATATCCTGTTTTGTTTCCGCGCATAGCTATGGATCCCTGCGTTCGCAGGGATGACGTCGAGAGCACGAATCAAAAAGGATGTCCTTCCAGGTCAACAAGGTTGTTGCAGATTAGACATCGATTGTCATTCCAGCGAACGCAGGCTATTGCCGAATAGTATCGGGGTGTCATTCCTGTGAACGCAGGCTATTGCGGAATAGTATCGGGGCGTCATTCCTGCGAAAGCAGGAATCCAGTGCTGGGGAAAACCGCCTGGAATGAGCCGAGTATGAGGTGTGTAAACGATCCGGACTGTAATGATCAAGAGTTTGTTCCTCGCAAAAAGGCCGGTTGAGGTATCCTGTTTTGTTTCCGCCCATAGCTATGGATCCCTGCGTTCGCAGGGATGACGGCCGGTCATCAATCTTCAACAACCTGGTCCGCAGAGACGACGGCCGGTCAGCACTCTGCAACAACCTGGTCCGCAGGGACAACGGCCCGTCGGCAGTCTACATCAGCCTGATTCGCTGAAATGAAGCTTTTGGATTTTGAATAACGCATGGGTGAAAAAAATCATGAAAACATATCAGCGGAGACCCTTATGAATGCAAATTTTAATCTGACTGACCCAAACCGCAGAAGGTTTCTGAAAACCCTGGCAGCCTTGACCGCGAGTACTCTGGTGCCCGGATGTGGTGAAAAATCCGCATCCACCTCTGCAAAAATCATGACCGTGCTGGGGCCGATCCTTGCATCTGACCTGGGCAAGACCTTGCCACACGAACATATTATGGTAGACTTTATCGGCGCCGACCAGACCGGGCCGCATCGCTGGGATGACCAGGAGGTTGTCGAGACCATGCTGCCCTATTTGCAGGCGATCCGGGATCAGGGCGTGCAGGCCTTTTTTGATTGCACGCCGGCCTATCTGGGGCGCGATGTCGGGATATTGGAACGATTGTCCCGTGCCACGGGAATGCATATCATCACCAATACCGGATTCTACAAAGAGCCTTATCTGCCGCAGCGCGTCTTTGACCGTGACGCCGATGCAATCGCATCAGAGTGGATCGCTGAATGGCAATATGGTATCGACGGCACCCCCATCAAACCGGGATTCATAAAGATCGCGGTGCATCGCGAATTATTAAAGCCCACGCAGGAAAAGATCGTGCGGGCTGCCTGCCGGACGCACAATGCTACCGGACTTGCCATTGCCTGCCATACCGGCCATGGCCCGGCTGCTCTGCAAATGCTGGATATCTTGCAAGAGGAAGGCACACCGGCGCATGCCCTGATCGTGGTGCATGCCAACTCTGAAAAAGATGTCACCTTTCATGAAAAGATCGCCGCGCGCGGGGCCTGGGTGGAATATGATAATATCGGCTCATGGGAACCGCAAAAGCATATCGAGTTGATACAACGAATGCTGGACAAGGGATATAAAGATCGATTATTGCTCTCTATGGATCGGGGATGGTATCGCGTCGGCGAACCCGGCGGCGGAGAGGTCAAACCCTATACCTATCTGTTTGGCGAATTCGTGCAGGAAATGGCCTCTGCCGGAATCAGACGGGATATCATCCAAACGTTGACGGTTGACAATCCGGCCCGGGCTTTTACAATTGATAAAACCTAGCTGAGACTTGATTTTTATATATTTTATGTTTATAATATATATTCGTTTATATGCTCGTCCAATACAGCATGATCTTGTATATCTGCGATGCCAAAAATGATCATGCAAGGACGCCACGACGTAAAGAAAAAGATGTCGCTATTGGTTTATGGACAACAGTCATTCAGCTTATAAAATTGGGTAATGATGATTCCTAGCCGCCGGACATTTATGCAAAGTCTCCTGGCCACTCTTGGCGGGGGCTATGGAATCCGCAGTGCCTGGGCATCCCTGCAGCAGGATACCAGGGGGGTGATACGGGGCGAAGAGTGGCGACGTATGGAGGGTGCGCAACGACCGTACGATTTTCAGGCGTCTGCACGAGTCGCCGCCAGAGCCGGACAACGCATCAGGCAGATCCGGCAGAAAGATCAAGAGATCATTCTAACGGACGCACAGGGAGATCCTCTGTCTCAGATCAAGGCCCGGGTCGTTCAGATGCGCAATGAATTTCCGGTCGGCGATCAGCTGTGGCGGCTGCAGGAATTTTATCGATTCGACGAGCACGCAGCCGATCTCGGATTTTACTGGCGCCATCGATTCAAAAATGTCTTCAACAGTGCCAATGCCCTGTGTTACTGGACCGAACGGCCGCGTAATGACGGCCCCAAGACTGAGGATATTCAGGGCCGCCAGCAACTCGATGATTTTGCTTATGCCGTGGACTGGATCAACAGCGAAAATATGCTGGCCAAAGGCCATCCGTTGTTCTGGTCTATTCCCAAATGTGTGCCCGAATGGGTCAAGCGATACGACATTGAGACCCAATACAAGTTTGCCGAGGTTCGTGTCCGCGATCTCGTGTCCCGTTTTCGGGGCAAGGTGAAAATGTGGGATGCCGTGAATGAAATTCTGTGGGAACCGGCATTTAAAAATCTGAACCGGCGCCATTGGCCATATCTGGAAACTCTTGAAAATGTGACTGAAATGGTTGCCCGGGTGCTGGGTTGGGCACGGGATGAAGATCCGGATGCCAAATATCTGATCAATGACTATGGATTGATCCAGGAATCCGAAAAGGGGCCTCCGACAGCGCCGGATGGCACAGTGGTGACTTGTAAACTGCAGCGTAAACGATATCTCGACATTGCCCGGCGCTTGATCGATATGGGCTCTCCTCCGGATGCACTGGGACTGCAGAGCCATATCGGCGGTTGGGTCAATCAGGACGATCAGTTGGCGTTTTATGACGAGATGGCGCAGGCCGGTTTGCCGCTGCATATTACCGAGTTTTGGGCTAAAACCGGGTGGCTGCAAGAGCAGGGAATGGATCAGCAAGAGATCGATGAACGGCAGGCTGAATATGTATCCAATACTTTAACCGTGGCCTATTCTCATCCGGCTGTAGAAGCTTTTTTCTTTTGGGGCTTTATGAGTTCCGCCATCGAATGGAAAAGACGTTCGGCACATGAACTCAAACCCATGTATCACCGGATACAGAATTTGCTGAAAAACGAGTGGATGACCCGGACCGATATCGAGACCAATGCCGATGGCCAAACCTCGTTCAGAGGTTTCTGTGGCGATTATATGCTTCGTCTGACTCTGCCCTCGGGTCACGAGACCGGGATTCCTTTTACCTTGAATCAATCCCAAAAAGGTCCCATTCTATTGCAGACGCAATTAATCGGCTTGTAGGGTTTGTTAGTTAAGTTAACTTGGTATTTACAACCATACGAAAAGTATGTAAACACAGCGAAAGCCAGAATAGCGAGATAACCACCGAGGAACACAGAGAAAAGATGAGCTATATAGTTAAAAATAACTCAACGCATGCTATTCATCAGTTTCTGGTCTCATATATATCTCTGCGCAGCTCTTTGTTCTCAGCGTCCTCTGCGTTGAAGAAACGTTGCAAAATATCATCTCGGACCTATGCGATTTTAATCGCCGGGTTGCTTGTATCGTCCGGAATGGCCGGGGCACAGGATTGGCGGCAAGGGTTGCCACGGCCGGTATTGCCGGCAGAAACGGGTTGGCTCGAACTTTATGATGCTGCCTGGCAAATCGCTGATCAGCAATCCATCGAATGCTCTTTGGGCAAGACCTTTTCTGACGGGAACAGTGAAAATGGCACGGATTACTGGCATTTGATCTGGACGGCCTTGTACGGCAAATATTTGCAAAACTGCCATCCACAGATCAAGAGTGCCATGACCGGTATCGATCAGTTTTATAAAGAACAGCACGAGGATGGATACATCCCTTACAAATGGGGCTATGAGGGCTCTGATCGCTTGATGGGTCCGGTTTTCACCCTGGCCGAATGGCATTATTTTCAGCATGTGGCCGATACGGCCCGATTAGAGACGGTGGTGCCGGTTCTGGACCGGTTTTATGATGCCGTGAAATCGCGGCATGCCGGCAAATATGGCCTCTATCGCACGAGCTGGAATTTTAATGGCATGGGGAACCGTCCGGTTCTGGCCGATCATATCGTGGATCTGACCGCGCAACAGGCCATGAACGCCCGGTATCTGAGCAAAATGGCACAGGTGCTCGGTCATTTGTCCATGGCCCAAAAATACGAGCGGGAGCACGCTCAGTTGAGCCGTGCTCTGAATGATCATCTGTGGCTTGAATCGGATCAATTTTATGTCGATCTGCACGGCGATTATCTTTATAACCATTGGATGATCAGCGGGTTCTGGCCCTTGTTAGCCCGGGTCAGCGAAAAACAACATCTGACCGGACTCTTAGCTGCCCTGAATGATCCATATAACTTTAACACGCCGCACCGGGTGCCGAGCATGGGCGGACAGAACACCGACGGATTTTCGATTTATGGAGAGCGCTGGCACGGATCTGTGATGCCTGCGATGAACGCCATGGTCATTTGGGGGCTGGAGGCATACGGTCAGGATTCCCTCGCATACCAGATTGCGGAAAAGCATCTGTTGAGCATGTATATGGCCTGGATTCAGAGCGGTACGATTTATGAAAATTACAGTCCGGTCAATATCGGAGAACCGGGCAGTCATTCGCAATGGAATTTCGTGGGGTGGTCCGGCCTGACGCCCATCACCTTGTTCATTGAAAACGTGCTGGGTATCAGGGTCAAGGCTCCTGAAAAGACAATCGAATGGAGTTTGAATAGAACCGATGAGCACGGTATCAAAAATCTACAATGGGGCCCGGATTTTCAAAATCGGATCGATATGATCATTTCCAAAGCCCCGAACCGAAAAATTACGGTAAAAACAAACTGTGAGGTTGTCCTGCAACTAGACCATCCCAAACAGCAATTTGAATTGCAACCGGGTGAGCATGAACTGAAACTCTGGGCTGATGACTAGAAAAAAGAAATAGTCCGACTCATAATAGTGTTACCTCTACGGTAAAACTGTGTTTTTCATTTTTGAAAATAAATAAATAGTTTGTGATTAGGAGGTGATAGTCAGATTTTCGATTGCTAACCCATAACAACCCAAACAAACAGGGAGGAACACCTATGAAAAAGTGGCTAACAATCTGTTTTGCCGCACTCGTAGCCGTTACTTTTGCTTTACCTGCAATGGTTCAGGCTGCAGATTTACAAACCGGTCCTGGTTTCAAAGTCTCCTGGACCCTGGATCCCCGTACCGATGAAGTCATTAGCCAGCTCGGACCCGGCTTTGGCGCCCGCAGCGTCCGCGTCGGCATGGATTTTGACAATGACGGTCGTCGTGAAATCCTTTTTACTACCGATGAAACCCTTGCCCCTGAAGGTCCGGGAGAGGGAACCCTGGACGTTTTTCTCTATGAAGCTGTTGCGAATGACACGTATGAATATGTCTGGCATTATTCCATGACAGAGCTGTCCAATTCACTTCCGGCTCTTGAATACGGCGACATGGATCAAGATGGCCTCTGGGAAATCTTTTTTGGTGTGCCCACCATTGATTCGCCGAATAAATTGTTTGTCTTTGAGCAAGACGAATCCGGCATGTTCCCGGATTCTCCGACGCTGACCTATGACTTTGGCATGGCTCCTGAGCTGGATTTTCGTCCGGCCGGATTCAAACTCGGCGATGCGGATGGTGATGGTGAGATCGAACTGGCAGCCGTCTCCCGCACCACCCGTGAGCTCGTGGTCATTTCTCTGGCCACCGATGGTCTCGATGCCTTTGCTGCCTTTCAGGTCGAATTCATGGACAGCGAAGCCGGTGAAGGACTGCTCGACGGCGGTGCCGTTTACGATGTGGATATCGTGGACTTTGATGGTGACGGCAATCCCGAAGTCTGGGTCAACACCTGGGATCTCTGGAGCATGACCATTTTCGAATCCGCCGGTCCGGATGCTTATGTCTTGGCTACCGATATCAATCAGGCCAAACTCGAAGAAGACGATCCGGGTGAAACCGATACCAATGGATTCGCTTTCCAGGATGTGGATGGCGATGAAATGCTGGAAGCCTGGTTTGTCATGAGCGATGGCAAGCTCTATTTTATAGATGACACCGATGATGTAGGTGCCCTGACCATGGATGACGTGGTCACTGTGGGGACCTTTTCCGATACCAAACGCAGCCGCGGTGGTGACGTGGGCGATATCGACAGAGATGGGCGTCCCGATATTGTCGGAACCTGGGGCCGTGATGAAAAAGTCTCGCGCATCGAATATCAGGAACTGGGTTCCCCGGCCGACTCTGCCAGCTATGACTGGTCGATCATCCTGGACAGTTCCGGTGACACCCCTCAGGAACGCTGGTACCCGGTGGAAGTGAGTCCGGTCGATTTGGATGGCGACGGATTCAGAGAAGTCGTGGTCACCAATCTCTGGGCCGATGAAGAAGGCCAGCCTATGCTTGTGGTGCTGGAGTATAGCCCCGAAACCGCCGAAAGCACCCCGGAAAATTGGGAAACCATGAATACTCTGCAGCATGAAGAAATCGATGACTTTTATGCTACAGATCCGAGTGGCAACAGCCGTACCGTGATCGGTGGCTTTGATCTGGATCAGGATGGTGCCAAGGAAATGATTATTACCGACTATGAAGGGCATCGTGTATTTGTTTTCGAGTATAACATGGCAGCTGATGTGTTTGAAATGGTTTGGGAGTCACCTATCGACACATTGAACAACAGGCAAGAGGTAAATTCCAGCTGGGCTAATCCAAGAATTGTAACGGTCTCTGATCTGGATGGTGATGACCGTTGGGAGATCGTTTTCCCGCTGGCTTCAGAACCGTCCGGCTGGTATGTCTTTGAATGGGATGGTGTTGTAGGGAGCGATAATTACGGTACCATCTATTCTTCGGTTGTAAACAGCGAAATTAATGTTTGCTGCCCACAAGATTATACCGCATTTAGAGGTGACCATGAAGCTATCAATGTAGCTGACGTGGACATGGATGGCAAACAGGAACTATTAATAGCGATTCGCCGCAATGATGGTGAGGGGCAGCGTGGTACTTTGGTAACCTCTGTTGAAGGTGACATTGAATTTGAAGCTGCAGGTGGTGGTTTTGAAACCTGGGTCACCGAATTCTTTGTCGACCGGGTCAATTATGGTGGCGGTTCGCCGTATGAAGTCCTGCCCGCTGATCTGGACGGAGACGGGTCTTACGAACTGGTCAACCATACCTGGAATTACTTTAATTTCTATAATGTCGATGTTCTCGGTGCCGATACCTATGCTGCACCGGATACCGGCTCTGCAACGAAAAATCTTCAGGCGACTTATCCTGATGACCATGTATCCTTGTTCGGTGGCGATGCCGGTGATATCAATGGTGATGGCGACGATGAAGCCTTTTTTACCAATTATTATACCGGTGATCTCTGGGTGCTCGACTATGAAGCAGGAGACGATGTTCTTTCCATCGATGAGAACCATATGGTCAAGGTCGTGGATGGATTCGCACCGTTTTATGCCAGTGTGTTCGATGTCGATCAGGATGGTAGAGCCAATGTGCTCAGCGGCGGCAGCTTTCCGCAAACCATCGTGAGCGCTGAACTCATGGGCGACAATCCGCGCGATCCGATGAGCTATATGACCGAGGTGATCTATACCGGTGAGCCCAATGATATTCAGAATATCGTGGTCAAAGATTCTGCCGGCATTATCACCACCAATTACAGCAATACGTCCCGGTTTGCGTCCAAGGTAGAAGCTCACACTATGGGTCAACCCATCGATTTTGATGATGATGATCAATATGAGCTTTTGGCCAGTTTTCAGTCAAATACCGACAGCGTAACCACAACCAATATTACCTGGGATCCGGTTGCCGGAGATTATGATACCACGGAAACCAAGATCGCCAATGACAAGAATTTTGTGGTGATGCGCTTTGAATTTACCGGCCCTGCCACAGCCGTGGAACGACATGAGGTTCGTTTTGTCACGCCTGATGATTTTGTTCTGGAACAAAATTATCCCAATCCGTTCAATCCTACCACGACCATCAGCTATGATCTGCCGTTGAACAAGCAGGTCTCGCTCAAGATCTATAACACCATGGGACAATTGGTACGCACCCTGGTGGATGATCAGCTGCAGGTTGCCGGACAGCATAAGGTGGTCTGGGATGGTTTGAATGACGCGGGTAGCCGTGTGGCGACCGGTGTTTATATTTACTCGCTTGAATTCGGTAATTTCAGCAAATCCCGTCGTATGACATTGGTTAAATAATGTTATTCCAGGATTCGGCTCCACAGGGGCCGAATCCTTTTATTATTGCCTCGCCGGGCGTGGTTGACACGACGAGGCATTATTACATGTACATTACAGTCGTATCTTGCTGCTGCACCCTCCCCAGGATCCTAAAGTGCGAAACTTTTGGGTTCCGGGGAGGTTGTAGCACTATAGAGAACAGACAGGTATGATTTGGAGAAAGGTATGAATCAAAGATTGAATCGGGGAAGAATAGGGTTGACCTTGTTTCTTATCCTGTTATGGGTGTCGAGCCCTTTGTGGGCTGCGGCCGGCAAGATTGTCGGGCGTGTGATCGACAAGGAATCCGGTGATCCGTTACCCGGCGTGAATGTGCTAATCGAAGGCACGTCCATGGGTGCGGCCACGGATATCGATGGCAATTATTTGATCCTGAACGTTCCTCCCGGAACATATACGCTGCGCGCTTCTTATATCGGATATGCCACCACACATATCGAAAATGTGCGCGCCAGTATCGATCAAACCACACGACAGAATTTTTCTCTGTCTCAGGAAGTGATTGCCGGCGAAGAGGTGACCATTGTGGCCGAGCGACCACTGGTGCAAAAAGATCTCACCGCCTCACAAAAAACCACCACTGCCGAAGAGATCCGGGCCTTGCCGGTGGAAAGTTTTGTCGGTGTGTTGACGACCCAGGCCGGTGTGAATCAGGGTGCTGACGGAGCCCTGCATATACGAGGCGGACGCTCTACCGAAGTCGGGTATTTTGTCGATGGTGTGCCGGTGACCAATCCGTTTTTTACCAACAGTCTGGCCACCAACGTATCCAACAAGGCGCTGGAAGAGATGAAGGTGGTCAGCGGCGCGTTCAATGCCGAATACGGCAATGCCATGAGCGGGATTGTCAATATCCGCCTCAAAGAGGGCCGGGATCGTTATTCCGGTAGTCTCTCTTATTATACCGGTGATTATATTTCCAATGATGAAGATATTTTTTACCATATCGGCGATGTCGAACCCTTTGCCAACTCTGTGGTCGAAGGAACGATCAACGGTCCGATTCCCTTGACCGGAAAAAAGCTCACATTTAATTCCAGTATCCGGTATAATGACAACGAAGGTTGGCTTTACGGACAACGCGAACACCTTCCTGCTGATTCCGCTGATTTTCGGGATTCCGACAATTGGTATATCGAATTGGGGGGTGACAATGAATTTGTCCCCATGAACAATTCCATAGACATGAACATGATGCACAAGCTCACCTGGCGCATCAACCCTTCCATGAAATTGTCGGGTCAGATGCTCTATGACAATGGCGAGTCTAAATCCTATGTGCACAGTTATCGCTATAATCCCGAAGGAACACTGAATTATTTTTCCGATAATTACAATTATTCGGTCAAATTCTCTCATGTCTTTGGCAAGAGCTTTTATGAAGCCAATCTCTTTTACAGTACCACGGATTACAGATCTTATAAATTCGAGGATCCGCTCGATCCCCGGTATGTACCCACCACGCGTGTACGCGGAACACCGACTTCTGCCACGTTCAATTTCGGCGGCATGCAAATGGGACACAATTACCGTGATTCCGAGTCACGCGGCGGCCGCTTTGACTTTACCAGCCAGATCAATCTGCGGCATGAAATCAAAACCGGTGTCATGGCCCGCATCGATGATCTGAATGAAACTATTTTCACGGTACTTTACGACAATCAGGAATATCGTGAGCCCACGGTAAAGCCGGCCAACGAATCGCCCAGTCATGTGTTTTATGACAATGAAGCGATCTTTTTCTCCGGTTATGTACAGGACAAGATCGAATACGAGGACATGATCATCAATGCCGGTGTGCGCTATGACTATTTCGATCCGCAGGCTGAATACCTCGTCGATCTGGTGCGTCCGGATCAAAGCGAACGCAAACAGGCCGATCCCAAGCAAATGGTTTCGCCTCGACTCGGCGTTTCCTTTCCGATTACAGACAGGGGTATTTTGCACTTTTCCTATGGTCATTTCTATCAGATGCCGCCGTTGCGACGGCTCTATCTGGAAGATGTGTTCGGTGCGGGCACCTCGCCTTCGATCGGCTATGCCAATCTGAAACCGGAAAAGACCGTGATCTATGAATTCGGCTTGCAACAACAGCTGGATGATTATCTTGCTCTGGAAGTGAGCATGTTTGCCAAAGATATCCGGGATCTGCTGGCCTTGCAGAGCATCCGCTATGAATCGGCTCAATTCGGCCCGTCTTCCTATAATGTTTTTCTCAATAAAGATTATGGGGCGGTCAAGGGAATCACGTTTTCACTGACCAAGCGCCATGATGCGGCCAGCAAGATCACGGCCTGGCTGGATTACACCTTTCAGCGCACCGACGGCAATGATGTGCGATCGGGTGCTTTCTTTTTCAGCGCTATTTCCGGCGTCGAGGAAGAAAAACGTATCGTTCCTTTGAATTGGGATCAGCGCCATATTCTCAATGCCACAGTGACCCTGAGCGAGCCCGGCAGCTGGGGCATCAGCTTTATCGGACGCATGAGCAGCGGCTGGCCTTATACGCCGGTGATTCCGTTTGCCAATTATGTGCCCGATCCCAACAGCGAACGCAAGCCCTGGCAGCGTACGGTGGACTTGCATGCGTACAAGAATATCCGCATGGGCAAAATCGGTTTTGTCTTTTTTGTCAAAGCCTTCAATTTGTTCGATACTCTTAACGAACGTTATGTATTCGATGATACCGGACGTGCAGGCTATACATTTTGGAATCGAAGTGCCGAAGAGACCCAAGAGTTCATTCGGCATTATGGTGAACCGGGTGTGCATACCTGGGAAGAGTATCAGACTCGTCCCCATTATTACCGTGCACCCAGACTGGTACAGGCAGGAGTTTCTCTAGAGTTCTAACCAAACAGTGAGATAGAATAATGATACGACAATTGTTTTTATGGCTGTTTATCGGATGGGTACTCGGATCAGCAGGCTTTGCTTCCGGCCAATTCAAGAAAGGCAGTCTGGAATATTATCTAAACGGACCTCAAAAAGAGTGGTCCGAATCACAATATGATGATTATTACCGCTGGCGTGAACGCCGGCTGCAAAAAGGCGTTCAGGAAGATCCACAGATCCTGCGTCGTCAAAAGACCGTGATGAACGGCAACAAGATCACCTCAGAAATCTGGAACTATGGATCCATCTCCAATCCCGGCAACCGCACCACCGATATTGTATGGGAAGGTCTGGGGTATGGATATGAATTTGCCCCTTTTATCTGTGCCGAGGTAGAGGTGCCCAAAGGCAGCCATCGCGATGCCTATATCATGACAGACGAAAACGGAATCCCTGTCATCGATGCCAACGGCGATACGGTCTATGCTGCACGCGTCATCAGCGATGGTCTGGTGTCATTGGGCGGTGAGGTGTCACCCGATGGATCAGAGTTCTGGGGATGGGAACCGCTGAAATTCAGCGATGACGGCCAGGTGCCTTATGCGGATCCTACCAGCGATCGTATTCCGACATCCAATGACATCGATCGCGATGGCGACGGCAAACCCGACAGCTGGCCGGAAGGATGGTACAATCCCAACCTGAAAAAATATGTCTGGCCCGGTGCCCTGGGTCAGGGATCTTCCAATGCCGACATGGAAGCCTTTTTCGTGGTGGATGACCGCCAGAACAAAGAATTTCAATACTATCCCTTTGAAAACGATTCCACCCGGCGTGGCCTGGGCCTCGAGGTCGAGTGCCGCTATTACCAGTGGGCCAATCCGCTGGCTGAAGATATCATCTTTTTGATTTACAAAGTCACCAACAAGAGTGAAAAAGATCTGGAAAATGTCGTATTTGGAATGTGGGGCGATCCCCATGTCGGGGGGCCGGCCAATTATACCGACGATTTGGCCTTTTTCGACACGTCTCTGGAAATGGTCTATGCCTGGGATGAAGACGGCAGAGCCGATGTCGCCGGCAAAACTCCCGGATACTTTGGCTACAAATTTCTCGAAAGTCCGGGTAATCCCTACGATGGCATCGACAATGACAATGACGGCATGATCGACGAGAGCCAGGAAAACGGCATCGATGACGATGGCGATTGGGATCCCGAGTTACACGATGTCGGCATGGATGGTGTGCCCAATACCGGTGATGAGGGTGAAGGCGATGGGTTGCCCACCGCAGGTGTGCAGTTTGATGTGCGCCGTCCCGGTGAGCCCAATTTCGAATGGACCGATCTCGACGAATCCGATATGATCGGGTTGACCAGTTTTGCGGCGCCGCCATTCAGTTCCCAGAACCGCATATCCAATGACGATTATGTGTATCGCAATTTCCTGACTCCCGGCAAATTCGATTCCGCCAACTCGGAACAGGCCGGTGACAATGTCTTTTTATACGGTTCCGGTGAAATCGACCTGCCGGCCGGCGAATCGCGCCGTTTCTCCATCGGTCTGTTGGTCGGTCAGAACTATGACGATCTTACACTGAACGCACTCACGGCGCAGCAGATCTATGAGATCAATTACCAGTTTGCCAAACCGCCCCAGAAACCCAATGTGACCGCGGTTCCTGGTGATGAAAAAGTGACTCTGTACTGGGACGATGTGGCCGAGTCGTCTTTTGATCCGGTTTCGCAAAAGAATGATTTTGAAGGCTATGTGATCTATCGCAGCACCGATCCCCAGTTTGCAGATCAGCAAACCATTACCGATGCCAATGGCACGAGCTTTTTGTTTCAGCCCTTGCGGGCTCCCAACGGGGCACCGGCCCGGTTTGATTTGATCAATGACTATCAGGGATTGAGTGATATTATTTTTGCCGGCAGAGGTGTGTCTTATAACCTCGGCAACAATACCGGGTTGCGGCATGCCTATGTCGATTCCAACAATGTCATCAATGGCCAGACCTATTATTATGCGGTGGTGTCCTATGACCATGGCGATGACAGTTTGGGCATTGCTCCGGCTGAATGTTCCAAGAATATCACGGTGGATCCTGAACGCAATGAATATATTCTCGATGTCAATACCATTCAGATTGTGCCGCGCTCTCCGGCTGCGGGATATGTTGAAGGAACGCTCGAGCAGGCCGGAGGGGCAAACAATATATCGCATATCCAGGGTGTAGCGACCGGCCCGGTCAAGGTCGAGGTCATCGATCCTCGGATGGTCGAGGATGACAACACTTTTGAGATACAGTTCATGGAAGAGCCTGTGCGCTATTCGGTCAAGGATCTCAAGCCGGTCGAGGAAGAGTTTATGGCCCGGATCGATCAGTTTACACAGCTTTCGAAAAAGCATATCGAGCCTGGTACTCTGACATTGTCAGACGCCGGAGGCGGGGGAGCTTTTACCGAAGGAACCGACTATGAGCTGTTGACCGAGAGCGGACAACTCCGGCCCATTCCCGGCGGGGCCATGCAGGATGGTGTCATGTACAAGGCGACCTTTCAATATTATCCGGTTTGGGAAAGTACTCTGCTTGACTTTGAAGAAGCCAATCCGGTGTTCGATGGTATGAAAGTGTTTGTGCAGGATCAGCCACTCGAGTTGGAAGAGGAACGCATGGGATGGACGCCGTCCAGTGAAAGCAACTGGGAAGCGACTGTCAAACCATTCAATAATCTTGATCGTAATAAATATCCGGCTGATTTTGAAGTCCGTTTTTTCGACGATATCGCTGACAGCAGCGCCCGTGAGGGATTCGGTTATATCAAAACCGATTTTCAGGTCTGGGATGTCACCCAGGGACGCGTACCCAAGCAGATGCGCATCGTCATTCTCGAAGTCAGTGCCACACGGGATAGCATGTGGTCACCCGGAGAGCGGATAATCATTCTCAAAGGTGACGAGGGACTGGAAAGTACCTGGGAATTGACCTTTGAACCTCCGGAAGAAGAGGAGGCTATTGCACCAGGATTGGGAGATGTGTATTACATTGCCACGACCCGTCCTTATACGCAGGATGATGTTTATCAGTTCAGTACGCGAGCCTCTTATATCGATCAGGACAAGGGACAGTTGGATCTCGACAAGATCGCCGTGGTCCCCAATCCCTATGTGGCGACCAATGTGATCGAGCCCCTTGACCTGCAGAATCCCCGCGATCGCGGACCTCGTCGCATCTATTTCAATCATCTGCCGCGTGAATGCACCATCCGTATTTTTACGGTGAGCGGCGAATTGGTGGAAACGCTCCATCATTCGGCAGCAATGGATGACGGTAAAGAGTATTGGGACTTGACCACAAAGGACAATTTTCCGGTGGCCTTTGGTGTATATATCTATCATGTAGATGCAGGTCCGCTAGGTGAGAAAATCGGACGCTTTGCGGTCATCAAATAGAGTCCGCAGAGATACGACAGCACGGAGGAATGTTTTTATGAAAAGAATTTTCGCTTTAATTTTTGTTTTTGCGGTACCGGCGTTTGCACAGATCGACAATACTCAGACTCTGACCAAAACCGGTACTGCTGCAGCGCAGTTTTTGAAAATCGGTGTCGATGCCCGAGCAACTGCCATGGGCGGTGCCTATGCCGGCATGATGGGAGACCTGAGCAGCATTCACTGGAATCCGTCCGGTCTCGGTTACATCACGGGGCGGGATGTGGAATTTGTCCATAATGAATGGCTGGCCGGGATGAATTTCAATCATATTGCCTTTGCCACCGAGCTGGGAAATATTGGGATTCTGGCTGCCAGCATCACGAGCTTGACCACTCCCGAAGATCTGGTGCGAACAGTGGATCAACCGGAAGGCACCGGTGAATTTTGGGATGCCTCTGATCTGGCGGTGCACCTCAGTTATGCTCGCCGGCTGACGGACAAGTTTTCCTTTGGTGCCAGCCTCAAATATATCCAGCAGCGCATCTGGCACGAGAGTGCCAGCTCTGTGGCCGGAGATATCGGCGCCTTGTTTGTCACCCCATTTTTCAATGGCATGCGTCTCGGTGCTACCATCAGCAATTTTGGTGGTGAGCTGCGCATGGAAGGACGCGATCTGAGATTCAGCAAGGATCCTGATGAATTCAACCAGGGCAATGTACAGTTTGTCAATGCCCTGTATGAGACCGATCCGTTTCCATTGCCTTTGTTGTTTCGTGTCGGAGTGGCCGGAGAAATTATCGAGAACAACAGCCTCAGGTGGTCCTATGCCATCGACGCCTTGCATCCCAATGACAATACCGAAAGCCTGAATCTGGGGACCGAAGTGGCATTGAATGAAACATTTTACGTTCGTGCCGGGTATGCTCAATTGTTCAGGGAAGAGTCTGAGGAGGGATTGACTGTTGGCGGTGGTATCCATTACCGCATTTACGGCAGTTCCATGTTGTTGAAACTCGACTATGCGTACGCAGAATTCGGATTACTCGATTACGTACAGCGGTTTTCCGTAGGCCTGACCTTTTGATTCGATTCTGCAGATTCTTTATAAAGGCACGTGACGGCTCGGCACGTGCCTTTTTTTATGTCCGTGTGGCTTTGACCAGCACAATCACGCCGGCGATGCCAAAGAGAATGTTGGCGATCCAGGCGGCAAAGAGGGGGTCGAGGGTGCCGGCCTGGCCCATGGCCTGGGCGGTTTTGACAATGCCGAAATAGATAAAACAGATCGCCAGGCTGATGCCAAAGCCGGTGGCTGTGCTTCCTCGTCGTTTGGGTGATGAAAGGGGAGCGCCAAAGAGCACGATGATCAGATTGGCAAACGGAATGGCGATTTTTAAATAGAGATCCACCAGCCATCGGTCGGGCTTGCTGCCGTTGCGCTCGACCTCTTTGATGAACAGGCTCAGCTCTTTATAGGACATTTGTTCCGGTTCCTTGAGAAACCGTGCAAAGTCTTCCGGTACGAGATTGGTGTTGTCGAGTTTATAATTCGTAAACGCAGTGGCGGTTTCATTGCCATCGTCGAAATTGCGAATATACCCCTGATCCAAAACCCAGGTGCTGTCCTGCCAGGTGATCTTGCGGCTGTCGATACGAAAGAGCAAGGTTTGGTCTTTGAATTTTCGGATCGAGACAAAATAGCCGATATTGCGGGCAGTATTGAAATAGCGCATGCTGACCAGGCGATTCTGATGATCGCGTACAAAAGGTTGATCGATGCGCTTGCGCCACGCTTCACGGTGTTTTTCAAGATATTGGTCGTTCAGATAGGCATACCGTTCGCTGGCCGGGGGCACCACATACTCGCCAAAGGCCAGAGCGACCAGGCTCATCAAAAAGCCGATAACGAACAAGGGCAGCAAAATACGATACAAACTGATACCGGCGGATTTCATGGCTACGATTTCATTGTGTCGGGACATATTGCCGACACTGAACAGGCTGGCCAGGAGCATGGCCACCGGCAGAATCAGAATGACCATAAACGGCAAGGAATAGAGATAGAGTTCTATGGCCACGCCGAGTGGCACCTGCTGGCTGATCAGGTCATCCAGGTTTTCGATCAGGTCCACGATGATAAAAACCGTGGTAAAGGCGATCAATGCGAAAAAGAGTATGAACAGAAATTGTTTGGAAATGTAACGATCCAATAAAGTCATGAGCGTGCCAGTCTTTTTCTTAGCCATTGTCCCAATGCATCCCAACGAATGAATGTACTTTCGCGTATAGAGTGCATCACCAGAATTAATCCTCCGATTCCCACCAGGAGATCGGCAAACCACATGGCGATACACGGGCTCACGATCTGTTTGTCCGCCAGTTTTTCACCGCCCATAAGCGAAGCCCAAAAGATAAGGAAAAAGACAAAGCTGATTCCCGCTGCCATGGCCATATTGCCTCTCCGGGTCATGATGCCCAGTGGAGCGCCGATGAGCACAAAGATGATACAGGCAACCGGAATGGAGTATTTTTTGTGAACTTCTACCATGAGCTTGCTGTTTTCCCGTTCAAGCGTATTGATCAGTTCGGTTTTCGCCTGAAGGTCTTGTGCCAGTTTGAGATGGTCGGCCAGAGCCCGATGAATATTGGGATTGTAAATTTTGTATTTCTCGATTTCCGGTACCAGAGTGGTGTCGCTGGCCTGCCCGGCAGGGGTATAATTCAGAGGCATATATTTTTCCACGTGTAAGGAAAACAGATATTCCACCCGTTGATTTTGTTTCCGGATTTCATCCTTGTTTTCCTCAATGTCAGCCAAAAGCATGTCTGCGCTTTTTTCTCTGTCACCGCGATGAGCTGAACGGCTGCGTTGCAGGCGCGCGTCAGGAACATCGATGGTGATGCGTTGTTTGGGAAATGTGAGGATACGATAATTTTGCATATCCAAAAGATCGAGTTCGTGAAATTCACCATCATGGAGCATAAACACGAGTTGCCCGTTACCATAATCGAAATAGACCTTGCCGCTATCCGCTACAATGGTAGTGACGCGATCGGGATCCGAGCTGTCTTCGATAAAAACCGATTTCACAAAAGAGGTGTCGGGATGTTCCTCGATCTCTTTGACCATCAGGGAATAATGTGGGAGATCGCGAAAAAACACGCCGGGCTCGAGGCTCAGGGTGGGGCGTGTTCGTGCGATATCGGAGGCCAGAATTTTGAGCCGATGGTTGAATTCGGGGAGAACGGCATTGTTAAACTGTACCAGGCCGACAGCCAGCACTCCTGCCACCACAAGGATAGGAAAAAGCAGCTGCAGAATACTGATGCCATTGGATTTGAGCGCAACGATTTCATTGTCTCCGGACAGTCGGCCAAAGGCCATGACAGTAGCCACCAGTACGGCCATGGGTACGGCCAGTGCGATCATCCAGGCGATATTGAGAAAAAAGAATTCAACTATCACCTGAAAACCGAGGCCACGGGAAAGAAATCGTCCCAATTCGCGAAAAACGAGATTCAGCAAGAATATGAGCGTGATGACCGAGAGTGCAAACATAAAAGGACCGGCATGTTCCCTTAAAAGGTATTTCCACAAGATCCAGGTACTTTGACCCTCTCTTTTAGGTTTTGAATTCTTAATCACAATTTCTTCCGTTTTTAGCGAATTTTTCTTTTATAAGAAAAATACGGGAACTTTATTATTTTTCAGAGTATAAAATAATGATTTCTGGCTTTAACTCCAACATGTAAAGAGTCAATGATTTTCATCATGAAAGGTTCCTTGTGGCCTGAAATTTGTAACTTTTTAACAAATATCGAATTTTTGTATTGAAATTGTTTGCCGAGTTGGTTACATTGGCAACCGTAACAAAACCCCGAAATTCCCCAAATTATAGGAGAGGCCTATAAGACTTGGTTACTGATTGATTTATTCAACTGTAGAGAAAACAAAAGTCTAAGAATGGCGAGTTTACGTGATCAGAGCATGTAAACATTACCTTTTACAAGGCGCTCCTAAACTCTCATGATTCGATTCAAAATTTATACAATCAGTCTTGTCGGGATTCTCTATGTCCTGGCTATGGGGCAGTTATGTCCCACGTCCGCGCAGGAAGTCTCTGCGGCCTCTGCCATTGGCATGCGTGTACCCGGCCCGCAGGATCCTCGCGTTCCTCTATCTGATGAGGACCCGTTTTTGGGTTTGCATAAAGATGGACTGCGTTCCCAGTATGTTAAAGTTCGCATCAGCAATTACAAGCGCGATGTCAGTCTCGATTCCACGGGTCAAAATATAGAGTTTGTGGAAAAAATCGGTGATCATCATTTCCGGCTGCCTACCTATATGACGCTGGATAACTATATCCAGCAACGCCGCCGGCAAAATCTGCAAGACCAGTGGAAACGTACTGTTTTTTCAAATCTGGGCGAGCGATCCCGCTATGGCTCCAGAGGGCGGGGGGGCTTGCGCATCGATATCCCTGTGGAAATCAAGAGCAAGGCGTTCCAGCAGATTTTCGGTAGCGGTACGGTGGGCCTGGATGTGACCGGTGAAATCAATATCAAGGGCGGATTTCGGCATGAAAAGCGCAGTGAGGTCAAGACCGCGATCAACCGTGGCTCGGATTACAATTTCAAGATGGAGCAGACGCAGCGATTCAAGGTCCAGGGCCATATCGGCGATAAAGTGACCATCGGCATCGATCAGGACTCGGAACGTGCATTTGATTTTGAAAACAATATCATGCTCAAATACGAGGGCTATGAAGACGAGATCATTCAATCCATTGAAGCCGGAAATATTTCTCTGGCCTTGCCCGGTACCCGGTTCGTACAAACCGGTGGCGGAAGCAGCGGATTGTTCGGCATCAAGATGGCCGCTCAGATCGGGCGTTTGAAATTCACGGCTGTGGCCAGCCAGGAAAAAGGCGAAAAAAAGAAAATGAGCCTGTCCGGGGGAGCCAGCGAGGAAGCCAATACCATCGAAGATTATCAGTATCGCACCGGTGTTTATTATTTTCTGGATGATCTTTATCAGGAAAATTATCGCCTGAACGAAGACGGTGAAGTCCTGGTGGATGGCACCCATGAAATCGTCGAGATCGAGGTCTATAAATCCGAAGCCCGTTACCAACAGGCCTATGCCGAAGCCGTGCGCGGTTGGGCCTGGATGACAACCCCTGAAGATCAGGACCGGCAGGTGATCACCGAATATGATACCTCCCGTGCCACCAGTGAAAACTATCGCGGTTACTTTTTGCGCCTGGAAAAAGACGAATATTACGTCGACAAACAGGTCGGCTTTATCCGCATGAACATGCCTCTCGGCGACGGAGAGGTCCTGGCCGTTGCCTTTAGAGACAAGAGCGGCCGGGTTCGGGGCCAGATCGATTTCGATCCCACCGTGGATGATGTGGTACAGTTGCGTATGCTCAAACCCCAAAATCCCCGACCGTCGGATTTGACCTGGGATCTCGAATGGAAGAATGTCTACTATCTCGGTTCGCGCAATATCCCCAAAGATGGTCTGGAAATCCGTTTGTTCTACAAACCCCCTTCTGGTGATCCCCAGGAAACCATTGTGGTTGACGGTGAAAAAATGACCTATCTGCAGTTGTTCGGACTGGATCAGGTCAATGAGAGTGGGGATCCCCAACCGGATAACATTATCGACAACAATCCCAATATCATCAATCTGGCTCTGGGGGAAATTTACTTTCCCAATCTGAGACCCTTTGACCCCGATGACCCCACGTACCCTGATGACAAGCGGGCTGCGGCCATTTATGACACCACTGTGCAAAGTGTGATCAATGCCGAATCCAAATTTTATCTGGAAGTAAAATCTCAGACCCGCAGTGCAGAATATCGTCTGGGTATGAATATCATAGAAAACTCTGAAGAGGTCTTGCTCAATGGCCGGCGTTTGCAGCGGGGTTCGGATTATACGATCGATTATTTTACCGGTACCCTGAGATTACTGAACGAACAGGCGACAGCTGCCAATGCCAATCTCGATATTTCATATGAGAGCAATCAGCTTTTTCAGATCGATAAAAAGACGGTCATGGGAGCCCGTGCCGAATACGACCTGTGGGATGACAGCTTTATCGGTGCGACTATGATGTATCTCAACGAGCGCACCCTGGATCAAAAGATCCGTGTGGGCAAGGGTCCCATGCGTAACATTATCTGGGATGTCAACACCAGTCTGTCATTCAAACCGTTCTTTTTGACCCGGTTTGCCAATTTCTTGCCGTTCGTGGATACACGTACGCCGTCTTCTATTAATTTCGAAGGCGAGATCGCGCAAATTATTCCCAATCCCAACACCAGAAACAATCCGGATACTGACGATAACGATGGTGTGGCCTATATCGATGATTTTGAAACCGCCAAACGCGAGACACCAATAAACATTTCAAAGCAGAGCTGGAATTACGCCTCACCACCGCATGGCAAATTCGATTATAACAATCCGGATCTTTCTGCCCGGGCCCGGATGTATTACTATAATCCATACAATCCCACTCTGATCAAAGAGATCTGGCCTACCCGGGATGTGAATGCCAATGTGGCTCAAACCGTGAATACGCTTAAACTGCACATCACTCCGGCAGATTCGATTGCCGATATCAAGGATTCATGGAATGGGATACAGATGGCTCTGTCGCCAGGATATCGCAATCAGACAGAGGCGAAATTCCTTGAAGTCTGGATCCGAGCCTATGATGGTACCATGCACATCGATATCGGTCAGATTTCCGAAGATATCATTCCCAACCAAAGATTCGACACTGAAGATGAGTTGAGAAACAGCTATCGTAACGACCTGCTCGATGATGGCGAGGATATCGGTCTTGACGGCATGCCGGGTCGGGATCCCACTGATTTTTGGGATCTCAATAACAATGGGGTACAGGATTACGGTGAACCCACGAGCTGGGATGACTGGAAATACGATATTGGCAACAAGATCGATATCGATTATACCCGCAACAATGGGACTGAGGGAAATGAAAACGATCCTGGCGGTCGCCGGCCGGATTCGGAGGATATGAATGGAAACAGTGACGTGGACTTTCGCAACGATTATTTTTCCTATCAGTTTTCTCTGCGACGGGATTCGGAAGACGCCGAGAAATATATGGTCGGCGGAAAAGGCCTGCCTGATGAACTGGATAAAGGGTGGCGTCAATATCGTATTCCGCTGGATGCATTAGAGCCTACCCTGAGCACAGTGGGTACCCCTGATATGTCTCTGGTGGAATATATCCGTATCTGGTTTGATGGATTTGAAGAATCAGGCGAACATGTCGTCCAGATCGCTGAAATCAAACTGGTGGGAAGTGAATGGAAAGAGATGGGGACCTCAGATTATGATGATCCTGAAAACTTTGGTCTGGATCAGGAACCCAAAGTTACTGCTACCGTGGTGAATACACATGATAATCCTGATTATGTCGGGCCTCCGGGTGTGAGCGGTGAGAGAGATCGCGTGACCCAGGTGATTTATAAAGAGCAGGCATTGGTTTTGGATGTCGAGAATCTCTTGCCTGGCGAAAGCGGCATCCTGCAAAAAACCTTTTATGATCCACAAGATTATATCAATTACCGCACCATGAAAATGTTTGTCTATGGTCATGACATGTTTGGACAGCACATGTCACTCGATTCGAGCCGGGTAGAATTCTTTTTGCGGTTTGGTGCTGACAAAGAAAACTATTATGAAGTTCGCAAGCGTATCCATGAAGGATGGATCGGAAATAATATCGAGATCGATCTGACCGAGCTCTCTACCATAAAGGAACTGCCGGAATATCAGGTTTGGACAGATTCGGCAAAAACAGAATACATCCATGTCAAACATCTGGATGATCGCACCCGTTTGATTGTCAAAGGCAGACCCGCGCTGCGAAATGTTCGCACACTCGTCGCCGGGGTAAAAAATATGCATCATTCGGAACTGGGCATGCCAGCAGAAACCACAGGGCCATTTACCGGACAAGTGTGGATCAATGAACTTCGATTGTCCAATGTGAAAAAAGACAAAGGCATTGCGATGCGCGCCCGGTTGGATGTAACCTGGGCCGATCTCATACGGTTCAATGGCGAAATGAATAAAATGGATGCGGATTTTCACAATGTGTCGACCCGGTTCGGTGACGGAGATAACCAGATCAGTGGCAATTTCAATACTACGGTTCAAGTGGACAAGTTTCTTCCTGCAAAGCTGGGTGTCTCCATTCCCGTGAGTTTCAACTATGCCAGGAATGAGGCCACTCCGAAATATATTCCGGGAACAGACGTCGAGGTAACGGATGCCTTGCCGGATACGACGATAAGAAAAATCGAGTCTGTGCGCGAAAAGCAGGGATATAGTGTGGGGTTTTCGGTCAATTCCAGATCGCAGAACTTTATTGTCAAGCACATCCTGTCCTCTCTGCGCGCCAATTATAGCCGCAATCAGAGCTTTAACCGCGATTCCCGCACCAAACGGGCCGATAATATTCAAGAATCCGGCAAAGTCGATTGGGGAATCAATTTCAGCCGGGATAATTATTTGCGGCCTTTTGCCTGGCTGGGCGAATCCAGAATGGCGCGTATTCTGTCGGATATGAAACTTTACTATTCACCCCAATCGGTGCGTGCCGGCATTTCCGGAGCCCGGAGTTCTCAGGAGACCCTGACGCGGGGTACCGAAATTTTTTCCAGCAACAGTTCATTCAATATCTCACGCGACATGTCTACGAATATAAAAATCTTTGAAAGCCTGTCGCTGGACTATTCACGCGGGTATACCAATGATATGCGTGACGTACCTGGTGATTCTGTTATCGCCTATTTAAAGAATCTGAACTTTGGCTTGCTGACAGATGTGGATCAGAACTTTAGTATCAAATACAGTCCCAAACTCTTTTCCTGGCTTACAACAAACTTTAGCTACACGACCGGATTCAAATATGGGTATAACCGCCAGCAAAAGCTGGCCAATGAAAGTGCCACACAATCCCGTAATTTTCAGGTTTCAGGGAATTTCAATCTCAAAACTCTGATGAATTCAATTTATAGACCGGGCGCACCCACTGGCCGCAGCCGTGGCGGTCGACGACCTGCACCCCGTCGTAACCCCCAAACCAATGGTCAGGATGGTGAACAGGGCGAAGACGGTGAGCAAGAGGATGACGGCAAATCGATTTTCGGTTATGCCAAATCCGGTGTGGGACTCTTTTTCAAACTGTTTGAAATATTTGAACCTCTTACGATTAACTATAATGAACGTTCGAATATGACCGCCTATGGCATCGACGGGATACCGGATTGGGGATTTCAATTCGGGCTTCATGACAGCGTAACACTCAAACAGTCTGATGTCGATGTAGGCGCAGCTTCTTTTAACCGAAACTCGAGCAGTGACAATACCAATATCAGCGCATCATCCGGTTTTTCTCTGGGCCGGGATGTTCGGATTACGTTAAAGCATGATAATATGAGCAGCATGAACAGCAGTACGCAGACAACAGGTCAGCGCTCACGTACCTGGATCGATCTTTTCGATGCCACGGTAAACGAAACCTTTCCGTTGCCGGACTGGTCGGTGCGGATCGGAGGCCTTGAAAAGCTACCGTTCATCAATAATTATGTCCAACGTATCAGTCTCGACCACAGCTATACCGGTAAATACAGCGAAACATATAATGTCGAAAACGGCCAGGAAATTATTACCAAAGAAGATTATGACTCGCAGTTTCGACCTTTGGCCGGATTTACCATGTCGTGGAAAAACGGCATTTCGATGCAAATGCGATACAATATCTCTGAACGAACCTCTCTGAGTGAAAGCTTTGGCGTCGGTGGCACAAAACAAACCAATAACGACATTCAGGTGACAGCCAGTTATTCCAAATCCAGTGATTTCAGTATTCCAATTTGGCCATTTAATACGATGCGCCTGAAAAACAGCATCGATTTTCAGTTCACTTTTAGCATGAGTGAACAACAGACACTCAAAAGCCGGGCTGGTGGCGATTATGAAATAACAGCCGAAACATCAAAATGGTATCTGAGACCCCAGGTAAATTACAGCTTTAGCGATCGTGTAAGAGGAGGAGCTCATTTTGAGATCGGAAAAACCCATAACAAGTTGATCGGAGATTCTTCATATAAGGAATTTATGATCGATGTAAATATATCCATTCGCGGGAGCTGATGGACCCCGAATTATATCGTCTGTGTTGCTGTGGTTTTGAGACTCTTTTTGCTTTAGAGCAAAAAGAGTTTTTTTTTACAGTTTTTAAAAATTGTGATCTAAATATTGTTTATTTGTCCAACTTGTATTACTTTACTTTCTGAAAGCAGGAGAACCAGAATGAAAAATATAGAGAGTAAATGGCAATGTTTTCACATCCGGCTCGATGCCGAATGGATCGACCTTTTATCTCTGGTTCTCTTTGATCTGGGATGTACAGGTGTGGAAGAAGCGACCGGAGTCATTCGGGCTTATTTTCCCGAAAAGGCCTTATCCTTGTCTGATATAGAGTTTCGCGATCTTTTGGCTGAAAAATTACAGATCGAATCGCATCACGTCCGAATTTCCAAAGAGTGGGTGGTTGACCGTGACTGGAATGCAGAGTGGAAACAAAACTATCATTGCATTCGTATCACCCAAAAGATACTCGTACGTCCCAGCTGGGAGCCCCTGCCCAAAGAGGTGCCGGCCTGTGTGATTGACCTGGATCCGGAGATGGCTTTTGGAACCGGGACACACGCGACCACACAGCTCGTTATGCAATTCATCGAAGAAAGAATAACACCCGGTGATCGCATATTGGATGTGGGTACCGGTACTGGGATTTTGAGCATCGCTGCACTCAAGTTAGGAGCCAGTTACGCGATTGGTTTTGATATTGAAGAGGTTGCGGCTTTGACAGCAGTAAACAATGCTCGTAAAAACTCTGTACAGGATCGTTTTTTTTCTTTTTGCGGACACTTGAACGCTCTACGGCCCCGACCCTTTGATATGATATTTGCCAATGTCAACCGGCAGGTGCTTTTAACCTTATTGCCCTTATTCAAAGAGCGCCTTGCAAACAATGGCACTCTTTTGCTTTCCGGAATCCTGGCTTCCGAAAGAGAAATTTTGAAAAATTCTATAGAATCGCTCCACTTTTTTATACGTGAAATCCGACCCCTGGATGAATGGTTGGCATTTGATTTATCCCTGACAGACACCTAATCGAGGGGAATTTTTTGAAGACGTTTCAGATTAAAAGTATTTGTCTGATTATACTGCTCGCTACTCAACTGACATCTGCTGCCGAAAAACAGGTTGTCATCGATAGTGTTTTTTTTAAGCAGAATGATCTATGTATTAGCTTTCATGTCGATGGTCTTTTTGATCCAAAAACAATTCAGGGTCTGGAACGTGGATTTATTGCGGAAATCATCTATAAAATTCAACTCTGGCAAGAACGCCTCATCTTTAGCGATCAACTGCAAGAGCAAGTGGCATCAATAAAAGTATACTATGACAACTGGGAGGAAAAATTTGCCATTGTATCTGAAAATCAGAATCGTCTGACTGCAGATATGGCAACGGTTCTCGATTTATGTACAGTCATGCCAGCTCTGCCCATCATTGAAAAAAATGATCTCAATTCCGGAAAAGGCTACTTTATTACCCTCCAGGCCATTTTACAACCGATATCTGATGAATCTCTAAAGGACTTGCAAGACTGGCTTGCAGGCCGTCCCCAACCGAGACAGGGCGATGGCGAGAGAAGATCCGGAAAGGATAGTATCTTTGATTTTGTGGTGGGATTAATGGGGTTTGGTGACAGAGAATTGAGCTTAAAATCCGATACCTTTTTTCTGGAAGAACAACGCATCGTTTTCCAGAAATGAGGGGATGAATGATCATTACAAAAATGTTTATTGGGTTACTTTAATAATGAGGTCCATTATGAAAACAAAGAGTTCTGTCTTTTCATGTATACCTGTTTTTCTTTTGGCATTTTTTCTCGTTCTGCCCGTTCATGCCGGCGACAAGAATAATAAAGATCAAATTCAAAATGTAAATTTGTTGGCTAAAATCAATGCTCAGGCGAAAAATGATCTGTTACAATCCATTCGTCAACAGAAAAAAATTCAAAAAGCTTTACCTGCCAGTCCGCATGTACTGGTACCGGAATTTTTGGCTCTTTGGTCGAATTCTGACAAACGACAAGACTTGCAAACCTGGCTCAGCACCCAGGACGTCGACCAACAAGGAATTGCCGGTCGCGTGACCGTGCAATCGGCGAGCCCTGAAAATCCGGTCGCAGTATTTGTATTCGACCGGCACGGTTATTTTGCCGGTCAGGCTGAAACCGATGAAACAGGAAATTATGTGATCACAGGCTTGCCCACAGGTGAATACTATGTGGTGACCTGGTCTCGCTTTTATGTCGATGAGCTCTATGACAATGTCAGCACGCCCCTTACGTCTCTGGAAACCTGGCGCGAGGCAAGCCTGGTCCAGGTCACAAATAATGCGATTACGCGCAATATCGATTTCGATCTTTTACCCGGCGCGTTGCTCAGCGGACAGATTCTGATGCCAGGTGGCTTCCAACCCGTTCAGGATGAACGAGCCATGATTATTGTCACCCGTAGCGAAACCCCCATCCCTCTGGTCGAACGCATGGTGTATGTCACCGATGGGCAATATGAAATCCGGGTTCCCTATTCCGGGTCGGTCAAGGTACTGATCGATGTGGAAGGATATATGCCTGCCTGGTATGAAAATGTCACAGAATGGACCTCTGCAACACCCATTGACATTCCAACCTTGAGTTCAAACGTAGAAAATATTGACTTTACCCTGGCGATCGATCCTGAAATCGCTAATCAAGGAGTCATCAGCGGAACCATACGCCCCTCTCAGGGCTTGGTGAGTCCGCTGACTATTGCTTATGCCATTAGCCTGGAGGATACCAGTTTTGGAGGCCTGGGATTGGGACTTTTTGGAGGGTATTCCATCGATGGCTTGCCGGCCGGAGATTATGTGGTTTATGGCCAGGATATCCTCGGCAATCTTACCGGTACAGGCAACTTTATGGGGGAATTTTATAATAATGTGCAAGATCCCTTGCTGGCCACCCCTGTTACGGTACGGCCTGGTCAGGAAACCCGGGATATCAATTTTACACTTGATCCCGGTGGGTCCATTTCGGGGCAGGTGACCGATTCAAAGGGCAATACACTCGACTCTTTGCTTGTTGTGGCGGTTCATAGTGACATTGGCGGCCCGGGCAAGGATCCATACCTGACCCGTTTACAAATCGCTGCCGCACCGACAGATCTGCAGGGGCGATATCAAATTCAGGGTTTACCCGCTGCCGAATATTATGTGCGAACGGTTTCGAGCTTTTGGCTGGATGTCAATGCACTAGAGGTACGGGATGGTAAACATTCCGGTAAGGTCGTCGATGAATTTTATGGGGACGTATACAATCTATTGGAGGTTACCTCCAGTGCAACCGTCCCGGTTACGGTCGCTGAACAGACTGGAAATGTGGATTTTCAACTGGCAGATCCGGGCTATGTCAACGGTTCGATCACGGATGCAGTGAACGGCACACCGGTAACTGATCTCGAATTGATTGCTGTCGATGCTGAATCCGGATATCCGGTCTTGCCTTTTGGTCAGGTCAATGCAGATGGTTCTTACGTGCTGGGACCTCTTGCCCCTGGTGAATTCAAGGTCCTCGCACTGACAAATGTCACCGGTTCTGATCCCCATTTAACAGAGTTTTATAATGGAACAACCTCTTTTGAGGATGCCCAAAATTTTGTCGTGGACGGCAATGTTATTGGAGGGATCAACTTTACTCTCGAACCGGGTGCATCGATCCAGGGATTTGTGGATCTGGCGCAGGGAGCGCAAGAATATTTGGCGGGTCGCGATTCGCTTGATGGGTTTCCGGTCTTTGCCATGAATGCCGAATCCGGAGAGATTGTCAATTATGATTTCGTGCAGTTTAACGGAGGGTTTCGAATCGATCACCTTCCGGCCGGCCAATACCGGGTTATGGTCCTGCCCATTTTAGAGCCCTATACGGCTACCTTTTTGGGCGGCGGACAGATTTTCAGTGATCCCAATAGCCAAATAATCGATCTCGCACAGGGTGAGACAAAAGAAATCACTCTGGAACTGAATCAGGCATCCGGATGTCTTGAAGGCTCTGTCACCCATCTGATAACCGGTGCTCCGTTAAAAGGCATTGCAGTGATGGCCTATGATGTCAATGGCCATGTAAAGGGCTTTGATCTGGCAGGTGTCTCTCTTGATGGATCTTCAAAAGATGATGCCGAGTACTCGATACAGGGCCTGGCACCGGGTACATATTATCTTCGCACTTTTTCCCTGACCGCTTCTATGGATCTGATTGCAAGTGTACTGGGTCTCGCAGAGATGGTCTCTGGTGATCTCGATATTTTGGGTCTGATCGGTGGAGGTCTGGGTAATCTCGATTTAAATCTGGATACCCGCGTTTTCAAAGACAAATGGTATCAGGAAACAGATGCTCACATCCAGTTCAGCATGAATGATCTGTTGATCAAGATGGCTGCCTATGGGACCCCTGCAAATGTGGATAATTTTCTGCTTCCTATCCATTTACCCATTCCTTTTGTTACTGACATCCCTGTGGGTGCTGTTCCGGTGACGATTTCAGCGGATGAGACCCGTTCGGGGATCGATTTTGCATTGGCAGATGGAGATATCGACGACCTGGTCAGTACCGATGTCTTGAAAAATGATGCCAAAAATCCAGAATCATTTCTTGTCGAACAAAATTATCCCAATCCTTTTAATCCATCAACAACTTTGAAAATAACTCTTGAAAAACCTGCTCATCTTTTGGTGCGCATTTATGATATTAAAGGTCGACTCGTCACCACACTGGCCGATGGCCTGCAAAATACAGGCACTTTGACCCTGACCTGGAACGGTCGGGATGGCAGCGGACAATCAGTTGCTGCAGGGGTTTACTTTGCGCTGTTGGAAACACCCGGGGCAGCTCGTACACTGAAAATGATGCTGGTGAAATAAGTCCACGTTGTCGGGGCAGATCCTATGATCCTGCCCCGACAATAGTTGTATAAAAACAATTCTTTTGAGATTGAGCTCAAAAAAGAGTATATTAGATCGTTATGGTAACGTCTGACATCGTTGTACGCATTTTCCTTGAAATAAAGTATATATTCTTTGTCAGATATTCTATGTAAACACCATCATGTGTGATTGGATATCGGAATCGTAATCTGTAATGCCTGTATTGCTCTAAAATGACTGTGACTGGATTTGATCTCAGTATAGCTAAACACCAATAGAATCGCTTCGCTATGAAAAGATTTTTTATAGATTCGTTCTTTATATTTGCTTTAATCATCACAATATTATCCGGAACCAGCCAGGCCGATGTGGCCCAACCTGCGGATAATGTCCTGGTCATTCGTGTCGATGCCCCCATACCCGCTCTCGACACTCTGGTGACGCCTGAGGGCTCTTTTATCCGCATTTCCCCACAAGATCCCGATTGGGTGGCAGGGCCTTTACCTTACAAAGTCCACACACACAGTCTACAAGGTAAGGTCAATGCCGAGCTTGTTTCCATACGATCCCACAGAGTCCCCAGCCCTCCTCCTTTGATCAGCTCGCCAGAGGACAGTCTGGGCGAGGCCAAAGAGCACTATTCCGATTCTCACCCGATTTGGTCGATACACTCTCCATTTACGTTAAAAGGGCCAGACATCTGGCAGGGAATTTCTCTTTGGACGTTGCTTACATTTCCCTATCAATATGATCGTCAATCCCGGGAATTGGTCGTTCATACCGAACTCGTGGTCCGATTGACCTTTGCCGGGGCCAATACCAAAGGCAGTCAGTTGTCCAAAGAGACGGCATCCGTGTTGCAGGCAATGGGTGTTCGGTTGGTGCATAAAAACCTGACCCCGTCCACGCGAACCGTGAATTCCTTACCTGAAATTCTCCAGACCGGTCCTCGGTACAAGTTACATGTCGTTCAAGATGGTATCTACCGGGTTACGGGTAAGGATTTGCAGCAAGCCGGAGTTTCTCTTTTTGACGTGGATATCAAGAGTCTGTCGCTCACAGCAGAGGGCGAACCGGTGCCCATATATGTCAGTGGATGGCGGGATGGTCAATTTGATGAAAATGACTATATAGAATTTTGGGGAACCGGACGGCGGCAGACCTATCAGGATCGTTCGCCAGACTTGTATCAGGATCCTTATGGCGATGTACGAATTTATTGGTTGTCCTGGGGAGACAAGCCCGGGCTGTGGATGGGCGAAGAACAGGGAGGGGTTACCGGCGGTGGTTTTAATATCCGCAGGCCCTATTCTTTTTATGAAAAGGTGCATGTAGAGAGGGATAATTTTTTCGATCGTATCCATACCCTGCCTCCGGATTCCATGCGCGATCACTGGTTCATGGATTCGGGAATTTCCGCAGCCAGTAAAAAAGACTATGAATTCATGGCCTATCATCCGGATGTTCGTTCGCCTTTACCCGTCAAAGTACGGGTGATGATGGGAGGCCGTACCGATTCCTATGAAAAAGCACATGACGTTTCGGTATTTGTTAATGATCGCTATGTAACTGATGCATCCTGGTTTGCGCAAGCCCTGAAAGAAATCACCAATGACTCTGATATTTTAACCGGTGCGGATTTGAAAAACGGGGAAAATGTTCTCTCTGTGATCAATAATGTCGACCGTCTGGTGCCTGATTTTGTGATGGTCAACTGGTTTCAAGTCGACTATCCCCGGTTGTACCGAGCCTATGAAAATTATATTAAATTTTCTGTCCCGCCGGATTATGAACTTGGGGAATTTCTCTTCCGTATTGACGGATTTACCAATGAACGCATAGATATCTACAAGCTCGGTTCGAGCAAAATCCTCGGTGCAACCATTGAGCAAATCACCGATTTTACAGGTTTTACCTCTTTGCAGCTCTCCTTTCAGGATAGAGTCTCCTCCCGTTCGACCGAGTATGTTGCTGTGGCCAGGGATCAAAAGCTGGTGCCTATAAAAATCGAGCGAGATGAAACGACGTCCCTGGCGAGTACCATGCAACGGGCCGATTATCTCGTGGTTTCCCATGGTGACTTTATCGAATCCGAAGGGTTGAAAAACCTGATCGACCTGCGGCAATCTCAGGGATATGCCGTTCTCAAAGTCGATATCGCAGATGTCTTTGACGAATTCGGTCATGGTATGCCGAGTCCCTATGCCTTGAAATCGTTCTTATCTTATGCCTACGATCACTGGGCAGCGCCAAAACTGAAATATGTGCTTCTCGTAGGAGATGGGTGCTATGATCGCTATGGGGCTGAGGGAGATACACTGGATTTTGTCCCAGTCAAGCTTCGCCAGACCGTCAAACATGGTGCGGCAGCAAGCGATTTCTGGTATACCTTGCTGGAAGGGGATGATGAAATTCCCGATATTGCGCTGGGCCGCTTGCCGGTGCGTACATTGGAAGAGTGTGACGCCATCACTCAAAAGATTGTCATGTATGAGAATGATCCGCCCAGTGGTGCCTGGCGCAATCATTTTCTGTTTATCGGCGGGAATGGGAATGTCTTTCGCGATCAGGGGCTCGATCTCATACAGAGAACCCCATATAGATTTGAAACCTCTGCCTTGTTCACCCTTCGGGATGACCGTGTCGATTTTGATCCTTACTTTGGAGGCACAACCGATTTACTCGAATACTTTGACCAGGGGTGTGCGGTAATCAATTTTCATGGTCACGGGGGTGGGGGAATTTGGGCTGATAAGGGATTATTGCGCGTCGAAGATGTAGAGAGAATATTCAGCCAGGGCAAGTATCCCTTTATTATGAGCATGACCTGTTTTACCGGGGCTTTTGAATCGCCTACCATCACCAGCCTTGCCGATGCCTTGCTCTTTTCGGCCGAAAAAGGAACCAATGCCTTTCTAGGGGCCAGTGGCCAGACTTATGTCTTGAATGATTACTATATGCAACGGGAAATTTTGGATGTGTTGTATAAAAATCCCGATATGCCGATAGGGGATGTCGTCAATTTTGGCAAACTGTTTTATAAAATACGCTATCCCTTTAGTTATCTGGTCTTTACCGAGATGAATCAATATCACCTTTTGGGTGATCCTGCCATGCGACTCAGTCTGCCAACGACGACGGTCGATGTCATTACAGATAAATCCATCGTTCAGCAGGGTGAAACAGTTACCGCCCGGGTTGATCTGCCATTCGATCAGGGAGAAGGACGGTTTGATCTGGTTGATGATGACCGGAACATCATAACCCGTCAGGACATAACCATCAATTCCAATCAGGTATTTGCCACCATTCCTCTAGATGATCAGACAAACGGCGAGCGCGCTGCCATACGATTTTACGCAAACGATGCATTGGGTCTCTTTCGTGTGCATGGGCAGTCAGAGCTATCATTGACCCCTGTTCATTTTGATTCTTTAAGCCATTCCGTGATGCCGGGAACCGATAGCCTTACATTTTCCCTGTCATTGCAATCAAACCGTGTGATACAAACCGTCACCGCAACCGTACAAACCGTCGAATTTCCTCTCGAACGGATCCGGCCGGGTCAATGGCAAAGTGCATCTGTGTACCTCCCGTATCCTGGGCAGGAATTGCAAGCAATTTTTACAGCTGTTGATTCGGAAGGAAACGCATTCAAGAGCCCGGTTTATCGTTTTCGTACCGGCCGGGGATATAATCTCACTACTGATCCAAACACTTTTCACTTTGGTGGCTCACATCAAACCGAACTATCTACCATGGTCTTTAATGACAGTGATCACGATATCTCGGAAATTCCTGTATTTTTTGACCGGTATGATTCTACAAGTCAAGACTGGCAGGAAATTGCTGCTTTGCAAATCGACTTGCTGGCCGGCGAACGCAAACCCGCACGTATCGCTTATGCGTTGCCTCCGGGTCTCGAATATATTCGGGTGCGAGTCGACCCGGATAGCCTGTATGACCAGAATTATCGATGGGATAATCAGTATACCAAACGGTTTTATGTCGAACAGTATACCGTGGATCCGGTACTAGGCTTTAATGTTGGTAAAGCCTGGGTTTCCACTATTAAAGTATATAACGAATTAACGGTCAGCCTTTCTTCAAATGGGATCCTTCGAGAGACTGTTCTGACCTTGGATCGCCTGCCCAGGGCTCATATACTCGAACAACCGGGATTTAAATATTGGGCTGGGCTGCCGGTTTATCGGATCGAACCATCGGGTGATTTTATGGCAGAGCCTGCAAATCCGGTCGATCTGGCGTTCTTTGTGCAGGATCGCCTTTGGCGGCAGGCGGACAGCCTGGGGTTTCCCCTTTCGGTATATCGGCTGGATCCAGAAACGCAGAAATGGGTACGGCAGAATCCGATCCGGGAAGGAAATGTGTTGCGACAATCTGCCGGCAAATGGGGATTGTATGCAGTGTTAGCAGGGCGGGATTCACAATTGCCAAAAATTGAAATCACTATCGACGGTCAGCCCTTTGTCGAAAATTCATATGTGAGTAAAGAACCTTTTATCAATATTGTATTGCATGACGAAAACGGCATTGACCAGAGTGAGGAGGGACTCTATCTTGCCCTGGACAGTAATCCTCTTACCGAGGTGATGCCGGATACAATCCTCGATGCCAATCGTTTACAAATAGAGTTTCGTCCACAAATGCAGCCCGGTTTTCACACCCTGCGTGTATGGGCCACGGATTGTTATGGCAACCGTTCTCAAGAAGTGGATCTGGCCATGAATGTCGCAGAGGATTTTCAGGTCAAAGTCCTGGGGAATTATCCCAATCCATTCGATGAGGAAACGATCTTTGCTTATGTTTTGACGTTGCCTTGTGACGAATGGTCGTTAAAGATTTATACGGCGTCTGGTCAGTTGATCCGGGTGTTGAAACCGGAAGATAATCTCGTCGACTCTAATCCAATGAGTGCGGATTACCATGAAATCATCTGGAATGGCACAGATGATCAGGGCTTTCAGGTGGCGAATGGAGTCTATTTTTATCGCATGACAGCCAAATCCAAAGATGTCACAAGAAAAGTGACGGGTAAAATTGCAAGGGTTCAATGAAGATTGTGAAATCAGAATTGTTATTCGTTTTACTGACTGTAGCTGTTTTTGGGACTGCTGTTGCAGATACCCGTTATGCAGGGGCTTCTCTGCAATTGGGCATAGGGGCTCGTGCGTCGGCATTGGGAGGCGCGGGTGCCGGCCTTTATGGTCAGGTCAATCAATACTACTATAACCCCGCTTCACTGGCTCTATTGTCAAGACCGGGCCTGAGTCTCATGTATGCTCCGACTTTTGGTTCTGTTCGGGATCCCATGGCTCAGCAGCACTATGCCGGATTCTGCCTGCCTTTGCCTGGCGGAGGAACGCTGGCGGTCAATTGGACGCGTTTCAGTGTCGATGAGATTCCTCTTTTTCCGTCTTTAAGCGGGGCTGCCTTTGCAGACCGGTTGAATAACCGCGATTTGCGACCGGATGGCGAATCTATGGGAACGTTTCATAATATCGAAGATGTATTCTATTTCAGTTTTGCCCGAAACTTTAACTTTTTAATTCCCTTGGGCTGGCTCTATGTCGATCTTCCTGTCGAAATGCCGATTGGATTGAATTTCAAGGTCATCCGGCATCGATTGCATAAAGCGTCCGCTTCTGGGTTGGGACTTGATTTGGGAACCATGATCAAGTTCAGTCTCGGCAGGTTATTAGATAAAAAATCCCTGGGTGAATTGGTGTTGGGGTACTCTGCCATGGATATCACCAATACCCCGATGGTATGGGATACCCGTCATGAAGATCGTGTGCGCTATTCACAGAGATTTGGGTTTTCCTATGAACAGCCCTTATGGAATCCGAACTATAGCATCAATTTGCATTTCAATCGTTATCGCAAATATGAATATGAGAATTTGCTGGGTCTCGAGTTCGAGTTTTATGGATATGCATTGCGTCTCGGGCGCAATGAAAATGGTCTGACTGCAGGAACAGGGCTTGATCTATTTAAATTTCAGGTTGACTATGCTTTTGTCGATCTCGGCTTTGATCAGGCTCATCGGCTGAGTTGTTCATATTCATTTAAATAAGGGGCCGAATATCCGATGTCGAATGGATCATTATGAGAAGGTATAAGACGGGTCAGAACGCATCACTGAGATAGTACTTGACTATTTTTTAAAAATTATTACATTACCATTAAACTCTTGTTATCTTTTTCCCTTCCGGGAGGTTGGAACTATGAAAAAAGTTACGCCGGCAATACTCATTTTTATGATGTTGCTCATGATTGTGAGTCAGGGCGCTGCAACGATAAATGGGGGGCGTGGGCTCGTACATACCAAAGCTGCCTGGGTTCAGGAAAGAGGCCGTTTGACTTTGTTAAGCCAATCGCGTTTTTGGGGCAAGGTCTATCAGCATGACACAAAGATTCAGGGTGTCTCTACGGCAACCACCCTTTGGAATGTACAGGGGCAGCTGAGCGTCAATTATGGGATGGGAAGTCATATCGATCTGACTGTAACCCCCATTTTTTATCAGGATGCTCATAGAGGCTCCTATGAAGAATACCCCTGGGACACTTTTATCGGCTTGAAATTCGGTTCCTATGGGTCCAAGGCGAGTTCACTCAACTATGGTGTACAATTGGCGGCCAGGTTCCCCACCGGTGAAAAGCATAACATAAATTATGAAAACTATACGGCGGGTACCGTCGAGGTCGGTTTTCATGCTCTTGCCAGCTATGCCACGGATCCTCTCTACCCCGAGGATGCTCTGAATGTGCATGCCAATCTCGGGTATTGGCATCATAACGATGTGGGCGAAACGCTCGTCAGCCAAACGATCCCGGAGGCTGTTGTATTACATCCCAGTCAACAATTAAAATACGCTATCGGATTTTCGATCCCAACAGAGAGTTTTGATTATGGACTGGAACTCTATGGAAATTTCTGGTTGCGCCAGCCACCCCTTACGGCTGCCAGCCGCGAGAATTTTGCCTACCTGAACGCCAATGTGACTTACAAGCCCTACCGATGGTTCGATTTTATTGTCTCAGGAGAATACAGACTGACTGCAGATAATGAAGAAACCATTGGCCCGCGCCGTTCCTTACCCACGATTCCCAATTACAATACCTGGCGCATTAGTATGGGCGGCAAGTTTACATTGCTTCCCACTTCAGTATTCAGGACTTCTGAGCGGGATATTCTCATGCAAAAAGCGACGAACCGTCGCGAATTATTTGAACAAATCATCCGGGAACGACGGGAAACCGAATCTGCCGAAGAAGAGCTGGACCGTATTCGTGAGGAACGGCGTAAAGCGGAACGAGAATTGGAACGTTTACGACGAATCCTGGAAGGTCAAAACGAATTGGATAATATGAGGCAAGATCTCAATCCTAATGAATAATTCAGGCGCCTTTTGGTGCCTTTATTTAATAAAAAAGGTCTGATCATCACGATCAGACCTTTTGGCAGCCCTCGAACATAATGAATCCAACCCGTTGCCTGCCTTTTGGATGCGCGCTTTAAGCAGATTCATTATTGCTCTTCCTATAGAGTGTTAGCAAAGCGCGTGCCGTATTTAATGATGTGACGATGGTTTTTGGCTTTTAAAAACAATTATTTATGAGGCTTGGTTGAGAGGGTGGATTCCGACAAGTTTCGGATTGATCGAAAAAATGACACATTTGAAAAAAATGTCATAACAGTTTTACACAAATAGTTTTGATTTCAAATGTTCATAAAAAGTTTGATTGTCCGGAAATGTTTTGGCCATCTTTTCCATGGGACATAAATCGCTTTGATCTCTGTTCAGGATACTATCTACAAGGTTGACAAATTCGAGTTTAATGGCATTTTTTTGCAATATCTCCACAGCCGTGCGACTGGTCAAAGGCGTGATCACATGGCTTACCTTTGCAATCACGGCGAGCCGTGCGGCCGCTGCACCGATGACTTTGTCGATAATGAGCGCACCTGCCATCTCTTCTCCGAGCTCTTGCAACGCTCTGAACAGTGGTTCGAGTCTGGGATGAGCCGATTGGTACAATATCTTGCCATGTTTTTCCACGATAAGAGATAAATTTTCTTCTTTTAGCCGTTGTATGTGTTGTTCTGCAGTCATGCCTTTATCCCAAAAGAAATAGAATTCCAATGTGCGGATTCGCTGTGACCCGCCTGGAACCTTGTGTCAGTGTCAAATTTAAGATACAATATCAGGGTTTTAAACTGAATTTTCAAGTTAAAAATGACTGTTTATCTCTATTGCTTAAAATAGAGACCGCAAAATAATCGCAGGACTCGCTGCGTCCTTGGAAACGTTCCGGCAGTTTTGATATCATACGAGATTTCCAGTTGATATTTTAAATTTCTTTGTTTTTCCAGTGACCCCGTTTGAACCAAAACGCCAAAACTATTCCTTTCAAGCCTGTTGTTAGACTGATGGCAAGCCAGATGCCCTGACTTTGCATACCCAGGGGACCGGAAAAGAGGATGGCAAGGGGGATGCGTGCCCAGGTCAGGGGTACGATTATCACCATAGGCGGCATAGAGTTGCCTGCACCGCTAAATGCGCCTTGTAATACCACTTCAAATCCTAAAAAGACTTCAAAGAGTGCAATCGTTCTCAGATAGCCTTTTCCTTCCTCGATGACTTGAGGATTATTGGTAAACAAGCGCATGATGGTGTCGGGAAAAAGGATAAAAACGGATGCCACCCCTGCGAGAATGATACTGATATGCAATACAGAAATCCAGGCTGCTTTTTCTGCGCGATCGGGTTTTGCGGCTCCGAGATTTTGTCCTACGAGTGTTTCTGCCGCAACACTGAAACCGACTGCTGTGAAATAGGCAAGTCCCTCGATTCTATGTCCCAGACCCAGTGCGGCCAGGGCGTGGGCGCCATAGTCTGTGATATAGCGGGTCAGAACCATATAGCTCACACTGAACATAATGCCGCTAAACGCGATGGGAGCGCCGATTTTGCTGATTCGCCACACCAGGTTGCTACTGAATTTGATGGCAGGCGAAAAAAGCTTTACATTTCTGTGATTCAGGATCGGAATTCCAAATAGTATGGGAATCGCATGCGAGATGACAGTGGCCAGTGCTGCCCCTCCTGCACCGAGTGCAGGAAAGGGTCCGACTCCAAAGATAAGCAACGGATCGAGAAGAATATTAAAGACCAGAGCCACACTGATCAGTTTCATCGGTGTCTTGGTATCACCCAGTCCGCGAAAAATGGCATCTATGGTAAAGGCGCCAAAAATATTGACGAGTCCGATATTGATATAAAACTGATAATCCAGGGCAGCTTGCATGACGTCGTTTTGTAATCCCATGAGAACAAAGGTCGTGCGATCGAACAAAATACCGCCCGCTCCGAACAGGATGGCCATGGCAATCGCGATCAATACCCCTTGCGCGGCGACTCTGTTTGCCATATCCGGTTGCCTGGCACCGATAAACCGCGCAACCATGGCTGTCACGCCGGCGCTGATCAGGGTACCCGCCGATTCCAAAGCCCACAAGATAAAGGCCGCAGCACTCACGCCTGCAAGAGGAGCCGCGCCCAATTTACTGACCCACCAGATATCGATGAGGTTAAAGATCATGAGCAGGAGCATCGAGGTCATTGCCGGTCCGGCCAAACGGAAAACGGCACGATTGAGAGGCAGGGTGGTCAGTTCAGGTTCAATGTCTACAGCAGGCAATCCTGCCGCTCCCTCTGGAAAAGCGTGCCAATCGTGACCGGGTTCAGGGTGAGAAAAGTTTGAATTTTTGTTTTTCATTGCCCTTGTATGAAAAGGTAAAATCTCTTATACTGTATTTGGGAGGAATCATGCAAATTCAATATAACCGAATTGTGGATTTGAGTCATCCTATTCACAGTGACATGCCTCATTGGCCGGGTGATCCGGCTACAAAATTGGAAAAAGTAAACGATTTTGAGCGCGATGGCTATCATTTGCATCGTCTCGTCATCGGTGAACACAGCGGCACTCATGTTGGATGGCCCTCGCATTTTGATTTTCCTAATCAAGAGCCTGAACGACTGGTATTTTCTGCCGTGCGGATCCTGGATGATCGGCCCACGACACAGGATTCCATAGATCGCTGGGAGTCTCTTTATGGACCGATTCCGGCGTATTGTGTCATACTCTATCAGACGAATTGGAGCCGGCACTGGAACGAGCAAGCTGTCTATATGCAAGGATATCCGGGTATAGATCCGCAAGCTGTTCGCTGGCTGGTGCATGAACGTCAGATCGTGGGGTTGGGAATCGATTCACCCGGTATCGATGCATTTGACTCTGATGATCATGCCGGTAACAAGTATCTGGCGCGCCATGGTTGTTTCCATCTCGAGAACCTGACAAACTTACATCTCTTGCCCGACAGGGGTATTCATTTATTTGTCGGTGCTCTTGCCATCAAAGGCTCTACCGGTTCTCCGGCTCGCGTGCTCGCACTTTTAGATTCGGATGCTTTTCCAGCCTCCTTTGATAAACATGGCCATCATGCATAACCCGTTCACAGAGTGTGAGATGACAATCGCCAGCCATACCCCTCTGATTCCAGTATTGAAAAGTTTGGGGATTGCCATCGCCAAAGGGACCGCCACGAGAAAAAGACTCATGCCAGTAATCATCATCGGTTTAAAGGTGTCGCCAGCACCGGTAAGCGCTCTGGTAAATATGATGGATAGCGCCAAAAAAGGATATCCCCATACAATTGTGCGCAAATATGAGCTACCCTGATCCAGCACCGCAGATGAAGAATTGAACAAAGAGTACAATTCTCGTGGAATCAGATAAAAGACCAGGCCTACTGCAGACATGATCAATACAAACCCTATCGCAGCGCTCCAACTGCTTTTTTCTGCCCTGTGTGGCTTTTCGGCTCCTAGATTTTGGCCGACAAGTGTTGCCGTGGCAGCGGCGAGACCGAATCCTGGCATCATGATCAGCAGATCGAGTCTGATACCGATGCCATAAGCGGCAAGAGCAACCGTTCCATATTGTGCCACGAGTCCCATGAACACCATACCCGACATACTTCGCAACAGAGTCTGGAGAGAACTCGGGAAACCCAGTTTAGCGATCGCCTTGAGCAGTGACTTGTCCGGACGAAAATCGAGTTTGGGTTTGCCCAACCGGCTTTGATAGCGGGTAAAGAACAGATACAGACCCAGTGCCATGCCAATGGTTCTTGACAGGGTGGTTGCCAGAGCTGCACCTGCAACTTCCAGCCGCGGAAAGAAAGCCAGGCCATAAATGAGCAGAGGATCGAGTACAATATTGATCATAATCGCCGACAAGTTGATCCAAAGGGCAGAGTGGCCATCGCCCACAGCCTGAAAAATGGCAGCGAGCAGAAATTGCAGGCTAAAGGGGATCGTACCGATGAAGAGAATCCGAATATATATGGCTCCCAGTTCCTGGACATTTCCCGTTACGCCAAAAATCCGGAGAATAAAATGACTGGATGTGATTCCTATGACGGTTACAATGAGGGCTCCACCTATCGCGGCGAGTGCGGATTGAATTGCCACATGGTTGGCCCGTGAATGATCGTTGGCGCCAACGTATCTCGATATCATCGCGCCGCTGGCAACCCCCAACCCAAGGATCAGGGCAAACGGCAGCATCATGACCACACCTACAACAGATACTGCAGCGATGGCCGGAGGACCTAATCGACCTACAAATGCCATATCCACCAGGTTGAAAAGGGTTTGGATCATATTGGCAGCCATCAACGGCAAAGCCAGATGCCAAAGGTTGGAAAAAATGCTGCCTTTTGTAAGATCTCTCAATGCATGCCTCTAAAAGAATAAACGATTATTGTACGGGATTTCATCAAAAGGTGCAAGGAGATTTTTGAGGCAGCAAGAGCGGATCACGCTATGGGACTCGCTCGATTAAAACTCTGCACTCAGACCAATGGAAGGCAAGATACCTATACTTGCGCGGTTTTCAGGTTGCAGAGTCAGAGGATCCCAGCGAGGTTCAGAGTAATAGGGACGGTTATAAATATTTTGAATATCGATATAGCTGATCAGAACGAAATCATTCAGGTACCAACGTCGATCCAGACGAATGTCGAGTGAATGATTTGCAGGTATTCTCGCACTATTAAAGCGTTCTATGGACTTTGTGCCATCTGCATTATAGGGTGTATAGGGACGTCCGGTTGCAAAAGTAAATTTCGTGCTCATCTGATATTTTTCATTAAAGATATAGCCACCGCCGATATTAAAGATCCAGCGTTGGTCATACGCTCCGGGACGTGAAATGCCATCGAGAGCTGTAAATTTCGATTCATTATAGCTCAAACTCGCTGTGCCATATAGCGGAAGTGTGGAAAGCTTTTTCTGGACAAACACTTCCACACCTCTGGATTCGCCTTTTCCCTGGCTGATGAGGGGGTCGAAACCAAAGGCAGCAAACCCATCCTGAGCGCCTCCAAATCCGGCTCCGGTATTGGCCATGATCAGATAAGGTCTGGAGAGGCTAACCGGATAGTGGTCATATTTTTTCATATACGCTTCCAGGCTGACCTTGGTGTCATCGCGGACAAAGCGTTCTATCCCGGCGATCATTTGACTGACGCGGATATATTCCAGAGAGCGGTTTTCTGGATTCGATGTTAGCCAGATATACGACGGAGCCTGGGTATAGCGGCCGATACTGGCTGAAAGCGTGGTCAGATTCAAGTCGTATTCCAGGGTCAACCTCGGTGAAAAGGACCATTGTTTCTCAATCATATTAAAATAATCCATGCGGGCTCCCACAGTGGTTCGGAATCGATTAAATTCCTGTTTCCACTGCAACCAGGATGCGGCTTTGTATGCAGACGTGTCTGTAGCAGAAGCGATATCCAGCTGTTGTCCGAAATTGGTACGAAATTCTGGCAACAACAGGTCTGTATCCAGCATGATTCTTTTCAGCTGCACGCCGGCAGTAACTTCGCTTTGAGCAAAAGGAAAGAGCACGAGATTTCCTGTGAGGCTGGTTTCGATTTCAGCAGAGTTGTTCTTAAAAATGGGTGTCAATGTCGTATCGTTTTGCTGGTACCGATAATCGAAAAGGGTTTGACCCAGGGTCAGGGTCGAGAATCCTTTGCCGAAAAAGTGTTTCCAGGTCACTCCGGCTATGGCCTGATTTTGATCGCTGAACAGAGCGGTAGAGTTGTCCAATTGTTTTTCCCGGCTATCATTGAAAAGTTGGACGTCATTGAGGGCTCCGATCGCCAGAAAAGAGAGTTCATTACTTGGGGACAGCTGATAGTTGACTTTACCCATAAAGTCCCAATATTCAGGGACAAAGGCAAAGCCAGCCGCCTTGAAAATGAAATCCAGATAGCTTCGGCGGGCTGTAAAAAAGTAATTGCCCTTATTGTTAATCGGTCCTTCAAGATTGAGTCCGAATTGTGTGGCCGATATGGTTGCCTTGCCCCCGAAACGATCTTCTCGACCCTCTCGCAGCTCGAGAGAGAGAACAGAGGAGAGGCGGTCGCCATATTTTACACCAAAACCACCTGTAGAGAATTGTGTTCTTTCGATATAGTCGAGATTGATAAAACTCTGCGGGCCGCCGCTGGCTCCTTGTGTACCGAAATGATTGATATTCGGAACCTGCAAACCATCGACAACATAGAGATTTTCAGAGGGTGCCCCTCCTCTCACAATGAGGTCATTTCGACCGGCTTGTACCTGAGCCACACCGGGTAGAATCGATATTGCCCTCACGACATCTTCCAGTCCCCCGGGAAGACGACGAATTTCTTCATTGCTCTGGAATTGCGTAGAGATGGGTTTATCACTGTTATTGATAAAATAGTCTGATTTTACGGTCAGTTCATCCAGCTGCAGGACCGTGCTGGTCAGTTCGAAATCGAGATAAGCGGGTTTTATCGGATTCACGACCACATCGGAGATGATCTGCGACGTGTAGCCTATGACCTGTGCCCGAACGCTGTAGGTTCCGGGGGGGACCCGTTCGATCGTGAATTTGCCGTCCTGGTTCGAGGCTGCCCCCAGCTGAGTTCCGACAATGACAATATTGGCTCCGACGAGAGGCGCATTGGTTGTTTTGTCGACCACACTTCCGGTGATTTTTCCTCTCACGTTTTGGCCATGCAGGACATGAGTCAGGGAGAGTATCATAAAAAGAATTAAAGATTTATTCTTCATTGTTGACGCCTTAATTTCTTTGTGCTATTCTAGATTCCATAACAAGGCGTTCGGTTCGCATATTCCCAAAAACGCTCAAAACGCTTTTTTCGGTGTTGAATCATTGGGCGGGTATTGCTTTGAGTACATGGGCGGTGGCGTCGGTAATTTTAGCTTGCACGATTTCTCCGACGTGGTGTTTCCCCGGCAAAATCACCAGTTTGTTGCCCTGATTGCGTCCCTGGCAATCATCCGGAGATTTTTTTGTGCCCAATTGTTCGATGATAATGGTTTGAATATCATTCACATGTGCCAGATTTTTCTTTAAGGAAATATTTTTCTGGATATCATTCAATCGCACGATCCGTCTGGTTTTTTCTTCTTCAGGGACATCGTCGGCATATTTTTTTGCTGCCAGTGTGCCTTTGCGTTCAGAGTATTTAAAGATAAAAGCCGAATCAAAACCTACGGTATTGACCACGGCTTCGGTTTGCAAATAGTCCTGCCATGTTTCTGTAGGAAAGCCGACAATGATATCTGTCGAGAGTGTGACGTTTGGCATTTTTGACCGTATTTTGTCCACCAACGCCATATACTGCTTTTGAGTATACGTACGACGCATCAACCGCAGGATCCGGTCGCTTCCGGCTTGCAGCGGCAAGTGAATATGATTGCAGATTTTCGCGTTATCTGCAATGACCTCAATCAATTCCAAAGGAAAATCCTTGGGATGGGGTGAGGTAAAGCGGATTCTTTGCAGCCCCCGTACTTGACTCACTGCCTGCAATAAATCGGCAAAATTTTTGCCCTGATCATCATAGGAATTGACATTTTGTCCGAGCAATGTCACCTGGATAAATCCCTCTTGTACGAGCTGTTCGGTTTCTGCAACGATATCCGGTATGGTGCGGCTTCGTTCTCTTCCCCGAGCATAAGGAACCACGCAAAAGGAGCAAAAGTTGTTACATCCCCGCATCACCGCGATCCAGGCATTGATTCCGTCGACACGTGTCGGATAAATATCTGCATAAGTTTCAGTGCGAGATAATTTTTTGTGAACGAGTTTGTCTTTTTTTGCTTTTTCGATCAACCCGGGCAGAAATTTATAGCTGTCAGGACCAGCCATGAAATTGATAGGGAGGTCCAACAAATCTTCGCCGAGATTGGTGACCATGCATCCCAAAATACCGATTTGTTTGTCGTTTTCCTGAAATGCATGTCGAAATTCATGTACGCGTGCAACGATTTTCCGGTTCGCGTTTTCACGAACAGAACAGGTGTTCATTAAAAGAATGTCAGCATTGTCAGGTGTCTCTGTGATATGATATCCCGATTGCCGGAGAATTGTTTTTACGATTTCACTGTCATATTCATTCATTTGACAGCCATAGGTTTCTATATAAACACGTTTCATTAAAGCGTTCCGATCATTGCTTGTCCATCGATTCTTTGCAATTCAACCTGAAGCATAACATTGGCGAGGTCTTTATCGCTTTTGACATAGACCCGTATATAATTATCTGTGAGGCCGTTCCAAAAGCCTTGTTTTTTTTGTTCGAATAATACTGTTTCGGTTTTCCCTGTAAATTGTTCCAAAAATGCATGTCGTTTTTTCTGTGACAGCGAGCGCAAGACCTGACTTTCTTTTGTAATAATTTTACGATCTACCTTGTCTGGAAAAAGCCTGCTTTTGTGCCGTCTGCGTTCGGAATAACTGAACACGTGTAAATATGACAGGGGCAATTCAGAAATAAGAGAAACCGTTTCCTGAAAATCGTCTTGTGTTTCGCCGGGAAATCCTACGATAATATCTGTGCCGATAGCAATCCCGGGCACACGTTTATGTACCCACTCTATAAACTGTCTCATGTCTGAAACCGTATAGTTGCGACGCATCGCTTTTAAAATTCTGTCACTGCCGTATTGAATGGGTAGATGTAAAAACCGGCACAATTTTTTGGATTGATGCATGAGCTCGACCACTTTATGTGCGATTGCTGTAGGTTCCAGACTGGATAAGCGAATGCGATCAATGCCCTCGATGGTTTCCAGAGCCTTGATCACATCATCCAGATGCCGGCCTTTGAATTCAAAGGTTCCAACATTGATGCCGGTGATCACGATCTCCCTGTGACCGGCCCTGGCGAGTTGTTGAGCTTCATTCAGGATGTCGTCAAATTCGCGGCTTTTGGCCGGCCCCCGGGCAAAGGGGATTTCACAAAACGTACAGTACTGACTGCATCCGTCCTGGATTTTAATGTTCGCACGAGTGTGGTTTCGATCAATGCCTGCCACCGGCAGAGTAAAGGGTGCCCGATCGATTTTACCTCTGACAAATTTGGGTGGGTGCGTGTCGGCCTTGTCGAGCAGATCGACGAGTTGCATTTTGCTGGCATTATCCACCACCAGGTGAACATTGGGGAGGTCCAGCAGCTCTTTTCCCTGAATTTGTGCCTGGCACCCCACCAGAACGATTTTGGCCTTGGGATGTTGACGAAACAATTTATTGACAATACGACGGGTATCGCGGTCACTTTTTTCTGTCACCGTGCAGGTATTGATGATGACCCACCGTGCCTGAGTCTTTGAGTCGACAATACGATATCCGGATTGCTCAAATTGTCTCTCGATCACAGCTGACTCGGCCTGATTCAGCCTGCAACCCAATCTATATAGTGCAATGGTTTTTTTCATGATAGCTCTTTGAATGCAAACTTTAATATACAGTTTTTGGTTCCAGGATTCAATAAAAATCCCGGCTTGACCAAACGTTTGCATCAGAGTTCTTGACTTTTGTGATTCAAGCTGTTACTTTTCAGGATAAGAAAGGAACATTCTATGATAAAGACAGCCATTCTTTTAACAGCCGGAAAGGGCCGCAAGTGCTGGCCCTATAGCGTAACGAAAAACAAATGCACTTTGCCGATTGCCAATCGTCCGATTTTGCTATGGATCGTTCAAGCCCTGCAACATGCCGGAATCGAACGCGTGGTGGTCGTGACGGGTTACAAGAGTGATCAGGTCGCGCATACCCTCCGAGACGCACCCCTGCCGGTATCCTATGTCAGATCTAATGGCCAGGGGACTGCAGCTGATGTCGCCACCGCCTGGAATGAACTGGAGGATCAAAAAGTCCTGGTCTGCTATGGTGATCTCGTCATACATCCCGATTCCATAAAAGATCTTGTGGATTATGCCCGGGATCATGATCCTGTTGGAGCTGCCCTTGTGGATCCACTCGAACAGGAATTGCCCCAAGAGTGGATCTGTGCCCAGGTGAATGATCATCGACTGGAACAGGTTCTGGGACACCCCCGCGATGATGTCTCGCATCGTTTATGCGGTGTCTATGTTCTGGACAAAAAACTGGCGCCTTTTCTCACTCCTCACCCGGGGTATATGCAAAATGTTCAGGTCGGAATGATGCCTCCGGAAGAGGGCCCGCTGGAAGATTGTCTGCAATTTGCCATCGAAAGAAAAGAATCCATTTCTGCCATCGCCGTACGCAAACCCTTTGTGGATGTCGATGCTCCATGGCACTTGTTGTTTGCAAACGCACAATGGCTCGAGTATCTGTCGGAAAATATGCAGGAAGACATTGCCTCCTCTGCAAAAATTTCAGATTCGGCACAGATCAGCGGACGTGTAAAGATAGGTGAAAACAGTGTCATCGGCCCTGGCGTCATCATTGAGGGAGATGTCTGGATCGGTGACAATAGCACCGTGACCCAGGGCGCGATTCTTGAGCCAAACGTGTCTATAGGCAATCATTGTCTGGTGCGTCGCATGTGCCAAATCGAGCACAATACCTCTGTCGGAGATGAATGTGTGGTCGGACATGCAGCAGAAGTTTCGGGTATCATGATGCGCAATAGCTATGCCTATCATTACGGTGAATATTGGGGAATCCTGGGCGAAAATTCTGATCTGGGAGCAGCCACGGTGTGTGGCAATTTGCGTTTCGATGATCAGCAAACCCTGCATCGCATGGCCGGATTTCGTACCGTTCCCCGGCATGGCGCAAATGCTGCCTATTTGGGCGATTATGTGCGAACCGGCGTCAATGTCATTATTATGCCCGGCATCAAGATCGGGCCTTATAGCGTGATCGGTGCAGGAACGGTCGTGGATAGCGATGTGGCAGAGAACTCTTTGGTTTATGTACAACAACAATTGGTTAAAAAAACATGGGGGCCTGAACGCTATGGCTGGTAGAAAAGAGAGGCGAATGAGACTCGGCGTTATTTTTAAAACACTGGGATTTCTTTTTCTGGCCTTTATTTTGTTTGTCGCAGGCCTTTTTATTTATCGTATCAGGGATCGCAATCGCGGCTATGAACTGGACCTGGCATTATATGACCATCAAGCGCGGTCTCTGTGGGCAGGGGTTGCCAAACAAAAGATCACTCCCGAGCTTGTGGACATTTGGTACGATGCAGATCAAAACGCCCGATTTGAACCCGAAAAGGGCGATACTATTATCGACCGCAATGACAACAATCGGTTCGATGCCTTTTGGCTGGCCGGGTTTCATCAAGCCAGACCTGCGTCGGGGGTTCATGATGATCTATGGGCGCGGACCGTGGTTGTTTCTGACGGCGTTCATTCGGTGGCGATGGTCACGATCGATGCAATTGGTTATTTTCACAACTATGTGGTGGATGTGAGAAAAGAACTCATAGAGCAGCGCATACCTGTCGATCATGTCATTATATCTGCAACCCATAATCACGAGGTGCCTGATCTGATGGGACTATGGGGTGAAACATGGTTTAAATCCGGCATCAACCGGGAATATTTGAAATTTGTAGAAACTCGTATTCTGGATTCCATCAAAGAGGCAGTACTCTCTTTACAGCCGGTCAGGATAGAGGCGGCTGTGATCGAGTCACGAGACACCGATCTTGTACGCGATTCCCGGCCGCCGGTAATCATGGACGATGATATACGGTTATTGCGGTTGGTGACGGTAAAAAATGATTCCTTGCTCGGTGTGATGATGAATTATGGCAATCATCCTGAAACGTTGAGCAGCAAAAACACCTTGGTTACTGCGGATTTTTGTCATTATTGGATCAAAGGGATCGAAGAGGGAATTACATATGATGGAGAGATGAAACGGCCCGGAGTCGGGGGGATGGCTCTTTTTTTCAATGGCGCTGTTGGCGGATTGATGACCACCCTTGGTCTCGAGGTGCATGACCCCTGGTTGAACCGGTCTTTTGATGAGGCAAGCTTTGAAAAGGCCCGCGCCCAGGGGTATCGTCTGGCTGCCCTCGTTCTCGATCAGATGGAAAACGGACCCTGGCAGCCTGTTGGTGAGAAATCTATTCGTTTGCGTGCCAAAACCATTTTGCTGCCTGTGCAAAACACCCATTTCCTGCTTGCCGGAGGGCTAGGATTATTCGACCGCGGATTCATTGGATGGAAAAATGTTCGTAGTGAAGTCAATGTCCTCCAAATGGGTAGGGTATGGATATTGACAGTACCGGGAGAAATTAATCCGGAAATCGTTAACGGGGGGATCCAGGTGCCGGAAGGTGCAGATTATGACGGCCCCCCTGTCGAAGTCCCTGCGCTACGAGATCAAATCGATTCTCCGTTCGTGTTTGTGGTGGGTCTGGCCAACGATGAGATAGGCTATATCATGCCCAAAACCCATTGGGATGAAAATGAGCCATTCACCTACGACTATACACGTGCGCCTTATGGTGAAATTAACTCGCTGGGACCCGATACCGGCCCCCTGATTCATAAACACCTGTCTGAATTGATACGAGAGCTCCAAACAAAGGAATAGTCTGTGTCCGGTAAAAAACGAATCGGTATAATTTTTGGCGGTCGTTCCAGTGAACATCAGGTCTCATTGGTCTCTGCCTCTTCAGTGATATCTCATCTGGATCCGGATAAATATGAAATCATCGCCATAGGAATCACACCGGCCGGACAATGGATGGTGGGAAACAATGTCCTGGAAAGGTTCAAGTTGGGTGAATATGATGTGCCGGGCTTGCATGTTCTGGTGCCGGATCCCACTATCAAGGGGATGATGAGCTGTGAACGTCTCGCAAATGATATTGAAATGATGAATCTCGATGTTGTTTTTCCGGTGCTACATGGTCCTTATGGCGAAGATGGGTCTATACAGGGTATCCTGGAATATAGCGGTATTCCCTATGTGGGTGCAGGGGTTCTGGGATCTGCCGTTTGTATGGACAAGATCGTACAAAAGCAACTTTGTCGCGCCAACGGACTATTGGTGGTCGACTTTATGTGGTTCCGCGGCATGGACTGGTTCCAGCATGATCAGAAACATAAATTTGCTCCCCTGACCGATCAACTCGTCAATATGTCCCAGAAACACATGATAAAAACCCTTTTCGATCGACTGGATCGCCCGGTTTTTGTCAAACCTGCGAATATGGGATCCAGTGTGGGAATCACCAAAGCGCATGATGAAAAAGAGTTGCGAGACGCTATCGAACTCGCATTGCAATATGATTCCATGATTTTGGTCGAAAAGGCGGTTGCCCACGTCAGAGAATTCGAAGTTTCAGTGCTGGGCAATAAGAAGCCCAGAGTATCTGTTGTGGGAGAGATTGTGCCGACAAATGAATTTTATGATTATAATGCAAAATATATCGATGGGAATACCCGGTTGGAAATTCCTGCCAGGCTTTCGGATAAATTAGGGGAGGCTATGCAAAAAGCTGCGCTCAAGAGTTTTTTGGCGGCTCGTGTCGATGGCCTTGCCAGAATAGATTTTTTGCTGAATGATCAAACACAGCAACACTATGTGAGCGAAATCAATACTTTGCCCGGGTTTACTCAAATCAGTATGTATCCCAAGCTCTGGCAAGCCTCGGGCATTGCCTATTCAGAGCTTTTAGATCAGATTATTGCGTTGGCAGAAGAGCGGCACAGGGAGCGAAAACAGTTAAAAACGACTTTTGATCCCAAAACCAATTGGTATCGCTAAGGAGGGGTTATGCCTGGAAAAAAACTACATTTTAGTAAAATATCGGCTACAGGCAATGATTTTATACTCATAGATAATCGTAATCTAGAGTGGCATCCCCTACAGGACAGAAAAATTTTCCAATCCATATGTCAGCGCAGGCAGGGCGTCGGTGCAGATGGGATCATCCTTTTACAAAACAGCACTCGCTCTGATTTTGAGTACATTCATATCAATTCCGACGGGAGTATTGCCGAAATGTGTGGAAATGGTTCGCGGGCCATTGCCTTTTTTGCAAAAGAGAACGGAATTGCCGGCAAGGATCTCGCGTTTGATATCCAAGGCCGCATCTATCGTGCACACGTGAATGGATGCCATGTGACCACAGAATTTATTCCTCCCCAACCCCCGGAATTTGACCTCAATATCATCGATGAACCGGATTTGAACGAAGGAGGGTTTATCGATACCGGGGTGCCTCATTTTGTCCTTTTTGTAAAAAATATTCATGATATCGATACAAGTGGTTTGGGACGAAAATACCGGCATCATCCCCGATTCAAGCGGGGGAGTAACATAGATTTTGTTCAGATCAGAGATGAGCATAATCTCCTCGTTCGTACCTATGAGCGGGGGGTGGAAGCGGAAACTCTGGCTTGTGGCACCGGAGCCGTGGCCACAGCGGTCATTGCCTTTTTGCATAAACATGTCTTTCCTCCGGTCGATATACATTTTCCCGGAGGTACTTTGCAAATCAATTTTGATGATCTCAATACCATTTCATTGTCAGGATCAGTCACTCTGATCTATACGGCCACCCTGGAAGAGTCATTCTTTGATATTGATCAAGGATCAAAAACATGATTTATGGCCGTAATGCGATTTTGGAGTGGCTGCAAACGGGACAGCCCATGCATAAATTGGTAATTCTGGAGAATGCAAAGGGAAATGCTATCGAGAAAATCAAGCGAATGGCAAAACAAAACCATATTCCTCTGGAATACCGGCCTCAAAAATGGTTTCAAAAACAATGGGGTCATGTGAATCATCAGGGGGTGGTGGGTGAGCTCCCTGACTTGGAAAATTATAAAGAACTTTTCGATTTGTTTGAAATCGCCAAAATCCGGAACGAGCCTCCCTTTTTCGCTATCCTTGATGAAATTCAGGATCCTCATAATATGGGAGCCATCCTCCGTTCGGCGGAGGGTGCAGGAATTCATGGGGTCATTATTCCTAAAGACAAAGCGGTGGGGATTACGCCTGTCGTGTATAAATCATCGTCAGGAGCTGCTGCACATGTTGCCGTCGCAAGGGTAACGAACCTGGTTCGTACGATCAAACAACTCAAGGATTATGGGGTGTGGATCATCGGGTCAGATGTTCATGCCGAAAAGTCTTTTGCCGAAATGGATTATCGTTCAGCAGTAGCCATTGTTCTGGGAAGCGAAGGCAAGGGGAT
>WJME01000254.1 GCA_014728115.1 Candidatus Zhuqueibacterota bacterium | reverse complement strand
GTCTGCTGTTTTGTTCAGATTTATGGCCGTGGTGATAAAAACCTTGTCTTGCCAAACGACCGGAGTGGATAATCCCTTGCCCGGGATGGCAATCTTCCAGCGAATATTTGTCGTTTCACTCCATTGTACCGGAGGGGTCGCTGTGGTCGACTCTCCTGTTGCCAGCGGTCCGCGCCACTGTGCCCAGTACTGCACATTCCGGGGTCCTGTCATTTGGCTAATCGCAATCCCCCCTATGGATAGGAGGATAATCACCAATAGTTTGATTTTCATGCCTTGTCCTCGTTTTACAGGTGACTCTTTTTGAATCGACCGTCTCTTGTTCGTTTTATCACACTGGTTGCAACTTGAATTGATGTTTTGTGATGAAAAAAAGGCCTGAAAAGCATTTGACTGCTTTTAGGCCTTGATGTGTTAAAAGCGTAAAAGAATTCTCATCCCTGCGGGCCTGTACCCGGCACAGGAACCACGCCCTTGTCCGGAAGATTCACACTCCCCATACTGTATTCAGTGGGGCCGAGACGCAGGTCTGAATTCATGGCTTGTTCCCAGGTCACTTCCTGACCGGTATAGGCAGAAATTCGTCCCATAATGGCAGCCATGGTAGAGATGGCGGTGTTTTCCGCTTCATTGATCGTGTCGCCGTTGCGGATGGCCGTGACCAGGTCAATGTGTTCCTGAACATAAGGCGAAACCTTGACTTTTTTGACCATTTCGCCCTGTTCATTAGTACCGTAGGGATATTCCCAGATGGTATTGCCCTGCAGATCCTGAATGCTGTCAGCGCAGTTGGATGATCCCTTTGTTCCCTGAACGAATTCCGAAACATTGTTGGCACAGCCATCTATCTGGCGGCACATGCTGTGTACATGCATACCGCTTTCATAGACAAAGTCGGTGCTGAAAAAATCGTATTGATCGCCGGTGACGCGGCGATGACGGGCGCCCATGGCAACCGCTTTCACCGGATGCTCTCCGCTGAACCAATTGATAACATCGATATTATGTACGTGTTGTTCCACGATATGATCGCCGGAGAGCCAGCACCAGTTTACCCAATCGCGAATCATGTATTCCATTTCGCTCCAGCCCGGTTTCCAGTTGCGGTACCAGAGCTGGCGTTGATTCCAGTAGCAATTGGCAGAAACGATCTCACCGATTGCGCCATTGGCAATCTGGGCATACGTGGTGACATAATTGCGTTGATGACGACGCTGGGTGCCGGTGACCACATTGAGTCCCAGAGACTCGGCCTTTTTGGCAGAGGCCATAATAGAACGAGCGCCGACAGGATCCACGGCCACGGGTTTTTCCATAAAGACATGCTTTCGAGCATTGACGGCGGCTGCAAATTGTTCGGGACGAAAATGGGGAGGAGTGGCAATGATCACCACGTCTACACCGGCGTCGATCACTTTTTGATAATTGTCAAAACCGATAAAACAGTTTTCGTCGGCAACCTCGTTTTGTTTCTCTTCTTTCAATTTGGTTCGGCATGCATCCAATCGATCCTGGAATACATCACCGAGAGCCACGACCTTGAGATTGGGGCCGGCGCTCAAATAATTCAGGGCAGCACCGGTTCCTCTTCCACCACAGCCGATCAATCCGGCTTTGAGTTCCGGTCCGTCAGGGGCCTGGTCGAGAAATTCCGGGGTTTTGGCGGTTTTCTGGCCATTGCCACAAGACATGAGTACAACCCCAGCGGCTGCAGCGGTTCCAAACCCGAGAAAATCTCTGCGGCTGGGACTGGTTTGTTCAGATTTCATGAAACTCTCCTTTCTCTTTATTTATTTGGTTTTTTATATTCACAAACCACACGAAATCCCACATCATTGACATCAGAGTACCACCATAAACTCTTGGGCATTTGCGGATCGGTCATCATCCAGGCGTCATGACGGGTATGATCGCGATTGGCAATGCGTAAATCTTTGGCGTCAGACTTGAATGAGCCTCCGCGTACCACGTGCTCATCACCCTTGGCAGGTCCGGTCGGATCATTTACAGGCTGATCTTTCGGATAGAGTTGATACGCATCCGGAGCATACCAGTCAGAACACATTTCGCGTACATTGCCCAGCATATTGACCAGCCCGAAAGGATTGGCAGCGACCTCTTGAGGCGGTTGGGTCCGGCTCCAGCTGTTCAGGGCATAGATGGTATAGGTATTGATCACTGATGTGTCTGCACCAAAGAGCTTGTTCCAAAAACGGTCCTCGGTATAGTCTTTGGGACTTCCTTCGAAAAAGTAGGGCTGCTGGGTGCCTGCACGGCAGGCATATTCCCATTCCGCTTCGGTGGGCAGACGATAGGTCTTGCCTGTGACAGCGGATAACCATTCGCAGTATTTTTCAGCCGCAAAATGGGTCATCGTGATTGCCGGACGCTGTCCCTTGCCCCATCCCTGATCGGGTGACCCATAGGGAGGCGTCGGGCCGGTCACCGCATCGAGCTTGTCGCTGGCAGAAACCAGGTTCACAGCATCACTTCGACCTTCGGTGTGGGTTTGTTCATAAAATGCCTCGAATTCATCCCAGGTCACCTCGAGCTTGGCCATCCAAAACGGACTCACCTTGACCTGCTTTTGGGGGCCTTCATCCGGTTCACGATAGGGTTCTGAGGGCGGACTGCCAATTTCAAAGGAGCCACCAGATATGGCGACCATATCAAAGGCCACTCCCGTTCCCGGGATGGTTTCCGTAAAATCGACAAATTCGGTAACCGTTGCCGGTTCGGTATAGATCACCTCAGGCTTTTCTTTTTTCTCACCCAGGGGGACCTGAGGAGTGTCGGTATAGTGCCCGACATTGAGATGACAATTCAGGCATCTCAGCTGATCGGCTTTTTGATCGTAATACAGATGTGCATCTTCACCTTTTTTTGATAGTGTTCGCGGGAACAGGTTTTGATGACAATGGAGACAGCTCTCTTTATACATATAGGTTTTGGCATGTTCGAGAGAAGACTTTGCTTCCCAATTAAAGCTGTCATGATCTTTAAACAGCGTGCCATACGCATCTCTGATACCCAGTTTGGCCTTTTCAACCACATAGCTGACGCCGCCTGGTGGCAAGTGGCATTGCACACAATGCACGACTATACCTGCGTCATTGTCATAATGAGAGGCCTGCTTCCATGTGGTATGTGAATGTGGATGAATATGACAAGATTCACAAAATTCATCGGTCGATGTATAATCCAGTCCTGCCTTAAAAGCAAATACAGTTAAAATCCCTGCCAAAAAGGGGAGGGTTATTTTATAGTGACGAAAAGGGTATAAAAGAATTTTCAGGGGCTTGCGCTTCATGGGTACTGTTCCTATCTATTTTGTATTCCGGGCCAAAGTGTATCGATAAGAGTTGGCAAAATTGTTTATTGTGAAAAAACGGTGAACAATGGAGAAACAACTCTAGTGGGAATAGAGCACATTCGAGGGATGTTTTTATTCCTGTAAACGTCTTTCTATAGACATCTAGAAAATATAGAATACGTTGATTCACTTTTGATCACAATTAGGTAACCGGTATGCTTTATTGAGAGTTTCAAAATAAAGTACGATTGCCGCAATCAAATTGCAAGTCTTTTTTATCATATTAAAATCTATCGGTTATATCAAAAACAGGAGGTTTTGTGAAAAAAAATATGGGAAGTCTGGACCGAACGCTGCGCATCATTGCAGGAGTGGTTATCGTCGTCCTGGGGCTGGTCTATCAGAGCTGGTGGGGCCTGATCGGACTGATACCGTTATTGACTGCCTTTGTCGGTTTTTGTCCGGCCTATGCGCCATTCAGGCTATCCACCAAAAAGCAACAAACCCCACAATAATCCTAAATTAAATGCCCCGTATGATCCTGATCATCCGGGGTATTATCTTCATTTTTCCCACTGGCTGATTTTTTTGGAATCATTTTTGATTTGTATACCCTCATAATTGCTGTGTTTTCTAGTAAGTGATTGAAAATTAATTAATTTAAAGCATTTCTGGTTTTTGCCGGATTGTCCCTTTTAAGGGACAATCCGGCAATAGAGTAAGGCTATTATTACACACGGGAGGCTATTATGAGGTTTCTCCGGCAATTGAGTGCTTTTTTTCTTGGATGCTTTTTCTTTTCCACGTTATACGCATCCGAAATTGTACTTCCTACCGGGCCCAATGGTGAAAGAATTTATTTCCAAGCCAATGGTCCGTCGAGTCCGCTGGATAATGGTGACTGGTGGACAAATGAACAAGGCGGTGATGGGTGGCATATCTTTAAGATTGTTGTACCGAGCACCGCTGCCACGAGTGATTTTGAACTCTATATCGATATCTGGGATCCGGAATCGTTTCATACGGAAAAGAATGGCGGTGACATCGATGAGCGGGATGAAGAAGGCGCACATGAATGGGATGATACCGTTTTTCGGTTGCTGGCTCCGTCTCATCCGCTGGAGGGTGATCAGGAGATTGTAGAACAAGTGTATCCTCCCATAGAAGCCACGTCTGAGACCTGGCAAAATCTCGCTCATTTTCCGATTAATGAATATGGCAGCGGAACCTACCACCTTTTGACCCGAACGGCTGTAGATGATGAAAACTGTTTCAAGATACGCCTTCGTGATAATGATCCCGATGGCCAAGAGGGAACAGGAGATGAGATTGAACTGTTTGCCTACCAAACGGCACTGCAATTGGATCAGGATTTTGACGGTGGCGGAACCATTGACTTGTGGTTTTATGTTCAGGATGAAGAACAGATTAATTTGTGGAACTTTGATTGTGATAATGACGCAACCTATCAATATCTCATTACTCCGCCTGTCGGGTCACCGGTAAATGGAATCATATCCGGCGAAGCTGTATGGAATACAGGTGAGGTCGAATTGCCCACCAGTGGAGGAGATGTCATTCAAGATCCTGCAACAGGATGGTGGAAGGTCACTTTTGGTGTACAGGACTCTAGCCAATGGATCTTTTACGGCCCGGAATTCTATACCGACCATTATCCCCGTCATCCTCAGCTGGAAATCGAAAAGGACGATAATGTGAATATTGTCAAACCCGGGCAGGAATATACCTATTCGATTCGCGTCACCAACACGGGAACCTCACCCGCTTATCATGTGACGGTACAAGATACGCTTCCGGATGAAATCTTTTTTGTATCTGCTCAGCAACCTTATGCCCTGGAGGAACTCGAAGGGCTGACAATTGTTAGTTGGGATATCGGTCAATTGAATGTAGGTGAATCTGCTACGCGCACATTAACCTATCTCGTCGCAAATCGCATGATCGAAGAGTATGAGAATTGTGCATGGAGTTATTATCAGGATGCTTTCCAGCAAAGCTATCCGCCTCTAGTTGATTGTGATCGAAATGAAATTGTACTCGGCAATACCATTGGCGATTGGGTGTGGCTGGATGCTCACAGCGATTCTGCAAATGGCATACAGGATAGCGGTGAGACAGGTGTGCCCGGTATCAAGGTCGAGTTGCGACGAGTAAGCAATCATACGGTGGTAGAGACAAATTATACAGATCCTAACGGTAATTATATCTTTACCCAGGTCGATCCCGGTACCTATTATATTTTTGTCGAACGGCCATTGATGTATTCAGAAGAAGAGGATACATTATACTATACCTGGCAGAACATAGGAACCGATGATACCATTGATTCGGATGTAGACATTGACACCGGATATAGTGATCCCATCATTGTTGAGCAAGGTGATCACCAGATGCAATGGGATGCCGGATTGTCTTATGAATATGTGCCTATCGAGTTGAGTTCTTTTAGTGCCACCGTACATGGAAATCAAATCAAGCTGGTTTGGGTCACAGAGTCTGAAAGTGAGAATGCCGGTTTTTATATTTCCCGATCAGACGCTTACCAGGGCCCGTATGAACGCCTCAATTCGGTCCTGATCAATGGTCAGGGAAATTCTGACACTCGTCACACCTACAGTTTTATCGATGATAAAAAACTCGAACCCGGTCAGATATATTTCTACCAGTTGCAAGATGTGGATTTTAACGGCCATGTGACGACACACAAGGCTATTTCTGTCGTTTTCAAAGGGCCACAGGACTTTAAGCTGGAACAAAATTATCCCAATCCCTTTAATCTCTCAACGGCCATAGAATTTTCATTGCCCCAGCAGGGGTTTGTGGAATTGACCATTTTTAATAATACCGGTCAGGAAATCAGAAAATTGGTTTCCAGGCAAATGGAGATGGGAACCTATCACATCAATTGGGATGGCAGAGACGACCATTCCCATGTGGTTCCCTCTGGGCAATATTTTTATTCGCTTCGGGTCAATGACAAGGTAGAAATACAAAAGATGATCTTGCTCAAATAGACAGGGTAATAGACCAGATCGCAAGTGCTCTCCTTTATCAGGGGTCTGAATAAAGACAGACCCCTGTTTAATGTTTATTCCTCGGATTCATTTTATTGAAATAATTGATCTCCATTTTGGGTTAACAGCCATAAAACAGTGCTTAGTAAAAGGGCAATAGCGTGTTCCATCCTCTCTATATGGTACTGATGATCTTTTTTGCTTCTCTGGTGGCTGGATGGGTGAATAAAAAATTTCCCGGCACGAGTCATTGGATCTTGTCAATCATCCCGGCATCCTTTACCGTCCTTGTTTTCCAGACTCTGTTTTCTGACAAAGGCTTTCCACAGAGATTTGCATTTGACTGGCTGGCTGAACTGGGTTTGACATTTTCCTTTCGTTTGGATGGGTTGGCAGTACTCTTTACGCTGGTGGTCACCCTTATCGGAACGTTTATCCTCTTGTACGGTGGCGCCTATTTCAAGGATCATCCCAAAAAAGGTTTTTTTCTCACCTGGACCTTGTTCTTCATGGCTTCTATGGTAGGCGTGGTGACCAGCGAGAACATTTTTTTACTCTTTGTCTTTTGGGAATTTACCAGTTTCTCTTCTTACTTGCTCATCGGCATTAACCATGAACAAGAGTCTTCACGCTTTGCAGCCCAGCAGGCTCTGTTGGTCACTGGAGCAGGGGGGCTGTTTTTATTGGCCGGATTGATCATGCTGAGTCTGATCACCGGATCATCAGAGCTCACCACCATCCTGGCTTTCGAAAACATTCAGAACCATAGCTTATTCACTCCCATGTTTATTGCTATTGCTATAGGTGCTTTTACAAAATCCGCTCAGGTACCTTTTCATTTTTGGCTGCCAGGAGCCATGGCAGCCCCCACTCCCATCAGCGCTTATCTGCATTCTGCAACCATGGTCAAGGCGGGCGTTTATCTGCTTGCACGCTTTTTTCCTCTTTTTTCACAAACGCCGATCTGGACACCCATGTGTGGCATTGTCGGTGGACTGACATTTTTGGTGGGCACTCTGATGGCAATAGGACAAACCGATCTAAAGAAAATTTTGGCCTACTCTACCATGGCAGTGTTGGGAGCATTGACAATGATGTTGGGGGTGGGCAACGAAGTTGCCATTACAGCGATGCTGGTCTTTTTTGTCGCTCATGCGCTTTACAAAGCCACACTGTTCATGGTTGTTGGCATTATTGATAAATTTGCAAAAACCCGAGATATTCGTGAACTTTCTGGGATGCGTTTCCTGTTGCCTTTGCCGTTCATTGCGGCAATTCTGGCCGGACTTTCAAAAGCAGGGATGATTCCCTTGCTGGGATTTATCGGTAAAGAACTTTTTTATAAATCGGTTCTAAAGCCTGATTTTTTCTGGCCTCTCGTTCTCACAGCCTTTATCGGTAACAGCTTGTTGGTTTATATCTCGGCAAATGTCGTTCTCATTCCGTTTACAGGCTCGAAAAAATACCCTTCAAGAGCAAACCTTTCAGGCGGATGGTTGCCGGGGATATTGACACTAGGCGCGTTGTCATTTGTGCTCTGGATTCTGGCACCGTGGTTCTATAAACTAGTGATCAATCCTGCAGTACTGGCCATGAATCCACAATGGCAAGGGTATAAACTTGCGTTGTGGTATGGTGTCGATGCAGCTTTTGGGCTCAGTGTACTCACTATGATTACCGGTATCATACTCTATGTTTTTCGAAACCGACTGAGACATAGCGCCACTGCGTTCGCAGGATTCAAGTCATTTGCCCCTTCTGTCATGTTTGCAAGAGGAATTGATGCCCTCGTACCGGTGAGTCAACGAATTACCCGAATATTTCAAACTCAAAACCTGGTGCAATATTTGGCGTGGGTCTTTATCACTGCATCGATTTTGCTTATCAGCAGCATCGTCCAAAGCGGTAGCCTTGATTTTTCAGATTGGGCGACCGGATATGATGATTGGGTGCTGTTTTTTATTATTGCCCTGTCGACTGTACTTGTCATCCGAAGTAAATCCCGGTTCACCACCGTGGTAGGGCTGGGAGCGATCGGTTATACGATCGCTTTGATTTTTCTCATCTATGGGGCTCCTGATTTGGCTCTAACTCAGGTTTTGGTGGAAACCGTCACTGTACTTTTATTTGTTTTGGTTTTATATCGTCTTCCACGAATTCGTCAGGAACAAAACACTCATCGCCTTGCAAAAGGTGTTGTTGCTGCGTTTGCCGGACTGTCTATGACCATGCTGGTCTTTAAGGCAAACAGCATCCAGTTTTATGATTCGATTTCGAGCTATATGGTTTTGAATAGCTATATTCTTGCTCAGGGAAGAAATGTCGTAAATGTGATCCTCGTGGATTATCGTGCCCTGGATACCTTTATGGAAATTACTGTATTGGCTATTGCCGCCTGGGGGATCGCAGCTCTCGTCAAAACTCGATCAACCCTATTGACCCTTTCACCCATTATGCGGGCAAGCGCAAAATTGCTTGTTCCTATGGTCGTGCTGGCCTCGCTTTATTTTTTTTACCGCGGACACCATCAACCCGGAGGAGGGTTTATCGGTGGACTCTTGGCATCCCTCGTTGTGGTATACTATAGTCTGGCCTACCCGGTAGAAAACGCCAGACGGCTGGTACGACTCGAGCCGTTGACAATCATCGTGCTGGGCTTGTCCATTGCCTTGTTGAGCGGTATGATCGCTCTACTATTTCAAAATCCTTTTATGACCGGTCAGTGGATTCAGCTGGATTGGGCAGGGGGACTTAAACTCGGTACCCCTCTTTTATTTGATTTGGGTGTCTATATTACGGTAATTGGCGTCATACTCTTGCAATTTTTTCAATTACAGGAGGAAGAATAGTGGAGTCACTCTTGGCCGTTCTCATTGGATTTCTTTTTGGCGCTGGTGTATATATGATGCTTGCGAACAGCCGTGTCCGGCTTTTGATCGGTATCCTGCTTGTCAGTGCTTCCGTCAATCTCTTGATATTTACGGCAGCAGGTTTGACAAAAGCCAAACCTGCACTGATTCCGGAATATGAAAAAACATTGCAGGCACCCTATGCAGATCCCTTGCCGCAAGCACTCATTCTGACGGCCATTGTCATTGGATTTGCCTTGTTTGCCTTTACTCTCGTCCTGGTTCATCGTGAATTTGAAAGCACTAAACAAAAAGAGAACTCTGAATGAATCTGATCATCTTTCCTATACTATGGCCGATGAGCATGGCTCTTCTTGCTATGCTAACCCGCTTTCATAAAAAAGCACAGATCCTGATTGCCATTACAGGTATGTCGGTCTATAGCGTGAGCGTGGCGTGGATTATGTTCAAAGTGCTGAAAACCGGTCCATTGGTTCTCCATCTGGGTAAGTGGGTGGCACCTTTTGGTATTACGCTCGTAGCAGACTCGTTCAGTGTCCTCTTGCTGGCCCTCACTGCAGTCATTGCCGTGACGAGTTGTACGTTCATTATGCAAACTATCAATCCGTTGACCCTGGAGAAAGGATTTTTGGCTCTGTTTTTTGCCCTTGTCATGGGGGTCAGTGGTGCTTTTCTTACCGGCGACCTGTTTAATCTCTATGTATGGTTTGAGGTCATACTGATTTCATCTTTTGTCTTGCTGGTTCTCGAGATCAAACCTACTGAATTGCCTGCTTCCCTGAAATATGTCATGCTCAATCTGGTGGCCTCTATGTTCTTTTTGGCAGGAATTGGTATTCTATATGGTAAGACCGGCACACTGAATATGGCTGATCTGGCGCTAAAGATTCAGACGAGCCCAGATTCGGAACTGGTCATCAGTTCTGCGATTCTTTTTCTCATTGCCTTTGGTATAAAGTCTGCTATTTTTCCGCTTTTTTTCTGGCTGCCCGATTCTTATCATATCCCTTCCGCCGGTGTGGTTGCCCTTTTTTCCGGATTGCTGACCAAAGTCGGATTATATGCGTTTTTCCGGGTTTTTACTCTGGTCTTTGGCACAGAAACACCTATTTTTTCATCTCTGTTTGCAATTATTGCCATTTTTACCATGACTCTTGGGGTTATTGGAGCTGTGGCGCAACAAGAGATGAAACAATTGCTTTCATTTCATATTGTGAGTCAGATCGGCTATGCGATCATGGGCCTGGCACTCTATTCAACCCAGGCTTTTGCCGCCGCGATCTATTTTATCATTCATGTCTCCATCGCAAAATCCGCGCTTTTTCTGGTGGCAGGGGTCATTCAAAAGACGAGTGGGTCGACAGATCTGAAAAAACTGGGCGGTTTCGCCAATCAACCCTGGCTGGCGAGCCTGTTTCTGCTCGCAGCGTTTTCTCTGGCTGGTTTACCCCCACTGTCCGGATTCATAGCCAAATACGGTCTTGTTAAAGCCGGACTGGAACAACAGGCTTTTGGTCTTGTTTTTGTGGCCCTCGCTGTCAGTTTTCTTACCCTGTTTTCCATGACAAAAATATGGAAGTTTGCATTTTGGGGAGAGAACCACTTTCCTGAAGCAAGAGAATCAATCCCATTGTTATTGCCCATCATGATCCTGTCCGGACTCACCGTGGGTCTCGGCCTGAGCCGCCCATTATACCAGATTGCCGTGTTGGCAGCGAACGAATTGATGCAGCCTGCAGCTTATATTCAGGCTGTGATGGGAGGGAGCCTGTGAAATGGATACGTAAGAGTTTTTTTGGAGTCAAATTGACCGGATTTTTCCTGTTCCAACTGGTGAAAGCAAATATCAGGATAGCACTGGAAATCATCACACCTCAACTTCGTATGAATCCTGCTTTTGTGCCGGTCTCAGTTTCCGGTTTGACCGATTTAGAGACGATGCTGTTGTCAAATTTAGTATGCATGACACCCGGAACCCTCAGTGTCGAGCTTTTGACAGACAAAAAAGATCTCGTCATTCACGTTATGTATTTCAGTACCAGACTGGAATTGGTCCATGAAATCGAAAAATTTAAACATTTATTGTTAGGGTTGACAAGGTGATATTTTTTTGGGTTATTTCTATCGGCAAAGGGCTTTTGTTAGTGGCCTTTATATTCGCAGGGTATCGGTTATTCCGTGGTCCTACCCGCACAGACCAGATCATTGCACTGGATCTCGTCGCTGCTCAGGTCATGGGTATGATTGTGCTCTTTTCCATCGATCACGGACAACCTTTGTATATCGATCTGATCATTACCATTGCCATGATTTCATTCCTGAGCGCCATTGCCCTGGTGAAATATATTGAAAAGAGGTATCTATGAATCTATTGGTTGCAATACTGGTGCTCCTGGGGTCTTTTGTTATGCTTCTGGCAGCCATAGGATTGGTTCGTTTTCCTGACTTTTATACCCGGATACATGCAGCAGGCAAGGCGGCTTCCTTTGGCCTCATGTTATTGCTATTGGCATTTGCAATACATTTCAATACCTGGTTGAAACCCCTCCTGGTCATTGTATTTATATTTCTTACTACCCCCATTGCAATGTATCTGATCAGTCGGGTGGCGAGTCGCCTCAAAATCCCATACTGGCAACGCCAAAAATAGTACTGTCCTGTGCAAAAAAAAGCGTGCTTTGCATTGTTTAGATTCTTAACTTTTGCACAAAGATTTGTCACAAAAACCATTTGCAAGGATTATGGAACTACCTCTATTACGTGACCTTGTTATTATATTCGGACTCGCCATCATCAGTGCTTTTATCTGTCACCGGATAAAAATTCCACCCCTCATCGGGCTCTTGTTTACCGGTGTGCTCACCGGGCCGCATGGATTGTCGCTCATTCATGCCGAAAAAGAGGTAGAAATGATGGCCGAGTTTGGAGTGATTTTGCTTCTCTTTTCCATCGGGCTCGAATTTTCTTTACGCCGGTTGCTAAAAATGAAGCGGCTGGTCATCGGAGGAGGAAGCTTGCAGGTTTTTTCTGCCTTTATCCTCACTTTCGGCCTTTCGCTCTACTTTGGTCGTGAGGTGAGCGTTTCCATATTTTATGGTTTTCTGGTTGCCTTGAGCAGTACGGCCATCGTGTTAAAACTTTTGCAGGAGGAATCCAAACTCGATACAGCACAAGGCCAGGTGTCTGTTGGGGTATTGTTATTTCAGGATATCATTGTTTTGCCCATGATGATAATGGTCCCGGTACTGGCGGGTGAACGGTCCTTTGATACAGCGAGTGCTCTGATCTTTGCCATCAAACTCGTATTACTGGTGGCCCTCGTCCTGATCTCTGCCCGCTGGATCATCCCCTGGACGCTTTTTCAAGTGACACGAACGCGACATCGTGATCTTTTTCTCATGACCATCTTTTTTCTCGCCTTTGCGATTGCGTGGATTTCTTCACAAGCCGGACTTTCATTGGCCATGGGCGCATTTATTGTCGGACTCTTGATTTCAGAGTCAGAGTATGGCCATCATGCCATTGAAAGTATTTTGCCTTTTAAAGAAATATTCATGAGCTTTTTCTTTGTCTCCATTGGGATGCTTTTGAATCCCATCATTTTTTTTCAACACTTTACCCCCATTATTTTGCTTACCCTGATTGTTCTTGTCATCAAGCTGTTGGCAATGGCTATTGCCAATGCAGGACTGCGCAATCCTGTAACCGTACTGATTCGCTCGTCTACACTGCTGGCCCAAATCGGAGAATTTTCTTTTATTCTTGCCACCGTCGGTTTGATGCATCAGCTCATTCAGCCGCTGGAGTATCAATATTTTTTAGCTGTAGCTATTCTGACAATGATGCTGACCCCGGCGTTCATCGCAATGGGGAACAAACTCGCCCAACGCTTGCAGGAGCACACAGAATCCAAATGGAGAGGAAAAAAGTTACCAGCTCCCGAGACTTTACCCGAAGTATCTGACCATCTTGTCATCGTCGGGTTTGGCATAAATGGCCGGAATGTAGGACGGGCCGCGAGAATTTCAAATATCCCCTACTTGATCATTGAAACCAATCCCGAAACCGTTCTTAATGAAAAACAGCACGGTGAACCGATCCTGTATGGAGATGCCTCTTTTGAATCCGTATTGCGTGCAGCACATCTGGAACATGCCCGAATATTGGTGATCACCATAGCTGATCTCCCACAATCACGCAAGATTATCAACGAAGCACGTCATATCAACCCTGCAATCTATATCATTGTACGTACCCGCTATGTCGGTGAGATGGGTACTCTGAAAACAGAAGGGGCAGATGAGATTATCCCTGAAGAATTTGAAACTTCAGTCGAGATCTTTTCCAGAGTGCTGAAAAAATATCTCATCCCGTCGAATCAGATAGCAGCCATCAATGAGCAAATTCGAGCACATGGCTACGAGATGTTCAAGAGTCTCGCAGCACCTCGCTATTCTATCCAGGATTTGCCTCTTTCGGATGTGCATGTATCGACAATTCACATCGAATATGGCTCTGTATTGGTGGGTCAAAAACTAGTTGATCTTGACTTGAGGGCGAAATGGGGGATCAATATTTTGGCCCTGCAACGCAATGAAGAGTGGGAATTAACTCCAAATCCCGAGACGATACTCACTGCCGAAGATCACCTCCTGGTCATGGGGCATGCTTCAGATGTCAATCGCTTTTTGACCCACTGGGCCCAACTTGACGAAGATGTTTATTAACCGTATTGATACAATGTGCTTTGTTCTTATGCTTATCAAGACCGGATTCCAAAATGTTGCCACGTAAACTCGTCGAATGTGTGCCAAATTTTAGTGAAGGAAGAAATCAGCTGATTATCGACGCTATCGCCAAAACCATACAGAGTGTGCAAGGGGTGTGGTTATTACATGTCGATAGCAATGCAGATGCCAATCGTACGGTTATGACCTTTGTCGGCAGCCCTGATGCAGTCATGGTCGCTGCATTTCAGGCAATTTCCAGGGCTGCAGAATTGATCGACATGCGACACCATACCGGTACCCATGCCCGGATCGGAGCCACAGATGTCTGCCCGTTTGTGCCTATCGCAGGGATCTCTATGTCAGAAACGATACTACTGGCCACTGCGCTTGCAGAAAAGGTGGGAAAAGGGCTTGACATTCCGGTATATCTCTATGAACATGCTGCCATTGCGCCTCACAAACGCAATCTCGCTGACCTTCGCGCAGGAGAATATGAAGGGCTGAGAGAAAAGATGCGTCGTTTGGAGTGGAAATCTGATTTCGGGCCATCTTTTTTCCAGCCTCGTGTCGGCGCAACAGTGATTGGTGTACGTTCTTTTCTGATCGCTTATAATGTGAACCTGGCCAGTACAAACATTGCTATCGCCAGAAGAATTGCCGGTATGATTCGCGAAAGCGGTATTCCACAACGAAATCCGGATGGATCACTACAGTATGACGAAAATAACAATGCGATACGTACAACGGGTGAGTTCAAATCCGTTAAAGCTGTTGGATGGTGGATGCCTCGCTTCAATTGCACTCAGGTCTCCATGAATTTGACCGATTTTCTGCAATCGCCACCCCATCTGGTCTATGAGCGTATTTCATCCCTTGCCCTGACCATGGGGACTCGGGTCACCGGGAGCGAGATCGTCGGACTCGTCCCTGAAAAAGCACTCTTGTTGGCAGGGGACTATTATTTAAAAAAAGAAAAGCAAGGGGCGGATCCTATACTGGCAGCCATCAAGGGATTGGGCTTGAATGATCTTTATGCTTTTCAGCCGCTTGAGAAAATTCTCGAATATCGCCTTGCGGCTGTGATGCAAGAGCAATCCAGGGACAATAATGACAAACCATAATCTATATTTGCCGGATATTTTAGATTAAAATTTTATTTTATTTAAAAAGTATCGATTTTTTCGTTGCATTTTTGGAATGGATTGATTTTATTTCGATAGCAAATAGTTCTTATGACCCCTAATTGAGGAGGTAGAAAATGCATACCCTGAATCGATGGCTGATGATTGTTTTGGTAACATTTTCCATGATCACGCTTGTGCATGCAGACGCCTTTTTTAAACAAGTGCAAGAGACTGATGCCTTTAGCATGATGGGTCAGACTCAGCCTGCCCAAAAAATAGTACAGGACATTTGGATCGGAGAAAATCGAATCTATGCCGGATCTGAGAAACAATCTGCTCTTATGGATTTGGAAAACAAAGTGATGTACATACTCAATCACGCTGAAAAGAGCTATGTAAAAATGCCTCTCGACTTTGCCTCCGCCCAAACTTCTGATGCAGAATTTAAACCCAAAACAGAAATCAATAGTCAATCTCTAAAGCTCAATGTACAAGCTTTGGATGAAACAAAAGAGATCAACGGCTGGAAATGTCACAAATATCTTCAAACCATGGAAACGATGATGGGGCCAGCCAAGTCTGAATTGTGGGCAACCACGGATATTCCCTTTGATTACGAACCAATGCTTAAACTTTCTGCCACCATGCTTTCCCAACAGCCCGGATTACAGGATTCTCAGGAAGATATTTTTGCAGAACTGTCAAAAATCAAAGGGATCACTGTAGAGAGCATCACCACGATGACGGTGATGGGCAATGAAATAAAAACAAAAACCACTCTCCAGGAGTTCAAGCAGGCAGCACCGCCGGCAGGCATTTATGAGTTGCCAGCAGGCTATAGCGAAAAGACACAATAAAGTCATCGGATTGCCGGAATAGGGTCAGAACCGCCTTTGTTCCATCGGTAAAGGAACCGGTAGATCTAACAGGAGCATGAAAATGAAAAAAAGCTTACTATTTTTGGTTTTAATATTCTTTGTGACGACCCAGGGTTTTGCGATCGGTCCGCAATTTCGGCTAAGCGCGGGAATATCCAATCCTATGGGACCGGATCTGGTCAAAGATGTGTATAAATCGGGTGTCTATCTGGGAGGTGATCTGGAGCTGGGCTTGCCAATGACCAACATCGGAATCGTGGGCAGCGTGCACTATTCCCGGTTTCCACTCGATAACGACAAGCTCCTGGAAATGGCGGGTGTCGCAATGTCTGGAGTCGATGTGGAAGGCGGATCGACCTCTTCGCTTGCTTTGACAGCGAATCTAAAACTTGGCATCGGACCACCGATTATTCCGGTCAAGCCCTTTATTACCGGTGGATTCGGATATTATCGTCTTTCCATCGGTGATGCTTCAGTGTCGTATCAGGGCAACCGTGAGCAATTTCTCCAGGGCGACTCGACAGATAAGATGGGAATCAATATCGGAGCAGGAGTCGATATCAATCTTTTATTGGGATTTTCACTTTTTGCCGATGCTCGCTATCATCTTGTTTTTCAGGAAGATGATAACTTTAGTTATATCCCCATTCGTGTCGGCATCTCATTTCTTTAAACATTGCATGGGTGTCAAGCTCTATGCATGATACCCACTCTTTGTATTTCGCTGCAGTTTAGCAAGGTCCATCATTATTGCTTTGCTTGTGTCGTTTTTTGTCCTTAAACTATGTCTATTGATTGGGAGGTCATCATGTTGGTCGGTATTTCTCCACTAATGAGCCCAGACCTTTTGGCAATACTCTATCGAATGGGCCACGGCGACGAAATCGTGCTTGCTGACGCTCATTTTCCCGGTGAGAGCTTGAATCCGAATATCATTCGTGCAGATGGGTTGCGTATCACCGATCTGCTCGATGCGATCTTGCCACTGTTTGTCTTGGATTCCTATGTGTCTGATCCGGTCATCATGATGGCTGCCGTAAAAGGGGATACCCTCGATCCAAAAGTTGAACAGGCTTACCGGCAAGCGATAGAGCGAACATGGCCGGATACACCCCAGATCACTCGGATCGACCGGTTCGAATTTTATGATCGAGCGAAATCCGCATTTTGTGTCGTGATGACCGGGGAAACGGCAAAATATGGCAATATTATTTTGAAAAAGGGAGTGACACCCGTCCCTCTGGAGGTTTAACATGCCCGAACAAATGTATAACTTGACTGAAGCTATTCAAATGGCTATCGATCTGGAAAGAAATGGTCGACAGTATTATCTAAAAGCAGCAGATTTGACCCATAATGAATCCGGGAAAAAAATATTTCAGGTGCTGGCAGAAGAAGAATCACTTCATCTTGCCACCTTTAAAAAAATGCTTTCATCCATGCAGGAATTGAAGGACTGGCGTGAACTGGTCAAGGATTATCCGGAGCCCAGACAGGCTCCTGTATTTGACAAAGATCGACCTATTGAGCAACGTGCCAAAGCGAGAACCGACGAAATAGAGGCTCTTCGCCTGGCCATGGAACAGGAACGAAAAGCTATAGATTTTTTCGAGCAAGTCGTCAATAATGCAGAAAATGAACTTGTAAGAGAGGTTTTCAAGTTTGTGCTCGATCAGGAACATGTGCATTTGGCGCTATTGCAGGCAGAATATGATAGTATCGTTCAAACCGGGTTTTGGTTCGATACACCGGAATTTCGTATGGATGGCAAGTTTTAGCCTAGATAAAACTCAACTCAAACACCACGATTTCGGGATGGTTCCCCAACCTTACCGGTGGGCCCCAGGTCCCGACACCACACGAGACATAGATTCGAGTCGCTCCTTTTTGGGTCAATCCCCAGCTCTGCTCAAATACGGCATTGGTGATAAAGTTAAAGGGAAAGATCTGCCCATGATGGGTATGACCGGAGACCTGTAGATCGATATGATTCTCTGCAGCTTTTTCCAAAAGCAAGGGCTGATGATCTATGAGAATGAGAGGCTTGGAATGATCGACGGCCTGTAAAAGCGAGGAAAGCGTTTCTCGCTGGCCCCCCATTTGCTCCAGGGTCTTGTCATCACGACCAATCAAATAAAAAGAATTATCTATCAGGGCGACTGAATCTCTCAACACATTAATATTTGCCGCCCTCAGATAATCTATCGACCCTTCGACACCGACATAAAATTCATGATTACCTGTAACTGCATATACCCCATGCCGGGATTCAATGTCGGATAGAATAGGGAGATAATCTCTTTCCTTCAATGCATCTACTTTTTGATCGATAATATCGCCGGCCAATAAAACGATATCCGGATTTTGTCCGTTGATCAGGGCGACAATTTTCTCGAGATGTTTCTCGCTCAGCGTCGGACCGATATGCAAGTCGCTAGCCAGCACGAGGCGCAAAGGATTTTTGTTTATCCAGGTTTTTTCGATTTTGATCGGTATGGTTTTTACTCTGGGATTCTTTGCATTCCATGCACCGATAAAAACCAGCAAAAAAACCAGGGTCACAAGGATGGCCATTAAACCATATCTATAAGAAACAGAGGGGAGAGACAGTGCCTGGGGAAGGATCGGCAATCCCAAAGAATGAATCAGCCGGCTAAAATCTGCTATGAGCAGAATAAAGAAAAAGAATACCATGGCTGCCAGATAATAGGATCCAACAAGAGTGAGTCCATTGGCCAGGGATGGAGAGAGGAGTCCTTCTGCAAACCGCGAGAGGGGATAGGCCAGAATTAGGGACAATAAAGTCCAAAACACCACACTCTTTAAAGGCGAATCTGGCAATAATTGCATATGACGGCGAACGATATAGATATTGACGGCTGTATAGACAGAAAGAACCACCAACAAAAATATGATAAATCCGCTCATTTTCATCTCGTTTTTCCATCCAGAGTTAGAACATTCACAGGTCTTGTTGCATGACAACACTGAAGCGGATATACAATATTTCCACTACCTGACGCCATGGCATGATTTGTTCAGGTTTTTCTATTACTCTATTCATCCCGAGTTGTTTCAGACACACGTTGCTGATGAGATGAATTTTTTGCGCCACGCACCTTGGTGCTCTCCGGTTAGACTTTTGAGCAAAGAGAGAGCTTTTACGGGAGCTGGGAAACGCTTTTAAGCAGCAAATGCAGTTGATTTCCCCACGATTAGGCACAACAGATGTCATAAATCGTAAAAAATTGTAAAAAATTGCTTGCAATTAAATATCTATTATTGTATATTCTTCTTGTACGCGGCTGTATCTTGCACTTTTACGTTGGACGAGAGATTCTGTAGCACATTTTAAATGGATATCAATCGAAGTAAAATTTGAAAATCGCATGTGGCAAACTCTGTTTGCAAGTGCGATTTTTTGCGTTTAAGGGCAAATCGGTTCCGCGGTACATTAGAATGAGTTCCGCAAAAAGCGGAGAAACACAATCATCTACATGTGAGGGGTTGTTCCCATGGCACAAGGAACAGTCAAGTGGTTCAATTCGGCAAAAGGTTACGGATTCATTCAGCGGCAAGATGGCGATGATGTCTTTGTCCATTACAAAGCAATCAATGGCCAGGGATTCAGAGAACTGCACGAAGGCGAAGAAGTCGAGTTTGAAATTGAGCAGGGACCTAAAGGCCTACAAGCTGCAAATGTCACACGCCTCTAGAATCACTTGAATTGACCTACGATTTGCCCATCTTTTTGAGATGGGCTTTTTTTTTAGAAATTGATATAAATTCGAGTCTCGCCGCGTTGAATCATCCGATCAAACCATTTGCGTAACCCTCGCTTGAATAATGTTCGGGTAAAGGGAAGCAACAAACAAAGACCGAATATATCGGTCAATAACCCGGGAGTGAGCAATACCACACCCCCAATCAATATCAGTAATCCATCAAGAAGCTGTTCTGCGGGCATGCGGCTTTGCTGCAACTCGGATTGTATGCGTCGAATGACCAAGAATCCCTGGAAACGGGCCAGTGCAGCTCCAACCATTCCCGTTAGAATCACCAGCATAATGGTGGACATCAATCCCATCCACTGACCCAATTTGATTAAAATCGCCAATTCAAGGAGGGGAAGACCAATGAACAAGACCACGAAAAGCATAAAAACCATAGTGACTTTTCCTATTTGGTTTTGAGCAGTTCTTTTGCCTTTTCTGCATCCTCGGGACGGACAGCCAGCTCGATGCCGCTTGTCTCTTCCAGTGATGGCCACATGTGTCCGATATCGTCACTATGCAGGTGGCTTTCTATTCCTGCGGCTTCGAGCCGGGATTGTGCCACCTCTGCCTCTGTTGCGTCTGTAAATATTCGAACAATAACTCTATCCTTAGCCATTTTTCCTCCCAGTAATGGTTTCGTGTTCATCTTTATAAAGAATTTATCAGCCTGTTCTATTCCACAAAACGGGAGTCATCTAGACACCTGATAAAAGAGTACAGGTTGTCTCTAAAACGTTTTTAGAGTTACCGCCCACCATGATCTTGATGAGCCCAGGCTCAGGTGCAAAGCGATTGTCATGGCGATAAAAACTAAAATCTTTTGCATTCAGACTGAACCCGACGATCTTTTCTTCACCAGGGGCAAGATCGATTTGAGCAAACCGTTTCAATTCTTTGACAGGGCGTCCAATGGCTCTGGCAGCCACATCCCGAATGTAAAGCTGGACGGTTTCTCGTCCTTTGCGGTTTCCACTGTTTCGAATCTTGACGGTGATATTCAGGGTATCTTTCATAGGCAATGTCTGTTTGTCCAGCTTTAGGTCGGCATACTCAAATGTGGTATAACTCAATCCGAAACCAAACGGATAGAGCGGTTCATTGTCGATATCGAGATACTTGCTGGTATAATCGCCATTTCCGAGGTCAGGCCTTCCGGTATTTTTATGATTATAATATAGAGGAATTTGGCCGACATGACGCGGAAAGGTAACCGGCAATTTTCCTGAAGGATTGACCTTGCCGAATAGCACATCGCTGATAGCGTGACCTGTCTGTGTGCCTAAAAACCAGGTTTCCAAAATTGCATCTGCGAGTTCATCGACCTCTGGAATGGCCAAAGCCCGTCCATTGGTAAGGACAACCACGAGAGGCTTTTGAGTCGCCGCGAGTGCTTTGACCAGATCCAGCTGCACCCCCGGAAGATCGAGATCAGCCCGGCTTTTTGCTTCACCGCTCATATCAGCAGATTCACCGACATTTAATACGATCGCGTCTGCTTGTTGTGCGAGTTGGACAGCCCGATCTATACCGGAACGATCGTCAGAAAGAATATCACATCCTTTTTCATAGAGCACCTCGGTCTCTTTTGAGACGGCGCTGGTAATACCCTCCAGCAGTGTGACCGATCGATCGGCTTCTCCGGTTGCGGCCCAGGTTCCGTTTAACTCTTTATGATTATCTGCCAGCGGGCCGATCACGGCGATTTTTGCCATCCGCGGTTCCAGAGGCAGGGTTCTGGTTCTGTTTTTGAGTAATACGATCGATTTTGCCGCAATGTCTCGGGCGGCCAACAGGTGATCAGGATGAAACACAACATGTTGTTCACGCTCGGCATCACAATAGCGGAAAGGATCTTTAAATAAACCCAATTTATGTTTTAAAGTGAGGATATGGCGGACCGACTGGTCTATCTGGGTCTCAGATATGCGGCCTGATTGAACGAGATGATGCAAATGAGATTGATACAAATCACCCATCATATCCATATCCACCCCGGCGAGCATAGCAAGTTCAGCTGCTTCGGCGTCATCGGCTGCAGCACCATGGATCACCATCTCGTTAATAGAAGTCCAGTCTGAAACGACAAGTCCATCGAATCCCCATTCCTGGCGAAGGATTTCGGTCAGGAGGTACCTGTTGCCCGTGGCAGGGATTCCGTTCAGTTCATTAAAGGCAGACATAATCGTTGCAACCCCGGCGTCTATAGCGGCCTTGAAAGGGGGAAGGTAAATTTCACGCAGAACCCGGTCAGACATGTCTGTGGTGTTGTAATCGCGTCCTCCTTCTGCGGCACCGTAGGCGGCCATATGTTTGGCACAGGCCAGCATGGTGTTCTTTTCATACAACGAGTTACCCTGAAATCCCTTGACCCTGGCGCGGGCGATCTCTGAACCCAGGTAAGGATCCTCGCCGGCTCCTTCTGCGATGCGTCCCCACCGGGAATCGCGTGCAATATCCACCATCGGGGCAAACGTCCAGTGAATACCCGCGGCCGTAGCTTCGATTGCCGCAATTCTGGCAGATTGTTCAATGGCATCCAAATCCCAACTTGCAGCCTCACCAAGGGGAATAGGAAAAATGGTTTTATAGCCATGGATAATGTCAACTGCAAAAAGCAAGGGAATACCCAATCTTGATTCGTTAACAGCGATTTCCTGTAATTCACGAGTGATTTCCGATGTCCACGTCCAGAGAAAACTCCCTATCTTGCCTTCACGAATCATGTCGTGATACATATCGCTTTTCTGGGGATTTCTTTCTGGCCCACTTGCAATGGTGGGCTGACTGTACTGCGACATTTGTCCGATCTTTTCGGATAAACTCATCTCGCGTAGGAGATTATCCACAGCGGTCTGGATCTCTGTTTCAGTGGGTTCTTGTGATTGTGGATTTGGTTTGCAACACAAAAACAATAGAGCCAATAGTGCATATCGATACTTCATTTTTTACCCCTGTTGAAAAGCGGTGACTAATTTCATAAACTCTTATTGTAAAGAAAATTTATATAATATTCAATACCCTTTTGGGGAATATTTCGCATGGAAATATCTAGTCATTGAAATAAGTACAGGTATTGCGTAATAATGGGAACATTGTTATAATCATTGGTTGTTGTCAAAAATGAGTAAAAGGCCATATCAATATTGATAAGAAAGGATTGGTACATGAACAATCTGGATCAATTTGTAGAATATGCCACAGATCAGTTAATGCAAACGGTAGAAATCGAACGAGAATTATTCGACGAGTATGGAGTAAAGCGCGGCTTGAGAAATAAAGATGGTTCAGGCGTATTGGTGGGCTTGACCAAAATTTCCAGCGTGGTGGGGTATAAAAAAGAGGGGGGCAGAATCGTACCTGCGGATGGTGAACTCTACTATCGCGGAATAAGCATTCAGGATTTGGTAAAAGGAATTCTAAAAGAAGAGCGACACGGATTTCCTGAAGTAATTTATCTGCTCTTGTTTGGCAGACTGCCAAATGAAAAAGAATTGGAATCCTTTAAAGACTATATGAAACCCCTCATTTCTCTGCCTCCTGGATTGAACGAAACCACCATTCTGCAATTTCCCAGTCCCAGTGTCATGAACAAGCTTCAGCGTGTGATTTTGGTATTGTACGCCTTTGACGATCATCCTGACGATCTCTCGATCACCAATGTGGTTCGTCAATGTCTGAGTCTCATTGCCAAATTTCCTCTGATTATCGCCTATAGCTACCAATCCATGCGTCATGGATTGTATGGTGATTCACTTTTTGTTCATCCACCCCATCCCGATCTCTGTTGTGCAGAAAATTTTCTGCATATGCTTCGTTCAGATTCCAAATATTCCGAATTGGAATCCGATCTCCTTGATCTGACACTGATGTTACATGCGGATCACGGCGGGGGAAACAACTCTACCTTTACCACTCGGGTAGTCACATCGAGTCATACCGATACGTATTCGGCAATCGCTGCTGCTGTGGGTTCCTTAAAGGGTCCTTTACATGGCGCAGCCAATCGTTCGGTCATCGATATGGTGAATAATATCAAAGACAATGTCAAAGACTGGAATGATGAAGATGAGATCAGCGTCTATTTGCAAAAAATTTTGGCTAAAAAAGCACACGATAGAACCGGTCTGATATACGGCATGGGGCATGCGGTTTATACAAAATCCGATCCCCGAGCCGTCGTCTTGAAACAAAAGGCAAAAGAACTCGCCTCAGAAAAGGGGAGAAGTGATGAATATCAACTATATCTCAATATTGAAAAGCTGACCCCCGGAATATTTCAAAAAATCAAAGGATCTAACAAGGTGATTTCTCCCAATGTGGATTTTTATTCAGGTTTTGTCTATGATCTGCTCAATTTTCCACCAGAGATTTATACGCCTTTGTTTGCCATGGCAAGGGTGGTTGGGTGGTCTGCACACCGAATAGAGGAATTAATCAATGGTAAGCGAATTATCAGGCCGGCATATGGGGCGCTTTTGTCTACCCAACCCTATCTACCGCTCGATGATCGAAAATAAGGATGATCAACAAAACGAGTGATGTTATGGTAAATAAACGTGTGAGACCCAATAACTAACAGAGGAGTCATCATGTCGGACTATCATGAACCTATTGATGAGATAGGGGAAAATAATCGTCACATCGTACAAGCACTAAACAGTCTCAGAGAAGAGATTGAAGCGGTTGATTGGTATCACCAACGTGTAGCGACCTGCAAAGATGCTCACTTGCGAGATATTCTCGCGCACAATCGGGATGAAGAAATAGAGCACGCTTGTATGGCCTTGGAATGGTTACGACGAACCATGCCAGAATGGGACGAACATTTACGAACCTATCTTTTCAAAGAGGGTGATATTACCGAATTGGAGGAATCCGCAAAAGAAGAAGAAGAAGAAAAACCCTCCACAGCCAAAGGGATTGGAATCGGAAATTTAAAGTAAAAGGAGCAAAATCATGGATTTTTTAAAGCGTTCTCTTGCACCTATTACGGATGCAGCCTGGGATGAGATCGATGAGGGCGCAACGCAAGTATTGAAAACGCTCTTGACAGCTCGTAAAGTGGTGGATACTGAGGGTCCACATGGTATGGATTTCAGCGCTGTCAATCTGGGGAAACTAGATATTCCCAAACAGCAATCAAAAAAAGATGTGTCTTTTGGCATCCGAACCGTTCAGCCTTTGATAGAGACACGAATTCCGTTTGAACTGGATATCTGGGAAATGGATAATCTGGTGAGAGGAGCGCAAGATGCGGATTTGGATCCCTTGATGGCTGCCGCTGAAAAAATCGCCAGGTTCGAGGATAAAGCGATCTATTACGGATTTGCCAAAGGAAATATTAAAGGAATCAAGGAATCGTCCTCGCATAAAGCACTGGATTTTTATGGCGAACCCGAACAACTGTTAAATACTGTTTCCATGGCCGTCACCGAACTGCGAAGAGCTTCCATCGAAGGACCATATTCACTTGTGGTCGGATCGGAAATGTGGCGCTATATTGCCAGTTGTATCAGAGGTTATCCGCTGCAAAATCAACTGAGTGCCGTGATCGATGGACAGACCATTTTGAGTCCGTTTTTAAATGATGATGATGCCTTTTTGATTTCCAGACGCGGAGGTGACCTGAGAATGGTCCTGGGACAAGATCTTGCAATTGGTTATCAAAGTCACACCGAACAAAAGGTTGTCCTCTATTTTACCGAGTCGTTT
>WJME01000253.1 GCA_014728115.1 Candidatus Zhuqueibacterota bacterium | reverse complement strand
GGTTCTGGGATCGCGAACAGGAAACATGCACCACCATTTGTCATAAAGACACGACCAAGAGTTACAGGTGGACAGGTAATTAATTAAACCCATTAAAGGCGATACAGCTTTGTTTAGCTTTATCGCCTTTTTTTTATCCTCGTTTTCCCCCGGTTAAAGGCCTCAAAATAAACTCATTGATCCTGCTTGATATATTTGGTATTAACTATCACCAATCCATTTCTATAGCATTCATGGATTAAAAAACAAAAATTCGCATTTAGCCTTGTAAATTTAAACCAGATTTTTTCTTTGCGACGTATGCGATTTTTCTGCGTTCATCCACAGTTGATCCTCGTTCATTTCAGACAGGGAGGATTTCAAGGCAAAAAAAAAGGGTTCTGCGATAATCGCAGAACCCTTTTTATACGATCGTGAAATCAGACTATTTCAAAAATAGCATCTTACGGGTCAATTGGGTTTGCGGAGTTTCGAGACGATAGAGAAAAGTCCCGGCACTCACCACCTGACCACTGGCATCGCGACCATCCCATACCAGGGTATGATATCCACTCGCAAACCGACCGGAAGCCAGGGTACGTACTTTGGCACCGGTAAGGTTATAGATCACCACTTGTACATGGCTGTCTTTGGGCAGTGCAAAGCGGATATTTGTGCTCGGATTGAATGGATTGGGATAATTTTGATCCAGACCAAAGTCACTTGGAACCGCTTCAGTCATCGGTTTGCCCACAGACGTGACGACAACAGAAACAGGAGACGACAAAGCGCTGGCATTGCCGCTAAAGTCAGTTGCCCCTATGCGATAGAAATAGGTGGTTCCCGGCATCACATCCGTATCGATGAATTCATTTTCTCCGATTTTGGCAACCAGATCGGATTCAGTAGGTTCAAAATCTTCTCTTGTGGCGCGGTAGACGCTAAAGTAGCTGACATCGTCATCCTGAGCAGGATCCCAGTTCACTTGCACTGCGCCATCAGCCATGCTGGCGGCAACATTGGCAGGTGCCATGGGTTCGAGGTTATCGATAGAATAACCGCTGTCAGGTGCAGATGCTGCATACATAGCCGTGACATCGGTATGTCCGACCACCTTGAATACTGACCAGACCACACCGTCAGACGCCGTTGAATCATACAGGGTGGGAGCAATAGCAGAATAGGTTTCGCTGCCTTTGGCAGGAACGCTACCTGCAAAATCCCACATTGTGCCATCGACATTCAACATAGCACCCGGTTCAAGCGCCTCGATTTCCTGAGGACCAAGAGCCAATGTTTTGGCGATACGCACTTTTTGGGTATTGTCAACAGGATCCACTCGTCGCCACAGGCTGTACATCTTGACGCCATTGGCACTGACGCCATCGGCACCAAATCCGGTCCAGGTGACACGAACTTGTTTACCCTGATCGTTGGGCACATCTTCAATGTTCACAATATCACCCGCACTCAGGGTACCGGTGGTCAAGGCCATATGGGCGGCTTTGAGCAGACCTACGGCATATTGCAGGTTGTGGATACCATGACTTTGATCTTCTTCGACATAGGCCCAGTTAAAAGCGGCCAGTAATTGCACATCGTTATAGTCAGGAGCGACCTCCACGTGCGGATCGTCCATCGGCGGTAACAACATTCCGACCTTATCCATCAAACCGGAAATTTCAGCCTGAGCCGCTTCGATCATGCCATCGCCATCGTAATCTTCTTTGGCCATGACGTCATCGAATGATGTTATCGGACCATGGCAGCCGACACAAGAGGCGACATTGTCGATATCATCAGACGGATCATCCGGTGTACCGTTGTCATAACTCATGGCAAATGAATGTTCCCCGATTTTATCCCAGGCAGGAGAGTCTTGAGGAGCCGTGGGAGCCATATGACAGGTCACACATCCGTTTTCAATAGCGAATTTGTGATTGGTACTGGGGATATGCATCTCGAATTCGATAGCGTTGGTACCCGCCAGCATGTCGGTTTGGGCGCTGTAATGGGGTCCATAGTGATCATGATATTCAGTGGCATAGGTTTCCGCATCTCGGCGGCCCTTGTGACAATTCATACAGAGTTTGCCATTGCCACCAAAGGAAACGACCTCACCATTGCCGAGGGTCACATCATCGAGCTTGCGGACCTGAGCCGGTAACGCATTGGAATGCGGATCGTGGCAAACCGCACAAGAGACCTCGGGAGCACCGGTGGTCTGATCGAGCATATTGCCGGGATCGGTGATCTTTATAAAGCCGTATCCGGAATGGCAATCGGCACACCCGGCACGATTGGCTGCAAAGGGAATACCAATAGCATGACTGGAATTCTTCCATTGCTGATTTTTGCGATGATAGGGTTCTTCTTCATGGCAACGACCGCAAAGCCCTTCATCCAGACTCACGTCGGTGCCTTGAGGATTGCCAATGTGCTGACTACCGGGACCATGGCAGTTTTCACATTGTACATTTGCACGTTGGGCGAGTTGAATATAATTGGTCACGATATCTTCCCAGTTGCCTTCCTGCAGGACTGTCGGGAAAGTCCAACCGAGATCCTCAGCCACATCATCAAAACCGCCATTGTCGGCTTCCGGTGATGTATCATACCCCAGCGTATGGCAGGAGATACAGCGCTCGGCATAGTGATCACTGGCTGTGCCATTGATACCGTGGATAAAAATCGTTGCATGACCGGTTTCTTCCCATTCCGCCACCTTGTCGTTGTGACAGAATGCAGCGCATTGTCCCTCGCCGACATTGGGAGTGGCATCGCCATAGTTGCCAACACCGACATAATTGGCAGCAATCACTTCGACCTCGCCTTCGGCGGTTCCCCCTGCTGTGGTAATCATGCATTTCACCATGTATTGCCCCACCAGATCGGTGCGCATGGTGGTCATGTGAGTATCGGTGCTATCCAGTGTTGCCTGAGAGCCGTCCGGTGCCTCGCTGATAGACCAGCTATAAGCGGTCACCTCTGCACCACCGGCTTCCATGGCAACCAGATAGACCAGTTCGCCATTGCCGACCACATTGAGTCCTGTCGATGGAGTTGCCCCCTCCATATGCATGTTATGCAGTTCCTGCGGACTCTGGGCTTCGACCTTGACAACGGCGACCGGTGCTTCTTGTCCGATAGCCATAGAAAATACGGCAAACAGACAACAAAGCAGAACCGCAGTTGCATAGAATCCATTTCTCATACAAACCTCTCTTATTGGTTGATTGGATTATACCTCTCCTAAAGATTAATCCCTCGTACTAGATATTTATCACCTCCTTCCACTTTTTCATTCTTACAAGGGGGTTAGAGTCTATATTGACCCTTTCAGGTTATATCGAACGACCGGAAATCGATCAATAGACATTATATCATCTTTGCATATCAATACGGAGGCACAGAGTGGCATTCAGAGCAATTGATTTCCTGCCATCCCATACCGATATCCACCGGGTGTTTGAATTCAAGCGAAGCGGCAGTTTGGGAAAATTCCAGACTGTCGATGGGGCCCTGAGCCGTGATATCGTGACATTGCGTACAGGTTTTGGATATCGTTTTTCCGTCATCACTCTGGTGCAGATCGTTGTGGCATCTAAAACAACCATCGGTGGTCATATGGTCTATATGATTGGGATAAGCTTGCCATGTGACGTTCATATACGGAAAGATATTGCGCTGAAAGGCTGCGATGGTTCCCTGGATGGATTTTTCGACTTTGGCTTGCGATACCTCCATGTCTGCATAGAATTCTGTGATATAACTCGCAATACCCTCTATAGCTTGCTCGTCAGACTCGTATTCCTGAACGCAAGCTTGCACTGCGGTCATCTTGATATAAGGCAACGTAGAGTCGATTTCCCCTGCTACAATGGCCCGATCGATAAACGTCGACGGACTGCGATAGATATGGCTCGGTCGATTATGACAATCGATACAGTCCATGACGCGCATGGGGGAATCATTTTCTTCGACATTGGGATTGTTATAGACAGTCTCTTCCCCGGTCGACTCGTTTATCAGGACCACTTTACCAATCTCGGTGCGTTTCTCATTGGCTGGTTGGTACTCGATGCGAATATTCTGGTTAATATGCCAGTGTATTCCATGCGCCTGGCCAAGGGCGGGATTTCCGGTGCCGGTATGGAGCAACAAGCGTATTTCCCATTGAGTATTTGTTTCATCGGCCAGAAAATGTATTTCCCGCCGCTGTTGTTGACCATACACTTTTTGCGGCCAATGGCAGGTTTCGCACGTTTCCCTGGCAGGTCGCAGATTCTCGACCGGCGTAGGAATGGGTCTGGGATAATCATTGCGCAAGGTATGCCAGACCTGAGCGACACCCGATAATTTCGACTTTACAAACCACGAGGCTCCTTCCCCCACATGACACTGGGCACACGTAACCCGGGCATGGGGTGATGTATGATAAGCAGTGTATTCGGGTTCCATGATTTCGTGGCAAAGCTTTCCACAAAATTCCACAGATTCCGTAAAGTGATAAGCCTCATAACTACCGAATGCAGACAGAAAGAGAAAAACCAGAGTCCCTGCCGTGAAAATAATGGTTGCATTTCGTTGTCTGGGTTGATTGAGATCCAAAACCGGATAATCCCGTTTAGGCATTTCTCCGGTTTTTTTCATCCAGCGTGCTCGCCGCCACATGCCAATGGGAATGAGGACCAAACCCAGAATAATAAAAAAGGGAATGACGAGGAACAGTACGATTCCCACATAGGCTTGTTCTACACTGGAAAAAGAGGATAGGACGTAGAGAAAGAAAAACATAAACAGGGCAATAAGTGCTATTGCTGTACCCGCATATGACAGGGGATTATAATAGGATTTTGGTAATCGTTTTGACATAGACTTAGCCCTGTGACTGGTGATCTGATTTTTTCGATTTAACCCTGCGATACCAGGCCGGAAACTTTTCATGAGCCTCTTCTTCTGTGATCTCTCCGGTAAAGGCAGCCAGATTTATCGGATAATCCTCAGGATGAAAGATCACAAAGAAAAAGTGATATATCACAATGGCCAATGTCGCCAGCCAGGCTTCATAATAGTGTATGGTCTCGCTTACCTTGATAATCCAGGATGGAAAGATAAAAGTGGCATAAGTCGGAAACCAGAGTATGAATCCGGTTATCGCCATCACCACCGTCCCCCAGACCAAAGCCCAGTACTCGGCTTTTTCGATATACCCGTATCTGGGAAAATCAGGTCGTTCCCTGGTCATTCCGAGGTGAAATTTCATGTTCTGGATAAATTGGCGGACATCCAGAATCCGGGGCGCGAGATGACCCAGCTCACCCTTTCCATCCTTGTCGAAAAAGAGATAGTAAAGATGATATACACCGGCACCCAGCATGACAATGGCTGCAATGCGATGAATGAGCCCTCTTGCATATTCGGTAAATCCGGCATGTGAAAGGAGCTGAGCCCAGGTTGAATCGTGAAACTTTAGAGCAAATCCGGTAATCACCAGGGTGAAAAAGGAGACAATAATCAACAGATGTTGAATGATAAACTTGTTGTCAAAGCGCCGGATGCTCTTGCGCCCTTTTAATGCGCGATATTTGATCCTGACAAATTTGAGATAGATAATAAAATTGTGTACAATCATACCCCCGATGACGAGAATAATCAGATAAATATAGATATCCTTGACAATCGCGCTATAGATATCGGGTTTGGAATTGGGCGAGGCGTGCACATAACTTTGTGAAAAGGCCTCGGTGGCGTTGATGTGGCATTCGCCACAGGTCTGGGCCAGATTATCCGGATGAATCTTGGAACGCGGATTGGCCTGAGACAGGATATTGTGAACACCATGGCAACTGCTGCAATTGGCAACGACCTTTGAGCCTCCATAGGAGGCCAGGCCATGATAGCTATCCAGATAAGACTCGACCGGATCGGTGAGCAGACCATATTTTTGATTGAGCTTTGCGATTCCGTGGCAAGGAGCACATATTTGTTGTGCCAAATGTTCGGGATAAGTGGGCGCTTGTGGATCTGTCGGAGATTTGATGTCATGTTCTCCATGGCAAGTATTACAGGTGGGTGCATCAAACTGTCCTCGCAACAGGGCAACACCATGACTGCTCGAGTCGAATTCATCCTGAATATCTCCGTGACATTGTCCGCAGGTATTGGAGATATTGGCGCGATAAATACTGGATTGTGGGTTGCTCATGGGTAAAAGTTTATGACTCTCGTGGCAGCTGTTACAACTGGCAGCCATCTCATTGCCATCTAAAAGCGCCTGACCGTGAACTCCGGAATAGAATTTGCTGACGGGTTCAGCAATGGTAATATTTCTCGCTACAGACAGATCGTCGCCGGAATGGCATTTGCCACAGGTGACCGGCAGATTGGTTGGAAAAGTCATTGAAAGGCTGTCTGTTGATGCACGAATATCGTGTTTTCCATGACAGGATACACAGTTTGGTGCAAGACTATCTCCTGCGGCCAGTGCCTGACCATGCAAGCCCTCGTTAAAGTCGGTCACAGCATCTTCATGACAAATACTACACTCTACCTTGGCCAATTCCATCGGATGTGGATCGCCTTCAGCATCCATATGACAATCTATACAGGAAAGAATTTGACCGTGTATAGAAGATTCATACGCTTCTTGATTCACATAAAGCGAGATCTCATTGCCCGATTCATCGATCGTCATCAGATCGGGTTCACCATGACAATCATAACAGGATTCCTGTGCAAAACCGCCCGTAAACCCGAAAAGCCCGGCGGCTAAAATGACAGTTAGACCACGTAGGAAAACATTCATCACTTGTCCCATCATCAAATAATCGTTGCTGACCATATCCGAATTGCAGAAAAGACGTTTCTAGTTTGGAAAAAACAATGCTGCAAGGGGCGGACACCCCTTGCAGCATTTTATTTATTCTGGTGTAGGATGTTTGATTTTCGCATAGTCTTTTTCAAAATTGAATCCTTTAAAAGTCGGACTCTTTTCATTATGGCATCCCAAACAGGTTTCTTTATCGCCGGCTTTAAACGCGACGGTGGCAGGATCGATTTTGTCAGCAGCCAGATCTTTCATCACTTTCATGCTTTTGTATTCAGATCCGGGACCATGACAGGTTTCGCATCCCACTCCTTCTTCCATCGAAAAGGATGCTGCAAATTTTGATTTGGGTTCACCATAAGCGGTCACGTGGCAAACCAAACATTCTTCTGCTTTTTGAGGATCACCGCTCACACCCGCTTTTTCAGCGACAGCCTTGGATTGTTCAGAGGCAAGAGTTTCGTAGGCCTTTGAATGTTTGCTCTCTTTCCAAATCGGGTATTGCTGGCCGCGTGATTTGCTCATGTGACACATTTTACATTTATCAGTACCAATATACTGGGCTTTCTCTGCTTGGGCCATGACTCCGGTGAGAATAAAGGCCATGAGCAGAATGACCACCAGTGATCCGACAGTGCGTTTCATAATGTCTCCTTATAGTTAAGTAAGCGTGTTATTGGTGAATAGGCGTCAAAGATTTTGAATATCTGCTTCCCAGTTATTCGGTTCAACGGACAGGATCCATTGGTCCAGCGGATTGAGATGCCAATTGGTGGAATCGAGTGTTTTTTTCATCTCGATCACCTGACCGTTTACCGGAGTCCAAACCTGATGAACCGACTCTTCATCATCGATTAGATAACAGCACGGTTCACCTTGTTTGAGATAAAAAGTGACATTTAATTTGATCTTTTGAATATGGTCATACAACGGCAAAAATGTTTCTCCCAATCCAATAAAAGCCCCTTTGTCTTTTTTATTCACCCAACAATGGTCCCCCATTTTATAGACATGGGGCGCAGCAAGATGATGGCGAAATTGTTCCAGTTCACTCATTTTGTTTTGTCGCCATTCTTTGTAGCGCATCGCCCTGGAGACAATGCTGGATAGCTCGTCAAAGTCAAAAGGCTTGGAAAGGAAATCGAACACAACCAACTGCATGGCTTTGAGAACTGTGCTACTGGTAGAATACCCGGTGAACAAAATCAACAAGGTATCCGGCATTTTGTCTTTGACCATCCCCAAAAACTCTATACCAGAAGGCCCGGGCATGAGCAAATCGACCAGCACGACACTGAAAGAATTTTGCCATAGCTTACAGATGGCAGTATCGATATCCGGGGCTCCTTCACACGTCCATCGGGAACCCAGAACTCGTTTTACGGATTCAATGACTACAGGCTCATCATCGACCACCAAAACATCGCGTTGGGGTTCCATCAGACTTTACCTCGATCCGTAGGCTCCAATATTCGGGTCTGGACACCAGAGTTCAGTTCTGCGTCATGAGGAATAGGATCCTTGGGCAGAAAAATACGAAAGGTCGTGCCAAGACCTGCTTTACTTTCTACTTTAATCGTTCCACCATGGCCGGTAATAATGCTCCACACCACTGAAAGACCGAGTCCTGTGCCTTTTTGACCCTTTGTAGAATAAAAAGGTTCAAATATACGCGACAGGTCATCCTCATCGATGCCTATTCCTGTGTCACGAAGGACAATCTTTACACCTTTATGACCGAGTTCCGATACTGCAGTGATTTTAATATGAATATTTCCGTTATCCTGCTGAATCGCATCGATGGCATTCACAAACAGATTCACAAAGACTTGTTCCAATTGATTGGTATCCGCAGTTATCAGGGGTGCCTCTTCATAATCTTTGGTTACGGAAATATTTTTAATGATCATCTGGTTTTGAACGATAGCCAAAGAGTGTTCCATGACCCTGATAACAGATACATCCGGTTGCATATGAGGCGTTTGACGCGAAAAATCCAGCAGTCCTCTCACAATATCACGGCAGCGACGAGCTTCGCGAACCACGATTTTCAGGTCTTCCTGTGCGCTTTTATCTATGTGGGGATCACGCAATAAATACGAACTGAACGTCAATACAGCAGAAAGTGGATTATTCAGTTCATGGGCAACTCCGGCTGCCAGACGACCTAGTGACGCCATCTTGGCAGAACGATACACCTGCTGTTCAGCTTCTTTGAGCTTTAAAGTCATTTTATTAAACGAATCTTCCAGCACCCCGATTTCATCTTTTCTGTCGATCGGGATTTGGTATCCAAAATCTCCGGATGCAACGGCAGAGGTCGCACTGACCAATCCACGTACAGGCTTGACGACCCACCTCTTGAATAAAAACCATATCAGTGAACTGATCACGATAATGGTAATGATCGTGAAAAGGATCACCTTGATGCGACTGTTAAACAACTGTTCATCAACTCTGTTCAAATCGAGGGCAACATCGAGAACACCCAGTACCTTTTGCTCTGCCGGATGCGCATGGCAGTCCGCCTGCCAGCAGCTGGGCTCGTTATAAATGGGATTAATGATTCCCAATAACCGATACTGATCATGGGATTGATTGAAAATTCGGGTTCGGTCATTGATAGGCAACCGATCAAAGGGTTGTTCATTGGCATGGCATCCATAGCATGCCTGATCCTGTTGATCGACTGATTTCCCGATCTCGGCACCGTTCCCTGAATATACGACGGTCCCTTCCTTGTTATAAATCCGTACTATTTCAATCCCATCCTGACGGCTGATCGTACCGATGATCTGATGGACATGTTCAAACCGATTATGCAACATGTCGTAATGTACGGAATTTTTGATCGTCTCACTGAGCTGATGCGCATTCTGCTCGAGCTGGATAATCATTTCATTGTGGTGGCGATCCAGCAAAACAAACGAAAAAAGTCCGATGCATATCACCGTTACCAACGATACCGTCCAGATAATTTTCTGGCTGATTTTTGATTCTCTGTTTGGCAATAAAGGTGACAAGATAATGGCCCTGATTCAGATGAAAAAGTTTTGCAGACCCAGTTTGCGATCACGCTGTTACGGGTAAAAGATACGATGATTTATGATACCCAAAATATCCTGGTAATAAGGAAAAATTTCCTGCAAAATCAATGCCAACCCATAAATCAAATAAAAACAATCCAGGTGATCAACAAAACACGAAACAAGCTGTTTCAAATGAAACAAAGAAATCAACCCAGTCCCATGGTCTTCATTTTGCGCCATAATGTCGTTCTGCCTATGCCCATGACCTCAGAAACTTTGGATTTATTCCAATGATATTTTTCCAACAATTCAATAATTTCATGGGTTTCTTTAACAGGTGAGGTCACTGCAGAGTTTGAATCGACGCTGGATTGCCTGTTCAAATCTTTAGGCAAGCGTTCAACCGTAATGGTGGATGCATTCCGCGAACTGCGGGCAAATGCATATTCAATCGCATTCTCGAGCTCTCTGATGTTACCCGGCCAATTATACCGGTAAAGCAGATCCATAGCCTGATCGTCGATTTCATAAATATCGCGCTTGTAAATAAAGGAAAATTTCTTTAAAAAATAATCAACGAGAAAAGGAATATCCTCACGTCGTTCCCGAAGAGGAGGAATAAAGATGGGGATAACATTCAAGCGGTAATACAAGTCTTCCCGAAAGGTTTGATGACGAATAGCGGTTTTTAAATCTTTATTGCTCGCTGCGATAACTCGAACATCGGCCGACAAGCTGGTCGATTCCCCTACCCGTTCGAATGTGCCTTCCTGCAATACTCGCAAGAGCTGCAATTGCATTTGTAAAGGCATCTCGCCGATTTCATCCAAAAACAAGGTACCCGAATCAGCGGTCTGAAACCTGCCTTCACGATCACGAATGGCATCGGTGAAAGCCCCTTTGACATGTCCAAACAGTTCGCTGGCAAGGAGTTGAGGAGGGAATACCGCACAATTGACCTTGACATAGGGGCCCTGTTTTCGTGTGCTCGTCTCCTGAATGGCATTGGCGACCTTTTCTTTACCAGTACCGGATTCTCCCTGAATCAACACAGTGGCATCGGATTCAGAGATTTCCTCTATCAAGGTAAATATCTCACGCATCGCATGACTCTGACCAATCATACCGTGGAATTCGTTGGCAGACTTTATTCTCTCTCGCAAACTCTCGAGCTCTTCGACATCCTGAAAAGAAATCACGCTGCCGACCATCTCACCCTCACCGTTATAAAGCATGGCAGCATTCAGCCTGACACGAATACGTTCACCGTTTTTATGGGTAAATTGAGTCTTGAAATCATAAACATTTTTACCCCCTTCGAGAACCAAAGAAATGGGACAATTGTCAAAACAACTCTGTGTAGAAAAGATATTGCGGCAATATTTGTATAACACTTCCCCTCTCTGATATCCCATGATGCGCTCTGCAGCGCTGTTGAAAAAGGTAATTTTAAAATCCTGATTGATTGTAAAAACACCTTCGCTCAGAGAATCAAGAATTTGAACTGGATGAGTATGCGCGAGTGGCATAAATCCTCCTGGAACAAAAATGGAACATTATGTTTCTAAATATAGGGACTGAAACGGTACGATAAAAGTGAAAATCAGAGGCAAGGCAGCAAAATGCGGCAAGAGAAATCGTTCTTTTCTGCCCATAGACTCAAAGGACAGACCCTCTTATCGGCAGGCTAAGGGATGGATAGCACATCATCGTGGAGAAAAGAACGATATGCATACATACTCATCCAAGTACGACAAGGCATGATGCCTGTATGGTATCTATGTTCCTTGCAGAAATTTTAAACTTGTCAAACGAGTATTGCAAATCGGGTTGCTTTATAATTCCCCTATCATGGTTTATTTTGAAACGCCCTGTTACATAGATTCCCTAATTTTTCAACGCCATCGAAATCAAGGCGAATAACCGGGATTTTTTCGGGTGGGAATCGGGGCATCGACATCCTGGCGCCATTGGATCATCTTTTTCATCAACTGTCGGCGTTTTTCCGGCAAGGTATTTACCAAATTTTCTGATTCGCTGATATCCTTTGATAAATCATAGAGTTCAATAGAGCCATCCTCAAAGTACTCTATCAACTTGTAATTTTGAACCTGTATCGCTGAAGCCGGGGTCGTTCGCCAGGGCCCCTCCCCCCCATACGCCTGTAAATAAGCCGGGAAATGCCAGTATAGTGCACGATTGCCTATTTCCGTGCCTGTGCAAATATGCTTGTAAAGGCTGACTCCATCCAATATCCAACCGGATGATGGTTCTATTCCACAAACATCGAGCAGGGTCGGATAAAGATCGACCGTAATCACGGGTGCATCACTCACCTTTCCGGCCGGGATGCGGTCAGGCCAACGCATGACCAAAGGAACCCTGATTCCTCCTTCATATAGCATGCCCTTGGCACCGCGTAATGGATCCATGCAGGTAGCAGGACCATATCCCCCGTTATCTGAATAGAATATGACCAGGGTATTGTTCGCAAGTTCAAGCCGATCGAGCGTATCACAAACCCTGGCAACACTTTTATCCATGCTTTCTATCATGGCTGCATAAACAGCATGATCATGGCACCCGTTAACGGGTTTGGATTCATATTTCTCGACAAGGTCTGGTTTTGCCTGCAAGGGTGTATGCACAGCATAGTGGGATAAACAGAGAAAAAATGGCTCCCGGGCGTTCTGTTCGATAAATGTTACCGCATGATCAGTCAGGCGATCGGTCAAATATTCACCCTGGGGCCCGTTTTCAAGAAATGGATTTTGATAGGGACTGAAATAGGATTTCGGTGAACCGGCCTGACACCCACCGATGTTGAGTTCGAAACCGTGTGCAAGAGGCCCGGTTTCCGGATCAGTTCCCAAGTGCCATTTACCCATAAAAGCGGTACGATAACCGGATCTGGCAAGCAGTTTGGGAAAGGTTTGAGACTCGGGATCCAGGACGGTTCGGTTTTCGATGGGGACGAGTTTTCGATAGCGGGACTCGCCCCTGGCAGAAGACCCGACCGTATAAACCCCATGTCTCGGGGTATATTGACCCGTAAATAAACTGGCGCGTGTCGGAGCACAGTTGGGTGCACAGGTATAGGCTTTGCTGAACTGAATCCCTTCTCGTGCGAGACGATCGACAGCCGGGGTTTCGTAGAAACGACTGCCCATATAACTGACATCTCTCCAACCCAGGTCGTCGATGAGAATCAAAACAACATTCGCTGGTCTGGCTGGTCTTTTACAGTCTGCTCCGCCGAGCCAGGCAGCCAATGAACAACCCAGCATTCGCTCCATGGCCTGGCGACGGGATATATTTTTCCCAAGATGTGAATGAGATTCCACAAGATCCCCACAGATTTGGCCCTTTCAGGATAATAAAATCTAAGGGGCCGATGATTAGTAAACGTTTATTGTCCCCACACACGATCGCGGGTTATTCCGGGCCAGTCATCCGTGCGAAACGGCAAAGCAGGCAAGTTGGCGCTGTTGTATAAATTACACGCAGGATTATCCGACCAGGCATAGCGCACAGCGACGGGCTCTGCGACCTGGGGGCTGGAAACCACGACCCGTTCTTCCTGGATCCGGGCGTCTGCCCAGACAAAACGCCTGTCCTGACCCGCAATGCTGAATCCAAGCAGGGGCTCGTTATCAGGGGTCACGAGTCCGTCGGCAACATGGTCGAAGAAAAGATGAATGTCTGACCCATCGATTTTCATTTCCCGGTAAATCGGTCCACAAGGTACCTCTTTCCGGCCATAGGTGGTATGTAGGGCATTCAAGGCCAGTCGTTTTCCAACATCCTGTTTGTTACGTGGATGAATATCGTCTGCTTCCCCGATATCGATGGTCACAGCCATGCCGGTCAATGGCAGATCCAGCGCCAGTGTTTGTGCTTCACGCAATTCAGCCCAATCCGATTCCACTGGCTGGAGATTTCGCTCTTTAAAATTGGCCAATTGCACAAAATAGAAATCCAGAGAATCATCCTGCCAGCTCTTGCGCCAGTCCCGGATCATCAGTGGAAACAAGGTACGATATTCTTGTGCACGCCCGGCATTCGATTCCCCCTGATACCAGATGGCTCCCTGCACCGGAAACGGCAACAAGGGGTGAATCATGGCATTATACAAAAAAGTGGGCGTATTTTGGGAACGGGTTATCGAGGGAACGCGCGGTAAATCGCGGCTGTGTGCAATGGCTTTGTATTTCCAGGGCCCGGATACCGAAACCGGATTCTGATCATCACTTTTGAGCCACATCCACTCTTCAGGCCCGTAAAGTCCGCCCCCCCCGCCGGTATCGTTCACCTGCACGGCAATGACATTTTTACCGCCTCGAACCAGCTGCCGTGGAACGGTATAGACACGCTTTTGATCGTATCTTTGCGTGGCTCCCACCTTGACCCCATTGAACCAGGTGATATCCTGATCATCGATTTTTCCCAATTCGAGAACAACGTTTTGTCCGGCCCAATCTGCCGGCAGGTCAATCGTTTTGCGAAACAAGACCAGGCCATCAAAGTTTGCAAGACCAGACTCTTCCCAGAGGGTCGGGAGGATCATAGGATTCCAGTCGGAATCCTCAAAGGATCGCTCCTGCCAGGCCTGGCTTTCACTCCCCATTTCATTATCGATCTTTTGATCCACTGCAATAGCCCATTCGGCCAGGGCTTTCTGAAAAATTGAATCGAGTCGTGCTCGCGACGCCGATGTCATCCCGGAATCACTGAATATTTCACTGAACTGCGGCAACTCTTGCAAAGATCCTCCGCTGGTCCATGCCTCAGAGGGGGTCCCTCCCCAGGAGGTGTGGATCAACCCCACGGTAACATCCAGATATTGGATCAAATGTCGACCGAAAAAATATCCCACCGCAGAAAAATCAGGGACCGTTTCGGGTGTACAGCGCTGCCAGCCATCGGTGTCGATGGTATCGATAAGGGTGGCACTCGTATTCTTTTTGACGGTGAATAGTCTTAGATTGTCGTAATGAGCGGCAACGATTTCCTGCTCGGCGTTGTTTGCCCGGGAAACCGGCCATTCCATATTGGACTGGCCCGAGCAGACCCAAACTTCACCAATCATGACATCACTTATCACCTGTGTCTCCTGGCCTATTACAGTTAATTCAAACGGCCCCCCGCTAGGCATGGCGTCGAGTTCGACCCTCCATTTGCCACTCTCATCTGCCCGTGATGATGCGCTTTTTCCGGCCAACTCGACCGTGACTTTACCTGTATTGCCTGCCGTTCCCCACACGACAATTGGCTGGTTTTGCTGAAAAACCATGTGATCACTAAAAAGTTGAAACAGTTTGACCTGCTCTGCAGGCGGTACAAAAAGATTACATCCACTCATGAACAAGACAAAAATCAATACAATACCCAGACACCTTTTCATTGAATCTCTCCCTCCTTTGATCAATGGTCACCTTGCTGAAAATCAGGCAGGACTGTATAAAAATAGTGATTTTATGGATAAATGCCAGGATAAAATTTCGAACCGTTTTTTCCTTTGAACAACGGGATTGCAATTAAAAATTATTTTTTCTATATTTAGATCTTTTGATGAGTGAGGAGTAAACGTGCAATTTCGGCTTTTGAGTTTTATTTTGTTCTTGTCTCTCTTTTTTCATTATCCCGGTTATGCGGCCTTTGACACCCAATACTGGACCAACATCGGCATTACCAAAACATTGTCCCCAAAATACAAATTGGACTTTTCAGAAGAAATAAAGTGGGGAAACAATTACAGCGAAATGTTTTTACATCGAACGGATCTCAATCTAGGGATCAATATTTCCAGAAAACTCAAAGTGGCATTTGCCATCAAGCAAATCAATATTAAAAGCCAGGTTTGGAGCCAAATCAGATCTTCCTATATCGATGTGCAATTCACATTGGGGAATGAAAAATTACAATTCAAAGATCGTAACCGGTTTGAATATTTGATGAGAAAGGCAGCCAAAAATATCTATAGATACAGGAACAAAGGAACCTTGTCTACAAACATTATGCTGTTTGGCAAAAACTGGACTCCCTATATTGCCGAAGAAATCTTTTACGATATCAATATTGATATCCTCAAATTCAACCGGCTTTACACCGGGATACAGTTTATGCTGAATAAAAATATAAAAACAGATCTCTTTTACCTTTTGGAGCATAAAAAAAACAGGTCGAGTTATCTGACGCACCATATCCTTGGAACAACACTTCGCTACCAGTTTTAGGTTGCGAACAGGGGAAGAAAACCTTTTTCATCGATGTTCTATTCCTCTAAACACCGTATATTTGACAGAACTTTAGTTCGGCAGATGCGTAAAAGTTAGATCAATTATACGACTGGAAAAAGAATTATGAATAGACTCAAATACAATATTTACATCATTTTTCTAACTCTTACAGGGATCGTTGCAGCAGCTCTTGCTCAGCCGACCCCCAATTTATTGCCAGATCTGCCGGCCCACCCCAAATATCGTTCCTTTCTGGAATACAATATGAGAGGATTGGTTTCACAGGGTGATCTGCAGCCGGTCCGTGAACAGCATCCCCGGATTAAAGGACGGATCAACAAAAACAGTGATTGGTTGGCCCAGCTCGTTAAAGCCGATTCCCTTGAATCCTATATAAAAACATTGCAATCATTTGGTACCCGTTTTGAATATACCCGTCAACGCCAAAACGCCGGCAGGTATTTGTTTAACAAGCTTCAGGATACAGGGCTGATGACTCGATACGACAAGTATTCGTATCAAGCGCCCCTCATGTCAGTGCTTGTCCATAACCCCTACACAGAAAGTATCTGGATCGGAGGCGGCAAAGGCATTTTGGCCGAATCCAGGGATCCTTTGCTGAATGAATGGAGCGTGCGACTGGAAACAGGCGATGATTTTATCAATGACCTGCTGTTTATCGATTCAATGCACGGATGGGCCGCAGGGAGTATTGGCAGACTGTATCGTACGATTGACGGTGGCAAAACCTGGCAGACGATGGCCAGCGGTGAACAAGACTATCTCGACGGACTTTTTTTCGTGGATTCAGCCACAGGATGGGTCATTTCTTTCAAAGAGTACGGCAATAACAGTCGAATCTTGCATACCCGTGATGCAGGGGATACATGGACCGTACAATATTCCAGCCCACACCCGCTGGAAGAGCTCATTTTCATCAGTCCGGATTCAGGATTTGCCATTGGCAATAACGGAACCCTTGCCAAAACCATTGATAAAGGCGAGACCTGGACGACCAGCGATCTGGGCAATTATATGTTCGAAGACATTCAATTTGTCGATTCCCGGACCGGCTTTATCATAGGAGGATATTTTAGTCAGGGGGTCACCACCTCGGTCATCTTGCGAACGCGGGATGGCGGGGCCACGTGGCAAGAGATCTATAGTGGATCCAACCAGTACTTTTTTGGGATGGACTGGTTAGATCCGCAGACCGGTTGGATTTCCGGCTGGCGCGGTGATCTTTTGAGAACAAACGATGGTGGTGCACACTGGATACCTGTTGATCAGGGTGAGAATTCTTTTATCGATGTGCAGGTCGTTGATAAAGAGACTCGATATACGATCACCTCCCGTGCCATCTATGTCTCTATGGATGACGGAGAAAACTGGAAATCCACAGAACCCCGACCGTTTTACCATACCAGCGAGAATATCTATGCAACCCTGCGGGGCAGTGTGTATCCGGATAGTTCCATCATTATCGGTGCCCACTATGACTCGTATTCCACCAATCCATATCTCTATGCCCCCGGTGCCGATGACAATGCCAGCGGCACCAGCGGGGTGCTGGAACTGGCCCGGATTCTGAGCGCCATGGCCCCAAAATATACATTGGAATTTTGGCTTTTTTCAGGTGAAGAACTCGGACTCTTTGGAAGCAAACATGCCGCCGAGTCGATGCGGCAGAAAGAAAAACCCCTCAAGGCAATGATCAATCTCGATATGATCGCTTTTACAAACCGCACGAGTGGCCAGGTTCGAATCCAGGGAAATCAGCAATCCGAATGGCTGGTATCGCTCCTGACTGGGATGGCAAAATATACAGAGTTGACACCGGTAGATGTGATCATGAAAGGCGGTCCCAGCGATCATTATCACTTTCAAGAACAGGGCTATGATGCCGTTTTTCTGATCGAAAGCAATGAGCCGTTTAATCCCTTTTACCATAGCCCTAAAGATGAATTTGAAACACTATCCATGCCTTTTCATGCCGAAATCGTTCGACTCGTGCTGGCCGGATTAGTGAGCTTGAACGATCTTCCATTGTCAGTACAGGATCCCTTTGTAAATCAAGACGTGCCTGAAGAGTTTGTCTTGTTTCCGGCCTATCCCAATCCCTTTAACGGCACCACCACGCTCTCTTATCACTTGCCCGCAGGCACGCATGTGCGCCTGGATGTATTGAACACACAAGGTCAATATGTGACGACCCTCGTGGATGCTGAACAACCAGCAGGAACGCATCGTGTGATCTGGAACGGTAATGATCTGTTGGGTCAGCAAGTGAGCAGTGGAGTCTATCTGACCCGTTTACAGGCAGGTGAGAATATGCAGCAAGCTGGGAAAATGGTGCTGGTGAAATAACCTGGAATCTAAAAGTCCGAAAGGTCAAAAATACTATCCCCCTTAAAGCAAGAGTCTTCAAGGGGGATGTCTTTTTACATTTGCTTTTTATAAAAATAGACCAGAGGTACATCGTCGGGATTTGAAGGCGAGGTTCGGGTCACTGTCAAAGTCCGGGCATCCGCTAATGTCCAGGTTTCTTTGGTCACCCCTTGTTTTGTTTCTCCGTTTCGGGTATAAGAGATGACCACCGTCACCT
>WJME01000252.1 GCA_014728115.1 Candidatus Zhuqueibacterota bacterium | reverse complement strand
GCATTGAGAACGGCTCGTCTTCAGGCTAAAATTGTTGCTGTAAATTCAGATCTACGGCAAATCGGACTTGCGTTAGAATGTTATTACATGGAAAATAAAAAATATCCTCCAACGCGAGAAGACTGTAATACAGGATCAATTCAGGATCATTTATATCAAATTCCACTGGAATTAGCTCAAGGGGGATATCTGCCAGAGACCCATAAGTCTGAAGCAATGGCAACCAATATAGAAGATCGTTTTCATAAAGATCATACTTATAAATACCGAAGCACAGGTGAATGCATCCGGGATCGAAATACTATCGATCAATGGATTCAGTCCCGATTGTGGATTCCGGATGGCTTTCCGAGTAGCAGCAGTACAGAAAAGGAACAAGGACAATGGTACAGCCAAATAGATAAATCACCGGTTCAGTGGATCGTTTTCAGCCTGGGCCCCAAATTTAATGAAGAACAGATTCTGGAAAATCTTCAAAATCGCTACCCGGTTCCAAAAGAAAGCTGGTACGATCCTGAACAAAAAAAAGGTTTTATCGTTCGTCTTCGTTTAAAAAACGGTCAGGAGATTGGTACTTTTGAAGGATATTAAATGAAAATAAAAGCAGCTATTCGAATTATTTCTATATGCATCGTAAGCTTTCTGTTTTTTGTAAACGGATGTGATAATAAAATATCTGACGGTCAACAGGCTGAAATCGCCGTTGCGAATTCTTATTTACATGCTGTGATTTATGATCTTTGCGGTACTCAGGAATCTATTGTCAATTTAGTCCCACCGGGCATGTGCCCGGGACACTTTGATATTCGTCCCTCCCAGGTCGATCAATTATGTAACTGTAAAATTCTGTTTGTTTTTGACTTTCAGCAGAACATTGAAAAAGTAATTCAGCGAATCCAAAAACGAGGACTGAAAGTCTGTATAATTACTCCAAAACCCGGAATGTGTATCCCGGATACGTACCTTTCCATTGCTCAACAGGCAGCAACAGCCCTTTCAGAACAAAGACCGGAGCAAAAAGAATTCTATGAAAAAAGGCTTCAGGAAATTGAAAACCGACTTGATCAACTCAGTTCGGAACTATCCCAAACTATTTGTCAATCGGATTTGGAAAATACCAATATCATCTCATCTTCCCATCAGGCTGAATTTGCCAAATGGCTTGGATTAAATCCGGTATGTACATTCTCCGGCCGTGATACGGCCACTCCGGCACAAATCAATCAAAACTTGCAGAAAGCTGGGAAGAATCAAATTAAAGTGGTGATCGCCAATGAGCAGGAAGGAACCGAATTAGCTGAATCCATAGCCAATCACTTGCATATACAATTCGCCGTATTCAGCAATTTTCCGGATATTGATTCAACAAATGATAACCCCTTTGCATTTGACACCCTTTTACGCAGCAATCTCAATGCCTTAATACAGGGATCTGATGAATGAAAGGAGCAGCATGGCAAATAGCAAATCTTTTGGTAATCCGCTCCGGGAAAACTATTTTAAAAATTGATCATTTAGATATCAAATCCGGTGAATTTATCAATTTAATCGGGACAAATGGGGCCGGGAAAACCACTTTTTTGAAAGTTCTCTGCGGTTTACTTAAACCTTCAAAGGGAACCGTTCAATTAAATGGAATAAATCTGTTTTCGCAAAGTTCCTGGAAACGGTGCAATCTTAGAAAACATATCGGCTATATTCCTCAGGCAGCAGAGTATAATACAAATTTGCCCTTTACTGTGCGTGAAATCGTTGCGATGGGCCGAACCAGCCTTAAGCCGCTGCTGAAAAAATTAGATAAAACTGATTACCAATATGTAGACCAATGGCTCGAAAAGGTCGGCCTGGAAAAACAAAAAAACCAGACTTTTCGAAGCCTTTCCGGCGGAGAACAGCAAAAAACCCTGATTGCACGAGCGATGGTACAAAATCCCGGCGTACTATTGCTGGATGAGCCCACTTCCCATTTGGATTTTCATTGGAAATTTAAAATTAACCACTTTATACAAACATTACATTCTGAATTAAACCTGACGATCCTGTTAATATCTCATGAAATTGATTCCATAGCATCCGGCGAATACCGAACGATCCTTCTGGATGCAGGCAAGATCTTTGCGGATGGAAACAGCGAAACTGTTCTGACTTCCAGACAGATCCAGCAGGCATATCAATGTAAAATGCAGGTCGTTGAATTGCACGGAAAGAAATATATCATAAACGAAGGGGCAACTTCATAATACAATGGATTCATTTTTTTATTTAATTATTTTTGCAGGAGCAATTGCCGGGGCCAGTGCCGGTTTTCTTGGAGTATATATTGTCGGAATGCGTATGCCGTTTATAGGAACCTGCATTTCACACGCCGCAATGGCCGGCACGATTATCGCAACTCTGTTTAAATTTGATCCGCAGGCGGGAGCCATCATTTTTTCCGTTATTTCGGCAATGTCTCTTGCGGCAATTCCGCCGGATAAATCCAGGTTAGATACGAACGTCGGATTGGCCATCGTATTCTCTTTTTTACTGGGTTTGACCTTTTTAGGAATCGGATTAATGGAAAACAGCCGTTCTGAAATATTTGGATTGCTGTGGGGAAGCATTCTTTTTGTTCAGATGAAATCCGTAATTATTATTGCACTTGCCGCTTTGATGATTATTATATTTTCTCTTCTTTTTAATAAAGAAATGAAAGTCATTTTATTCAGCCGTTCCATCGCCTCCGCTACCGGCGTCCATGAACGATTCGTCTACTGCCTTTTCCTGGCGATATGCGGTATTACCCTTTCGGTAAACCTGCCGATCATTGGAGGCCTGATGATCTTCAGCCTCATAACCAATCCCGCGGCAGCAGCCTATTTAATCTGCAAAGGTCACAAAACCGTAATCATTACCTCAACAATATTCGGCATTTTATCCACAATTATCGGATTCTTTGCTTCTTTCTGGCTGGATTTACCTACAGGCGCTTGTATTGTTCTGGTTAGCACACTAGTATTCGGATTATCTGCTGCATATAAAACATTTTTCAACAAAAATGATTAAAAACAAAGACAGATTTATTCAACATGAATCATAGAAAATATGAAAACCAACAAGAAACAGCTATTTAAAGACATGGAACTTCTTCAATTTGTCCAAAGAGAATCTGCTTATGCCGCCCTTTGTATTGTCTCATTATCCACTGGCTGAGAAACCCGCGGATAAATACTCTCTCGTGCTTTTTCCTTCACTTCTTCATGCCACATTTTCAGCCAGAAAAACCCCATCACGGCGGCGAGAAATATACCAATTTGAATACATAAATCAATCGGCAGCAACTGATAAGACATAATATACCTCTTAAATATGCACTTTTTAATCAATCCAAAATCTACGCCCCAAAGGACATAATCAATTCTATCGGTTTTTTATTAACGATACATTTAGGGAATTCTTGATACCCGACAGGCAATTTTAGGAAAGTTTTTAATGGTTAATGCGAATATACCAGAAGTGAGGATTAGTTGTTCGAAAAATTTTGATTTAAAACCTTTATACTTCCAAAATTTTATAGTTATTTCCTTGACAAATCCTGGTTTTGTATCATAATAATAAATATTCTTCTGGATTGGAGGACTGATTCAATTTTTGAACGTACTGAAAATTTATCTTTTTTCAGTATAAAAAGACAGATTATGCGCTAAAAGGATAGATACTATTCTGAAATAATTAACTGAATAAACCAGAAGAAATAAAATTGACCAGGAGAAAGCGGTGATGAAGCCCCAAAGATTTATTACTCTAATTTTCACAATAATGTCAATTTGCAGCCCAACTTTCGCGAATGTCTACCGTTGGGATAATGGCGTGAAAATTAGTGACGTAGAACCACTGCCCGGGGCACAATATCTAAACACAACTCTTGATTATGCGGATTTCAGATATAGAGATATCAGTGAGGGAGACTTTAGGAATTCATCTTTACAATATTCTCGTTTTCGGAACAGTAAAGTTGAAAACACAAGCTTTTTATATTCGAATTGTACATCTGTTGATTTTGAAGAAGCCGATCTTACCAAGGCATCATTTTATGGTGCCTCTATAAAAAATTCAAATTTAACCAATGCAACGATACAGGGAAGCAGTTTCAATTCAACAACAGATTTTACAAAAGAACAATTATATAGTACAGCAAGCTATAAAAATAAAATACTAAATGACATTGACTTCGGCAACTTAAACCTTTCAGACTGGAATTATTCGCAGCAGGATTTATCGTCCTCTGATTTCTACGGCTCTAATCTGAAAAATACAGTTTTTCATGAAGCAAAATTAAATTATGTTAGTTTTAATTACAGTTCTCTATCCAACACAGATTTTACAGATTCTGTAATTCAAAGTGCCAGCTTCCATACTGTTTATGATTTTACAAAAGAACAATTATATAGTACTGCAAGCTATAAAAATCATGATTTAAGCGGCCTATCTCTTAATCGATTGGATCTAACATCCTGGGATTTTTCAAATCAAAATCTCAGCAACAGTTCATTTAAATATTCAACTCTTACTGATACCCTGTTTACAGATTCTATCATTAGCGGAAGTAACTTTTACGATACATCCGGATTCACAAAAGAACATTTAAAAAGTACCGCCAGCTATAAAAATAAAGAATTGCAAAATATTCGTTTTAACATACATGATTTTTCCGGCATTGATTTATCAGAAAAGGATCTTACTGAGACAACATTTATTGAAACCAATCTGAAAGATTCTAAATTTACAAATGCAAATCTAGCCTATTCCGCTTTCGACATGTGTGATTTAACTAACGCAGATTTCACTGGTTCTAATATTAAAAATGCATGTTTTTGCTACACTACAGGATTCACACAACATCAACTGATCTCAACAGCAAGCTACGAGCAAAAAGATTTAGCCGGTATCTTTCTTGGAAAAATAGATCTGTCCAACATAAATTTATCCGGCATGAATATCCAGAACGCAGAATTTGATGAAATGAATTTTTCAGGCACTGACTTTTCAAATTCAAATCTCTCGTATAGCTATTTTTATGGCAGCGATCTAACAAACACTATTTTTTCAAATGCAACAATTGAAGGAGCTGCCTTTTATGATACTACCGGTTTTACTGTTCAGCAGCTTTACAGCACACAAACTTATCAACGAGGAAATCTTGTTCAGATGGAGTTTTATAACATTGATATGGCCGGATTGAACTTGATTAGAAAAAATGTATCAGAAACAAAATTTTATGAATCGGATCTCACAAACACAAATCTTTCTGACAGCACTTTATCAAATACATCTTTCATTTCTTCAAATTTAACAAATACGGATTTTTCTAATTGCGATATTTCCAATAGCAACCTGGATACTTGTAATTTAACAAACTGCAATCTTCAGAATACTATTTTAAACAATACTTCATTCAATAAATCTATTCTTAAAAATGCCGATTTTTCAAACGCAGATGTAAGATTTGCAGATTTTGAGAATGCGATTATTGACCAAACCAATTTCAGTGGTGCCAATTTTTCCGGATATTCATTCAAAAATATTAATTTATCCAATGCACTAATAAAGGGGGCCAATCTATCTAATACTTCATTTGAGAATATATCATTTGAAGGAATAGATTTTACAGATACCATCATTGAAGGAGCTGATTTCTCCAAGGCCACACAGTCGGGATTTTCAGCCGCACAGTTGTATTCAACAGGCAGTTATAAAAACAAGAATCTCAGTCGTATCAATTTTCAAAATAATGATTTATCTCATTGGACCTTTGAAAACCAAAACTTACAGAATTGCAATTTTTCTTCTTCTGCATTAGATAATGCTTCATTTAAAAATGCCGACCTTACCAATACGACATTCAACTACTCTTCTCTTTCAAATACAGATTTTTCAGATGCCTTAATTTCTGGAACAATATTCTATCAGCAGACTGGGAAAGGTTTTAAAAAAGAACAGTTGTACAGCACAGCAAGCTATCAAAATAAAAACCTTGCGAATCTTAAACTTATGATGAACTCAATGGATAACTGGGATTTCTCAAACCAAAATATGAGTAATTGCAGAATTGAACATTCATCAGTTGATTTTGCAAACTTTAAAAATGCAAATTTAACAAATGCCTTTTTGTGGAGCAGCAGCCTGGAGAATACAGATTTTT
>WJME01000025.1 GCA_014728115.1 Candidatus Zhuqueibacterota bacterium | reverse complement strand
TGCCTATACCGTATATACACCGGAAAACGAAACCGGTTATCGCAAGTTCGCTCACAATCTCGTGGCCGCTGACCTCAGCGACAATCGCAAACAACCCTGGGGCAAAGGATTTAGGGTGCGTGACCAGGGATTCGTAGCCACCCTGGATTCCGCTACCTGGTCCCCGGCATTGATGCATTATGGTCCTTACCTCTTTATACAACGTACCTGTGATGTATGGATCGATCAGCACAATCTTGTGCGCCTGCCACAGCCTGATCACCTGGGAAAAATTAACTGTGAACCATTTTTTGTCTTTTGTCATTTTCCACCAAAACTCTCGACATTTTTCCTTGAACAAGCAACGCATCATCCACTTCCACAGGACCACGCCGTGATGATTACATTGGGTGAACCCGAAAATTTTGAATCCCAGCCTGTTCCACTAAGCCAGTCCCATCAGGGTCCGGTAAGAGCCTGGTGGCTGGAGGATCTGGAGATATCACGAGAGCAATGCCGCTCTGGCCGGCAAAGCCTAAAGGTGAATGGCATAACCCCACAAGATCTGCAGGAAAATTGGAAGATGAACTATTTGCACGCCCCCAACATCCACCTCGACGATCACAGCTCATATGAACTCAGCGCCTGGGTCAGGGTCGAGGGTGATAACACGTTTGCCTTTATCATGGCCGATTTATATGAATGGACGATTCATGATCCCGAAAGATTGGTGGTTCAGCGTACAGACACCTCTGCATCAGGGCAATGGCAAAACATTTCTCTGAGATTCGAAACGGGTGAATGGGATCCGTCTGTGGATCTGCGGTTTATGGTTATGGGCGAGGGGCATGCCTATTTTGATGATTTCTTGTTAAAAAAAAAATGATTTCATAACGCAGGATCTATTGCCCGCCATCCGATTTCGGTTTTGTTTGATTTTTCTCCTCTTTCTTGCGTTGCCGTTCCTGGGCCTCTTGTTCGGCTTTGACCCGTTTTTGTTCCTGAACAGCTTTGCGATGCTCCAGATCCCCGCGATAATCAGCACGGCGTTGATCCAGATTTTTCAGGCTCTGGTCGCGACCATATAGAATGAGCTTGTCCTCCTTTAAGAGGTCAGTGGGACCGCTGGGCGCCCCCACATACGATCCGTCCTCACGGTAAATACCGAGCACAGAGATCCCCTCGGCTGTAAGCTTGCTCTCGCTCAGCTTTTTACCCACCAGCCAATCTCCTTGCTCCAGGATGATCTCTTGCACGGAATAATCACCATGCAATTTGAGCAATCCCTCATAGTCACGGGTATCGAGATCAGTATATTTTTTCAACGCGCGGGCAATCCAGCGATTCAGGGCTTTTTCAACCAAATCATTAACTGATAACACCCATAGTATAACCACGCCGCCGAGTAAGGCAAACAATTTGATCAAATTATCCTGCACTGTACCCGAGGTGGCAAAGGAAAGAATGAGCGTGAGAATAATCGTCAGAAATCCTGCACTGCGCGCAACCATAAGCCACATGATGATTTTTCTTCGTACCGGATGTTCCACAACCTCTCTAGATTCATCTGTGGTAAAGCCGGTTCCCGTAAAAGCACTCCGAGCCTGGAACCGCGATGCCTGTGTGGACAGACCGGTAAGTGTCAGGGCAATCGTGGCAATACGGGTTATTATCAGAGAAAGACTCAGGACGATGATAAAGGCAAAGATACCAATAATTCCTAGCATGGGTATATATCGAGTTGGTTAAGCAGCTATTTCATTTGCAATAACAACGATTACCCCTGCAAGCTTTCATGCCGATGGCGCGGTGGCTTTTTTTCTGCGCAACCACTGATCCACTGAATATTTTCCCGCCCCGAAGATCAAAATCGCGAGAAACACAACCAAAAACAAAAGCGATTTTTCCATCCTGGAAAACGGATCGCTCAGGTGTACAAAGAGAAAAGCGACCGACATGTTGATGACCAGTGGAATCGCTGCCAGACGGGTATAGAATCCCAAGATGATGGCCAGAGCACAAAACGCTTCGGCAAAGACGACCAGCGTAATGGAAAGCGAGGGGCCCAATCCAATAGGATCGCTGAACTGTGTCCACAATGTTCCGAAATTCATCAGTTTCTGCAACCCATGACCAAAAAACATCAACGAGCCGATCCCTACACGCAAAATCAGCAGACCAAGCGATACGGTGTTGTCCTGGGTTGTATTGACCAAACGGTTCTGAAATGACATCATACCTCCCTTTTGGTTTGTAAATATATTCTAAAACAAATTTGTCTCCACAGTAATTTCATCAAGCTCAAAGCAGAGATTATTGAATGGAATGAGAGTGCAGAGTTTATCGAAATCGAACAGGGGTATAACACAGGATTCATAGCACAGGTTTTATCGAGGAGGTTTATTTCACGGGATTCATAGCGCGAGATTCATTTCACGAGATTCATTTCACGGAATTCATTTCACGGAATTCATAGCGCGGGGTTTCAACCCCGCGCTATGAAAATAAATAAAATCATAAAACCAGATATCATTTTTCATAATTTCCCGTCACCGCAAAGGCATCAGAGTCACCGGACCCAACAAACCGGATTCCCGTACAGGCCAGTCAGCAGCATCAAAGGGCCTGTATTCGATATTGACGAAATTGATATCATAAAATTTGCGCCATTCCATATCCTGACGATCCATATAACGTATGCGATTGGCTGCCAGGTTGGTCACAAAAAGCTCTAATGTGTTGTCCTGCGGTTTCAATTCATCGATCACCACCCGAAACGGCGGGGCTATCAGAGTTTGCATGGCCTGGCCATTGAGAACCACCTCGACCGAATGATACAGTTTACCCAAATCCAATAAATATCGCCTGGCATCAGATTGGGGCCGATCAAACTCGAGAGTATAGCGGACCGTACCACTATAGGAGGTCCATTCCTCACCCCAGGTGGTCCACGACTCTAAAGTGGAAATTTTCCCGTGATCAGGTAATTCAGGTCCTCCTTGCTCTGCCTCGACAGTCCATGCTCCCTGGAAAATAGCTGACGACCCCATCACTTCCCAGTAAGGCCAGGGATGAGCAATCGAGGATCCACCGATTTTCAACAGAACGGACTCGCCTGCCTCGAGCTGAAGCCGTATCTGGGTGCGTGAATTAGGCAGATCGCGCAGTTGTGCAAGGCCACTGCGATCGGTCATGGGATCGAGCAGAGCCACCTGTTCTGCATTCAGGCTCAACGGAGCCCAGCCGTCAAACAGGTCTGCGCCACGGTTGACCACAAAAAGAACCGTGTGATCTCCCATATCCCGGCGAAGGGTATACAATGACAAATCGTGCATGGGCTCTCGTTCTACACCGGCCTGTTCGAGACCGTCGGCAGCCTGTTCGGCAAACCAGATACTGCCGCTGCCTATCACGGCTCGGGAGAGGCCTGGCCTGACAGGTTGAAATTCCAGTTTTTCTAATTCTTTCTCTAGCTGTTCCTGGCGTGTTTCATACTGGTAATAACCAGGCACGTCACTGGGCAGGCCTTTTACAAAGATGACACGTCCACCCTGTTCTGCCAATGCATACAGCTTTTGCAAAGTCGCTACAGGCATCATCGTACAAGAGGGTACCAAAACCGTCTTGTACCGATGGCCCTGGCTGTTGAGATATCCCTCATCCGAGGAACACGCCTCGAGCTGCAGATCCGAGATATAATCGAACTGATATCCCTGATTCCAGAGTTGAGAGCTCAGCGGTCCGATGGGCTCATTATAGAACCAGTCTGGCGAGTGCACAGCCAGTTTTTGCTGCAACCGGCCGTTATTGTGAATGGTATCGTAATAAGGCCAATAAATGACAAAATCGGACCCGGGTTTACCCCTCTGCATAAAGGATTGCACGCGACTGATATAGTGATTCAGAGCCGGAAGATCCCGCCACCAGGGATTGTAAGGATTGGCCTGGGTTGATGCATAAAAAACCCATCCCGGAAAGGTTTCGTTTTTCGGTGAATAGGCAGTACCATGATAAAAGATATGATTGATACCGGCCAGAAAGAGCTGATCAGTGGCCCGCTTCATGGTTTCCAGGGTGACCGTAAAATGCTCATCCAACCAGGTATAACTCTCTGACGATGTCAGTGGTTTGCCTGTTACATGCGCCGCGGATGAAGCGAATTTGTTGATCAGTGGATCGGCGTCGCGACCGGACAACCGGCCAAAGATTTCGGTTTCCGGAATATCGCACGCTGCATAGAGATCCAGCAAATTGCCGGGTGAGCCATGCGCCTGATTGCGATTGAGGCTCCCCTGAGCGTGCGCCCATTCCGACAAGGGCACGATCATATTGTCATGCAGCATCTCGGCCAGGGTGCGGCGCACATCCGAACGTACCCGTGCGCTCTCTTGCGAGTCCTGATCTCCGGTCAGGTATTGAATCACAGAGAGCACGTCATAGCCGCGTCGTTGTCTGAATGCCGTCAAAAATTCTTTGGACCAGTTGCCATTGTATTCAAAAGAGTCATGAAAATAACACCGTACCGTACCTTTTGGTAACCGGGCCACCCGATCACCAAAATCACGCAAAAAATGACCGACAGCCTCTTTGGAATAAGTGTCGATGGAATAACCTTCCCCGCCGGGGGCGGCACGTTTGACCTTACCGCCGCTCCAGCGACTTTCTACCACATAGACGGTCCAAAGATCACTCTCAGGAGCTGTCCATGCAATGGTGTTATCCTGGAGTTGGCTGGTGAGATCAATGTGTTTACCCTCAGGACTGCGCGCCACCACTGCCTGGATATACCGATCCTCGAAATCGGTTTGCCAGTTATTTCCTCCCTCTACACTGAACGTCTGGAGATTCAGGGACTGATTGGCATCCTCAAAGGGAGTAAATGAACCGCCACATTTCCATCCCGACCCCGGCGGCATATCCAGTCCCATATCCAGTTCACCCGCCCTGGTCGCGGTATAGTGCAGGATATCCACCCATTCATCGGACAAGTAGGGGATAAATTTCTCTTCATATCCCTTGACGCCATAGATCGCAGTGACTTCGACTCCGCCGAATCCGACATCCGCGATTTGCTGCAGATTATAGTCCAGATTCTCCGGATCCACTGCACTGCCATGCCACCACCAGCGCGTCCATGGTTTATTTTCGCGCGTCACCTCCGGCCATTCGCTGGCCAGACTATTCATGAACATGAAAAACATCCCTCCCCATACCAGGATATGCACAATTATGCGTTTCACAGTCTGCCCTCCTCGTTTTCTAATGCTGCATCATCTGTACTAAAATAGTCAAAAACCGGAAAAAAACAAATGATTTACAGGGAAAAAACTTGTCTAGCTGTTGAACTGTTGAATGGTTTAAAATGATATTGTTTTATTCAAAATTATTTGACATTTTATACAAAATAGATTGTGAAAGCCATAGTAACCGATCATTAAGGACGTTTCAATTAGACCGATAAACGATTCAACAATTCGACATCTTTTATGAATGCTCCTACGCGACACATCGGACTTTTTTCTGCCACCAGCATTGGCATCGGCGCCATCGTCGGAGGGGGGATCCTGGCTCTGGCCGGAGCTGCTTTTGCCACCACAGGTCCGGCAGCACTCCTGGCGTTTGCCCTGAACGGGCTCATTGCCGTCATAACTGCTCTGAGCTTTGCCGAGCTGGCCAGTGCCTTTCCCCAGTCCGGCGGCACCTATCTATTTGCCAAAAAAGTGCTCTCGATTCGTGCGGCGTTCAATGTGGGCTGGGTAGTGTGGTTTGCTTCGATCGTGGCGGCAGCGTTGTATGCACTGGGATTTTCCTCCTTTGCCCTCGGTGCGGTGGCGGCCATGTGGAATTCACATACGCACTTGTCCCAGACCCCTATATTTCTTATCGGATTCGCTGCTGTCACAGTGCTGTTTACCACCTGGTTGCTCTCCCGCTCGCCAGGATCCGGCGGCAGCTGGATCAATATCCTCAAGGTCACGGTATTTGCGGTTCTTATCCTGGCCGGATTCTGGATCTGGGGCAAAGACCAGTCACCTGTCTCTGAAAAACTGATGCCGTTTTTTCCATTCGGATTCAACGGTCTGATCCAGGCCATGGGATACACCTTTATTGCCTTGCAGGGATTCGACCTCATCGCAGCCGTTGCCGGTGAGATCAAAGAGCCCCGAAAAACTCTCCCCCGGGCCATGCTGATTTCTTTGTTGACCGCACTGGGTATCTATTTACCCTTGTTGCTGGTTATGCTGGTGGTGGGAGTACCCCAGAACGGGGATATCGTTGCCATTGCCAGTGAAAACCCGGATTTGGTGCTGGCAGTCGGTGCACGGGTCTATTTGGGACCCTTTGGCTTCTGGCTGGTCATGCTCTCGGGTGTCTTGTCCATGTATTCGGCTTTGTTGGCCAATCTGTTTGCCGCATCCCGTATTGCCCAGGCCATGGCCCGGGACCGCACCTTGCCCTCGGTTCTCGATCAGCTGAACGAACGGCGTGGTACACCAGTGAACGCCATGTGGGTGACCTCGAGCCTGGTGATCCTCATTCTCGTCATCGTAGGCGATGTCTCCAATGCCGGTGCAGCCTCGTCCCTGATCTTTCTGATCAGCTTTAGCCTGACCCATTTTATCAGTCTTTTGGTACGACAACGCCAACCCGATCATTCGGGGTTCCGAACGCCTGGCTGGCCGGTATTGCCTGTGGTAGGTATGCTCGCCTGCCTGGGCCTGGCAGTATTCCAGGGCCTGGCTGTGCCTGCAGCGGGGGTGATTGCATCCATCTGGCTCACCGCCGGATTTTTCTTTTATCTCATGTTGTTCGGGCAACGCGCCAAGATCTTTGACGCTGCTTTGGAACACGGCGATCCCGATCTTTTGGAGCTACGCGGCAAGAGTCCGTTGGTGCTGGTGCCCATGGCCAATCCGGCCAACGCCGGCACCCTGTCAACTCTGGCTGCAGCCCTGAGTCCGTCAGCCGGGCGCGTGCTCTTGCTCAATATCGCCCAACGCGC
>WJME01000251.1 GCA_014728115.1 Candidatus Zhuqueibacterota bacterium | reverse complement strand
ATCCTTTTATTTTACTAAATTTCCTTTGAATCTTAAATATATTCAAGATTCTTTTACCTAATATATTTATTAGATAAGCGATAGATAAATATTTATATCCATCTATTAATATTAGTAAAATTAAATTAAAAACTACCTCCCCTAATTATTTCTTTCACCCGACCCACCTCTAAAAAATAGTCAACTAAAATCTTCAGATCCCCGATTTCTTTATCAAAATTAAGTTTCATGCTTATTCACAGAGCTGAAGTGTTGACAAAATTTCTTGAGCAGAGTAGACTTGGTACAGGAGGATAAAGATGGAAACTGATGATTATCCGAAAGAATTGCTAGATTTTGAAGCAATGTTTGCTACGGAAAATGCCTAAAGGCTGAAGCTTAAAGTGAACAGAAGTAATGAACACTATTGCATAGATTGTGCAAAGATAATAATTGAATCAGACTTGAAAAAATTAAAAAGTTTTTTGGAACAAATTGATGAATAATTGCATTTTGTAGTCCTCGGCCATCCGTGGCCTCGGGAAGAATGAGGAAAGAAAAAAGCTATTCTTTTCTTTTTAGATTATATTTGATAGAATTAATTCGAGAGGAATCATGAACAATAAGATTAAAATAATATCTCTATTCTCAGGATGCGGAGGGCTTGATTTAGGTTTTCATCAGGAAGGCTATGAAACAGTTTGGGCAAATGATATAGATCATTGGGCAACATTGACATTCGCAAACTATTTTGGTGAAAATATAATTAATGAAAAAGATATCAGGGAAATTGATCCCTACAATGATCCGGAAATCCCTGATTGTGATATAATTCTAGGCGGATTTCCCTGTCAAGATTTTTCTATTATATGGAAACGCCCCGGACTGAATGGAGACAGAGGCAATCTTTATAAAAACTTCTTAAGATTTATTGATGCAAAAAAACCCAAGGTATTTATCGCAGAAAATGTCAAAGGATTATTAACTGCCAATAACAAATTAGCAATCAAACAAATTCTTAATGATTTTGAAAGTATTGATCCGGGATATTTTGTAAAAATTCAGTTATATAATTTTGCAGAATATGGTGTCCCTCAATTCAGAGAACGTGTATTGATTACCGGGATCCGGATGGATTTAGGATTTGACTTCTATCACCCCTATCCTACTCATGGGCCACGAGGCACTCAACCATATTTTACGGCAGGTGAAGCTATAACAGGAGCAGAAAAAATCCCATTTAACAATGAGCACATGAATATAGCTCAAAAAACAAGAGAGAAACTTAAACTCATTCCTGAAGGCGGTAATTTTGCTGATATCCCCAAAGATCATCCATTGTATGTTAAAGGAATGATAAGCCTTGTTTATCGAAGAATAAACCGTAGTGAGCCAGCCAAAACCATTATCGCAGCAGGAGGCGGCGGAACATGGGGCTATCACTATCCGGAACCTAGACCTTTAACAAATAGAGAACGGGCCAGACTTCAAAGCTTTCCCGATGATTTTGAATTCATAGGTTCAGTTTCCGAAGTGAGACGGCAGATCGGCAATGCTGTTCCGCCGAGAGGTGTTAATTTATTGGCACGTACATTACTTCCTGTTTTTAGCGGAAACTTTGAAAAAATAGATTTAGGTCAAAAGATGCTTGAACTAAAAAACTTAACAATCAAAGAACGTTTAAACTTTGATTATCAATATCATGAAGAAGGAAGAACCTGCTTTGATAGAGCTGCTTGCGTCTAATCTCCCCCCATTAAAAACAAAGAAGAAAAAATTCACTCAGGTTTTCTATGAAAATATGGGTTTAGCAGATAAGGTGATTATAGCATCAGGCTGTATTTCAGTATCATCTATTACAGAATTAACCCGGATCCTTGAATTAAATAATAAGCCTCGGCTGGAACTAATTGCAGGAATGCATTATTTTGAAGGTTTCTCAATACCGCAATTTCAAGCTATTCAGAAATTAAATAAACTTTTAGACCAAAATAAACTTGGAAATATTTATCTAGCAAGCGTATCGAAATATCACGGCAAATGCTATTCTTTTTTGAACAACAACGATCCAATTGCCGGTATTTTAGGCTCCAGTAATTTAAGCGCTATTACTACCACAGAAAGACAATATGAAAGCGATATTCTAAGCAAAGATCCTGCTTTTAATAATGAATTGCTAAACTTTATAACCGAATTACTAAATGGAGTAAAGAAGTATTTTGAGTTCTATAATTCAAAGAGGTTTCATCAATCTTTGAATTATCAAACACCTGATGAGATGCATCAGGCCTTCATCGTTGATGAAGAGGAAGTAAAAAAAGCGGCTTAAGAGAAAAACACTTTAAAAAGATTGAAAAAGTGTGTTGACAAAAGGGCCCAATTCAACCGGAGAAACAATGGATATTTTAAAAGAGATTCTTAAAGACAGTAATTACAACCTTTCCCTTTTTAGTCAAGGCGATATTGACCGTTTAAGTCAAGCCACTAAATCCAAAGAAACAAAAGCTGGTATTAAATACTATGTTCAATGTGTGATCCGGGAAAAAGAAATCCTTCTTAAGCCGGAAGAAATAGTCAGACAGCTTTTTACTTACCGCCTTCTTGACTTCTATAAATACCCGAAAAGTAGAATTAGATTTGAGCATACTGTAACCTTTGGAAAAGAAAAGAAATCCGCTGATATTGTTATTTTTGATAAAGATAGGCCAACTGTTGAATATATTATTATTGAGCTCAAGAAACCCAAACTCAAGGAAGGAAAAAATCAGCTCAGATCATATTGTAATGCAACCGGAGCACCTATTGGAGTCTGGACAAATGGAAATCAGATTTCTCATTATAACCGCAAAGACCCGAATTATTTTGAAGATATTACAGACATTCCAAAGGCTGATCAAACCTTAGAAGATATTCTAAATGATCGTTTCACCTTAAAAGACCTTGTTGTAAATGACAAAATCCCGAATGAGGGAAAATCCCTTAAGACTATCATTTTAGAAATGGAAGATGAAGTTTTAGCCAATGCCGGGGTGGATTCATTTGAAGAAGTCTTTAAGCTCATCTTTACTAAACTTTTTGATGAGATAAAAAGTAGAGATGATAAAATGATTATGGAACGAACCCTAAAAAAGAAACTATCAGAAGAAGAAAGAGGGAATTATGAAAGGATCAAAGACGCTCTTTTAGACTTTGATGATGAAGATTTCAGATTAATGGAGTTTAGAAATAGAGGCCAGACTGATGAAGAATTAAAAAAGAAGATTCAAAGTCTTTTTGATGAATCAAAAAATAAATGGCCGGGTGTTTTTTCAAAGGATAGTAAGATTGAATTATCCCCTTCTCATCTCTCTGGTTGTGTTTCTAGTTTACAGGACGTGAAACTGTTTAATTCCAATTTACAGGTAATTGATGAGGCTTTTGAATATCTAATCGCTAAATCCTCAAAGAGCAAGAAAGGACAATATTTTACCCCCCGACATGTCATTGATATGTGTGTTAAAATGCTTAATCCCCAAAAGGGAGAATACATGATTGACACTGCTGCCGGATCATGTGGCTTTACTGTGCATACTATTTTTCACATAGTCGGTCATTTATTCTCTAATGCAGAAATATCGGAGAATGAGAAAGAGGATGTCTTAAAAGTCTTTGGTATTGACTTTGATGAAAAAGCGGTAAGAGTTGCCCGGACACTTAATTTAATTGCCGGAGATGGGGAAACGAATGTTTTACATTTGAATACACTTGATTATGAAAGATGGAATGAACGAGTTGAAAACAGAAACTGGTTGAGTACCTATGGAAAAGGCTTTGACAGATTTGAGAGACTCAAACGAGAATCAGGAAATAATAAAGAGTTTAATTTTGATGTGCTTATGGCTAATCCTCCTTTTGCAGGAGATATAAAAGAATCCCGGATCATTCATAAATATAATTTAGGCTTCAATGACAAGAATAAGCCTCAAAACAAGGTAGGCCGGGACATTCTGTTTATAGAGCGAAATCTTGACTTTTTAAAGCCGGGTGGAAGAATGGCCATAGTATTACCTCAAGGAAGATTCAATAACACCTCTGATAAAAGAATCCGGGAATATATAGCAGAAAAAGCCCGGATTTTAGCGGTAGTCGGTTTAGAGGGCAATTCTTTTAAACCTCATACTGGAACAAAGACCAGTGTTTTATTCCTGCAAAAATGGGATGAAAAGTTATGTCCCAAACAAGAAGATTACCCTATCTTTTTTGCAGTGAGTGAGAAATCCGGAAAGGATAATTCCGGCGAATATGTCTTTGTTAAAAATGGTGATGGAAAACCGAAGATTGACAAGAACGGTCATTTGATAGTTGATCATGACCTGCATAATCATAGTGGAGAATTACTGGATGGAGTAGCTGAGGCTTTTATTAACTTTGCCAAGGGTGAGAGATTTTCTTTCTGGATGGGTGAATAGATGCAGTATTCCATTATAGATTTCAAAAGTCTTAACCATAATACAAGAATTGATGCAGAATATTTTAAGCCTCATTTTATAAGAAATGAAAAGCTGTTGCAAACAAAAAACAGCAAGAAGTTAAAAGATTACTGTGTCTATATCAAGAAGGGTATATTTGATCTTAGCCCAGAAAATTATATATCAAACGGGATTCCATTTATACGAACATCTGAGATAAAGAATCCACTTATCAATTTTAATACTACTGTTTTTTTAAACCAAAGTGTACATCAACAAAATTCAAAAACTGAATTAGAAGCAGGTGATTTAGTATTTACCAAGATTGGAACGTATATCGGAGATATTGCTATATTACCATCTATATTTGGGAAATATAACTTTAGTCAAAATGTCACTGGAGCAAAACTAAAGAATAAAGATAATAGTGGTTATTTGTTATCATATTTCTTATCAAAATTTGGAAGACAACAAATAATTCGATCAATAATGTTATCTGGACAAGGAAAACTGGAGTTAGAAGATATCAGAAACTATATTGTTGTAGAACCCTCAAATAGATTCAAACATATTATAAATTCTCTAATATCAAAGACTCAAAATTTAATAGGTGATGCAAATAATATATTTAAAAAGGCTCAAGCCCTTCTTCTTTCAGAATTGGGTTTAGAGAATTGGAAGCCTAAACACAAGCTTTCTTATGTGAGAAAATATTCGGATGTTGAGGAAGCTGGAAGATTTGACGCTGAGTATTTTCAGCCTAAATATGATGAGATTGTGGAAGCGATTAAAAGCTATAAGGGCGGATGGGATGTTTTAGGGAATGTCTTTGAACAGAATAAATCGAAATTTAATGTAAATCCTGATAATATTTATGAGTATATTGAGATTGGAAGCGTGAACGTTAGCTCAGGTGATTATGAACCATTTATTTTAAAAGGTTCAGATTTGCCTACAAATGCAAAAATTAAATTGAAGAAAGATAATTTAGTCATATCAAAAGTCCGTACATATAGAGGTGCAGTCAGCATCATTAATAGTGATAAATATGTCGGAAGTGGAGCCTTTACTGTTTTACATGCTAAGGGTACTTTTTATATTGAAACCCTGTTTACTCTCTTGAAAAGTTTACCTTATCTTGATTTTAGTCTTAAATTCAACACAGAAACATCTTATCCTACTTTAGATGAAGATATTTTAAATTATCCAATTCCCCTATTCAATGATGCCATTCAAAATACAATCAAAGAAAAAATAAATGAATCTACAGACTTAAGAATTAAATCAAAAGCTCTTTTGGAGATTGCCAAGAAGGGGGTTGAAATGGCAATTGAAGAGAATGAGGATAAAGCGGAAAAGTGGATAAAAGAAGAGGTTGAGAAGTTAAGAGTTGATATTTAGGAGGAGCCATTTATGAAATTAGTTAAAGCAAGAATTCGAGAATATAAATCAGATTAGACCGGTTAAAACCTTTGCCATATTCAAAAGTCAAATCTTTAGAAAGCCTGTCTATAAGCTCAGATCCATATTCTGATTTCTGCTGCCCTTTTTGCTCATACTCAACAATGTAGCGCCCGATATTCCAGTAAGTTTCCACCAGAATGGAATTAATAGCACGCCCGGCTTTCGACCGTCCTCTCTGTAGTAAGTCTTTAATATTATTCTTTAAGGAAAGATATTCTGATTTATCAACCTGGCTATTTTTCACGACATAGTACCTTTTTTGAAACTTATTTCAGCTCGGGGGGGGGGTACTCATCTATTCCACCGAAGGCCATACCATTGAGTCAATAAATTCGATTTCTTCTGTTGATAATTTGTATTTAGAAAAAAGCTTTTGATCATCCCAATTTTCATTAAAATCTTGAGTAGGTACAAATTCATATACATTACGTCGACTTTCTTGTGTATTCTTTCGTAATGATACAAAGAAATGGAAGAATTTTGTATTAATATAGCTAATTGCATTTTCTGCAAAGTCATAATTCTGAAATGGGCCAATTACAATATAAGTTTCGCTACAGCAAGATTCTTTCTCAGGAATGAATGGTTTTAATACATCTGTTTGTATATTTCCACTTCCAACTGCTTTGGGTATAAAAACTTTAGGTTTATTGATCCAATCTTGGTTTTTTCTAACTGTATCTTTGTCTATATATCCTAATCCATCACGTTTCCAGCCATTGTAATAAAAAGATATACTACCTTCAAACTTACTGAGTTTATATTTGGGTTTTATTCTTTTCTGGCTATTTTCTGCCCTTACATCATAACCAAAAGGATCATTTGGACTTACAAATTCAGCAAAACTGTCTTCATTATAGCTTTGGATTTTTCTCAATATTGGTATCGCTTCATTATATCTTATAAAAGTGTCCGTTCCTTTTTCTAACAAAGGTCGAACTGATTTAGAAATAATGTTATTACCTACATGAGTATTCACTTCACAGTCACCAGGATTATCACGATCCCAAAGAAAATAGTTTATTCCGCCTTTAATTTCCACACCAGGGAAACAATCACTTGCATTTAAATAATCATGAATTATTCTCAGTCTGTTATCATTTAACATATTTTCTCTAAATGCAGGTAAGCCTCTACCGCTACCAGCAAACCATCTAGATGGTATAATCATAGATAAATACCTTGGATTAAGCTTTTTTGCTTGCTCAACAAAATTGGGATAAATCGCTCCCGCACTTGCTCCATGACCACCATCACTTAACTGATACGGGGGATTTCCAATGATCACATCAAATTTCATATTAAATATCTCCTCGGGTTTATTGGTATGAATAAACTCATAAGCATGGGTTTCAAGGTCTTCACCCCTTTCATAGTTTTCCTGACTGGCCCCGCAGAATGAACACTTCCCATTAACCCAGGTGTGCTCAGTACGGCTATAGATAATATTTCCCTGCCCGGAATCAAAGGCGGTACAAACAGAGTATTTTCCTTTTGCGTTTTTAGAACAATAAACAGAACGCCTGGAAAGCAAGGCTGTTAACTCCGTAATGGCAATACCGAACAACTGCCTGGTAAAAATATGATTAAGTCTGTGTTGTAAATCAGGTATTTCATTTTCAAGTCCAGCTATTAAACGCTTGGCTATCTCCCGCAGGAAAACCCCGCTTTTACAGACAGGGTCCAGAAAGGTTGTTTGGCTGCTTGAAAAAAGTTCCTGTGGCAACATATCCAGTATTTCGTTGACCAGTTTCGGCGGCGTGAATACCTCATCGTTACTAAGATTGGCCAGGCAGCTTAAAACGTCGGGATTGTAATTCTTACTATTCAGCATCACTTATCCTTAAAAAATGGACTAAAGGGTATTCTTTTACTGGCTTCGGCAGAAAGGCTGGATCTGAATCATACATATCTTCAAATAAATTGCCTGGGCTCTTTGACTGTTCTGCTTTCAGTAAATTTTCAAAAGTAAAATCCCTTCGTTTTATCATATTTCCGTTTACCGGAGACCATTCGGAAAAAACGATAGGCTCATGGTTACTGTCTACAGTTGTTAAAGTAAGTGCGTCACCCAAGATGATATTGCAAGAAAGAATGTATTTAATTGAAGCCAAACATTCCTCTTTTATGTTTTGTTTATAAAGCTTTTTATATCCGGCCTCAAATAAATCAAAAAGTCGGATTCGGCATGCTTCGATATTATCTTCTAAAATATCAATGCCGTATATGGAAGAAACCGCCAAAACGGCATATCTTTCAAACTCAATCTGGTTTTTTTTGTACCGCCTGGCCACGATATTCAATTTGCGCCTGAGAATCTCTATAAGAAAGTTTCCTGTCCCGCAGGCTGGTTCCAAAAATCTTGATTCAATTCTTTCTGTTTCTTGTTTTACAAAATCAAGCATGACATTGACTTCACGCTTCGAAGTATAGACTTCTCCATGATCTATGACTCTTTGCCTCGAGACAACCTGTTTGTTCATGTTTAATTTTTCTGCCAACAACAATTCTGTTTCCTGTATTCGCCGGCTCCAAGTATCAGAACTACATTGCCATTACCCATGGTCAGCCTCCGCTTTCACTTCGTCTCTCACATCAATTTTCCCGGTCACCGCCGAGGAGATCAGGGAGGTTCGATATTCTTTGAGTCGTTCGATGGCTGTTTCTACTTTGCTGATCAGGGCGTCTATTTTTGAGGTTTCCCGGTCAAGAAAGGCGGCAATGGCTTGCTGTTCAGGGAGAGGGGGGAGAGGAATATTTATTGAACCTATTTCTAAAGCATTTATTGCTGGATAGCTCACTCCAACGGAGCGAGAAACTACTTCTTCAATAAAATATGGTGCACGAATAGTTACTGATAGGAAGTTTTTGTCAATTGTCCGGGGTCTAATGACCGCAAATCCTGTTGATACAATTAGGTTTTCTTCTGGCTCTTTTATAGGTGAGATTGCACGAAGATACGTCCTGACTGTTGAAACAATCGTATCGCCATCTCTTACAATCCGTCTTGCCCTTGAAGGAGCATTTTCAAAAATATACACTTCTTTATGAACAATCCCCTTCGTAGGATCAACACCACTAATGTCAACGTAAAGCATTTCATGGTCAGGATCTGTAGTTTCAGGTAAAGTTTCATCATTGATAGAAACTTGGTATTTCAGCCTCTTCACCTCCCACCCCTTCGGCACTTCTCCCAGCCAGGAGACTCCCGAGGGCTTGTATTTTTCATAACCACTAAATGCACGACAATCACAACTGTTCTCACTTTTCCCTTTTTCGTGATTTTTGTATTTTTCGTTGTTCATACTTCTTCCCTCACGTCAATCTTCCCGGTCACCACCGAGGAGATCAGGGATGTCCGATATTCTTTGAGTCGTTCGATGGCTGTTTCCATTTTGCTTACCAGAGCGTCTATTTTGGAGGTTTCCCTATCAAGAAAGGCTGCAATGACCTGCTGTTCAGGGAGAGGGGGGAAGCCAATCAGAAATTCCTTAATAAACTCATCTGGCACGCGTTTCTGACCTCCTGCCCCATACATCCATGCTTCCCCATTCTTTCTGAAAGCTTCTGAGAAAGTAAGATAGTAAAGATATTTTTCATTTAGAGCTGAACCTGGACGAAGCACCGTAAGCTCTATTGATCCAAATCCATAACCAGTCGCTAACCCCAACATGAGTGCACCTTTCCCATTTTCAAAACAAGGGGTGATCTTTGCAAATGTGACATCACCTACAGCAAAAAAAGTATACCCGTTAATTACTTCAGAAACAGGCCTTAAGATATCAATTTTGAGAGTTCCATCGTCACCAACTGCTTCCATTGGTAAAAAAACAAGTTCAGATTCAGGGGGGAGGTGATTTATTTCTTGCTTACTTGGATTCATTGAAAGCATGAATCGCGTACGTTTCACCTCCCACCCCTCCGGCACTTCTCCCAGCCAGGAGACTCCCGAGGGCTTGTATTTTTCATAACCACTAAATGCACAACAATCACGAAAACTCTCGTTTTTTCCTTTTTCGTTTCTTTCGTGTTTTTCGTTGTTCATACTTCTTCCCTCACATCAATCTTACCGGTTACCGCCGAGGAGATCAGAGCGCTGCGTTTTTCCTTGAGCAGGGCAATGAGCCGCTTCTTTTTCTCGATCAGAGCGTCGATGCGGCCGGTTTCTCGATCAAGAAAGACGGCAATGGCTTGCTGTTCGGGGAGAGGGGGGAGAGGGATAATGGCATCACCAATAGCGCTTTTAGGCAATCCATAGCGAGTAACTCCAGTTGATGCGATTTGAAATTGATGGTTAATCGCACGTGATTGTAATTGCCGAAATAAAAATTTCCCCGCAATCTTATTTGATTGTGGCCGAATCATGGCTAAGTGGTATCCACACAGTAATTTCGGTTCAGTTTTTACAACAAGTGAAGGTACAGCGATATCCTCCCACGATTCAGAATCTTTTGTAATCAATACATCATCAACTTCAAGATGAAATTTCTTTATTTCTTCTGACGTTGCGGTAGTTTCCATCAAACTCAAATCTGGTGTGATAAAATCATTGTAATAAACGTCTGTGTAGTTACTTAGAAGTATAGGCTGTTCATCTTCGCTGGGAACCTTATCAACATTGCTTACCCAGTAGTTGACAGACGTTTTCAGCCTCTTTACCTCCCACCCCTCCGGCACTTCTCCCAGCCAGGGGACTCCCGAGGGCTTGTACTTGGGATACTGCTTTCTGCTCATTTTGTGTCATCCATCTGAAACAACCAGCCTCGTTTTTCTGCATAACGTTTCAGTACTTTTGCTTTTTTCTCGATGGATTTCTTTAATAAATCGGAAAAATCTATGCTGCAATGTTCCGGGAAAGGAATACCGTCCTCTTTAACCGGCAAGTATTGAGAATCACACTCACTTTTCGTTACAGCCATAACTCCTTGTGAGCAAAAACGCAGATATTCGACAAAATGAATAAAAGCCTCATCAGCACTGATTTTGTCACCATTATAGCAAGAAAGATGGTTCTCATCCTTGGGTGTCGGACGGAAGACCTGAGACGTAATCCGCTCTGATTGTACAAAACCTGGATGAACCTGTCGAAGCAGCCGTGTGTTGTCATTCATGCCCGGTTATCCTTGAGTTTTCTAAGATGGTCATTAATAGCTCTCCAATCCTCACTATTATTCAAGTCATATCTAAAATCCTGAACTTCATCAGTTTCGATATTAAGCGCTTGATACTCGCCCGACTCTTGAATGAGATCAATTTCAAGAGATACTTCCCATTTATTAATGGACCATTCTGCCTGAACGCCTCCCTCGGCGGTTGGATATAAATAAGGCAAAGGTAATTGAGAGTCAAGATTGGCGCTAAAACTATTTCCCAGCCACTGTAGTCCTTGTGCGTCCAGGGCTCTTCCCCTGCCGTCCAGCCAACCATCCGACAATCTTGATAATTCATCCAGTCGAGTTGGTATATCCAGAGGAAGGGAATGCTTTTCAAATCTTGCTCCCACAAAACGGGGCGTAAGAAAATCTACCTGGTTACTCATTGTAACCTCCATAATAAAAACGAATAAAATATATCATTATTGTATGGCTACAAGCCTAATTTTTCAATGAGATTTCCTGTTCGGCAGTTGTCCGGAAATTCCGGACAACTAAAATTTCCCCGCTCGTGGAGCCACTCCAGTGCTTCCTGTGATCTCCGCCAGCATGGATACGATATCCTGTTCGAGTTTCTTAATGTCTGTCTCGATCTCTTCCAGTTCCCGAGGTGGTTCGTAGCGGTAAAAATGGCGATTCAGCGGTATCCCGTAGCCCACCTTGGTCTTCTTGTGATCAATCCAGGCATCGGGAACATGGGGTAGCACTTCCCGCTTGAAATAGTCCTCCACGTTTTCCTTGGGGGGTACATTCTCGGTGTCCCTTAGGTCGGAATCCGGCTCAGGTCTACCTTTGGCGTCCCGGCAGATTTCTGCGGTTTCATCTTTTTCACTCAGAGCCTCAAGTATCACCTTCAGCTCAGGTGCTGATAAGCAAATTCCGGAGGCTTGCTCCAATTTTTTTAGTTCCTTAAGGAAAACAGCTCTGTCTGTGAACAGCTGCTCAGAAGTGGATTTTCCCAAATCGAAAAGCAGGGTTTTTATGGCTTGTTGGTGTCTCTCCCCGGCTTCAATTTCCTGCTGCCGGAGGACTTCGTTTTTCTTTTTACTCGAAGCAATCTTTATGAACCCTTTGAGATCATCCAGACGCATTATCCGTTCTTCACTGACCTGAAAGTTGAGACGCAGGGGCCGTTCTACGGTGATTTTATTAAAACCAAAATCGGTGTTGTCGAAGATTTTGGACACTTCAAGTTCCTTTTCCTGCCCATCAATGGTAAACATTCGTGTCTCGTTGTGTTGGAAGTTACCGTAAATCTCTGTGATAGCGGAAATCTGATCCGGCAGATTATCTTCACCGTCGCCAATTTGGTGTCTCTTATTTCCAAGACTTTTACGCATTTTAACAAAATAATTTCTGGCGTCGATAAGCTGAATCTTGCCTTTGCGTCGTTGTTCTTTCTTGTTGCTGATGATCCAGATGTAAGTGGAAATACCGGTATTGTAAAAAAGCTGATCCGGCAAGGCTACAATGGCCTCCAGCCAGTCGTTTTCTATAATCCACTGCCGAATATTGGACTCTCCGCTTCCCGCATCCCCTGTAAACAGGGGGGAGCCGTTAAATACGATTCCAATGCGGCTCCCTCCCTCTTCAGGAGTCCGCATCTTGGAAATCATATGCTGTAGGAACAAAAGAGAACCATCGTTTATACGCGGCGTTCCTGCGCCAAATCGTCCTTCGTACCCAAGGGTATCTCTCTCGTTTTTTATGGTCTTTTGCTGCTGTTTCCACTCCACCCCAAAAGGAGGATTTGCCAGCATGTAGTCGAATTTCTGTTTTTTAAAACCGTCTTTTTCGAAGGTGCAATCCGGTTTTATATTATCAGCATCTTCTCCCTTGATAAGCATGTCTGCCCGGAAGATGGCATAGGCTTCATCGTTCCAGTCCTGACCATAGAGCTGGGGCTGAGCTTCGTTGTTCAAATCCCTAATATACTGCTCGGCAACCGATAGCATTCCCCCGGTACCACAGGCAGGGTCATAAATGGTTTTCACCACATGGCTTTTACGTAAATCTTCCTCGGGTGAAAGAAGCAGATTGACCATCAGCCTGATCACTTCCCTGGGGGTAAAATGCTCTCCTGCTTCTTCGTTGGATTGCTCAGCCCCAATTCGTATGAGTTCTTCAAAGACGTAACCCATTTGCACGTTATCAATGTTTGAAGGTGAAAGATCCATCTTGTCCGATGCAAATTGCTCGATGACATTGAATAGCAGACTCTTTTCATTGAGTCTGTTCACTTGAATCCCGAAATCAAAACGCTCAAAGATCTGTCGAATATTGGAAGAAAATGAATTGATGTAGCTATTCAGGTTTGAGGCAATATGGTTAGGATCGTCTAGAAGTCTTGGAAAATTCAGCTTCGACAGGTTGTAAAACGGGACTCCTGTAATCTCCCTGAGTTTAGCATTAATAATGTTTTCCGATTTCCCTTTCAGTGATTGAAACTCTTCAAGAACCTTCTCTTTAGTAGGGTCAAGAATACAATCAAACCGTCGTAATACGGTTAATGGAAGTATTACTTTTCGGTATTCATTCCGTTTATACGGTCCACGTAGCAGGTTACAGATACTCCAAATAAAATTCGCCATTTGGCTATGTGACTGTATTGTCATTTAGTCCTCCAATCATTTTTATTTTTTAGCCCGGCACGGACGCTGTCCTCTTGGTGTTGCTTCCCGAGCTATTGCCAAAAAATCTAGCTGTTTTTTTCGATTTATAGTATAGTGGTTTAAAAATAAAAGGAGAAAGGAACGCACAGCTTTTACCACCAAGTAATTAACAGCGCTCCTCTCACATAGTTATCATACTAAACATTGAAAAAGAAAGCCATAGAGGATTGTCCTGCTTCCAAAATTTTTATTTCTTATCTATCCGGCGTGTAAAATCTCGACCTTAACGCTCCTCCCATACTTCCCGCTCCCCGGCACATCACTCGGCACCCGGGAAGTGGAACAGTTTATGCTGGATCGAGATAGCGGCAAACAAAAAGCAAAGCGGGGACCTCTCTTTCGGCAATAGGAATCAGCTTCAAACATTTTGGCCGTATCGAAAGACTGACTAAAAATCAGCCAGCCTCCCATCAATAAGAAAGTCACCCCATTCTCTCTCAATAGCGTCTTCAAGATCACCATATACGACATAGTCCTCCCGCTCAATTTCTTTGAGCATTTTTTCCTCGGCCTGTCTAGGAGTTAGCCCGGCGTAGT
>WJME01000250.1 GCA_014728115.1 Candidatus Zhuqueibacterota bacterium | reverse complement strand
TCCACACACCCAAACCCCATCCCTGTATGATCCCCGATCCCGGCATGCCAGGCGGTTTCGATCAGTTCTTTGGATCCTTTCAAGACAAAGGGACAAGAAAATCCCTTGATCTGTGTGGCATTGGCGTGACCCTCGCGCAGGGTGATCAGATTGGAGATCTTTTCGGGGCCGCCGCGTTTTTTGATAAATGCATCATCCAGTTGAAAATCGAGATTCTGATCTAAAGGCAATGTTCCATGTATCGTCTGATACTTGCCCAAAAGATTGTTTGCCACGGCGCCTGCCAGGCCTTTATCATAAGGCCGGTAGTAATAGGTTTGCCGTCCCTTTTCTCCATCGATCACGGTCTTGAGTACGAGGGGGGATAAGGTGCGACAGCTCATTTCAGTCCCAAACACCGGTTCCGGTACCCGGGTGACAAGCATGATGGGGAATTTAATACGCTGGCCATGAGCCCCATCGATTTCCATCATTTGGTTTTCAAACAATCCCATCACCAGGGATTGTATGAATTCTTCGAACATGGGTGTAGAGATGATCAATTCGATCTTGCTGTCTTTATTGATCACGATATGTGACGGTTTGAAAACAGGTTTGGGTGTGATTTGCAGCCGCGAAAAGGTAAACAATTTTCTCGGTTTACCATCCGGCCCCATATATCCACGATCATGCAGAAATTCTGAATACTCTGGTGAGCCATTCTCTAATTGATGGTAGATCCAGGAAGCAATGCTGTGATTGGTATTATACGGTATGCTGGCAAAACGCAGCGTTGAGCAGGTCAGGCGGATTCGCAATGGCTGTCCCCTCTGATGATGGTCCCCATGTTGTTTCCCGGTATTACCGGCAGGGTAGGGGATTTGCGGAAAATTTTGGTGAAAAAAAGTTTTTTGTGCTCAAAGAGTGGTCATATTGCAGGCTGGTGCTGCTATCGGCGATTTTAAAACCCTAAAAGTTGTCCCCAGAGGGAAACAACAGACACCGACTCGGGTTCAGATGAAAATGGTGTGATTGGGGTCAGTTGATCGGTTACCTTTGTGATGGCTTTATAATTCTTGCTGAGGGGATATAGTGGCCACATTGTTCGTTTTGTGCATATTACGGTAAAAGTTGCCACCGATTCCGGTCCAAGACTGCCACCTGTTTTCTTTTATCTGCGCCATAACGATTTTACAGAACGTTTTGCCGGTTCAAGCCTTTCGCAAAATCTTTTCCATCTTTTTGCCTTTTGCCAATTCATCCACCAGCTTGTCCAAATATCTCACTTGTTTTGTTAAAGGCGTTTCAATTCCTTCTATGCGATAGCCACAAATGACTCCTGTAATGAGATGAGCATTTGGATTCAATTTCGCATCCTTAAAAAAGGTCTCAAACGTCGCATTCTCATCCATAAGATCTTGCAGTTTTTTGTCATCATAGCCTGTCAGCCATTCTATGACTTGATGTAACTCTTTTTTTGTCCTGCCCTTTTTCTCGACTTTTGTGACATAATGTGGATATACCGATGCGAATGTCATTTTTGCTATGCGTGCATCGTGTTCTGGTGTTGTACTCATACGATTTAATCCTTATAATGCGATGACTGATTCGGACATTTATTGGGTCCGTTGTTTCGCCTGTTGTTGCAAAAGGATGATGTGTTATTGGGAATCGGCATGATTTGTTCGACCGAAAAAAGTGCCCGTAAAATGAAACTGTTTAAACTGCTTGAATTCATTTCAATGCATCTGCCGTCAAAATGCAAAATCCATCCATAGTTTTCAACCACTCTGGTCAAAGATCCCGATTTATCGGGATTTTGTCCAATCCCGCGTCCGCGCATCGACCTTTACTGCGGTCAGATCGAGTGCATCGCTTTTTCGTCAGCCATCCCTCTACTATAGTCTGTTGAGTATTTTCAAAATGATTTGATAGATCGCACCCGGCTTTGCCTGCTGGTTCACCGTGCCTGTGAAATATACGTCCTTTTCCGGCACATAAAAGGCAACGGAGCCGACCGAACCGGCATGTCCGATCATCGGGGGGACTTTTCTGAACATTGTTAGGATCACCGGCAATGAGAATTTCTGGATACCGATACCATATTCAAACGGGAAGAATACTCTGTTCCACTTTTCCAGCTCTTTCAGTTTTTCTTTAGGCCAAAAGTATCCCCCGAAAAACGCCTTGAGGAATATCATTTGGTCTCGGGCGGTAGAAACGATATCATTTTTTGTGGAGCTTATAAAGTTGGAAATGCTTATTTCCTTTTCTTTGTACCGGACAGGGACGTAGCTTTTATCGTTCGCGTCGATGACAACGCAAGTATCATGCATGCCAAGCTCGTGAAAAAGGCTGTTTAAGACATGGTAGTTAGGTTGTCCAGTCACTTTTTCCACGACCAGTTCCAGCAGTTGGTGGTTTGTGTCGATGTACTTGGCTTTGCCCCGCGTGCCCGGAGGGAAATGGGGCTTTATTTTTTTTACTTCTTCCACCACTTTCTCCACCGGCCAAACTGGGTCCAGTCCAGCTTCCAGGTCTTTTATGGCAATGTGACCATTTTCCTGCTTGTCTTCGATATAGTCTGGCAGTCCTGAGGTCTGTGAAATCAAATGCTTTAATGTAATTTCCCTGGAATAATCCTTGTGATCCAAAACATGCAGGTTGGATACCACATCGTCCGATACAAAATCAGCAAATTTGTCATCGAGTCCGAGTTTACCTTCAGTGGCTAGCCTGAGAATCAGAGAAGACATGAATATCTTGTTGATACTGGCCAGATAGTATTTGCTATGATCTTGCAAGTTACCAGCCGAGCTGATAAGGTCAATACGACTGTCACCAGAAGATATATAAAGGACCGCGCCGGCGATGTACTTTTTACCCACTGTTTTTGAGACCAATCGGTCCAGGTATTGTTTGTCCATTCAAGGAACCTCCGATCAAAGGTTTTCTAACCGGAATTGCGTGTCTTTTACTTTTACTGTGATGAAATCTATCCTGCTTGGCCTGGGGTGGCTAGCGCCTGGCATAACTGGTAAAACGCAAAAGAGAAGATCAAAAAAGCAGCATATTCAAAAGCTGAAAATATAGATATGAGCCATCAAGGCATTTTTATCCAGTTAATGCTATGGTTAGAAATGTCTAGGCTCCAACAAATTTAATTTCCAGCCTTTTTCCAAGAACCAGAGCGGCTCGTTCAAGTGTTTGAAGGGTTACGGATTTATTTTGCGGATCGAGCAATCTATCGATAGATGAGCGACTGGTTTTCATTCGTTTGGCCAATGCTGTTTTGGAGATGTTTTCTTTTTGCATCAAATCTGCAAGTTGAAAGGCAAGAACCCTTTTAATAGCATTTGCCTCGACTTCAGCAAGTATGCCTTCCTCCTCCAGAAAATCATCGAAATTGCTGCCAATATGTTTATTATCCATAATATTATTGACTCCTGAGATCTTGAATTCTTTTTCTCGCTAATTGTAAATCTTGTTTTGGGATTTTTTGAGATTTTTTGATAAATCCGTGCAGCAGTATCATATTATCCTCGATAATAGTAAACAGGACACGAGCTGTCCGGTTTTTCAGATGACTTTTGATTTCCCACAAGTCACTCTCCAATTTTCGGATCAGTGGCATTCCTAAAGGCCATCCGGATTGTATGGTTTTAATATCTTCGCCAATGGATTTCTTTTCCTCACGCGTTAATGACTGAAGCCACTCCCTTACAGGCTCGTTTCCTGTTTCAGTCCTATAAAAGATAACCTTTAAACGGAATAAATTTGTCATAACTAAAATGTACCAAAAATGGTACGAATTGTCAATGTTTTTATTCTCAATGCCAGGATTTGTTCACATTTCTAATAATTTGCTAACCTGCACGCAGGCAATATGAAAACAGGTTTTTTATAGCAACCATTGCTTTTTTGACGGCACAATCTATCAAAAAAGCTCACACCCCGCGTGTCAGGTTGAGCATTTCGTTATGCGTATTAGTAAATTTTGTTATTATTTAACATAGACGTTCAAAGAAACTGTATGATCTGGAAATGCTTTTAATATGTTCTTATCTGATGTGATCAACAATACGCCCAAATCTTTCGCAAGGGCAATAAATTCACAGTCGTACGCTGAACATCCCGACAAATCCGACAGCCTCAAAACTTCCAATGAAGATACATCATATTCATTGTCACTCAGTAGGTACATCGCCTCGTTCATCAGCTTTGCAGCTCTATCAAATGCCAAATGCTTTTGTCGAATATAAAAAGACAATACATTCCGAAATTCGCTACGCCACAATAGAGGAGCCGCCCAGTCCCTATCCTTGCGCAGCGCTTTTTCAGCATTCGCTGTATGTTCCCCTTCAATGAATAGATAGGTGATGATGTTGGTGTCCACGATAATCACATTCTACCCTCGGTTTTTATCTCTTGTAATGTCTTATCTGTCAGATAAGGTAATCTGTTCTCACTCCGAAAATTCTGAACGCGATCAAGAAAACTTTCTTTATCAATTCGTCGACTTTTGATAACCTTTTCTATACAAACGATGATCTCATTATTTAGACTGCGATGATTCATTGCCGCGTAAGCTTTTAAATTTTCATAGAGATCATCCGGTATGTTTTTTACAGTAATATTTGCCATGATCAACACCTCTTATTTAATAACATCATATTAATACCATATTGGAATCTAATAATTATTTAAAGATTTACAAGACTTTTTGTTCCCTGTGAAAGTCCAAACTTTTCAATGGCGTTCGAATGATTAGGTGAAGGGCTGAACATGAACCCGTTCTGGATTAATTTGGGATGAGCGCGGACGAATGGGAGTCGCCAAGTCCGGTTCAAGCCCATTTTAAGAAAGAACACAGTAAAGAGAGGAACTATGATATCACTAATTCTCTCCCAAGAAAACATGACAAATGCGTTTCATCAGGTGCGAAATGGCCAATATGTACGGCACATTACGAGATATTGATGTGTGGATTCGCCGTCGATTGTGTGGCTGCATATGGCATGACTGGAAGAGCCGAATCGAAAGATGAAGAATCTCATTCGATTGGGAATCCCTTCCGACATGGCCTATTCATGGAGCCGCACCCGAATGGGACGTTGGGCCGTTGCCTGCAGTCCAATTCTGAGCACAACAATGCCAAATGCCAGATTGGAACGCAGGGGTTATGTTTCAATGCTATCGTATAACCTCAAACTAACTCATGGTTAATGAACCGTTGCTTACGAGACCCGTACGAGCGGTGGTGTGAGAGGCGCTCTCCGGCTTAACGGCCGGAGCCGCCTACTCGATTGGCACTTGATTCCTGATCGCTAAGTTTGCAGAAGAAGTGAAATTTTCTCGATAACCTTTTCAATAACTGAGTTAGGCATTTTACAAATGAATTGTGCTTCGCGTACATGCCAATCAAGATTTTTTACCTGATCCGCAAGGATAACCCCAGACACAGGATAACCATTTGGTATTTTTACTTCGAAAGGGTATTTTTTTTCTTGGGAAGTTATTGGACAGCAGATTAGTAGACCTGTTTTTGAGTTATACTTCAAAGGGGAAAGAACTAGCGCAGGACGACGCCCTTCTTGTTCATGACCGCTTTGAGGATTTAACATAATCCAAACAATATCGCCACGATCAGGTTCATACCTCATAATAATTCTTTTCCAACCGGTTTACCATAATTGATTTCGCTGTGAATGGTGGATTCGTCGATTTTTTCTAACAAAGCATCGAGCAATTTAGCGCGATCTTTGACTGGAACGAGTATTATTTTCCCATCCTGTATTGAGATTTGTACATCCGAGCCATTCTCAATTCCTGTTTGTTCCGCAAATGCTTTTGGCAACCGTACTGCGAGGCTATTTCCCCATTTTTGAATTTTTGTTTCCATTTTAATCCTTATTCATTATTTCTTGATGTATCTATAATGAAGATACATAGAATCTTGGAAGATTGCAAGTAATTTGGATAGAAAATTCTTAAAGGGTGCCACTAAAGTTTTTAAATGGCCAACCACCATTTTTAAATCAAGTGATTTACTCGAAGGATTTAAAAAACAATTATTTAGTCATTTCCCCAATTTGATATATCCGCCATTGATATTAATTTCTAGACAATTTCGATGAAAAGCTATGCATTAAAGATAAGGGAATCAATTATTTCAGAATTTTTACCCCCTTTGAAATAATCAATCCAGACCGAGCTGTCGATTAATATGTTCACTGCCGCTTTCTCAATATATCGAGATCAAGATCTAATTCCAGTTTCCCACGAAAAGTTTTTATCAAGAACGCTGGGAGGCAAGGAAGTCTTGCATAAAATGCCAACTTTCCAGAGATGTACCTGTGGCTCTGGCAACACGAATTGTCATTTCCGGACTCATACCAGCATGGCCGTTCAATAATGCAGATAGAGTCTTTCTGGTAATCCCTAATCGAGATGCCGCTATAGTCACGGTCAAATTTAGTGGTTTGATGACATCCTCGTATAAAACTTTGCCTGGATGTGGAGGTCCTTTTTTGTTGTATCATATCTATTGAGGACCGCCAGATTCGTTGTTACCAATTTCAATATTTTAAAACACCACAATGTGGTAATGGCAACGAGCATCCGGATCTTGAATTTTTGGAATTTGAAACCATACTCTCTCTATCAAGAGGTTACAGTGTGAAATATTTTTCCAATATTAACGGCTGGAGCTGCCTACTCGGAACTCACTGATACAAGTGGGTACCTCGAATATTTTGTCATATTTATCAGAATGAACAATTTTAAATATTTGAAACTGTTTGTGGCTAATAACTCTCGAAAGACGCAAAAAAACCACCTCATTCGTGCTATGGATAATAAATCGGGCCTTCAATGCCGAGCGGCAATTTGAGCCACAGCCAAACGATTAACATTGGAATTCGAACCACCATAAACGCAATGGTGTACGGCAGCATCATGGCGATGAGTGTGCCGATGCCGGCTTTTTTATCGTATTTTTGGGCAAAGACTATGACCAGCGGAAAATACGGCAGCAATGGCGTCAGAATATTCGAATAGGAATCACCAATGCGATAGGCGGCTTGCGTGGCTTCCGGTGAAAATCCCATGAGCATGAGCATGGGCACAAAAACCGGTGCTAACAGCGCCCATTTTGCCGACGCGCTGCCCATGACCAAATTGACGAGCGACGACACGAGAATAAACGCCACAAGCAATGGAATGCCGGTAAAGCCGATGGTTTTGAGGGCGTCAGAGCCTTTTACCGCCAAAACGCTGCCCAGGTTCGACCAGTTAAAATAGGCGACAAACTGCGCCGCGACAAACGCAATGACAATATACAAGCCCATGGTCGACATGGACTTGGCGGTCATGTCCGAAACATCTTTATCACTTTTAATCGTTCTGGCAACCAGGCCGAACACGAGTCCGGCGACAAAAAAGATGATGAACATCAACGGCACCAGCGAATCGTAAAAGGGGCGCATGCTCGCCGTGCCGGTGTCGGGATTGATCTCGCCGCGCAATAAACCATTATTCGGGATAACGGCGAGAGCGATGAGTGCCAACACAACCACGACAGACACCATGGACCAGCGCAGTGCTTTGCGTTCCTGTGGGGTCACTTTATTTTCGATCAGCAATTCGCCGGTGGGCTTGTATTCTCCCAGCCGCGGTATTATAATTTTTTCCGTGACCCATGTGCCGGCAATACCAACCAACGGTACTGATGCTGCCATCAGATAATAATTGGACAGCGGATTCACCGTATAAGCGGGATCAATAATTTGTGCGGCGGGTTCGGTAAATGCGGCGAGCATGGGATCCAGGCCGGTAGGCAATATATTGGCGCCAAATCCGCCCGACACCCCGGCAAACGCCGCGGCAATGCCGGCGAGTGGATGCCTCCCCAATCCCATAAAAAGCGTCGCCCCAAGCGGGATGAGCACCACATACCCCGCATCGGCTGCCACTGAGCTCAACATGCCGGCCACGACAATGGAAAACGTGATCAGATATTTTGGCACTTTGGAGACAAAAACTTTGAGGGCCACGGCGATCATGCCGGTATGTTCAGCCACGCCAATGCCCAGCATCACCACCAACACAAGTCCAAGTGGTGGGAATGAAGCAAAAACATCTACCAATTCTGTAAAGACACGTTGCAGGCCTGCTTTGGATAATAAATTTTCGACACTGATATACTCGGTCGGTACGCCGGAGTCGCCACCGGTGCCCGGTTTTACGACCGTGGTTTCAAAGACCGATCCGAATATCCATGATAACACGAGTACTATGACCATCAAAATTGCGAATAACGTGACCGGCTGCGGCAATTTGTTACCGACAACCTCGATTCGATCCAGCATTCGTTTAAAGAATCCGGCCTTTTTTGGTTTTTTTTCTTTTTTGCTCAAAACTTACTCCTTGTGTTCGGAATTCTCTCAAATATTTAGCGCTTGGCCAATATCCAATTTCTTGATTATAATTATCCTGTGCAAATCCTGTCTGGTTTGAGCGCTTTAAAAGGTTGGGTAAATCCTTTTCGTAAGCATCGATCACTCCAGTCGCGATATCTATAAACTGCTTATGATTGTTAACATTATTCATACTCCAGCCTGTCGTAATTACAATTCCTTCAATTTCGAACATGTCGGCGTGTACCAATAAACGAATCAGGGATTCGTGATCGTCTGGTTCCCAGGTGGAAATATCGGTTAGTACCACTATTCGGGGTTTCAATGGAGCCGCTTTAGAATTTATTGAAATAGTCATTGAAAAAAGCAAGGTAATTATCAGAGAAAAACATCTTTTATTCATCGCATATCTCAGTCTGGTTAAAGTTTACTTTTATGAAAAAGGAGCGTTTCATATCTCCAACATAGTATGTAGAACGCGATGCATCAGCGACCGGCACATTATTAGAATCAGTTTCGAAAGTAGAAGCCAAGTGTTTCAAAAAGGTCAAGGGCCCCTCACTATGACGGTCTACTGAATGCATTTGTTATGGCAATTCTAATCTGAATTCATTATTTGGGAAAATATTTAACGTTCTGTTGATCTTTAAAGTCGATGTCTTGAGTCCATATTATAGCCTGACTATTTTCAGCGGTAGCTAGAATAATTGAATCCGCCATTGGAATATTTTTATGATGACTGATGTTTGCAGCTCTTATTGCGATTTCACTAGACAGGTCAATAACCTGGCCTTGCTTCATGAGTGCAATGGCTTGCAGAGCACTATCTAGACCTCTTTCACGGAGGACAACTTTAAAAACTTCGTAAAGGCATATAGTTGGCACAATCAAATTATCAGTGTTATCAAGAGGTTTTTTAAACTGGTCAGCATTTTTTCCGTCGATGAAAAATTCGAGCCAACCTGAGGAATCAACTAAATTCATAATCGGTCTTCCTCTCTCTTAAACTCTATATTCATTCCACTTAAAAAGCCTCTCATTTCTGAAATTTTGCGTTCAGGAATTAATTCAATTCTGTCTCCATATGCAATGATTTGGACTTTTTGTCCAGGCCTTAACTGTAAAGCTTTTCTGATTTTTAAAGGAATGACGACCTGATATTTTGGTGAAATAGTAACCGAATTCATACGATTTCTCCTTCGATTGTTTAATTGCAATACAATACAACAATCGAACATAAATATCAACTTTTTTAATGACATTCTTCCGCGTCATACGCTTCGCATAACCCGTGCAGCGGTGGCTTGGTCGGGGGTTGGAAAACTGCATCGGGTTCATGCATGGGTTAGCTGAATATTGGCGTTACTGTCTAACATCGATCGATACAAAAATGTTGCACGATATTTAGAATACTTGTTTATTGTACTTACAATAGCAAGAACATCAAAGTGGAGCTCACATGAAATTCATCAATATCAGAGAACTGTCAAAATCGCCTTCCAAATATATCAAAAGTGCCAATGAGGAAGGGGATGTGATTGTCACCCGAAATGGACAACCTTTTGCCGTTATTTCTAAAATCGATGGCGACGAGGTTGAAGATTTTATCCTGGCCAAACATTTCGATCTCGAAAAACAGCTTAAACGAGCGAAAAAAGAGCATGAGAGCAATGAGACGATAGACGCT
>WJME01000249.1 GCA_014728115.1 Candidatus Zhuqueibacterota bacterium | reverse complement strand
CCTTTGGCAATCGTATTTCTTGAATCACATTGTGTTTCATGAGACTCTCCTTTTCTTTGACAGAATCTTTGAGTACCACTTTGGCAACCTTCCAGCCTATTTATCAGCGAGCGAATGGCGATCCATGGCAGAACGAATAAACGTCCACAATTCATCACGTTTTGATGATCCGGTTTTGTATCCTTGTTGCTTTGGCAATGGTTTGCCCTGACTCAATTTCGCCATGGCATCCACAAGCAAAACATCCTCGCGTTCTTCTGCCGAAAGATGCTTGAGGATATGAGCGTTTTCCACCAGACACATGGCAATGGCCCAATGGCAGGCCAAAGCAGGAACAGTTTCGGCGAGCTTGACCAGTTTTTTGATATCCGGGTGATAGAGATTCAACACCACATCCTCTCCTCGGGTTAAAAAGCGATGGCGCAGACAGGGTGTCTTGCCATCGCGCTCGACCAGATGACTGACCCGCCAGTTTACATTTTGTAAATCGGATTTGGCTTTTTCCAGCTCTTTTATGGTTCCCCGGGTCTTTTCCTTGTCGACAAACGAAAAGGCGGTCTCGGCCGTCTCTTTATCCTGCAGCTGCATCTTGAGCGCCTCGGGATGAAATCCCAGGGAACGGGCGAATTTTTGCTCGGCAGACGTCAATTCCGGATGGGTTCCTGACGGGGCTTCCATGACTAAATCTTGCTGTTGCAAATTGATGAGTCGCGCACCAAAACATTTTTCAATGGTTTCCAACCCCCGGCCGGGTTGGGATTTGGCCATGACCGGCCCGTCAAAGAACTCATAGTCAATGCCTTCCTGCTCTTCATCGGCGAGATAAAGCTTGCCGGTTTCGCGGATCTTTTTACCCAGTTCATTCAGCGACATGCGCCAACCATTGACCTGTCGAAAGACCGGCCACAAGGTCCAGGGATGAGAGAATCGGCCATCGAACAAACACAAGGCCGCAATCATGGCCTCGATATTATAGATATTGCCCCGGGCATCGCTGCGCTCATAATAGGGCAGGATATTGTTCAGAAACTGGGGCAATAGCTGCGTGCGGATCTCACGAGTCAACGGCGGCAACATCTCTTCATTGCTCAGACAATGCCTGCCAAAGGGCAGGTCAAAGTCCGGACTATCAACACGCAGGCTCAGATATGGAATATGCCACTGCGTATCGAGATCATGAGAGAGCAGATTATATTTGGTCGTGATAAACACCCGGTTTTGATAGATGGAATGGGTTCCATCTCCCAGACTCATTACCACCTCAAAGGACGAGCCAAAAAGATCCAGTTCATAGGATTGAAAAAAAGCAGCTCCATCCAATTCCCAGGGAGAGCCGATCTGTTCCCATTGTTCTGCGGATGATTCATCGTCTGCCGGGATGAATATTCTTATTTGCAGCGGCAAATAGCGAACATATTTGTAAAGCACCTGCTGCAGCTCACTCATGACCTTTGCTAAAGGCTTTTTCTTTTTGAATTTAATGCAAAAGGTCGTCCCTCGTTCAGGTACCGGCTCGATGCGCTGCAGGTCAATGGGATGCTCTTCCAGCAGACTGCCGGTTTCGGCACGCCAGGCTTCATGGCCATCAGAGGTCATGAGGACAAAGCCGCATTGTTCGGGAATCGCCGCCACAGACAACTTGCCGATCCCGTGCCTGCCCACCGGACGTTCGATGCCGTCGTTTTTTTCTGATTGGTACAGAGTAAAAAAGAGCCGGATGCGATGGCTGTTCATACCGCGCCCGTCATCGGCCACATAGATACTTTGAATGTCACCTTCTTCCTTGCCATAGATCCTGCAAGTAGTTGCGCCGGCATCATAGGCATTCACCACATATTCACGAATCCATTCGTTGGTGTCGGAAAACTGTGAACACATGTCCCGTTTGAGCTTGGGCGCATCACTGCGGATTCCTTGAGCAGCCATGGTTTCCAGAGTGTGTTTGAGCGAATTTTTCTTCGGCATGGGTCCCTCCTTTGCTGTTCATCCTGTTAAAGACAATTCCCGTGCCACATTTTTCTTGCTCTAAACATATGATAATATTGAGAGGATTAATCAAAGATCGCGCATTTGCGCGCAAGAGGAAGACAGGGGCATTCGGTGCTGACGGTATAGGGGGTCGGCTCTCGGAATGATCCAATCTGATGATCATTCCCCGTGGAACCCGGCAAATTTTCTTTTGATTTCAAGTTTTTGATATTTATTATATGATTGGAACAAGCTTTGGATAATATTTATCAATCCCAATCTCACCATAAAACAAGAAAGGCTCTCGTGAATAACTCGCCCGAGATTCTCGTGACCGGGGATGTGGTCACAGACAACCATATTTACAAAGGCAAACGCCAGGTGACCAGCTCTAAATCCAAATCAGGGACGATTATTACCCAAACACCGGGTGGAGCCTGGCTGACCTATGACATCCTGAAGCATACAGCCTCCAATGTCAGGTTTGGGTTAAACCTGGATGAAAACACCAAACTCGACCAGCAGGCGTTTGCCGAATGGTACAAAACAGAGGAGTATGAGAACGCCAGCAAGATGACCGTATCCCAGGGCTGCAGCCCTGGGCTGGCATACTCCGCCCCTTTGGGGCTTGGATCGATTATCGTGGGTAAATGTATGCCCTTCGACAAAACCGTTTCTGGCAGATGGTCTAACCCGATATCGCAAATAAAAGTTTTTGCCTAAACTGCAACAGCCTGTTCAGCGGCAAACCAATCTCCGACCAGAGTCAGATTATCTGTTCCCCTTTTAGAGGAAATGGCAACGATCCACTCTAGCTCTTTGAGAAATGTTTTCAAGAATTAAAAAAAATTCAATCTGGATTGTCTGGCTTTTCTGGAATAGATTTCCAGATTCGAATTGATGATCAATCGACACCTGGTTACCAGAAAAATCCACTATTATTTGATTTGCATTATAGTTATTTATATAATAGTAAAACTCATTGATGCTAAAAAGAGGTTCCTATGCACATCCGGTTTCAAATCCTGCTCGTCATTTTAATATCCGCAATATCCCTGTATTCACAGGAATGCATTCGGGAAAATCAGACAGCTACAGCCCGGCCGGTCTATCACTTTCCCACGATCGACAGCCTGCCTGACAATCCCATGATGCCTGACCCGTTCAGCCGGCTGGACGGCACGCGCATCACCAGCAAGGCGCAATGGCCCGAGCAACGGCAGTATCTGTTGGCCCTGGTTCAACACTATTTATACGGTCACGTCCCTCCCCGCCCCCGCAAGGACCAGCTCGAGTACACGCATCTCTTTGATGAGCCCTTTCACCCTCCTCACTCTGCGGAAGAGGGGATCAAGCAGTCCTATCGCATCACGATCACGAGAAAGGGCCAGAGCCATTCGTTTGATATCAACCTGTGGCGGCCCATAGAGAAAAAAAGATATCCGACACTGATCAACAATTTTCCGGAACACGGCCATGCCGACACCACATTCAGCATGTCTGAAGGCGTGCGCAGAGGCTATATGGTGGTGGAATTCAACCGCCGTAAAGTCGCGCCTGATGAGGCGTCCAATGCGGACCGGCAGGAAGGGATTTTTCGTCTCTATCCGGAATACGATTTTCATACCATCGCAGCCTGGGCCTGGGTCTATCAGCCGATCATCGATGTTCTGGATCAGTTGCAACTCATCGACATGGACAAAATCATCGCCACAGGCCATTCGCGTGGCGGACAAACCGCCATGGCCGCCGGCATTTTCGATCAGCGCATCGATATGATTGCCCCATCTACCGGGGGTCCCTTTTCCGTGGGCTCGACGCGGCAGCGCGATCCAGAGGGATTCCGTGGAACCATGGACTATCCGGCCAATTTCCATGAACGCCAACCACATTGGTATCATCCCAACTATTATGTATTTGAGAACCGACAGAACAAACAACCCTGGGATGCCCCGACGCTGGTGGCGCTGGTCGCCCCACGTCCCCTGATCAACCTTAATGCCATCGGTGACGGTATCAATAACGGACTGGCGCATGAGGCAGGCATCCGGGCGGGCATGCTTATCTATGAATGGTTCGATGCCAAAGAGTGGTGCCGTATTCACTGGCGCGATAATGAAAATCGATACGGCCAAAAAGGCCATGATCAGGGTCCGGAAGAATTTCTTGCGATTTTTGATTATGCTGACGAATTTTTTTTCGACAAATCCAAAGGTCCCAGCACCTATAACCGGGCTCCCGACAGCGAATCATGGCTCTATGATCCCAGCACGTATCCATTACTCATCGATTGGAGCGCGCCACAAACCACCACGGCTGAGCTGTTGAGTGTGACAAAAATCTGGGATGCAGGTGAACATAATGCCTTTACCGATCTGATCCGGTTCAGAGACACCTGGTTTTGTGTCTTCCGTGAGGCCAAAAATCACTGGGGACCGGGCGTGGAAGGACATATCCGTGTCATCACGAGCAAGGACGGAGAATCGTGGCACTCGGCAGCCCTGATTTCACAAGAGGGCGATGACCTGCGCGATGCCAAGATCAGCGTGACCCCGGATCAGCGCCTGATGCTGCTCTATTTCCGGCGGTTCAATCCCACGCAATATCCAGAACAACGCGAACAGACCTTTGCACGTTTCTCGAGTGACGGTCAGACATGGAGCGAACCCATTGCCGTGGGCAATCCGGATCGCTGGTTGTGGCGCGTGACCTGGCACCAGGGCACTGCTTATGGTATCGACTATGGAGGCCCGGAAGACAGACCTCCCTTTGGACACCCCCGCACGGCACGGTTGCTGGCGAGTCCGGATGGCGTAAATTATGAACAGCTGGCCGTTTTCGATCATGCCGGCGAAGCCACACTTTGTTTTCAGCCAGACGGGACGGCTCTGTGCCTGATCCGCAGCAAGGACAATCAGGCGTTTCTGGGCTCCTCTGCTCCCCCGTTTACAAAATGGAGCTGGCGCGATTTGAACATCAAACTGGGCGGACCCAATTTCATCCGGTTGCCCGACGGCCGTTGGGTGGCAGCCGGTCGGCTCTATGACGACCGGCAGCGAACAGCCCTGCTCTGGCTGGATCCGGAAACAGCCAAGCTGAAAGAGATTCTCACTCTGCCCTCCGGTGGAGACACCAGTTATCCCGGACTGGTCTGGCACGATGGCTTGTTATGGATGAGTTATTATTCCTCACATGAGGATAAAACATCGATCTACCTGGCCAAGGTCAAATACCCCTAGAGACGTGATCCCGGAGAGGGCCATGGTTTCGGCATTCTCCGGGAACCGCACGAGCGTTCCCCCTTTCAAGAGTTCAACAGACGCTTGCCGCCCTTTTTTATTGCATTAATGGATAGAGATGGTTATATAAAAAAAGGATCGAGTATTGAGAAAATCGGTAAGCTGCAGCAATTGATTATGATAACCATTGGGGGACAAGATGAATATCCGGACCAGCACTCTCGCAATGATCGTGGTTCTGGCATATGAAATCGTGTTAAAGCTGAGCCATTTCCTGTTTCCACACGTATTGCATCATCATATCGCGATCTCGTTCACCGGTGTGCTTTCTGTGCTGGCAGGGATTATCATTATCCTGTTCCTGATCCTGTTTCTGCGGGCAGAGGGTTCCAGCCCCGCGTTGGCATGGAGTATACGGGCATTGATCGGTGCGTATCTATTGGTATTCGCACTCCGGTTTGCTCTGGCAGCCAATCTGTTTGATTTCAGGACATTGCGCTTGCTGAGTGAAATCCTGGGAGGTTTAACCGCTGTATTAATATTTATCATTTTGGTCTTGTACCGGAATCAGATTCCTTCTGATCACATGGCGCTTTACAAAGCAGCAAACATTGCCGCTTTCTTTTTGGGCCTTCGCATTCTTTTCAAACTCTATTCTGCGATCGAATTTTCAAGATTCGTGAGCTCTGGCGAGCCCGGGGAATATAGTTCTGGTTTTTATATGCTCGTCTCCGGTGTTTACCTGCTGACACATCTGTCGATGATCTATTTTTTCTTTCGGTACTATCTATTCAAATCCGCCCGATAAATTCGAATTCAAAACCGGTCAGCACTTGGGATGAATCAAATAAAAAAACTCTGTTGCTTTTTAATGTTTATTGTCTCGATGACCTGCACACCTAAGCAGGACAAGACCCCTGTTCCATCCGAAAAGATCATTTTTGATACCGACATGGGTTCGGACTGTGATGACGCCGGGGCCCTGGCGTTACTGCATGCCTATGTAGATATGGGCAAGGCAGAGATCCTTGCATGTGTGTATAGTTCGGGCAAGGTGCCTTATGGCGCAGGGATTGTTCAGGCCATAAACATCTATTACGGTCGTCCGAATATTCCTGTGGGGGCGTATCACGGGGATGATATCGGTGATCCGGTCGACAAGATGAGCGCGGAAAAACTGGCCAAAGACACAGCCGCATTCGGCAATACCATCATCCACAACCGGGATGCAGAGGAGCAAACCCGGCTGACCCGGAGGCTGCTGGCCAGCCAGGCAGATTCCAGCGTTACGTATATCACGGTGGGCCATACCAAAGGACTTTATGACCTCCTCGTCTCAGAGCCGGACAGCCTTTCCGATTTGTCCGGATCTGATCTGATTAAAAAAAAGATCAAACGCTGGATCGCCCTGGGTGCTCTGGGAGCTTCTAAAAAAGACGGACAATTCAGAAAAGACTGGAATTTCTTTCGCAATGGCACGGCACCTTATAGCCAATACCTGGTGGAACATTTCCCCTCTCCTGTTTTTTACATCGATGCCGGCGCTGATGTCATGACCGGCATGTCGCTCAAACACACTCCTCCCGGTAATATCGTCAGAACCGCATATCGGGACTGGTTGTGGTGGTACGGAGGACGCACACTCGATGATCAGAGATCCAGCTGGGACCTGACCGCAGTCTATTTTGCCGTCGAGGGACCGGGGGATTTTCTACAAAGTGAAGGCAATGGCTGGCTCGAATTCGATGTAGAACGAGGGTGCAGATGGCATGCGGAGAAAAAATATCCTGTTCAAACCCTGATCAGCCCGAGACCGCAGGTCAACACGGCATTTGCAGACTATATGAATGGCCTTATCGCCAAACCACCAAAGCGTTGAATAAGAAAAACAGGCCTGCACCGGTTGACAGGCCTTTGGTTTTTCTATAGCTTTGTAATAAACATGAAACTGATTGTCGATGTATATTATTCTGATTCAGAGTCAGCCGTTCACAAGGCAGATGGTTTTGCAAATCTAGACACCGGATACGACAATATCCGTAAACACCAGACTGGGCATGCGCCAGCCGCTATAGACCCAGGGGTCATTGGCAGCTTCGGCCAGTTTTTTCCAGAATTCCAGATGATTATCCGCGATATTCATCTCTGCAACCGGCTGAGCGAGCTCACCGTTTTCAAAGAGCGTGCCGGTGATTCCCACAGAAAAGTCGCCGGTATTGGAATTCGAGTTACCGCCGATAAAGCCGTTGATCAGGATGCCGCGTCCCAGATCTTTCATGATCTCCTGAACCGAGCGATTCCCGTGGGGCAGAACCAGATTGGACGTCCCGCCTGTAGTGGGTTCGACGCCTAGTTTACGGCTGCGATACCAATCGATATAATACTGCTCGAGTACGCCTTTATCGATCATTGTGCGCTTTTTACTGGCAAATCCGTCACCGTCATACAAGCGGCTGCCCATTCCGCCGACAATAAAAGGATCATCGATCAGCGTAAAAACATCACTGCCCAGTTTTTCTCCTTTTTTATCCAGTAAAAAAGAGCGTTTTTGTTGCAGGCTGTAACCGTTCATGGCAGACAGAAAGCCTCCCAATACCCGGCCGACATTGCGATTTTCGATGATGATAGGCAGGGTCTCGGTTGCTAGTTTTTTACTTCCCATCAGTTCCAGTGTTCTGGCAGCAGCCTGTTGACCGAGTTCCTGGCAGGAGGGCAATTTCTTCAGGGCCCTGGCCACGGCATAGTCATAGCCATTGGGCCGGCGGTCCCCCTGATCCTGGGCTGTCATTTCGGCAAAGGCAAAGCAGACAGTGGACTCGGATTCTCCGGAAAACCCGTTGCTGGTCATGACGGTTTGCTGAGAAAAATCGTCATACACCTGAGAGGTTACAGAGATGGTTTTATCTCCACCCGCTTTGGCACAGACCGCTTCCAGCTCTTTGGCCATGGCATGGCGCATCTCTGGTGTGGTTTGCAGATAATCGGGATCGCTGAGTTGCAGATCAATCTCTTTTCGTCCCTGATAATATTCAGGATCCGGAAGACTTCGATAGGGATCCTCTTCCAGGAGTCTTGCAGTATCAACAACATTGCTGACAAAGGCTTTCAAGGCGTCTCTGCGCAGATCCGAGGTGCTCTGTGAGGAATACCGCCCATCGACATAAACATCCACCCCGATTCCCTGTGTGGTCGCCTCTTTGACGGTTTCGGGTTTACGCTCCCGGTATTGAACTTCCACGAACCGCCGTTTCGAAAAAGAGACCCGGCACTCGCTCGCTCCTGCCTTTTTGGCTGTATTTAAAACAAATTCACATAACTGTTTCATTTCATTGCTCATAATTATGCTCCTTGCTTTTGCACGCCACCGACTGTCATGGATTTCACCAGGCAGGTGGGTAAGCCAAATGAAACCGGCATGGATTGACCGTCTTTGCCACACGCTCCGGTGCCCCCCTGGTACAATTCCAAATCATTGGCGACCATGGTGACATTTTGCAGCATTTTCGGACCATTGCCCATGATATTGATATCTTTGACAGGCCGGGTAATTTTGCCGTTTTCAATCATATTGCCCTGAGAGACGTAAAATGCAAAATCCCCTTCACCGATCTTTACCTGGCCGTTGCTGATATCCTGCACATATATGCCTTTTTTCACGGATTTGATCACATCCTCAGGAGTTGATTCTCCCCCAAGCATGTAGGTATTTCTCATCCTTGGAATCGGATAGTGCTGGTAACTTTCGCGGCGGCCATTGCCCGTCGGCTTGACGCCATAGTGTTTGGCAGAGATCCTGTCGTGTAAATAGCTGGTGAGAATACCGTTTTCCACGAGCATGGTTTTTTGTCCGGGGATACCTTCATCATCGACATTGACCGAGCCGAGTTGCCGCGGCGTGATCCCTTCGTCGATGATATTCACAAAAGGCTCGGCGACTTTTTTACCGATCATGGTGGCATAGGTGGAAACGCCTTTGCGGTTAAAGTCCGCTTCCATGCCATGCCCGATAGCTTCATGCAACAGGATGCCTGTCACTCCGGGACCCAGCACCACCGGCATTTCACCGGCAGGCGGCTGCTCGGCTTTGAACAAAACAAGTACACGATCCACCACTTCTTTAGCCAGGGCATCTGCGACGTTTGGGGTATAATATGAAAACTCGTGACGGCCGCCAAAGTTAAAACCGCTTCTTTCCTGTTTACCGTCTTTTTCTGCCACGAGTGACGCACTCAGATAGTTACGAGGGAGAGTATCCTCGGCTTTGACTCCGTCGCTCGTATACAGGAGAATGCGTTTTTGCTGGTCATGCATGGAGACATTGACCTTGATGACATGATCAGAGAGTGCAAAACACTTTTCATTGGTGACTTTGACCAGGGGGAGCTTTTCAGAAAGAGGAATTTCGGTAAACATTCTTTCCAGGGGATAATAGTTTTCATGTTTCAGAGGAAGGAACGTTTTCGTAACAGAACGGCCATTGCCATCGGCGATGGTCGCTGCCGTCGCAGCAGCAGCCAAGAGCGATTCTTTTGTCAAATCCTGTGTGAACCCATAGCCGGTCTGATCTCCTTTAACGGTTCGGATCCCTACGCCCAGATCGATATTGCCATAGGCGCGATCGACTTTGCCGTCTTCAAGGCTCACCCAATTGGAAACCGTGTGTTCGAAATAGATATCCGCAAAATCCCCTCCTTTGGAGAGGGCGCGTTCAAGCACCATCTGACATAATTCGTCTGTGATGCCGAATTCGGATTCAAAGAATCCGTTCCCTGCAGCATGACCGGCGGTTACCCATGCCCCAGGAACAAGATGCGTCACAGTTGCAGCCCCGCCCACAGCCAGAGAGGTCTGCAAAAAGTTCCGCCTGCTCATTGATCCCATAAAACCTCCTCTAATTATTATACCCGAGTTGATACGGAAATTTTCAAACAAGGGTTTCGTCGATCACCCAAATAATCCGTCAATGAGACGAGAATGGAGAAAAAGGCGGATGCATAAAACAACATTTCGGGTAAATCAATCTCGCGATTGCTTTTGGGGAGCGCCGGGATCATTCAGAGCAGAAAGCCGGTGATCTTATTCATACCACATATTTTCAATAATGTCCGGCAGGGATTTCCATTCGCCTTGCAACAAGCCATAAACCTCGAGATCCTCAAACACATTCCATTTCAGAACGTGTTTTCTCAGACAGCCTTCATGAACCATTCCGATTTTTTGCATGACCCGTCCTGAGGCGGGATTACGGGTCAAATGATGGGCAAAGATACGTTGCAGATCCAAAATATCAAAACCGTACTGCAACAAGGCCATCGCGCTTTCGGTGCAGTACCCCTGATTCCAATAGGGTTTTCCAATCCAGTATCCCATTTCAGCATGCCGGTGCTTGCGAGAGATTTCCAGACTGATGGCTCCCATCAGCATGTTGTCATTGCGGTGCGACACCGCAAAAGTGACCGAGCTTCCTGCAGCGAAATTTTTAGCCTGGGAGGCGATCCATTTTTCTGCGACGCTGTTTTCATAGGGATGGGGGATATTCAAGGTGGTGGATGCAATCGATTTATCGCCGGCCAGTGTTTGTACGCCAGGTGCATCTGTCAAAACAAACGGTCGCAATAACAATCTCAAGGTCGTAATAAAAGGCTGCTCGATCACTGGATCCCCATAAAATAGAATGAACCTGGACCTTGACGGCTCCGGTTGATTTTAGCGTTCTCTTAAATACTCAAAAGCAAGCAAAGAGTCAAGCGGAATCGTGGGAGAGGGTTCAAATACGAGTGTTCAATTCTTTACTTTGGCCAGCAATCTCACCCATCGCAGCCAAATTTCAGTGGGGAGCCATTTCTTCTTTTGTTCAACGGTGGTATATAAACAGACTTGCAGAATTGCCTCGGTCAACCGAAAACGCATTTGTCTGAAAACGGACAGATGGTATGAATTATTCACAAGCGGATAGTTAAAATAATGCAATTCCTGGCCTGCAAGATGTTCACACAATCCCTGTTCCTCTTGGGTGAGACTGGATCGCCATTTTTCCTTGTTTGCGTTTACAATGACTTTATCATCAGAGTGCGAAGGCGCAAACTCTTTGAATATAATTTTTCGATGTCGAAGACGGATCAGCGTGGGTGAAAGCATGGCATCCACGAACGGCTCATGCAAAAACGCACAGATGCTTTGCAGTTCTTCTTTGGGATGATCCAAAAGGTCCTCATATTTTACCAGCATAAACTGATCGCGGGGCGCGACGTTTGCGGCCTGAATGCCGGCCCTGACCATTTTTTGCCAATAGAGAATCGCGCCATACAGGGTCGCTGGCCCAAAGTGCGCTTTTTTCAGCGACAGGGCAGCGTCTCGCCCGTCCCGCACGATATGGATAAATTGTGCCTGGGGAAAGATTTCCAGCAATGTGGACACATGCAGGACATTTTGCGGCGTCTTGTCCCCCCATCGCGCGGCCCCCTCTTTTTGTGCCACCTGACGAAACAGGCAATCGATCATCCCGGCATAGGAGGGCTGACGAGCCAGGGCATCGACATCAAAGGATTCTTCCCAGCGCCGCATCCAGTCAAGATTTACGATTCTATTGGCCAAATGTCGAGCCTGAGCCGGGGATTGCGGATTGCCGAACGCCCGGTAATAGTCCGGAATAAAGTGTGTCTCCCCGCGAAAAAACAGGTTGGGATGAGAATACAAGAGATTGCGCAACAGGGTGGTTCCGCTGCGAGGGGCGCCAATGATAAAGATGGGGGATACATTCATGATCATTCTTTCGTTCTAAAGCCAAAGGTGCAAAAAAATTACTTTTAATGCAATGAAAAACAGGGCTGGCTAAAAAAAATCAACTCCGAAAAGGCCATGGCTATAAATAATCATTGGCTTTTTCGGTAGAAAGACACGATCAAAATCGGGAGCTGGTAAGAACCACATCGGCATGGCGCCAGGCTTTCTGAAAACGGCGCTCTACCTCGTTGGCTTTTTGGTTCTTGCCCTGCTGACGGAGTGCTTTCAAGAGTCCAAACAGAGACCATCCATTATTCGGAAATTTATCCAGATCCTGGCGATATACTGTTTCTGCTTTTTGGGCATAGCCTGCTTGTAAAAGAACGGCTCCCAGAGATTGCCGGGTAGGATAGTGCCAGGTCGGGGGCTCATCATAATTGAGCGCATCTTCCCGATTTACCGCTTGATTTAATGAGGCGATAGCAGAATCAAAATCCCGCTCCGCAGCTGCGATTTCTCCGGAAAGAGCTAAAAAAGCGATCTCGAGGATATGCCGACTTTTATTGATATCCCACACTGTCACCCATTTCAATGCCGGATCGTCCCGCAATCGATTCAATCTATCGAGTTCTTTACGGGCAGCTGCGACATTTTCCTGCCGGGTGAATGCCATCCCGCGGCTATAGTGCCATACGGCTCGTGGATAAATCAGGTCTTTTTCCGGTTCCGGCCACGAGAGAATCGCCTGCCAGCGTCCGAAACGAACCATTGCATAAAGAGGTGTAATCCAATAATGTTGTAAGGTTGTGAGTCCGCGTTTACGCATGGATTCCTTGTCTACGGTTTCTGCCATTTCCCTGGCCAGATCGATAGCCAGTTCACTATTTCCTTCAAGCGTGGCAGTGGCCCAGCCAAAGTGATAATTATGGGGAATATAAGCCAGGCGATAGACACTCTGGGCATCCACCTGATCGAGATATCGTTGATCGGCTTGTATGGCTTTGAGATTGGAACGAGTCGCTTTGTGATACTCTCCGACCCTGATATAGATATGGGCAGGCATGTGTACAAGATGTGCTGCGCCCGGTACCAGGGTTTCGAGCCTGGCCGCTTCTTCCAGTCCCAGCGTGGGGTGTTCTGCTTCGACAGCATGGATCATGAGATGGTTGGCCATAGGGTGATCGGGAGCTTTTCGTAAAACATCCTGCAGGGTCCTGAGAACGGTTCGCGTGTCCGGCTTTGGCTCGCCGTTTTCGAGCCAGTAATCCCAGGGCATCGTATCCATCAAAGACTCTGCATAAATAACCTGTGCATCCATGTCCTCAGGATACTGTTTGGTGACATTATGCATCGCCTCGGCAAAGGCCTTGTCACGTTTTGAGCGATCGTCGAGTGCCTCAGGACCATACCGCTTTGCCAGCGCTCTGATATACGCTTGTTCACGTTCTGTGAGGTCAGACGCATGGGATTTCGCTTTTTGCAGGTATTCCCATGCCTTTGGCGCAACCGCCGGATCCATGGCCGCATTGATATTCGGACCCAAAACCCAGGCAGCTCCCCACCAGGCCATTGCACAATCAGGGTCCAGCGTTGCAGCCTGGAGAAAAGAACGATGCGCTTCCGCATGATTAAAGCCGAATGCCAAAATCAGTCCCTGATCAAAGTATTGCTGTGCAATATCCGAGTCAGTGGTAACAGGATGGTAGTGGTCCCCCAGATGATCAAATAGCGGCGCGTCGGCCTGCTGTGCCTGGCCAGGCGGGCCCGTGGTAAAGAGAAAAAATCCCAATAAAATCAGTTTGATGGCATGAATATTCATTTTAAATTCTCCTTTTTTCATTTACATGATACATTCACATTGGGTAAACAGGCTATGTGTCACCCTATACCCTAAAGAAAGTGTAACACATAAATCAGGAGAATTATTTAACAGACAACCTTCCGGAGGACAAGCCACACAGATCGATGACAGACATCCCCATCATAGTCTTTTCAGGTTTCATACCAAATTCTCATAGCTCGGTTATATTTTTAATCCTTTATACCAGCATCGGCGGTCTATTTTGGTTCAACGATTGACATAGAGCCAATCGGCAGTCAGGAACCTGTCAAATTGGCACTGGTTCCTTTTTCAGCGATAGAGCCTGGCCAAATAATCCCCGGTGTGCAACTCGACAAGCATTTCACAGGACCATCCCGCGCGATACGCATATTCATTCAGGGTATCCCGGTCCACATGCAGCCAGGTGCAAAAGGGTCCGGTTTGGCCGCGGAATTCGAACTGCATGCCGATTTCACCGATATAATGCCCTTTTTGTTGTCTCTCTATTTGGTACTGCAGATGCACCGGATCCCGGGTGGCACGCACATCCAGCGAGTCGATCAACAGCTGTCCCTCGCTTGTTATCAGGGATCCGGCTTTGGCCAAAAACCTTTCCAGGCCCTCAAGAGATTCGACCATTCCGATGCCATGGCCCAACATCAACAGGGTATCGAACCGTCCGCCCTCAAAAGAGAAAACATCAGTACAAAACACCTGCTCGATGCCGCGCTGTTTGAGAATATCGACGGCATGCGGACTGATATCGATGGCTGTGACAGAGTGCCCCTTTTCCGACAAGGCAAGACTGTGCACGCCGGTCCCTGCCCCGACATCCAGAACCGCGCCTTTGCTGAATTCAAGCGCTTCTGTGTCGATGGGTGTATACTCCGAGGGTCCGCGAAAAAACCAGCTGACCGGCAAGGGACTTTTATATCCGTCATCCCGGTGAACGATCAGCTCTGCGTCTTTATCGCCGTTGAAATAGGCTGTCAGGGACTCGCCATAGGGCTGCATGGCCTGCGGATTCATACGACTCTTCGAGAATATAGCACATTAAATGATTTCAGTGTTCTCCAAAGCAGCAAGAACTGGATCTATCGGGATTGGAAAAAAACACCTCGTGAATTCCAAACAGATAATCCTTAAACAGGAACAGGTTTAGAGGTTTAAATCAAAACAAACAATGATCACCTCACACAAAAGCTTCTGCGATTATCTTTTTGATCTATTTTGGACAAGAGCGTCATGAAATAATTGTCAATCATGAAAGCTATTCTTTGCGGCTTTGTGTGAGGTTTTTCAACGCATCAATCAGGCACCGCGTTTCCCCTGCTTTGCGGGTCGCGTCTTTTGATACACTTTGATAAAAGAGGAAACATCGTGTGATCGAATGCTTTTGCCGATTAGTTCCAGAGGCAGATCCTCGAGCGTTTTAAAGCGCACACACGATTTCCCCACATCATATCGTTTGCCAGTGGCTTGATATGCGGCTTTAAATTCCTCTTTGGCCTGGTCATCCATATAGATGGCAGTCAGATACAGGGCCATATGATTCTTTTGCGAGGCCAGCGCTGCAACCATCAGGGGTTGTTTATTATAGGTATCGGGAAACGTCTCCAGGGGCACCTGATAGGTGATCATTCCCCAATTCATCGCTTCTTCGAATCCATTGGGGAGGTTTTCCAAAATGACCTCCCGTACCGCCCGGAGAGACCGGCGACGATCCTCAGGGAGTTTATCCAGGTACTGGTCTACGGTTTCGGCTTTTGACTGCATAAGATCCTCCGTCTCGAGTTTGCCTGATACTATTTACGTGTGTGCAAATCCCATTATTGTCTTTTGAACAGACATCACTCAAGATACAACCCCTGATAACGGGATATCATTCCCCCGGCGGTCGGGTAAACGACTCGAGTTCGCTCAGGCCTTCCTCGACCTCCTCTCGTGTAAAGTTGCCTTGCCGCAGTTCCGAATCCGGTTTTTCCAACAATCTCTGGTAAAACCGCTGCCCTATTTGTCTGATATCAGGGTATCCGGATTCGATCAGCTCATAAAGGATATTTTCGGCCTGGTCAAGCCTGCCGGTGAGTTCATAATACCGAAACAATCTGTATTTCACGACATCGGAACTGTCATAGTCTGCTATTTTGAGTACAATCCCATTGACTGTTTGCATATAGGATTCAAAATCTTTGTTTGTCTGTATCGCTTCAATATACAGACAAAACGACTTTTTGAACAGTTCCAGGACCTCATTGTCAAAACCGCTTTGCAGTTCATTGATTTCTGCCTCTTCACGGAGCAATTCAGCGATGACCACTGCTCTCTCTGCCTCGAATCCCTGATCCAAATTCAAGAGCTCGACGAGTTCTTGTTCGGACATGTGCTTGATCTTTAGCGGGTCCATCTCCAGAATCGTAAAATAGGCATTATCGATCTCGAACAAGGCTCGATCGTAATTCTTGCTCTGTTTGTTAAATAGTATTTTCATGAGCACGACAGATAGCTGTTCGATCATGCGCATGATATAATCCCTGTGTATCATGAGCTCTTTCCGGGTTATTGAGTAAAATGCTTTACGCTGAAGTGTAGAGAATTCTCACGCCGAGCCGCAATGACGCAAAGAAAAAGCAGGGTGGAAAATGCCGAGAAAATCGAGGTTTAATTGCGATTTTCATGACATACCTTTCAGCAAGAGCGTTTCTTGGCGTCTTTGCGAGAGGTTGCCTCGCGTGAATCCAAACGCGATAATCAAAAATAGATCCTGTACTGCATCATGGGAAACAGCCCCAGCTGATAGATGGTTTCGATCTCACCGGACACACTGTCATAAGTCATGGTGAGCACGTTCTTGTGATCGCTGAGATTCTCGATATAGATCATCCATTCCTGTGTGATAGAGCCGGCGCTGCGGCGATAGCCCACCTTGAAATCCAGTTTAAAATAGTTGGGATGCTGTTGTGAAAACGCCCGGGTATCATCCCATTTGATTTCCTTTGCGGCGCGGCTGGCCTCCAGATCGATGGGGGTATAGGGCCTTCCCCCTGCCCAGGCAACTTTGGTATCGAAAAAAAGCGTGTTTTGCGCATCAAAGGCAAACTCTTTGCCCACCAGCAGATTACATACAAAATCGGTGTCAAAGACTGTGGGACGCTCGATGCCATCGGATCCCTTGTATTTCGAATCAAAGAACGAAGCGGTAATGAGATAATAGAGTCCCTGTGTATAAAAGCGTTCCAGGGTCAGTTCGACTCCGACATTTCTGCCGGTTCCCTCGTTCACGAGATTTTCATACAGATCGATATTGAATTCAGCGCCGGTATTGAGAATGCTGTAACTGGATGCAAGATGCCGCACCGGCACATCGTACAGGGCTTGTGCATAGCCCTCGAGTTTCAATCGCAGATTCTCGGAAAACAGGTGGTCGAATCCGAGGACAATGTGGTTCGCTTTGGTAAAATCCAGATGGGTATTGGTCTCGTCTACGGCGCTTCCGGCCGGCACATCCGTAAAGTAATAGGTCGACAACCACTGCAACCGGGAGTGTCTGCCATAGGCAATGGACACTGATTGGGAAGGATTGAACGCATACGAGACACCCAATCGCGGATCCACCGCGACATGGTCATTGAGGCTGAAATGGGCAACATTCAATCCTGCAGTATAGATGAGCTCATCGGATTGTTTGTATTTCCACGAGCTGTATACCTGCGAATAGAGCGGACCTTTTAACAGGGCCCGTTCATTGTTGAAATATTGATAAAAGGTCTGGTCTTCAAAATCGTACACCCGGCCATCGAGATCGAATCCCATTTGATCCAGACTCAGTCCGTTTTCAGTAGAGACCTGGCTGTTGAACCGATGCGCGAAAACATAATCCAGGGAAGCCTTGTATTCGACATAGTTGTCATCGAGCTCGCGCTGCCGCGTTTCCTCTTCCAGCTTGAAAATATCGGTTTCCGTTCTTTGATAGGTACCGGACACGCTGATGCGTGAGCTGGTATTGGGATTATGAAAAAGCGTGTATCCTATTCCGCTGACGCCCACGGTCGAGCCGTTGTACAGATCCTGTCCGTCTTGCGAATAGAGATCCTTTTCATCATCCCTGGAATCGAGGATTGCGATTTCGCTGGTTCCCCACAGGACAAAAGCATCTATGCGGCCGTTTTCAAGGGGAAACACCATCTTGCCGGAAAAATCCTGATACCGGGGCACGCCGACCGTACCGAAATCGATGCCCATCTTGTCCATGGCATCGAGGGTGGAATAGCGATAATTGGCCAAAAACGAGCTCCCCTGTTCCGGGCTGATGGGACCTTCAGCGCCCAGCTCAAAGCCATTGAATCCGACCTGGCCGATATACTCGAATTCATCATTATTGCCGTTGCGCATGCGCAGATCGAAAACACCGGATAAGGCATTGCCGTATTCGGCCGGAAAGGCGCCGGTGATAAAATCGGAATTGCTGAGGGTATTGTTGTTGAGCATGCCCACGGGACCGCCGGTGGTGCCTTCCATGGCAAAGTGGTTGGGATTGGGAATATCCACGCCCTCGAGCCGCCACAACAGTCCGGCCGGAGAGTTGCCGCGAATGACGATATCGTTGCGCGAATCATTGGAAAACGACACGCCGGCATAGTTGGACGCCATGCGTGCGACATCGCCGCGGCTGCCGGCGTATTTTTCCGTCTCTTCGATGGTAAACATGCGCGCACTGGTCACGGCCATCTCGTTGATGGATTCGAATTTTTGCAGGGCACTGACCGTGATCTCTTCCATTTCCAGAACCTGCTGCTCCAATTCGATGCGCACAGTGGTCTCTTTGCCACTATAGACCAGGACGTTCTGCACGATTTCCGGATGATAGCCCATATACATGGCCTTGACCGTGGCCCGGCCCACCGGCACATTCTGAATCCGGAATTCGCCCTGCATATCCGTACTCGCGCCCAGCAGCGGATCGGAATTCTGGATGATCACGTTGGCGCCTGCCAAAGGCTGACCCGTGGTTTCGTCATAGACGGTCCCCCGTACCGTTTGCGTCAGATCGGTTGAGGCCCATATCGTCGTAACCCAGCAGCAGCACAGGAGCAACCCTTTGTAAAACATAACGACCCTTTGTGTTTGAATTTCTAGCTGTGTTCCTTTGATTCGTTATTGAGGGCAGAAAATTTCCTTAACACAAATCCTTTTATTCTATTCGCATCCTTGAGGGCTAAATTCATACTGAAGACAAATCAGCTATCGCAATTTCAAGCCATTCTTTTGCGAGTTGTCTACTATCCATTCAGTAAAATTCTCTGATTTCGGATTTTATATTCGAACGTATTTTTATGAGCAGCTCGCTGTTGAAATTCATCCATGTCGTAGACGAGTATATCCATGGGAATATCTACAGTATCACTGATCTCCTTTCGTATGGCACGTATCAAATCAATTTTTCTTTTATTCGCTAATCGAGTCGTTACACATAAATCGAGATCGCTGGTAACGCTATCATTACCTTTTGCATACGATCCAAACAAAAATATATCTTTGATTGGAAATTTTGAGGTTAGTATTGAAACCAGAGAATTAATTTGTTCTCTCGTTATCATATTTTTCCTACAGAAAAAATAAATATCCCGACTAGGAGAATATAAAGACACAGATTCAAAATACAAACAAAAATCGAAAAGGATAATGGCAAGAAGGATTAAAAGAGAGGATTCAAACGATCAGTACGAAACAGCAAGTGCAATGATAAGAACGAATGAACAGAGATACGGGCCTGAAAAAGGCCCGTAATCCCAAAATACATCCTACAGGCTGTCACCCATATCCTTTTTGAACTGTTGCACCAGCTTGGTGTGCCAATCGGTCGTGGGCACGAGCTTGCCGAAAAAGAACCGCAAAATACTGGGTTCCTCCTCAAAAACCAACCCTCCGACCAGCTTGCGGTTTTCCCACAGCCATTCCAGTCTGTCGACCGTATATTTTATATGGGACATGGTGAACACCCGTCGCGGCAAGGCCAGACGCAACAGTTCCAGGTGAGCCAGGGTTTCGTCGCCATTTTCCTGGCGCTGTTCAGAGATCGTGCCGCGTTCCATGCCCCGGACACCGGAAACAAGATACATGGCCGAAGCCAGTGCACCGGCCGGATATTCGGTCTGTGGCACGTGCTCGAGAAACGACATGGCGTCCACATGGCACCCCAGTCCGCCGGCAGGTGTGACCACCGGAATGTTGCGCTGGGTCAGCTCATCCACCATATATTCGATAAACTGCGGACCCTGGTTGATCATATTCTCGTCCATGGTCTCTTCGAGTCCGACGGTGATGGCTTCCATTTCACGTACAGACATTCCACCATAGGTCAGAAATCCTTCCATCAATGGAATCAGCTCGCGAATTTTCAGATACACATCTTCTCTGTCGGTCACAAATCCACCGCCACGGGCGCAACCCAGTTTACGGGCACTAAAATACATGATATCGCATTGGTCTGAAATCTCTTTGGTAATTTCACGGATGCTCATATCCTGGCAGGCCTTTTCGCGGGTTTTGATAAAGTGCAGATTATCAGCCAGCAGACTGGTATCCATCACCAGCATGAGGCCATACTCGTCGCACACCTCGCGAACTTTTTTCACATTTTCCAGCGTATGAGGCTGCCCCCCGATAAGATTGGTGCCGGTTTCGATTCGCACAAAAGCGATTTTATCGGCACCTTTTTCCTGAATCAGCGCTCGCAGTTTATCGATATCCATATTTCCTTTAAACGGATAATCGCTTTGAACCCTGAGCGCCTCATCGATGAACAATTCTTCGACGCTGCCACCATTCAAAACGATATGGGCTTTGGTCGTCGTAAAATGATAGTTCATCGGCACGATCTGGCCTTCATTGACATAAAGCTGCGCCAGGATATTTTCGCACGCACGGCCCTGATGTGCGGGAATAAAATATTTTTTATGAAACAGCTCCTGACATTTGCTCTCCAGCCGATAAAACGTTTCAGAGCCGGCATAGCTGTCATCAGCGATCATCATTGCGGCCAGCTGCTGATCACTCATGGCGTTCACACCGCTGTCGGTGAGGGCATCGATAAAGACATCCCGGTTTTTGAGCAAAAAGGTGTTATTTCCTGCTTCCTGAACAGCCTTTAACCGTTGTTCAATGGGAATCAGTTCGATCTTTTGAACAATCTTGGCTTTGTGCATCTCGAGGGGCACTTTATCACCGGAATAGAATTTCACATCAGGCATGGTTTGTCTCTCCTATGGATAGAGTTAGAGGGTACAGGTTTCAGTAAAAAGTAATATTTGTTTCAAGCCAGAGTCATATTCAGATTTAGGAAATAGTGACATAACAACTCATGCTATCGTTACCATATCGTCCGTTCAAACGTAAAATGGACATCCAGAGGGAATCGGGTTGCTAAAATGACGTCTCATTCTTTTACTATGTTTAACTGCCAGCTTGTTTTACTACTGGAAGAAAAGAGTTTTTGCAACTATTGCAATGCGTTGATTTCATGCGAGTCTGAATTTTGAATAAAAGAAGGACAGAATTCGATAGATCAAAAAGAAACAGCACATGTAGGCTGGGGGTTAAAAGACTATTCTTTCCTTTGCGACCTCTCTGCGATTTTTCTGCGTCCTCTGCGTTGATCGTTTCTCTTGAAAAAGAATGGATTAATAGGTTGCTGCGATTTGAATAAAAGAGTCAAAAAAGATAACCTAAATTATTTAATCAGTCAAGTATAAAAAGCACAAAATCTTTAGTGGAGGGGAATTTTACAAAATAACACTCGTTGTCTTTATTTCCGTTCTTTGGCGATCACGGGAGCCGTTGAGGGGGTCAGAAATGCGCTAAATAACATGCATAGGCAGGATCAGGAGTGTAGAGTCACAGAGATGATCTCTCGCCGCGGCGCAGAGAAAAAGCATGATGTGCGCACGCCCTGACTGCTGCGATGGAAAACAAGTTAATTTTTGTGATCTCATTGTCGAGTGTCAAGAAAGCCACAAGCATTTCATCATCGAGGACACAGAGAAATACAAAATCTTAAAACCCGATTTATCCTCTATTCCAACACCCCGCTGACAAAATGCACGACATTGGTTCCCAGGGCATCGAGATCATATCCCCCCTCGAGGCAGATCAACAGGGGATAGTCCAGAGCGCGCAGTTCACGGGCGAGCAGGGTGTAATCCCGGGTTTGAAAGACCGCATCGCCCAAAATTTCGGTATAAAAGGCATCGAATCCCATGGACACCACCAGATATTGCGGAGAAAAGGCATGGATTCTTTTGAACGCGCGATCGAGATAGGAACGATAGCGGTCAAAGTCCACATCAGCCGGCAAAGGCAGATTATAAGTCAATCCCTCGCCCGGACCCGCGCCAATCTCATCCGGATGGCCGGTCATAAAGGGAAAATGGCGGCGGGTATCGCCGTGGATCGAGACGTAAAGCACCTCGGGATCATAGTAAAAAATACCCTGGGTGCCATTGCCATGGTGAAAATCCAGATCCAGGATCGCGGTGCGGCCCTGGGCGGACAAGTACCGGGCTGCGATAGCGGCATTGTTGAAAAAGCATAATCCCCCGTAAAAATCACGATCCGAGTGATGACCCGGAGGCCGGCACAGTGCAAACGCCCACCCTTGTTTCTCTTCCCGAATCCGTGTCGCCCCTTCCAGTGCAGTATCCACGGCTGCTTTGGCCGCCGGAAACGTGCCGCGATGCATGACGGTCCCCACATCGAAACAATAGTACACGGCTTCATGCAGATTGGTGCGCGGTGAGCAGATGTCTTTGCGATACGGAAACACATAGGGATAGACAGCCTGATCCGGTTCCAGCTCTTCTGATGAGCGGATAAAATTGACGAGGTCGGGACTGTGTACATCCCGTATGGGCTGCATATCGAATTCCCGGGGGGGCACGAGCAGTTCATCGAGGTCGTTCTGTTGCAGGGCATCGAGAATCACCTCGATGCGCTCTTTTCTGTCCATATAGGTATCGCCCTTGCCATGATCCCAGCCAAACGCCGGGGCGTGCATCAGGGTCTCGGATTTATGAATGATCATAACAGGTCCTGTCTTGTTTTTGGGTATTCGTTGTGTTTTGTAGAGAGTCTAGTCCTTTCTGACCAAATCGCGTATGGTTTCAATGGGAATCGCAGGGGCTCGTCGACCCTGCCGGCCGTCCATACCGCCCGAGAAAAACATGGCGTTCAGCACGGCCTCTTCCGTGGCTTCGACGGCTGCTTCGTAGAGGGGACTGATATATTCGTCCGATATGAACGACAGATTGAGATGTCGGGTCTTTTCCTTGGCCAGCCGTGTGGTGCGGTTGGCCGTGGAGAACGCCACCACGATCTCGCCGCTGGCAGCAGAGGCATGCGAGCCGACCCGACCGAGTCCCAGCGCGGCCCGCTTGGCGACCTGATTGAGCTGCGTCGAAAGCAGCGGTGCATCTGTGGCCAGCACCACAATGACCGAGCCCCGGTCATCTTCGCGACGCGCGTCATACGGATACAGAGGATCGAGATCCTTGCCCACGACCTTGCCCTCGACCGTCAGGTTGCGCATCTTGCCGAAATTGGATTGCACCAGCACACCCAGGGTATAGCCGCCATTTTCTTTGGGCAGCATCCGGCTGGCACTGCCGATACCGCCGGCAAAATCAAACGAGATCATGCCGGTTCCCCCGCCAACAGATCCCTGTTCCACGGGTCCGCCGTGTGCGTTATCGATAGCATCCAGGGCATCCCGGGCCTCGTTCATCTCGATGCGCACGTCATTGAGAAACGAGTCATCGGTTTCACCGATCAGGGGAATGACCACAGAGAGATCATGACCCAGCTCGGGATGAGCATTCAGCATGAATTGGATGATGCCGCGATGAACCGCACCAATGGACATGGTGTTGGTGAGGAGAATCGGTGTCTCCAGCCATCCCCATTCGATGGCCTGAGTGAGACCGGACATCTCGCCGATGCCGTTGAGGATGAATCCGCCGCACACCAGATGATTATTGAAAAACTCTTCGGAACTGGGCAGAATGGCGGTAATGCCGGTTCTGACCGTGCCTTTGGACCCGGTTTTATCGCCGACATCAACATCGTCCTTGATATGGGTAACATGACCGACACTGGTGCCATTGACATCGGTAATCGCATTATTGGGTCCGGGTGAAAACCGGCCCACCTGAATACCATGGTCGCATGCAGAGCCGCGTTTGGCTTTTGCGGGACTATGGGCCAGGATCTGCGGTTTGATCGGAATCTGATGCCGGCGCGCAGCGGATTTGATGATCAAATCAATGGTTTCGGTAAATTCGAGGCCTTTGGAGCGGGCCGAGGTCATAAAAGAGAATGTGGGTGCGAGTCCGGGCAAGGCATTCACTTCGATGAGATAGGGTGTACCGTGTTCATCCATACGAATATCGACGCGGCCAAAGTCGTTGAGCTCGAGCAAAGCGATGGCCCGGTCAGCCAGCGCCAGGATGTTTTGGCGTTCTTCGGGCGTCAGGTCAGGCGGACAAACCGCCTCCAGGCTTTCCTCGTCTTCGCTCTCGTAATCCATGATTTTGTAGCCATTTTCACTCTTGAATTTCCATTCGACGATCTCTAACAGTCCGCCGGGCCACCCTTCGAGCCAGGGCACGACAAACTCACGGCCCTCGAGAAACTGTTCGACGATCAGGCCTTCGGGAAAATCGGGCAAAAGCTTGTCGATCATGTCTTGAGCTTGCTCTTTGTTTTCGACGATAGAGTCCTGCGAGATCCCCATAGAAGAACCTTCGGCATTGGGTTTGATGATCGACGGAAAGGTCACATCGTCCTGGGACAACGAGGGATTTTTGGGCGTGACGAGAACACTCTGCGGCACATCGATGCCCTGCCTGGTGAGGATGGCATTGGTCAGGTTTTTGTCCAGTCCCACATGCAGCACATAACTGCTGCTCCCGGTGAACGGGATATGCAGCGTACGAAAGATAGCGGGATAATACGACTCGCGGTTCACCCCGCTCAGGCCTTCGGCGACATTAAAGATCAGATCCGGTTTGGCCTGGGTCACCGCATCGATAATCTCATCAGGCGTGCCGGTCACTTCGACAGGAACCGCGGTATGGCCGATGGTTTTAATGGCATCGAGCAGGCGATCCACGTCTTCCTGCGTGAGCAATTCTGCAGAGCGTTCATCGTCTTTGCGTCTCAGGTTGAATGTCAATGCTATCCGCATATACAGCCTTTATTTGATTCACATCTCACTTGACATAACGAACGGGACTTTGGTGTGATTCCCGGGGGCGCAAGTGGGAGGCGATGTCTCTTGCTGAGGCGGTGAGGGCTGACGGAGTGACGGAGTGACGGAGTGACGGAGTGACGGAGTGACGGAGTGACGGAGTGACGGAGTGACGGAGTGACAATAAATTAAAAAAATGGAGATGTCAAGCGAAAAATATGTGAACACATGGATACGATCTTATTGTATGTCTGCGTTAGCGTGGTTGTGGCAGGGATTCTTTCAGAAACGGTGACACGCGTTCATTACATAATAGCAAGCCAAAAGAAAGAGCGTTTTTACTATGGAAATATTTGGTTGTAATGAACCAGTGGTGCAATTTTTTTCTCTGTGAGCCCTGTGTGCTCCGTGAGCTCTGTGAGCTCTGTCGTTCCTTAGCGGTTTGATTTCAACCGCGAATGGACACCAATAAACGCAAATGATTTTCTAGCCGCTGCAATGCCATAAATGCTTTTTTGTATTCAATGCAAGGCAGACACACGTTTTGGCTGGTTTGGGTTTATGTGCGGCTATGCGTGACCAGCCAATGGGTGTGACTGAAAAAGGTCGTCCTAAAGTCTTGGGTCAACGTCTTCGCTTTCCAAAGCCAATACTCCAAATACACTTTCATGGATCCGTCTTAACGGCTCATTTTTTACAAATCGTTCAAGTCCTTCGATACCGAGAGCAAATTCTCTTAGTGCCAAAGAACGCTTTCTTGAAAGCCCTCTGTTTTTAAGTCTTTCCAAATTCTCGGTCATGTCGTATTCCGGTCCGTAAATGATGCGCAGATATTCGCTCCCTCTACATTTCACAGCCGGTTGCAATAATCCCTCTTTTCCATGGGCAATGAATTCATAAGGTTTAACTACCATTCCTTCGCCTCCTGTTCCTGTCAGGTCAAGCCACCATTCAACCGCACCTTTAATGCTTTGATCGTCGTTGGTGTCGACTATTTTGTAGGGTGTTGCACGGAATAATTTTTCATCTGCATTGCAGATTTCCTTAATATTCTCCATGTGCCATTCATGGTTCTTGTCAGCGTGAACAGCTCCTTCGGTTGCGAGAATGTGAAACGGAGCTAATTTGTAATCCTCAACAGACTTTACTTCCCAACAGTAATTCCGGTACGCTTGAACATACTTGGAAATTGCTCTTTTCTTGTAGCTGAATTTCTCCAAAGACTGCCTGGCGCTGTCAATTCCTCTATCAATTGCTTTTTGCAATGCGTGTTCAACTTCTGAAAGCGAGTTTTGGGCTGCTGTTCCGACAGCTGCATATTGATCTTTTAGCAATGATTGAGCTTTAACTGACCAAGGCATCAGCTCGGTGTCAAGACAAACCCAATCGGTATTGTGTTTTTCCCAGAAAGCCGATGTCGTCAAAGCCTTGTTAACCCTATCCAAAAACTCCTTTTCGATTGCTGTGTCGTTGAAAAAGTTTCTGCCTGTCCGTGTATAGCACACTCCGATGCCCTCGTTGATGACACCAAAGCGTTTCTGGACGACTTTATCGTCTTTGCAAATCACAAGCACAGCGCGTGAACCCATGTGCTTTTCTTCACAAACGATTTTGCCAACGCCTCTTTTCCTATAGTAGTTGATAGCTTGGTCAGGATGCTCTAAAAAGTCTGGTAATTCACTCGTGCCGCATGGAGACATGGTAGGAGGCAAGTAAATCAACCACTTTGGATTGATTGCAAAGCGACTCACTACCTCCAATGCTGCAATAGAACTCTCTTCTCGAATTGTCAGGTTATTTCGGAGACGGGTTTGAACAATTCGTTTTCCAATAACATCATCGATATTCAAAAGGTCATCATACTCTTGCTGGTGCGTTAGTTGCCCGTTCGTCTTTTCCTGAAATGGTTTTACTGATTCGTAATACACTTTTTTCGCTGGAACTGAAACCAGTTGTTCTTCCGGGTAACGCAGAGCAGTCAATTTGCCTCCAAACACACAGCCTGTATCAATATCAATGGTCTTGTTGAACCATTCCGCTTCCCGTACAGGAGTATGACCATAAACCACTTTTGCTTTTCCTCTGTATTCGGAAGCCCAATTGTAGCGAACAGGGAAACCGAATTCATCAATTTCACCTGTTGTTTCTCCATATAAGGAGAAAGCCCTGACAGCTGCTGAACCTCTGCCTTGCATTTCTTCTTTTAGGCCGGCATGTGCAACGACAAGTTTACCATCATCAAAAACGTAATGACTAATCAGGCTATAAAGGAACTCTTTGACTTTATTGATGAATTCAGGCGGTTCATTTTCAAGTTGCTCCAAAGTTTCCGCCAGTCCATGTTTGATAGCGACATTCTTACCGTTGAGCTTTTTTTGCAGTTTCAGGTCATGGTTGCCAGGAACACACCAGGCTATTCCGCTGCGAACCATACTCATGACTAATTTCAAAACTTTCAGAGAATTGGGACCCCTGTCCACTAGATCGCCAAGGAAAATGACCTGTCTGTTTTCTGGATGCGTAACCTCAATTCCAAAGTTCTTTGCATCATCAGATACCTTGTTGACGCTATATCCAAGCTTTTCAAAAAGTTCAACGGTTTCATCATAACAGCCGTGAATGTCTCCGACAATATCAAATGGCCCTGTAATGTCTTTTTTGTCGTTGTATAATTTTTCTCGAACGATGCCGGTAACACTGTCAACTTGTTCCGGAGATTTTAGAACATAGATTTGGCGGAAACCTTCTCGTTTCAATCCTTTGATGGAGCGTTTCAACTGCTGTTTTTGCTGACGGATGACATGATTGCCGAAATCACGGTCAGGCCTCTCTTTATTTCTGTCTTCGCAAACTCGTTGTGGCATATCAAGTACAATAGCCACAGGCAGAGTATGATATTCTCTTGAGAGTTGAACAAGCTCTTTTCTTGCTTTTTGCTGAACATTGGTTGCGTCAACAACAGTCAGGTAACCGTTTTTCAGGCGTTTGCCAATGATGTAATGAAGGAGTTCAAAAGCATCATTCGTTGCTGCAAGGTTATTCTCATCATTCGACAAGATTCCTCTGCACTCATCCGATGAGACAACCTCATGCTTGCTGAAATGTTTTCTGGCAAATGTGCTTTTACCTGAACCGGAAGCACCAATCAAAAGCACTAATGATAGTTCAGGTACTTTGATTTCCATATGTAAATATTCCCATTTGTGAAGGAGCGCCTATCATTTCTTCTTCCTGTCCAACCGGCAGAAATTCAACTTTGTAATTATTATTCTTTGCTACTTTTTTCGCCCACTCTTCAAATTCCTTTCTTGTCCATTCAAAGCGGTGGTCAGTGTGGCGCATGGTTTCGGCTTTTATGTTCTTGAATAGTTCGTTGTACTCTGCGTTGGGCGTCGTCAGTATCACTGTTTTGGGTTTAGCGCACTCGAAAACAACACGCTCAAATGATTGCAAGCGGTTTTCATCCAAGTGCTCAATGACTTCAACAATTGCAGCAGCATCAAAACCTTCGAGCCGTTTATCATTGTAGGTTAATGCACCCTGAAACAATTCAATTCTGTCTTTTTGTTTCGGTGCCATTTCCTCCCAATGCAGGCGGTCTTTGGCTTTGGTCAGTTCATTATAGGAAACGTCCATTCCGGCAATCTTGGAGAATTGCTTTTCTTTAATCAGCATTCTCAGCAATTTTCCTTCACCACAACCAAGGTCAAGAACGGTCTCGGCTTTAGACTTTATAAGCTGCTCCAAAACGAGTGAACGTCGTTGCTGATCAAGTGTTTCTTTTTTCCTGATTTCTTCCTGTGTCAATCCGGTTTCTTTATCCAATTCAGGTTCCTCGCCATCATTCAATCGTTCGAGAGCCTGTCTGGTGAGTGAACCAAGATTAATGAGGTAACGCCTTGTGATTTGCTCCTTTTCAGGGTGCGTTTCCAACCATCCTTTACCTTTTTCAAGCAGCTTTTCAATCTCGTTCTGGCTCACGAAATAGTGCTTGTCATTGTCAAGAGCCGGAATGAGGACATACAAATGTGAAAGCAGTTCTTTGGTTGTAATCGTGTTTGACAATTCCGCCGTGAAATATTTGCTCTCGCCCCAATTCTTGAATTTATCATCAAGAATATGTCTTTGGAGGTTTACCTTATAGTCTAATGGTTCAAAAAGTTTTCTGATCAAGATTTCTCCACCTCTTGGAGCAGGTAGTACGGCTATTTTTACATCAAATGACATTTTCGTGTCAACCAGTTCAGGTCTGTCCTTGCATTTGCCATTCATAGCAGTCGCAAAGGCTTTGGAAAGTGCAACGCTCATAAACGATGAAGCGACATACGGTCGGTCATTTACATACTGTCCAAGAGTAAATTCCTTTCCCGAAAGGTTTCTTGCACCTCTCACCATGTCAATCGGGTCAATGTCAAGGAGCAGTGCAACGGTCGTCTTTTCTTCTGAACTGTCAGGATAGAATACATGAGCTTTGCCTATTGACAACTCTACCGATTGGAATTTGTCAGGGTGTTTGTGGAGCAGAAACCCAAGGTCTGTTGCTGGTTTGTGTGTCGTTGTTATGGTCAGTAACATTTTTTCATTCTTCTTATCTGTCTGAGGTTTTGTTCATTTTGTTCTACTACATATACCATAAATATTTACCCAGCATCCACCACCATCAGAATATCCAGTCAACACGAAACCGTTTAAAAACAATGCTTAAATTTTTACCCGTTCTGCAATATCTGTCATAGGCGGGTCATGCCTTACCTAGCCGGTCTGCAACCAGTCCGGTCGAGCCATTGCCGGTGCAATTTAAAAAGACCATCCGGCGAATACAGAATCTGGCCGGCTCCTCGATCCCACCCAATCACAAAAAGGCCCAAAAACAGATCCCTCAAACCTGTTTCTGAGCCCTTTATAAACGTCATTCGCTCCCCTCTGAATCAGCCGTTGCCCCTGGATGGGATGCATCGATGCATTTAATATTGTTTGTGCTCTATACTATTAACGAAAAAATAAATTATTTTGCAAGTGAAAAATCAAATTTTTGTAAACCATTTTTATTCCGGATAGAGAACTTTTGATTATCCGCGTTCATTCGCGTTCATTAGCGGTTTGATCTCAACCGCGAATGGACACCAATAAACGCAAATGGTCTCCTGCTGCAATGCTGAGTGAGGATCGAATGTTTCGTGTCCGTTGGGCCCTTGGTGGATCACCAGACTGCCCCTCTTGACCGCGATAACCGTGCAGTGGCAGGGAGGTGCTACGCGGATAATGAACCAGTGGTGCAATTTTTTTGATTTTTTCTCTGTGAGATCTGTGTGCTGATCTGCTTGTCGTTAACAATACTCTTTTCCCCGGAGATTTGCATCCCTTGTAAGCTGGATCAGATACCCAATCACCAGCTCCAACTCCCGATAGCGGCATAGAGTGTAAGCGATAAATACCGAATATTCTGGCTTTGATGAAAGGTACATCCGAGACCCAACCCAAGGCCATGCGGAAAATGAACCACATGTTGTGCTTTAAGAATAATCGCGGGTTCCAGATTCGAGCGGATCGTGCCCAACTCACTTTCGGTATTATAAGACCGTTTTGAAAAACCGAGTCCGGCCATGAATGAGAAATCCGCCCACTTTGTATTGCTCGAATAGCCGTACGCTCCCCAAAACGATACGACACTCTTGGTTTCCGTTCCAGCGAAATTTACGCCGGCAGCAAATACTTTTATGGCTTTACGCAAATGCATACTCGCTTCAGCAGCAAAGCTTTGCGAAAACGAACGCCCGCCAATGCTCAACGTGGTTTTGCCCAGTCCCGTCTGAATCCAAAACGCGGACGTTTTCAATACGCTTGAATCGCTTATTGTTTGAACGGTACTCTCTTGACCGCTTTCAGCATTCCGGGACCATGTGGAAATGAAATTGTCGGCGTACAAAGAATTGGACGCCAAAAGGTTACATAATAATACCAGGGAAATTCTATTAATGAACCAAGTTACGATCGAAGTAAATGCGAGGTTTTTCATGGTTTTACCCGATAGTTTTTACCCAGGTCTCCAGCCAGTTATTATCTCTTTCGTGCTTTTACGCGGCACCGGTAAAGCCGTTCAGTGAAACCGCCCTGGGTTTCAAACGCTTTTGCCTGTGCTTCGAGCTGACGGTCGAGCAGACTGCTCGCTACTGCGATCAAAACCAGTGCTGCATTGGCAGAGATTTCGGCATAGCAGGACCGAGTGGACTGGGCGGACAGATGGGACTGTCTTTTCTGTTCATGCTGTCCATCCCGTCCCTTCTGTCCATTATAAACTTTTTTCACCCATGCCGCGACCTCATCGGCTGATGTACATCTCTGATTCACCAGTGCTGCCCTGCGAGGGTCGTTTGGTTCCCACTGGTAGAGTTTTCGCTGCCTAAGAAAATCTTCATAATCCAGTTTCAGTTCCTCAAGACTGGCACGGGCAACGTTGGTCAGCTTGAGTTCAGTCTTTTTGGACGTTCCTGATGCCATGCTGCCTTCTGCGATGTTCTGCACCCCAGACCGCGCTGCCTGCACCATCTGGTCTTTTGTCCGACTGAACCGGTCGACATATCGATCACAAAACCGGACCGTCACATCATAAACAATCTGTGCGACCTGAAAGCTTTTTAACTTTCGATATCCCCCATGTTTCGGGATCAGGCCTTCCGGCTTTTCGGATCTGCCCCGATCATGATCACCTGTACTCATCTTTAGGGCTCCTGACAAAGAATCGCAAAATTAAATAT
>WJME01000248.1 GCA_014728115.1 Candidatus Zhuqueibacterota bacterium | reverse complement strand
TTGCGTGACACACGTCGGTTGTCATTGACGGTATTGCCGCCACCCGCTCGATTACAGGTACGCGTGTTTCTGGAGGGACCTTATGATGCAGCAAAAGGCGTGATGCAGAGCGGATATGAATCTCTGCCGTCAAACTCGCCATATGCAGCATCACCGTTACATTGCGTGGCCTTTCCGGATAGTGTTGTGGATTGGGTGCTGGTGGGACTCAGATCATCGTTGGAGGATACAAGCCGTTATCATCAGTCGTGTCTGCTGACCGGCGGGGGCGGTCTCAGGGGCGTGGATCGTGATGATCATGCGATGGTTGATTTAGAGTTGGCCAAAGTGCCTGACGGTGAGTATTACATCGAGATCCGGCATCGGAACCATTTGGCGGTGACGAGTTCCCGGGCTGTCACTGTTACCGGCGGAACAACGATAGAATATGATTTTACCACAGCAGCAAGCCAAAGTGCGACCTCGGAGGCAGTGCAATTGTTGGATGAGAACAGATGGGGAGCCAGAGCCGGAGATTTGGATCAGGATGGTCATGTCACGACATCGGATTATGTGATTTGGTTAAACTCAACTTTAAAATCCCCCTATACATATGATTCCGCGGGTGATATCAATTTGGATGGCAGTATTGACACTGAAGATTATGTGCTTTTACTGATGAATGCACGACGGGGAGCGAATAGTGGGTTGGATTAAGGTTTTTAAATGTATTATTTTTCAAGCTGTTTATTGTCAGAACATTGTTTTTTATTCTTGATAAAAAAGGCGGATCTTTTGGATATGCAGAGAGCTAGTGGTTCTTTAATGAACGTTATCCCTTTGGCATCGTGAATCGTTTTCGGTTTTGTGTACTTTACTGGTTGAAAAATGCAATTTACTTTCAGCGTCGATTCCTCTTTAAAAAGTGATCAATGTCAATTATTTTTCCCATCAGCGACAATTAGAATTCCCTGTTTTTGGGTTTAATATAAGGCGTATGTGTCAGAAAACCATATCACCTCAAAGGCACCTTTTAAAAATTCTTGCTCACCGTAAAGTGGTACAGGAATAAATATATATGAATATGCATATTGATAAAAAATTGATTAAGGCTTTGTTGGTATGAAACGGAGCCTAAGGCCGGACAGGTGACGATTGCGCCGTCTACGATCCGGCTTGGGCTTAAGACTAATATTGCCATAAAAATTTGAATTATGACTATAAAAGTAAAAATATGACATAAATATTATAAATTTATATTTTTTTAAACTTTTTCTTGCGAATAATGGGTGAATTGTGTAATATGATAAATAAGGAGGATGTCAAGACGCCATACCCATTATCACGGTAGAAAAACCGCTCAAGAATAAACTTGGGGACGAGGCAGTCGACAGCCTGATCCGGCTCTTGAATCCGAGCCAGCAGAATCAAAAACAGGACCTCATGGTTTATCTCGAAGAAAAATGCGAGCATTGACTGGGTAAAGAGATTGGCGCAATAAACGTCACCATTGCCGGAACCGAAAAAAGGTTGGATAATCGTATTTCAGAAGAGATCGGCAAGGTCAATGAACGCATAACGAAAGAGATCGCCGGGATGAAAACAGACTTGGCCAATACCCGCGCCGATCTGATCAAATGGATGTTTATCTTTTGGATGGGCCAGGTGATCGCGTTGGTGGGGATTTTGTTTGCATTTTTAAGTCTGCACTCCGCATCAACACCCATCAGGGTGTCGCGCATGTCCGTATCCGCATTCCCACCGGCCTGGATACCGATCAAAAGCCGGGTCATCTTCCTGAACACTATGCCCTGTATCAAAACCACCCGAATCCGTTCAATCCGAGTACCACGATTCGTTTCGAGGTACCCGAACGCAGTCATGTAACGTTACGGATATTTGATGTGCTGGGCAAACAAGTAAAGGTGCTGGTGGATCGCGAGGTCGAGCCGGGTCTGCACACTGTGACCTGGGGCGGCCATGCCGGGGATAATTCGGACGTTGCCAGCGGGATCTATTTCTATGTGATGCAGGCCGGCGAGTTTGTAGTGAGGCGGAAAAGATGTATAGATGTGAGTGTGCAACTATGTGAAAATAAAAATATAGAGCCCCGAATAAATAATGAATTAATTTTAACAAAGCCAACGATATAGTGTTTTTGAATAATCACCGTAATTTTAAAAACCTGCCTCCTTGTGGGTGATACAGCCCGTGGGAGGCAAGTTTTGATTTACAAAGAGCACAAGAATTTGGCAAGATTTCTATCGTTCAACAAAACACTTAATACTATGGATAGTACAAGTGAATAGGTATTGCGTTTACCCGCGAAACACTGCTATCGATTATTCTACAATTATTAAGAGCTGCTGAAGAAGTTTTTGCTACGACAACAAATCCTGTGGCTGGGTACCCACAACTATACATTTGGGTGTTGGCTTCTTGGTGATTAGTACTAATATATAACGCTCCACCGGTATCACCATCTATCAGCGCCACCCGACCAACGAACAATCCTGCATAAGAAGAGTTTGATGGATTTTTTTCTCTACCATACACTGCTGCCAGTCTGTTATCGGCCCCTATAGATCCTAGAGCCCCCGTCGCTTCAGCGGACCCTTGTGGTTTATAAGACCAGACTATAGCATTTGGATATTGTGGATCACCAGATTGTCTCTGACGTTGGCCATTAAATCCAACAGCAGCAAACCCTGTCAGAGGGTCTGGATATGCTGTTCGACCTCTATCAAGGACCTGTTGTAAATTTTGGAGTTCGTTATTCGGGTCGTGGTCAGCATCGTTCACCGCATCGGTAAAAGAACCGCCCCCTCTGCTGAGACTTACAGTACTCCCACTCTTGGATAGAGTTTGAATTTCGTTACTTGTGGAATGGTCAGCATCGTTCACCGCATCGGTAAAAGAAAAGGAGACATTTGCTAGCGAGTTGGAGCGAGTGAGCGTGACGGTTTTGGTAGAGGTGCCGGCTACTGAAGCGCCTGTGACCACACCGTCATTTCCACCTCCAGACGGAATGGTTTGCGTGCTCAAATTTCCATTCGCATCCGCTACGACCATACGGATTCCCGTACCTTCCAAAGACTTCATCATCACATCACCGGCATTGCTCACTGTCATGACCTCAGTACCACCTGTATTTTTTACAACCAACTGTGCGTGGGAGCCTCCCACAAGTATTGCTACACTGGATAGAACTAAAAACAATCGTTTCATTGCTGGCCTCCTGAAAACATTTGATATGAGTTGCTTTTTTAGAATGAAAAGTGTCGTTACTATTTGACTGAATCAATCTATATTGTTACACCCCCCTTGTCTTTGAATTGTTCTAAAGTTTTGAATTTACTTTATTAATGCGAAATGTTTTAATTTTAACTTTAAATTATGCAAAAATCTTGCCAGGTTTTTTATATGGTCAACCTGTCTTTGTTTACTGTGACATCTTGATTCCGGCTCCTGCGCGTGCATTATTCAGAATCATTTCGCAATCATCCAGGTCGATAGTTGCATTCATATTGACATCTGCCTGTTGTTGAGCAGAGGAAGATTCATCGGCCCGAGTGTTATACCATAGCACATAATCCGCTGTGGTGATCTGTCCATCCTGGTTTAAATCCCCAGATCTGACTGCCCAGCAATCCGGTTTCATTTTCCGAGCAGTATGATTGCTAAAAAAGTGATCACCAGATGTGGTAAAATCATACTCTTGCAATCTTCCTGACTGCAATGTAATTACTTTACTCGTCGCTGCAAGATGATTTCTATGCTTAATCTGTAAATAATAAGAGCCGTCGGGTACACCAACAAACTCAATGACTTGACTGACTAGCCCCTCGTTGTCGATATCGAGAATTTGACCGCTTTTATGCAAAAAACATGAACGCTGAGCCACGGGCATGGTTGTGGGATTGCCACATAAAGCGATTTTCGTCCAGTCAATACAATCAGGCGGAATCTTTGAGACGTGTCTGGTGGCTTGAACAAACGGTGAATCCAATGGTAGATTTTCTCCATAAGCACTGGCCATCTCTTGTTGATCTGTTTGTAAAGGCCCCTCTAAAAACAGTCTGACCGAGACTTTTTGGACCAGTCCAGCTGCATACCCCGATTGCTTAAAAATCACATTGACCGGACTATTGCTGGCAGTATTGGATACAAAAGTCAATTGAGCATAGCGGTCGGTCGAATCGGTTAAAGTATCATAATGTACAGTCACCGAGCCGTTACTTTGACCGCTCATATCACCGCTCAAGGTCAACCATGACGCATCGGAGGAAACCGACCAGTCCATCACCCCGACATTACTGTTGTCGATAGACAGGGTTAAACTATCTGCCGCTGCAGGGACGGTAATACGGTGCGGAGTGACC
>WJME01000024.1 GCA_014728115.1 Candidatus Zhuqueibacterota bacterium | reverse complement strand
TAGCCTATATTAAATACACCTGAAATTTTAGGACCGGGTATCAGCGCACGGTAATTCACGAATCCAATTTCATACTAAAAGGATGTAATACAGTTTTTTTTCATTTGATTTCATATTTTTTTTGTATCTTTGATAATTTATTTCTACTATATATAACTATTCATAAATATCAGGATCTGTCTGATCGGAGGTTCTTTTATAGAACAAATCAAGATCGTCTTGCCCGCAGATATTTCCGGTATCGGTATCAATAATGCTTATTTAAGCCAATCCAAAATATGTCATCAAGGAGGAGTCGTATGGCTAATGAAAAAAAAGAACTCACACGACGAGAGTTCGGTAAAACCACCGCAAAAACAACCGCAGCCGTAGCCGCTGCGAGCACTCTTACGGGCCCCTTTTTCCCGGGCAAAGTATTGGGTGCCAATGATCAGGTGACCCTTGCGGTTATTGGTATTCGCGGACAGGGTTCTGGCCATATCCGTGGTTTCAGCAAGATCCCTGGTGTCAAGATCAAAACCGTCTGTGATGTGGATGAAAACCTGTTTCCTGAACGAGTTGCATATGTTGACAAGGAACATGGCTACAAGCCCGGTACAGCCTGGGATATGCGCAATGTATTCGACGACAATGAGATCGATGCCGTAACTTTTGCAACCCCTAATCACTGGCATGCTCTGGGTACCATTTGGGCTGCTCAGGCTGGCAAACATATCTATGTCGAAAAACCCTCCTGCCATACGGTCTGGGAAGGCGAACAGATGATCAATGCTGCCAGAGCAAACAAAGTTATTTGTCAGGTCGGATTTCAAAATCGATCCCGCCAAAACACCATGGCAGCCATGAAATTCTTGCACGAGGGTGGTATTGGTAAAGTGTATATGGCACGCGGACTGTGCTTCAAACCCCGCTGGGACATTGGCCGCTATCCTGACGGTCCCATGGAATCGGGTGAAGAATTTTACCTGAGAACCAACAACAGCGGTAAAATGCCCACGTATACCAGAGAATACTTGGCCAAGGTACATTATGATATGTGGATTGGTCCCGCTCCGAAACGTCCTTTTAACCGCAATCGCTTTCACTATAACTGGCACTGGCAATGGGCTTATGGCAACGGTGATACCGGCAACCAGGGTCCCCACCAGTTCGATGTCGGCCGTTGGGGACTGAACAAAGATGAATATCCCGAAAAAATCCGTTCCATGGGTGGATATTATATCTTTGATTCACAGCAAAACACCCCCAATACCCAGACCACTATTTTTGAATATTCCGACGGAACCATTTTCGAGTTTTCCACCCGTGGACTGTTTACCAACGCAGCCGGCCAAGTCCGCATCGGTAACGTATTCTATGGCAGCGAAGGCTGGCTGGAAATCGATGCCGGGGGTAACTGGAAAACCTATTTTGGCTATGACGGTGAACCCGGACCCAATTCTGAAAATATCGAAGCCGAGGAATCCGATGCTCTGAATACGGTCGGCACCGGTGTCGGCGGCCATTTTGGTAACTTTATCGCAGCGGTTCGTTCCGGCAAACAATCTGATCTGACTTGTGATATCGAGGTCGGTCATCGCTCCAGCGTTCTGCCTCATCTCGGAAATATCTCTTACCTTCTGGGCAGAGAGCTGCGAAATGAAGGACATGATGAGCTGATCCTGGATGATCCTGAAGCCAGAGCCATGCTCAAAGGAGACTATCGCGAACCCTATGTGGTTCCCAATCTCAGCTAGTCAGAACCTGAAAATCGACACCAGGCTCCGCCATTTGTGCGGGGCCTTTTTTTTGCTCCCCTCTTCCGCGATGTAAAAATGCATTGACCAGGCTGTATCTACTCATATCATTAGACTCTCTTTTGGATAACCGGACAGGATGTCTTTTTTTTATCAGAGTCGATCACATATGAATCACTTTTTAAAATATTCATTGTCATTATCAAAAAAAATTTGTATATTAAAGGATATATTTAAATTGCAGAAAACCAATAAAGGTTTACACGAATAAGAATCGTTACGGAAAGAATAGCAAGCTCGTTTGATGTCGATCCTCCCAAAGGTAAATCCTCTCTGGACTGTTGAATCAAACCAAGGTCTTTATTCTTACCTCCAAACACAACATTACCCAAAGGAAATTCATGGAAAAATTCAAGTTTCTCGGACTCTCCGAGAAAACACTCCCTGCAATTGCAAAAAAGGGATTCACGGAACCATCCCCGATACAAGAACTGACGATACCCTTTTTGCTTGATAAAGATCAGGACCTGATTGCGCAGGCACAGACAGGCACAGGAAAAACAGCGGCATTCGCTTTGCCGATCCTGGAGAAAATAGAACGGTCATCACAGCCTCAAGTGCTGATATTGGTGCCTACCCGCGAACTGGCCATTCAAGTGGCTAAAGAGATCCATTCACTCCAAGGAAATCGCGGACTGCAAATCAAGCCTATCTACGGCGGAACCGCAATCACCAAACAATTCGATCAGCTGAAATATGGCATCGACATTATTGTCGGCACCCCGGGACGCGTGCTGGATCTCTTGTCTCGAAAAAAAATGAATCTGAACCATATCTCTCATGCCGTGCTGGATGAAGCCGATGAAATGCTGAACATGGGATTTATCGATGATGTGGAAGAAATTCTCAAACAAACCAATACTCATAAACGCACACTATTGTTCTCGGCCACCATGCCCCCTGAAATCATCCGCATTGCAAAAAAATATATGCACAAATACGCTGTTTTGTCGGTAAAACAGCAACAAATAACCACTGATTTGACCGACCAGTTTTATTACCGTCTCAAAGAACAAGAAAAATTAGAGGTGCTCTGCCGTCTTATGGACATCGAAAAAGAGTTCTATGGCCTGGTATTTTGTCGCACCCGCGGGGATGTGGATAAACTGACAACGAGTCTGATCGAAAGAGGGTATGCTGCTGATGGCATGCATGGTGAGATTACTCAAAAATTGCGCGAAAAGGTATTGAGCAAATTCAGACAGAAAAAAATCAATATTCTGGTTGCCACTGATGTGGCCGCCCGGGGAATGGACATCCCGGAACTCACGCACGTCGTCAACTATGCCATGACTCAACACCCGGAAGCCTATGTACACCGGATTGGTCGTACCGGCAGAGCAGGGAAACAAGGAACAGCGATCTCATTCGTTACCAACAGCGATCTCAAAGCTTTGCATATGGTCGAACGATATACAAAAGATAGCATCCGCCAGCAAAACATCCCCAAAGTGCGTGATATCATTCGCTATAAAAAAGCCCGAATCCGTGATCGGATTCACGACATCTCTGAATCCAGGCTCGATGATTCATTTATGAAAATGGCTGATGAATTATTGGAAAAGAATGATGCCAACAAAATTGTGGCTGCAATACTTCAGCAACACTATCATAAAGATCTGGACAAAAGTCTCTACAAAGAGATACAACCTGTATCCCAAGAGACAAGATCCAAATCTTTTCGAAAGAACAAGAGACCCCATCACACTGGCAAAAGGGTCTGGCAAAACAAACACCCGTTTGCAAAAAAAGCAGTCAAAATTTACGCCTAGCACCGACAAGGTGTTAGAATTTTGATCAGATAGTTGATTTAAAAGATCCGTACCGTTACGGATCTTTTTTTTGTTACAATGTTTTACATTTAATGATTTTCAAATCGTAAAAAACACTTGTACTTGACCCGGGCTTTTTGTAATCTAGAATAATAATAATCCGGTTTCTGCTCAATAATTCCTATGTCCTGCATCATCCCAGGGTTAAAACGCTTGTCATGAAATCAATCAGGTTCTTTGTTCTGCCATTTATTTGCATCATGGTTTTCGCAGCCATCTCTGATGCCTGTAATGTGCCTGTGTTTCGCTATGCACTGGAGCGCTGGTCTGCAGATCCCTACCCATTTACCGTATTCTTTGATGACTCTTGCCAGGTCCAACAAATCGATTCGACATTGACGCAGACCCAGCTGAATGCAGAGTTTACCTATATTGATCTGTCCTCGAATAAAGGCAAAGCAACCCTCAAAACCAATCCGGAAATAAAAGCGCCATGGATGACCATACAGTTTCCTTCATCTGCGCCGGTACAAGGCATCATTTGGCAGACGCATGCCACGACTCGTGAGATCAAAAAAATCATTACCTCCCCTGTACGCGAAAAAATCGGAAAAGCCTTGTTAAACGGAGATGCTTCGGTCTGGATTCTATTGAAATCAGGCCAAACAGACAAAGATAGCCGTGCCCTGAACGTATTGAAAACCAGTCTGAAAATCGCTGAAAAACAATTGCAAATACCGACGACCGGACTCGATATCGATGGCAATCCCATACCGGTTACCGATTTTGAAAGCTATGAATTGCGGTTTGATTTGGTTGAAATCGATCCCGGATCATCAGACGAGGACATCCTGATCCAAATTCTGCGCAGTTCAGAACCTGACTTGGCCGCTGTAAATGACCCTCTGGCCTTTCCGGTCTTTGGCCGGGGCCGGGCACTCTATGCCTTGGTGGGCGAAGGGATTACACGCAAAAATATCCTGGAATCGTGCCAATCCATTATCGACTGGTGCTCGTGTGAAGTCAAAGCTCTGAATCCGGGACTCGATCTACTCATGGACATGGATTGGTCACATCCTGCGGGAGGCCGTATGGTTGATCCGGATATCACTGCCAGTCTCACCGGCCTGGAAAGCTTTATGGATAAAGATACCACAACCGCATTCAACACTCGATATGACAATGACATAAAAAACAATGCCACCCGATCTTTGGCCAACCCGCTCGCGCGTAATCTGTTCATCACCCTGATAATGGTCATCGCTGGTGTTGGTTATCTCTTTGTTCGGATAAAAAAGCATCGGGGGACAAAGTCATGAATACCTGGCATTTGATTCTGCAGGAAATACGCGGACGCAAACAAAATTTCATTTCCGGTCTGCTCTCCGTCATTCTGGCAACAGGGGTATTAACCGGAGCTCTGAACAGTCTGAAATTGCATGACCTGCATACCCAACAGATCATCGACAAAAAAATCAATGAAACAGAACAGAGAATGGCCCGTTTGCAGGATGATTACCGAAAAATCATGAAGAAACTGGGATTCAATTTGTTGATTCTTCCCCGGGAACAGCAGGTGTCAGATCTCTACCTTGAAGACTTTTCGTCACACACCATGCCGGAATCATATGTCGACACTCTGGCAGCATCTGATATCATGTCTATCCGCCATCTTTTACCCAGCCTGCAACAAAAGGTGTTCTGGCCTGAACAAAAACGGACGATCATTCTTATCGGGACGCGTGGCGAAGTCCCCTTGTTGCATCGTGATCCCAAAGAACCCATCCTTGTTGCCGTACCGCACGGGGAAGCAGTGATCGGTTACCAGCTCGCCCAATCTCTGCACATCAAACCCGGAGACCGGATTCAATTGCTGGGTCAATCCTTTCTGATCAATCGATGCAACGAAGAACGGGGCAGCCGTGACGACATTACCCTATGGATCGATTTGCAGCAGGCACAAGAAATGCTCAACAAAGCAAACCAGATCAATGCTATTCTTGCGCTCAAATGTCACTGTGCAGGCAACGAGATTGCAGAAATTCGCCAGCAGGTACAGGATTTTTTACCCGGTGTAAAGGTCATCGAACAAGGCTCCAAAGTCGTCACCCGAGCAGAAGCACGTGACCGTGCAGCCCGGGAAGCCCGCGAAGCCATTGCAGCTGAAAAGCTCAACAGGGCAAATATACGCCAACAACAACAGGAACTGTTTGCCATTCTCGTTCCTGTGGTTTTTCTTGGCAGCGGCATCTGGATTTCCTTGCTTTTTTTAGCCAATGTCCGGGAACGAAAAAGCGAGATCGGTATCTTTACGGCGATCGGGGTAAAATCCCGACAAATCGTTTTTCTCTTTATCGGCAAGGCGTTGATCATGGGGGCAATCGGTGCGCTGGCAGGCTATTTTCTCGGTGTGGTGATTCCCGCGTTTTTGCAAAATCCTTTTATGTTTCCTGCATGGAGTATGATCCAATTGATATTGGCTTTCTTTCTTGCACTGATTCTTGCGGGTGTGGCCAGCTGGATTCCTGCATACATGGCCTCTTTGCAGGATCCCGCAGCGGTTTTGAGAGAGGAGTAGTCCCTTGCTGGTGATCGATAAAGTATCGAAAACATTTCTTAAAAACAAAGAGAGGATTACAGTCCTCGATCATACAAGTCATGTGTTGCAAAAGGGGCAACTCATTGCCATTCAGGGCCCGAGTGGCTGCGGCAAGACGACACTGTTACTAATCGCAGGAGGATTGTTGCACCCGGACAACGGGAATGTCTTTATCGATGGTCAAAACCTGTACGAATTGCCATTTGAACAGAGAGCGGATTATCGTGCCCGTAAGATCGGATTCGTATTTCAACAATATCATCTCGTCCCCTATTTGTCAGTAATCGAAAACATTCTGGTACCCTCACTCATGTCGCAGGTCTCGAGAGAAAAAGCTCTGCAATTGGCCGAACATTTTGGCCTGGGGCACCGTCTATATCACAAACCCGGCGAATTGAGCACTGGAGAGAAACAACGAACAGCCCTGGCAAGAGCCTTGTTGTTGAATCCTCCCTATCTGTTGGCAGATGAAATCACCGGCAACCTCGACCATAAAAACGCAGAGCATGTCGTCGCGTATTTAAAAGAGTATGCAGCAAAAGGCGGCGCTGTACTGTGGGTAACACACGACCGCCAGGCTGCACATTATGCGGACAATTCTTTTTTGTTATAAATATATAGAGGAAGGCAAGATGAAAAAGATAGCAACTGCTATTTCTTTAGCCCTTATCGTTCTGGTTTTCAACTCTTGTACCTCGAATAAGGACTGGCCCATGTGGCGATACGATCCTGGCAGAAGCGCCGCATCACCGCACGAACTGCCAGAGACTTTGCACCTGCAATGGATCCGTCAATACGAGCCAAGAGAACCTGTTTGGGATGATCCTTTGAATCAGGATCTCATGTCTTTTGATACGGTATTCGAACCCATTGTGCTTGGACAGACCCTTTTTATCGGATTCAATGACCAGGATAAAGTGGTGGCCATTGACACTCGTAGCGGCAAAGAAAAGTGGACCTTTTATTGCGATGGTCCGGTTCGCCTGCCTATGGCCGCAGGACAGGGCAGGCTCTATTTTACCAGCGACGATGGCTATCTCTATTGCCTGTCCGCCAAAAATGGCAGTCTGCTGTTCAAGCTTCGTGGTGGACCCTCTGATCGTAAAGTGCTGGGCAACAAACGCATGATTTCCAGCTGGCCGGCGCGTGGAGGGGTGGTGCTCAAAGACGGTATTGTCTATTATGCCGCCAGTATCTGGCCCTTTATGGGCACGTTTATCTATGCCATCGATGCAAAAACCGGGGACATCATTTGGGAAAACCAGGGAACGCATGCACAATATATCAAGCAACCGCACAATAGTCCTGCTTTTGCAGGTGTTGCCCCACAAGGCATTCTGACGATCAGTGGCGACAAGCTGCTGGTTCCGGGCGGCAGATCTGTGCCGGCCTGTTTTGAACTGGAAACCGGAAAATTTGTATATTATCATCTGACCGATTTTAACAAAACCGGTGGAGCATTTACCTGCAGCGATGAGCTCTATTTTTTCAACCATGCCCGCGACAAAGAAACAAATCTGTTTATCACGGCAACCGGAGAACTCGTCGAAAGATATTTGGGTGAATATCCGGTGATCACCCCCGACTATTACTGCATGTCCGGTGATTCTGTTCTGATACGTGACGCAGAAAAACCCACGACCAAAGTCTCGTCTCTGCCTGTGGATGCTTCCGGAGATTTGATCAAGGCAGGCTCGACCCTCTATGCCGGAGGTAATAATCAGGTCACAGCCATTCAACTCGCCCCGAATGGCGATTTATCGGTAAAATGGAATATTGCCATAGACGGGCAAGTCGGCAGACTTTTGGCTGCGGACGATCGCCTCTTTGTCGTCACTCTGGAGGGTAAAATTCTTTCCTTTGGTAAAAACAAACGCAAACACAACACATTTGCCCCCCAGCCACAAGCCTTTCAATTCCCCGAGAAAACACTGCAAAGAGCCAAAGCTATTTTAAAACAAGGCAATGCAACAACCGGATATGCTCTGCTCTATCAAGGAGACAAAGAACTTGCCGCATTACTGGCACTCCAATCCGAATTGAATATCGTCCTCATACAAGATGAAATGCAAACGGTTTCATCCAGCCGGAAATTTATCGATGATTTGGGGCTGAGCAGTGAACGGGTGCATATATTGGCAGGATCTCTATCGAGTCTGGATCTCCCCCCGTATTTTGCCTCCGTTATCGTCGTGGGTGAAAACCAGGGTGCCATTGACAAAGATACGGCGGGCAATCTCGTACGTCTTGTCCGGCCCTATGGCGGCAAATTAATCATCCCGCCCACAGAGTACAACACCCAGATGTTCAGATCCCTGCAAAATCCCATGCTCGAGATCGCATCAGATTCGGTGTCCACTGTGATCAGTCGGGAGGGATCTTTGCCCGGAGCATCGAACTGGACGCATCTTTACGGTGACATGGCCAATACGGTCAAATCCGATGACAAACGGGTCAAATTACCTTTGGGGCTTTTGTGGTTTGGAGGCAATTCCAATCTCGATGTATTACCCAGACACGGCCATGGCCCACCCGAACAAATCGTGGATGGCAGACTGATTATTGAAGGAATGGATTGCATCAGTGCCAGGGATGTCTATACCGGCAGAGTATTATGGAAACATATGCTGGATAGCCTGGCCACCTATGGTCAATACTGGGATGCCACCTATTCGAACACCCCCTTGGTCCCGACCTATAACCAGGAACATCTTCCAGGAGCCAATGTACGGGGAACAAATTTTGTCGCCACGCATGATTATGTATATATCGTTCAGGGCAGCCGGTGTAAAATGTTGGATATAAAGACCGGTATGACTGAAAAAATCCTCGATCTGCCCAAGACCCTTTTTGAGACAGGGCCGAAACCATGGACCTATATCGGGATCAGCGATCAGAATCTTGTTGCCGGAGCAGAATTTATCTCTTTTTCAGCCCTTTATCCCCCGGATGCAGAGGAGAAAGAAAAAGTCGATGCCTTGAGCGGTAAAGACTTGAGAAAGTACAAATCATTCGCCACCTATGATCTGATGGCCAGTAAAACCTTGCTGATCATGGATCGATACACAGGGGATATAAAATGGCAAAAGCAGGCAAAATACGGGTTTATTCATAACAGTCTCATTACCGATGGCAAGACACTCTATTGCCTGGACAAGTTACCCCCGGGAGTAGAAAAAAAACTGGAACGCCGGGGTAAAACGCTGCCAACTGATTATCGTCTGATGGCCATAGATCTCGAATCAGGCAAAATCGTATGGCAAAAAGGCGCCCCTGTATTTGGCAGCTGGCTGGGCTATTCTGAAGAGTATCATTGTCTTTTGCAAGCCACACGACCTTCACGGGATATGGTAGTGGATGAGCGGGGAGAACGCATGGTGGTACACAATGCAACCGATGGCAAGGTGATCTGGGATCGGTTGATCGGCTATAGCAATCCTCCTATTTTACATCATCAGGAAATCATCACAGACAATGCGGCCTATGACCTGCTCACCGGCGAACAAAAACAATTTACCAATCCTTTAACCGGCACAACAAGCCGATGGACATACTCTCGCAATTACGGCTGCAATTACAATATTGCGAGCGAGCATATGTTATCGTTTCGTTCGGCTGCAGCCGGTTTTTATGATCTGAACAACAACGGGGGGACGGGTAATCTCGGAGGGTTCAAGTCGGGTTGCACCTCGAACCTCATCGCTGCTGGTGGCGTACTCAATGCCCCGGATTATACCCGAACCTGCCAGTGTTCATATCAAAATCAGACCTCACTGGCACTCATTCATATGCCTGAACTGGAATACTGGACCACCAATGATCTGAGCTGGGACGGTCAACCTGTTCGCAAAGTAGGGTTGAATTTAAATGCCCCCGGAGATCGCGTTGCCGACAATGGGACGTTATGGCTGGATTTTCCGAGTATCGGGGGCGAGTCTCCGGATCTGCCGGTCAAATACGATTCTTTATCCACCAGAGGAATCCGCAAGAATTCCTTGTCGATGCAGAAAACCGGTGGCCAGGAATGGATCGTAGCTTCAGGGTTGTGTGGCCCCCTGAAGCTGGATATCCTTCTTGCCGGAAAACCCGTACCAGATGCCTCCTATACGGTCAGACTCTATTTTGCCGAGTTGGAAGACAAAAAACCCGGAGAGCGTTTGTTTCATGTCAAGATCCAGGGAAAAACCGTATTGGAAAATTTTGATATCGCTAGCCAGGCAGGTGCACCCGATCGAGCCATTATCAGGGAGTTTAATGGTATAGCCATAGACCAAATAGCTAAAATTCAATGCATCCCGGCATCTGACAATTCTGCCCTGCCCCTCTTGTGCGGAGTCGAATTCGAGCGGGAAATTTAAAGGCTGGTAGAGGTATTGTAAAGAGGATGTAAGGATAAAATAGATCCCAAACGTTCGATTGAGCAGATCTAAAAATGGCGAGATAGGCCTACGGGTAAAAAGGAAAACGACAAACCAATATTGGGTTCATTTTGTTGGTTAAGGACAAAATAGAGTCCTGGTGAGATCCCTTTATATTTCAACACACCGGGATAGAGATTCAGCCGCAGTTTATAATCTTTGGACTGTGAATAGATCATTGAAAAAAGCAATGAATTGTTGCGGTCATAAAAGAGTCCGGCTGTCCACACAAAATCCGCAGACAATTGCCGCACGGTCTCTTCTTTACTCAAATTCTTTAACTTGTTGGCCACCACGCCCATACCCACCGAGATACAGGATTGATCCTGCCGCTTGAACGAGAGTCCGACTTGGCCATGAGTTCCAAAATGATAAAACAGTCCCACCTTTTCTTTTTTTGAAAGCCAGTATTTCATAGCAAAGTTCTGACCATTATTGACCAGAGAGCGGGTCGAAGGATTGTAAGCGGTTTGGGAGGACCAGTCCACCAGATTAAGCGTCTTGCTGAAAAAACGTGCCACACCGTCATGGCTGAACAAAAGGATCCCTATGGGATTAAAAATATACATGTCAGCGATCGGATCGGTATTATATCCCACATAGCCACTGTTTTCTACCACTTCATTTAAAAGATGATAAGCAGTGATCGTAGCCAGGGCCTGCATACGGGGCCATGGCAACTCGTAAAATCGAAACCACTCTTCCATCATCCGAAAGGACATCCCCCCGCCCAAAAGGTGAAGTGAATAATTGGGCCAATAATACGCTTTCTTGCTGTTCAGAGTGGCCGGAAAAACCTCTGTCAGCAAAAACTCTTTGCTTCCGCGATATTCGATGGCTTTAAGAGGATGACAAAGATTATCCCAGACATTCTGAAAACCGGTTTCATAATCCACCAGCGTGACATCATTGGCGACATTCTCCATTTGCATAATACCAAACCCGCCATTGATAATCAATCGCAGAGGATGAACCAGAGCGTCACTACCATATCCATACCCATGAAAATAATATCGAGTGGGTTGTGGCACGCTGGCAAATCCATTAAACGCTGCCATGCATAAAAGCAGAGCACAAAGCAGGGTATATCGTAAACGCCGTTGCATCAATAAAATCCAGAGTAAGGGTAAAAGGAGGCTCGTTCATATGGCAGGCTAATATAAATAAAACATCGACAAAATCAAAGCGATGAATCGTCATAAAAACCCTTGACTGTAAATCAGAATTGTGCTATTTTTCAGCACCATCCGGGGGAGATCAGCAACGAGGAATACGATTTTGCTCTGTCGATAATGAACCTCATAAAACAGGGAGTTGGCAATGATAGACTATTATTCTCAGCTTGATTCGCTGGAAAAGATGTTTTTTCTTTCCGCACTGCTGGGAGGTCTTTCTTTTCTGGTCCGAACCATTCTCATGTTTATAGGGGGGGATGCCGATGGTGGTGGAGGAGATGTTGCAGATGATTTCAATCTCGAACACAGCGATGCCGATGCCAGCGTTAAACTTTTATCTGTGCAAGGTTTGACAGGATTTTTCATGATGTTCGGACTCGTGGGCTTGGCTCTTTCACAAGAAAGTCAGGCGGGAGCGTTGTGGTCCATTGCTGGCGGACTTTTGGCAGGTTTATTCACACTTTGGCTCACCGCAAAAATATTTACCAGCATGAAAAAATTGCAGTCTGACGGTTCGCTCGATATGAATGCCGCTATCGGAGCTCAAGGTACAGTCTATCTCACGATACCTGAAAATAATTCCGGACAAGTACAGCTCAATGTACAGGATCGACTGCGAATCTTTAATGCGATTTCTCATGATAAAACAGAAATCAAAACAGGCGAACGAGTTCAGGTCCTCAGGCTCGTGAATGGCAACGTACTGGTCGTGAGTCGGGTCTGATCACGGCACTTTAGGAGAACCGTCATGGATATTTGGGTGTTAGCGATTGGTGCGTTCATTATCCTCTTTTTTTCCACTGTACTGTTTATCACTGCCCGCTATCGGCGATGCCCCTCGGATCGCATCCTTGTCATTTACGGTAAAGTTGCTCAGGGAAGATCTGCACGATGTATGCATGGTGGAGGTACGTTTGTGTGGCCTCTGATTCAGGATTATGCTTATCTGAGCCTCACACCCATGACGATTAGTATTCCATTACAGGGTGCACTGTCGTTTCAAAATATCCGGATCAATGTTCCCAGTACCTTTACGGTGGGTATCAGTACAGATGCAGCGATTATGAACAATGCAGCCGAACGTCTACTCGGCTTGCCCTCTTCTGCCATCGAAGACATGGCCAAAGAAATCATTTTTGGACAATTGCGTTTGACCGTCGCATCTTTGACTATCGAACAGATCAATCAGGACCGGGAAAGCTTTTTAGAATCCATTCGCAAAAATGTAGAGCCCGAATTGAACAAGATCGGCCTTTATCTGATCAATGTCAACATCACGGATATTACCGACGAATCGATCTATATCGAAAGCATCGGGAAAAAGGCAGCAGCCGAAGCGATCAATAAAGCTCGCAAGGACGTAGCCGAACAGGAAAAATTAGGTGCCATCGGTGAGGCAGAAGCCAACCGGGAAAAGGTGATCCGCGTGGCTGAAAATATGGCTGAGGCTGAAAAAGGCAAGAAAAAAGCAGAAGCGGATCAGCGCATATTTGTCCAGGGCCAGGAGGCAGAGGCCGTGGCCGGAGAGAATACGGCAAAGGCGGATATTGCCAACTCTAACGCCGAGCTATATGTACGCGAAGCAGCAGCAAAACAACGTGGAGAAGTGGCACGCCGGGATGCCGAAGTCGAAATACAAAAGGCTCAATATCGGGCTGAACAGGAACGACTCACCGCTGAAGATGTGGTCAAAAAAGAGATCGAAAAGCGCAAGATCGAGATCGATGCAGAGGCTGAGGCTGAGCGTATTCGCAGAGTAGCCAAGGGAACAGCAGATTCCATTTTGTTAAAGTACGAGGCCGAAGCAGATGGCTTGCTCAAACTCTTGAAATCCAAAGCCGATGGATATAATAACCTCGTCAAGAGCTGTAACAGCGATGTCAAGGCAGCCGCAACCCTGCTTATGATCGAAAAACTGGAGGAAATCGTCTCAAGACAGGTTGAGGCGATCAAGAACCTGAAAATCGACAAGATCACCGTGTGGGATTCAGGCGATTCCAATGGTAAAGGATCATCCACAGCCTCCTTTTTATCCAACTTTATCAAAAGCCTTCCCCCATTGCAAGAGCTGGCGTCTATGGCCGGTGTGGAATTGCCCGAATACCTGGGCAAGATGGCAGATGAAAAAACAATAGCCCCGGTTAAAGCTGAAAAGCCAGAGACGATAAAAAAGCAAGAAAAAGAAAAATAAGGTGATTTATTGTTATACCTCTCGGGCATATATGATGATCGCTAAAACAAACGTTTGGAACTTTGAAAAAAAGGCCGCTTTATCGGCCTTTTTTTAATACTATCATAGGATAAAAGAAACATCCACCACACCATAGGGTTTGATTCCGCTGCCTCCCCGTGCAAATTCTTGAAACACGCCCTTAGCCAACTGTATTTTTCGAATAAAAAACTTGATTCCCACTCGGGGTTGTGTTACTTTGGAGGTCAATATGCCTACCGATTCAAGTATAAAATGTTGGTTCTACCCGAGGAAAACCTCTTGTCCGATTGGCAAAAAAAGATCGCTCCCTGGATCCACAGCATGGAAACTTGGTTCGATACTCTCAAGACCAAGCTGGTGAGGCTTACTGGCGGACCCGGCCCCATAAAAATTGTTCCCTATATCGGTTATGGCAGTGAGAAACGGATCTTATTCAATGGACGTGTTCTTACTGACAGACATATCCCCCCAGCAGGTAAAGAGGACAGTGTTTGGCGAAATCTCTGGAGCATGATCAAGAGAATCGATAGCTGGGAAATACCTTATGCACGGCTTGTAGCAGAATTCCAGGATCAAAAAAAAGAAATCACAGCCGATGAAGAGGGAATGTTTCAAGCCGTTTTTGAACCTCAAAAAAAGCTGCATCTGCAAGGAGATTGGGCGCACATCCATTTATCCCTTATTTCTCCAAAATCCAGACGCCAGCCAGAAGCCGTTCATGCACGAGGCAAAGTCCTCATTCCGTCCCGCCGTGCCCAATATGGGGTCATCAGCGACATCGATGACACGATCATCCACACCAGTGCCCCCCATGTTTTTCGTATGGCCTATAATGTTTTCCTTGCCAACGCCCGTACCCGGCAACCTTTTCCAGGGGGCTCGGCTTTTTACCGGGCATTGCATGCTGGCAAGTCAGAACAGGAAAACAATCCCTTTTTCTATGTCACCAGCGGAATGTGGAATATATATGATGTTTTTTTAGAGTTTTTTGAACTGCAGGATATCCCAATCGGTCCCATTTTAATGAGAAATTGGGGCATTTCAAAAGAAGAGATATTACCGACCCGGCAAAAAGAGCACAAACTCGGACTCGTGCAGCCGATCCTGGATGCCTACCCAGACCTACGCTTTTTCCTAATCGGTGACAGTGGTCAGGAAGATCCTGAAATATATCATCAAGTGGTGCATGACTATCCCGATCGTATCGTCTGTGTCTATATTCGCAATTACAAACCCGATCCCAAACGCATGGAGGTCATCCGCAAATTGGCTGGCGAGGTACTAAAGGCAAACAGCATGCTCTTTCTCGCCCAGGATAGCCAGACCATGGCACAACACGCCTTTGATAACGGCTGGATCAGTGAAAAAATGCTCGACCAAGTAAAAAAAGAGAGCGAGATCGACAAAAAAGGAAGCGTGAAATGAATACGTCACGGCTCGGCTTTAAGCACAAAATATCGTTGATCGGGAGTTTGGTTTCTCTGATATGTATTACGAGCCTGTCATTTTCTCAGGACACTCGGACAAATACAAAGAGAACAGACAAAAGTACTGACGCCGAATGGGTGCTGATCAAAGGGCAGGAATTCTCTATGGGCCACGCTGGAAAGGGAGATCATGCGCCTGTTCACAAGGTTCTCGTGTCAGATTTTTACATCGAAAAGACTGAAGTGACCAACGCGATGTACTATCAATTCTGTCAGGAAACAGGACACAGATTACCCGAATTCTGGGAGATGGACCCTTTTCGTTCCGGAATCGATTATCCCGATCATCCCGTAACAGGAATAAGCTGGTTTGATGCAAAAAAATATGCCAAGTGGCGGGGTGGAAGATTGCCTACTGAAGCAGAATGGGAATACGCCGCCAGGGGAGGATTGATCGGAAAAAATTTCCCGAATGGCGATCAACTGGATGAAAATGATGCCAATACGGGGCGCTCCAAGCATAAAGGCACTGTGCGCGTGGGATCATTTCCTCCTAATGGCTATGGTCTTTACGATATGGCCGGTAATGTCGTAGAATGGGTAGCAGATCGATATTCAGAAAGCTATTACGCGCAAAGCGTCTATGATAATCCCAAAGGCCCGCCCAGCGGACGCTTTAGAATAATCCGTGGAGGGGGCTGGCATTCAGGCCCCTCCTGTAACCGTGTCTATTATCGTAATGCACTGCCTCCTAATTGGGTCGATTTTAATGTCGGGTTTAGATGTGTGAAAGATTATTCTCGAACTCGGACAAAGTAAGAACCATCTTTTCACCATTCATCTAGGCAGATTTCCCTGAATGATCGACCTGCTCGCGATAATTATCCGGTCGATCATCACTGAGATCCACAACCGTATAGGCCAGATTTTCGATCTTTTCTTTTTCAAACAAAGACAGAATCTTTAAATTCACATCTTCGCGCACCGCTTCATGCTCTTTCCAGACCGTTGTGTTTGTAAAATAATAGAGCCGGATCACACGGCTATTGCCTGCCAGCTCTCTAAAATTGACCATATGGAATTCCTGATTGACGCCTTTATGGTCTGACAGGATTTGACGTATGCCTTGCAAGATCTGTTCTAGTTTTCCCTGATTTAGACCGTCGATCGTAAAATTATAGCTGACCCGACGTTTGTACATTCTGGACCAATTTTTAACGACAGCATTGGCAATGGTGGCGTTAGGTACAATGGACAGGGTTTTATCAAAATTTCGAAATTTTGTGCTCCTGATGCCGATCTCTTCTACATCTGCATCAACAATATTCCCGGCATCGAGCTGCACCCAATCCCCTTCACGGAAGAGATTATCGATATAGATCACTCCACAGCCAAACCAATTGGCAATAATATCTTTAAAGACCAAGCCTAAAGTCAAGCCCATACCACCCAGTAACCCGAACAGGGCAGCAGCAGACATGCCCAAAAAGACCTCGGCTGCTTTGATAATAACCATCAATACAGCAGCGATTTTGATCACTTTTTTTAGATAAGGAACCAGGAGATCATCGAGTTCGGTATCGGTGCGACCGGCCAGTTTGCCCAGAAACCCACTGAATACATCGGCACTACGATAGATCAGCCAGCAGATCACTATAACAAACCCAAACTGTAACAGCTTTTGTACAAACTCATCGAGGCTGGGAGTCAGCGAACCGACAAGCCAGGTCGCGATCATCAAGCCGGACAAAAGAATTAAAAACTGTAAGGGAGGATTGAGAATATGAATCAAGGCATCATCGAGATCCGATTCTGTTCGGGCTGCCCACTTTTTCAGATAATGAATGATCCAAAGTGAAAACACTTTGCGCAACAAGACTGCAAATAACAGTACCAACACAACCGCAAGAATCTTTGTGCCCGGCAAACCAAAAAAAGTAAAGTATTCATTGATGAATCTAATCACCTCTTGCATCGTTCACTCCTGTATATTCGATGGGTAATTTGGGATCTCTATTGTCGTGAAAATGAGGGTTTCCATCAGAAATGATTGAAAATTCCAAGCCTTTAACTCTCGAGATGGGAAAATAGTGGCCATTTTAAAAATAAAAGAGCAACGCACGGATAACCTGATTCTATTTGACAAACAAATAAAAGAATAACAGGGCAGGAAAACTCGGCCTGTATCAGAGAACAGGCCTATTATATCACTTTTGTTAGATAAAAGCAAGTCCAAAGGCAGAGGGGAGAACGATTAAAATTAACAAATAAAGGTCCGGATTCATCTATTCTTGTTCTTTATCGCCTTTTTTAGAAGGGGGTGTGGATTCTTTTGCGGATTCCTCGGATGCATTGGTATCGTTGGAATGATCAACAAGGCGTTTTCGACTCTGAATAGAATTCACGATCAAAACCACCCCTATTAAAACGAGTAAAAGTGGCCAAAAACGACAGATAACAGAATACCACTGATATCCCATGGTATAAGAAGCGAATGCAAGTCCAATAAAGCATAAAACGACCCCTGGAATCAACAGACCCCAATCTTCGGGTTTCATCACAAATAAACTAATAAAGGCAAGACCAAATATCAGTATAAACAAGGGCCAATACTCTTCAAACCAGAAAAATGGAATATAGCCAAAATTTCGTAAAAAGAAAAACAGACCCAGCAGAATGGATATCGTAGCCCAAAATATAGCGCCCTTGTTCCCCTGTACGATATCGAGTATAAAATAGACACCCAGACCGATCAATGCCAGAGGATAGAATTGAGTCCATCCGAATGTCAATACCTGATACTGATTGAGCAGAATAGCCACACCTGCGAGAATAAAAGCCACACCCAAAAAAACAGATGATAAATTTTTCATATCAGAACCCTCCTAGACGCAGAAGAAGCCAGGTGACATTGATTATTCTTCACTCGTCGTCCTTGCGGTCATTTGATCGGATTTTTCCGGTAATACAATGAGCATCAATATATATGCAATGATGCCCAGCAGAATACTGGTCAATAAAGCAGCCACCACAAAAACGATACGAACCAGAGACACATCGATATTCCAGTATTCAGCCAATCCGCTGCACACACCGCCAATCATCCGATTTTCTTTCTTTCTGTACAGCGGTTTTTGTGATGTTTCTTTTTCTTCTCCGGATGACCGCACACTCTTCATCACAAACCAGACACCCACAAGAATGAGTAAAACGGGCCAGATCAAATCCCATCGGACAAACGTAAACGGAAAAAAGTGCCAGTGAAAGCGCCAGTAATAGCCAAACCATTCGTGCATGAGAAACAAAAGGCCCATGACGACCAAAATGGCACCGAGAATCAAACTCCAATCCGCATTAGAGGAGACTTGTTTTTTCTCGATATGTTTATGAGCGGGATTTTCAGGGATGACAAGTAAAGCGATCAGGTAAGCAATTAAACCGATGCCATTGAGAAACACAGAGAGTGCCCATACAATTCTCACGAGGGTTACATCAATGGCAAAATAATCAGCAAAACCTGCACAGACACCAGCAATCATACGATCCTGGCGGGAACGATATAGTTTTCTTTCGTATTCACTCATAGAAACCTCCTCAAAGGTACATTTATAATGACGGATGTACGGTGAAAAGGTTTCGTCTCACTTGGAATGATCACCGGTGAGCGGTACAAAACGAACGGGAATGAGTTTTTGTTTTTCCACTTTATCGCTTGATAGTCTTTTCAATAGAATCAATTCTTGCCATAACTCACCCACAGGAGCAATTAGCCGGCCACCGACCGCCAATTGGTCAATCAGAGGTTGGGGAATCGTTTTGGCTGCTGCAGTAAGAATAACGGCATCAAAAGGTGCGTGTTTCGGCCAGCCCTTATAGCCATCTCCGCACATCACATGGATATTTTCATATTTGAGACGCTTTAGGCGTTTCTTTGCGTCTTCACACAAGGGCTTGACAATTTCAATCGTGTAAACCGCTGATACGATATGGGCCAAAACTGCAGCCTGGTATCCCGAGCCTGTACCGATTTCCAGGACCTTTTCATCTGCCTGCAGATTCAGTTGTTCGGTCATATAAGCCACAATATAGGGTTGTGAGATCGTCTGCCCATGCCCGATGGGAAGAGGCGAATCAGCATAAGCTGACTGACGTTGATCTTCAGGCACGAATTCGTGGCGTTCAACTGATTTTATCGCCTCCAGGACTTGCTGATCCTTTATCCCCCTGGCTTTGATTTGTTGTTCTATCATATTCTCTCTCATTTGTTCATACGAACGATCCGGATTTGATTGGGAGCACATGGTACCGTACAAAACAATTATAATAGGAAAAATCCATTGTTTCATAACAAACCCAATAATTGACATTCAAATTCAAGTGTAATATTTAGCTTTGTGAATAATCATGACCAGAGACTTTTTTCAAAAGTCAAATGGCGACAGATCAACAGTGGATATTTAGCTATTCCTGATACTCCATATGCAGCAGCCATGATGCCTGGGTCATTGTACTCAACCACTGATCATTGGTCCTTCGCAATCGCCGACCCAGCACTCTGGCCAATAACGTCATCATCTTTAATCCCAACACAGGTTCCTTTTCGATAAGATTGAAAAATTTATTGGCATAGATACAAATGACTTTGACATGTCCTTTTGCGCGGGCCGTCGCAGATCGTTCCCGATTCTCGATAAATGCCATTTCTCCAAAAGGTTGACCTTTTTTAACTGTTACCAACTGTTTAGGGATCGCGGGTTTATACCCCCTCAGTCGTCTTTCGATCACCACACGGCCTTCCACGAGAATAAAAAGTGAATCCCCTGTATCGTTTTGATCGAATATTTTTTCATTTTTTATAAAGGTTTTCCATTCACAAATTCGGGACAATTTTTCGAGTTCATCGACATCGAGGCTAGAGAAAAACCACAGGTCTTTAAGAGCGGATTGCAATTGCATGGATGTTCCATCAGAGTTTGAATTTTTCTACAACAGTTGATTCCTGGCCTTGAACTTTAATTTGGTAGGTCATTTTTCGTTTGAGTCCCTTGACTTTAATTTTTTCTTGAAAGGGAACCGTAATCTGAATAACGATCTTTTCCGGATCATGTTTGGCCAGGGGCTTTAATACGATTTCATCTTTCTGGATAGTGGTTTCTATCGTAAACAGTTCATAGGCCGGACTTGGTAAAATACCATACACCATCAGAGTGGCCCGACCAAAAAGTCCACTGGTTCCCTTGACCTGAACCGAATCGATCCTTACGAGATGTAAATTTTCATTCGTTTTTGCCATGCGGGATTCTCCACATGAAAAGATTATTAAAGATATAAAAAACAATTTCAGGAGTAATATTTTTTTTATCACCTTTATCCCCCTTGCAATTGGGATCGCAATGATATCGTTTTTTCCAATGCTTTCAGGTGACTGTTAAAAGCCATTTCCGGGGGCAGGTTATCTATAGGAAAAAAAAGGGCTTCAAGGGCATCATCACCTGCTTTTAAAGATCCACCCTCGATTTCACCCCAATAGACCACCAGTACGATACGCTTTTTCATGGCATGACAGCCACTATGGACATCCACAAGTTGGTTTATGCGTACATCCAGTCCGGTTTCTTCCTTGACTTCACGAATGGCAGCCTGCTCTGGTGTTTCATCTGCTTCTATAAATCCTGCAGGTAAAGACCAAAACCCGGAACGGGGTTCAAACCGGCGTTTCACTAAAAGGACATCCTGCTTTTCAAAGAGCACCATGGCAGCTGCGGGTGAAGGATTGACATAATGAATAAAACCACAGGATTCACACCCTTGCCTTTCCCGGCCATCGAGGAATACCCTTTTTAACTCGTTGGTGCAAATCGGGCAATATCTATATTTCATCACTCTCCAAATCTAAAGACTCTACAAGTTACGAGACTTTAATATGGCACGAAAATGACGTGTATGCTCCGGCGTGGTTCCACAACACCCCCCAACAATTCGGGCACCGCTATTGATCAGTTCAGGTAATTTTTGCGCCATCTCTGCAGGAAGCTCGTCATAAACCGTTCTGTCTTGTTCCAACCTGGGTAATCCTGCATTGGGTTCTGCCAGAATCGGAAGTGTGGTCAACTCGTTTATCTCCTTAACAATCTCTATGGCCTTATCCATTCCAATACCGCAGTTTGTTCCTATTACATCAGCACCCTTTTCTTCCAACTCTTTGACTGCGGTCGGAATGTCAATACCCATCATGGTTCGATAACCGTGCTGACCGGGTTCAAAAGTCATTGAAACAATGACTGGCTTGTCCGAGATTGACTTTACGGCGCGCAAGGCCAACAAAGCTTCTTCCAAGTCACTCATCGTTTCGATGATAAAAAGGTCAACTCCGCCCAGCAATAAACCTCGGGCCTGAGTAATAAATCCTTGTTCAAGCTCTTTAACATCCACATCGCCCATCATCAAGAGAGCACCGGTGGGGCCGATAGAGCCGGCAACAAAATGGTCGTCTCCCGCCGCCCGACGCGCGATCGCTGCAGCAGCCTGATTGATCTGCAATGTCTGGTTATCGAGGCCTATGGTAGCGAGTTTGAGTTGACTGGCACCAAAGGAATTTGTGGTCACCACTTGTGCGCCTGTATTGATATAATCCTGATGCACTTTTTCAACGAGATCGGGTTTGTCCAGGTTCCAACGTTCAGGTGCCTGACCGAGTTCCAGCCCCACAGCTTGTAACTGGGTACCAATACCGCCATCAAAAAGAACAATCGTTTCATTCACCAGCTTTATAAAGTCGCGCATGTCTCTTCCTAATTATGATTTACCCTTACAATATGATAACCATCGCTAAATTTTGAATCCCAACGTCTTGCATAGCGTTCAGCTGATTCCCGGGTTTTAAATTTCCCGACCCACACGACGTAAAGTCTCTCGCCTTCACGAGTACGGGCAAAAATCTCTACCGGCAGGTTTACCTTGCGCAACTGACGTGCGAAATGCTGAGCGTTGCGCACCTCACTAAAGGCACCAACCTGAATGGAATAAATTTCGGGCCCATTTGTTTGAGCTGGCCCGGAATCGGTCTCTTGAAAGAACGAGCTTTCCAAATCCATTACAGCTTGATTCGCATATGTGGATTTTGGGAATTTCTGAATAAAAGATTCAAATACAATGCGAGCGGAATCGATTTCGCCATCCGCAAGCAGACATTGACCATAGAGAAAGACAGAATCATCAAACAAATTCGAATTTGGGTATAATTTGGCAAGTCTGGAATATTGATTCTTTGCTTGTGAGTAATCGCCGCGAGCATAGTAATATTGGGCTATTCTGAATTGCGCATCATCTGCATATGGGGAATCGGGATGTTGAATGACCTGGCGAAAATGCGATACTGCCAGCTGGGCATCCTCTTGGACAAGGCCACGCATAAACTCGACACTTGGATGATGGCCTTGTACTGAGTCCAATAGCTCGCGCAATTCCTCAAACCGTTCCTGGCGTAAGAGGCGTTCGAGATAATTAATCTGCTCTTGAGCGATGCAGGATCCTATCATTACACCGGCAAAAAGGATGATCAGCAATTCACGAGCCATATTACCTCTTTATTGCAGAATTCCATGCTCGACAATGCGGGCAACGATAAAAATAATTATCAGTCAAGTGACCGCACATCTTGCACTCGAAATGTTTTTGACGGGAAATAATCTGAGTCGCCAATTCACCTGCCAAATCTGAGGCAGCCTCATCGCGACCCAATTTGCCGTACAACCGAACGAGAAACAATTTTGCTTCCACCCTGCCGGGATCAGCTTGAAGCGCTCTTTTGCAGGCATCGACTGCTTTGAGCAATTCACCCTTTTTCTCATAAATTTCAGCCAGGCCCAGGTGGCCTTCCACGACTTGAGGATTTTCCCTCGCCAATTCAGCATATACCTGTTCGATATCGCCAAACTTGCCCATTTCAAAAAGCACTTGCTTTAAACGACTAAATGCGAGATTGGATAGATTGGGATTGACTTTTATATATTTTTTGAGAATGGAGAGGGCATCCTGACTACGGTCCTGACGAATATAACTATCAGCAATTTCAAGATAAGCGGGGACAAACGTGGACACTTCTTTGATCGCATCCCGGAACCGTACCCGGGCATCATGTTCTTTTTGCTCTCTGACGAGTTGCAACCCTTGTTCATATTTATAGGCAGCAAGCCGGTATTTCTTTTCTTCCTTATCAAGATCGCTTTCTTTTCTCACAATATCAAAGGCCCCTTGCCAATCTCCCATTTGTTCGAGTACAATCACTTTTTGTTGGCGGGTTTGGTGATCATGGGAATTCAAATTCAAAAGTTGATTGATCACCACCAGGGCCTGTTGCCACTTTTGATCCGCAATATAATCCTCTGCGAGCGACTTTAGGATATCATGTCTTTGTTCTTCTGTAAGATTGGGGCGAATCAAAAGATCGCGGCAAATTTTGATGGCCTTGTCTGGCTCACCTTTTCGTCGATAGATATCCGCAATTTTGATATAGGCATTGATGAATCCCGTATCCATCTGAACGGTTTTTCGTAATTTTTCCAGAGCAGGATCAAGATGACCATCGATTAAAAGATTTAATCCATCGATATAATGTTTTTGTGCCAGGTTTGGTTTTGCTTTACCACGCTGGCGCACAATCACCCACACGATAAAAACAAACAAGACAACAACAATAACGCCAATGGCGGGGATCAGATAAGGGCTCATTCAGACTACTCCTTGGCAGGGTATCCTTGTTTTTTGGCATTTTCCTCGGGCGTAGGAACCACTTGTTCTTCGATTGAAACATTTCGCAAGCGATCCAGTTCGGCTTTGAGATTTTTTATCTCCTTACGCTGTTTGGCGAGATCCCGTTTTAACATGAGGATCTGGAAAATCGAAACCAATAACCAAAACAAAACACCAACAGCGAATGAAGCATACATGATAATCCACAAAGGTAAGGGCTGGGTTGCATAATCGAGGAATTGTATGGTCACTCGTTGCTCCGTGTTTTGCATGGCAAAGCCAATGATTAAAATCATGACGATGGCCATAAAAATCCATCTAAAAATCCACATATATCCTCCGAGACTCTGGCTAGAGTTTATTTTAGTAAACGTAAGGAAATTGTCCTGAACTTTCAACTATTTTATATGAAAAAAAAAGAGTTGAGCCCATATGAACGGACTCAACTCTTGAACAGAATCATAGAGTCTACTTTTCGGATTTTTCTTCGGAATCGGATTCAGGTTCGGATTTTTCAGAGGGAGATTCTGTGTTTTTCGGTTTCTCTTCGGAAGAGGAAGGTTTGCTTACAGAATTAGATCCGGAATACTCTTCATCATCTTCCATTTCGTCCGGCGATATCTGGCCGGAGGCGTTCTCGGAAAGAACGATCTTTTTATTCTCCTTGTTGAACTCGATCACCGTCAGTTCGAGCACGTCATCGATTTGATACCCATCGGCTGGCTTGCTGAGGTTTTCTTTGCTCAACTGCGACATGGGCACAAACCCGTCGACAACATCCGGCAGCTCTACGATTAATCCCTTTTCGATCAATCGCACGACTTTACCTTCGGTCTTGACTTGAGGCTGATATTTTTGCTCCAAATAATCCCAGGGATTGTCCTTGGTCTGTTTATAACCCAAAGAAATTCGGCGATTGTTCTTGTCCACATTGAGAACAATGACTTCAATCTCGTCGCCCTTTTTGACAACTTCGCCGGGGTGACGAATCTTTTTGGTCCAGGAGAGATCTGAAATATGGATCAATCCATCAATGCCCTCTTCGAGTTCCACAAAAGCGCCAAAATTGGTAAGATTGCGTACAATACCTTTATGACGGCTACCAACGGGATATTTTTCAGCCAATGTTTCCCATGGATCGGGCTCGAGTTGCTTGAGGCCCAATGAAATTTTGCGTTCATCCTTTTGAATATTGAGAACCTTGGCATCTACCATCTCGCCAACCGCAAGGATTTTTGACGGATGTTTGATATGCTGAGTCCAGGACATTTCCGAGATATGAATGAGACCTTCAACACCCTTTTCCAGTTCAACAAAGGCACCGTAATCGGAGATACTGACAACCTTCCCGCGAACCAGAGATCCCACAGGATATTTTGTTTCCACATCTTCCCAGGGGTGGGCTTGCAGCTGTTTCAGACCCAGAGAGATACGATCTTTGGGTTCGTTAAAATCCAGCACCACGACTTTGATCTTTTCATCCAAAGAAACGATCTCAGAGGGATGGGAAACGCGTCCCCAGGAAAGATCATTGATATGCAAGAGGCCGTCTACACCACCGAGGTCGATAAATACCCCAAAATCGGTAATATTTTTGACCGTACCTTCGAGAATCTGACCGCGTTCGAGCTCGTTGAGAATCTTTTCACGCTGGCCCTTGAGCTCTTGTTCAACGAGTACGCGGTGAGAGACGACGATGTTTTTCCGCATATGGTTGACTTTGACAATTTTAAATTCCATCATCTGCCCGATCAGAGCATCAAAATCCCTTATGGGACGTACATCGATCTGTGAACCGGGCAAGAATGCATCTACCCCCCCCAAATCGACAACAATGCCACCTTTGATGCGTCGGGTACAGCGACCTTCGATGATCTCGCCTTTTTCATACTGATCGATCAGACGCTCCCAGGCTTTCATAAAATCTGCCTTGCGCTTGGAAAGAACCAGCATCCCGTCTGTATCTTCAACATCATCGATAAACACTTCTATATTATCGCCGACCATAATTTCTTCCGGCGAATTAAACTCTTCAATAGGAATGGTGCCTTCGGACTTGAATCCGATATCGACAGACACCTCTTTATCATTTACTGCAAGTACTTTTCCGACAACGACTTGTCCGCCCACAAAGTCGGACATGGTGTCTTCGTACAGTCGAGCCAGGCTATCAAATTCCTGTTCCGTGTACTCTTTTTCCAATTCATCCAAATCATCAAATTCGGTATAGACTTTACCCGTCTCCAGTTCACTGGGTTTTACCGGAGTAGGTTCTGCCTCTTTGATGATCTCTTTTTCTTCGGCATTAATTGCCGCTTCTTGTTGCTCCGGATTTTCATCCAGAGGTTTGGGGTTAACTTGTTCGCTCATGATTTGGTTAATACCTCCTTGTTATTATTTTTTAACGTCCTTCTCGGACGTAACGGCCGATCTCATCTCGTACGGCCTCCAACTGCCACAGTGGTGTCGAGGCTCCCCCGGTGATTCCCAGGGTTTTTATGGTTTTGGCAGAAGGCAAAACCCATTCATCTGCCTGTTCGATCCACTGAGCGTGGCAATTGACAGATCGCACGATTTCAAAAAGCACTGCGGTATTTGAGCTGGTCTTACCTCCAACCACCACCACAGCATCCATACGTTGTGCAAAAGAACGAATATGTTCATGATGTCGTGCTATAACCTTACAACGAGTATCTATAATCTTTAAATTGATCTCTCTATTTTGCAAATCTTCACAAACCGTATGCCAGAGTTCAGGACTGGCAGTGGTTTGTGCCACGACCAGAGTGGGACGCGAGTATTCCAATTTGTCCAGATCCTGTTTGCGTGAAACCCCTATGCCATTGTCTCCGGCATATCCCAACAACCCTCGCATCTCGGGGTGATTTTTTTTACCCACAATAATGATCTGATAGTTCTGGCTTGTATGTTCATGGATTACTTTTTGAACACGTTTGACACGGCTACAGGTCGCATCCAAAATGCTACACTCTGGTTTCAAGGTATTCAAAAGTGCCGGGGTTATCCCATGAGACCGAATCAGTACTTTTTTTCCGCGAATCGAATCCAGTTGTTGACCGGATTCTATCCCTTCCTGGTCAATATATCTAACGCCGATTCTATCCAGACGCTGAACTTCCTGTGGATTATGAATCAGTGCACCGAGGGCTATCAGAGATCCGTTTCCGGCATTTTTTTCAGCAATCCGGATCGCATTTTTAACACCGGGACATACACCCGCGTTTGGATCGATTACAATCTTCACCTGGCACCTCGTTTTCGGGCTTTTGCCACAACCCAATCCACTTGTTCTTCAAGGGTCATCGAAGATGTATCCAGGACCAGGGCATCCTGAGGTTTTACCAGTGGCCCATGCGCCCGATTTGCATCGCTATGGTCTCGTCTTGCAATCTCTTCCTCAAGGTCTTGCAAAGAGACCTGTATTCCTTTTTGCTTCAATTCTTGCTGACGCCTGTGAGCTCTTTCCCCGATTGTGGCTTGCATATAGATTTTTAAATCCGCTTGCTGAAACACAACAGACCCCATATCGCGTCCTTCGGCGACAAGACTCTGTTCTTTGGCCATTTCACGCATTCGGTTTACCAATTCTTCTCTCACCTCTGGCATGGCAGCAATGGGAGCAATGGCCCGTGTCACTTTTGGATTTCGAATGTGTTCGGTCACATCACGGTCATCAAGAAAAACCAACAGGTCTCGATTCACCTGTCTTAAATCAATCTTGCAGCTTTGAGCCAACTCTTTGACTTGACCCGGATCATGAAGGTCTATATTTTGCTCGAGCGCAGCCAGGGTAATCGCACGATACAGGGCCCCGGAATCGAGGAAAAGGAATTCAAGTTTTTCTGCCACAGCTTTTGCCGTGGAACTCTTGCCAGAGCCTGCAGGACCATCAATGGTGATTATGAACGTCGTCTCCAATTCTTGCGTGACCCTCGTTTTCTCTCACTCAGACCCACTGCCTGTTTCAGATACTCGACTTCCATAGCATTGAGTGGACGCCAATGACCGCGTGCCAGCGTTCCCATAGAAAGAGGCCCGATTTGTATACGTTTTAATGATTTAATCTCATACCCCAGAGCTTCGAACATACGCTTTACCAGGTGATAGCGACCTTCTGTGACCCGCACTTCAACCCTGGATGGATCGTCAGTATAATAATAGGCCTGACTTGGCAAAGTCAATCCATCTTCCAGTTCGACACCCTTTGTCAGGGGGTCAAAGTCAGCAACCTGGAACGGTCTGGTCAGTCGTACGCGATAGGTTTTGCTGATCTGATATCTGGGATGCATGAGCCGATGTGCAAGATCACCATCATTGGTCAGAATCAACAAGCCTTCAGTGTCAATATCCAGCCGACCTACCGGAAAAATCCTTTCGCGGCTACGTACTAGATCCGTGACAGTTTTTCTGCCTTTTTCATCTTTTGCAGTAACCACCACGCCCTTGGGTTTGTTGAGCATAACATATCTCGCACGCGTGTCGGGTTTGATCTCTTTACCATCAAAACGCACCTCATCGCGATCGGCATTAACCTGTGTTGCCAGGTCAATAACAACCTTGCCGTTTATTCTTACACGCCCATCAAGGATCAATTGTTCTGCTGCACGGCGTGAAGCCACACCACATGCGGCCAAGTATTTATTAATTCGCATCAGGATCCTTGTTCTGAAGCTTTTGATTCGGCATCAGTCTTGTTCTCTGGCTCTTGCTCCTGTGCATCCTCATGATCTTCTAGCTTTAAAAGCTGTTCTTCAGGCAAATCTTGTAACAGCTTGCCCCCCTCTCCTTCAGCCAATAGCTCCTCCACTTCTTTGGGTCGGGGGAGATCGGTGATATCATCGATACCAAAATACTGCAGAAAATCGTTTGTTGTCTGGAACAGCAATGCTCTTCCCGGCCCGTCGTCACGGCCGGCCATATCGATAAGCTTGCGTTCGAGCAGGGTTCGAATCACACCATCAGAATTGACACCTCGAATGGCATTGACTTCGACGCGACTGATCGGTTGTTTAAACGCGATAATTGCCAGGGTTTCCAGTGCAGCCCGGCTCAACCGGCTGCTCTCCTTACCCGAAAGCATGGTTTTTATCCATTGCGAATATTCGGGCTTGGAAGCCAATTGATATCCACCGGCAACTTTTTTGAGAAAGAACGAACGATCTTGAAAAGAATCCCCTAAAACATTCAGCGCCTCTAATATATCGTCCTTTGCCACCTCAGCTAAAAGGCTCTGCATCTGTTTTAGGCTAAGCGGAGAATCAGAAGCAAAGATCAATGCTTCCAATACTCTAACCAGTTCTTGCTTATCCATTCAAATTGACCAGCAATATTTCCTCGAATGCATTATTTTGAATTGGCCGGATCATTCTTCGCTTGGTCATCTCTAAAATAGCGATAAATGTCACAATCCATACCATTTTAGGATCACGTTCGTCAAATAACGTGCTGAATTTGATCTCGGACTGTTGCTGTAATTTTTCCGAGATAAACGCAATCCTCTCTTCCACTGTAACACTGACTTCCTCGACGCGATGTACCACAAATTTTTTATTGCGATCTGTTAATAACTTTCGGAAGGCAGCAACGAGATCGAACAATGAGGCGGTTGAACCCTCTTCTTGTGATGCTGTATAGCCATTTTCTTCAAATTTAAAGCTACCGCGTCGGTAGAGTTGACTGGCATGATTTTCATGTTCAGCCAGATCTTCAGCGACATCTTTGAATCGTTTATATTCCAATAACCGAGTCACCAGCTCTTGTCTTGGATCAACGACCTCTTCCTCTTCTTCCTCGACTTCAGGCTTGGGCAACAGCATCTGCGCTTTGATTCGCATGAGCGTGGCAGCCATAAGAATAAAATCGCTGGCAGACTCGAGATCCAATAATTGGATAATCTCAATATATTCCAAAAATTGACCGGTAATCAACGAAATCGGAATATCATATATATCGAGTTCATTCTTTTTTATCAAGAACAAAAGAAGGTCCAGAGGACCTTCAAATGCATCCAGTTTGACCTTATAAAGCATTGCTTTTACCGCATCTATCGGTTCGGTAAACATAATGAAGGCCGTCGTTGATAAACCTACGGCCATTTGTCATTCGATCATCGATTGTTCATTTCTTGTCTCAGGACGCATAAAGATAGGGTTTCCAGGGCTCTTCATCTTGTCCAATAAAATTACGCAAAAAGAACAAGCGATTGGGACGTCTCGGACGGCTGATCAGTTTCAAATTTGCCTGTTCCAAACTCTTATCGCCCTTGCGATGATTGCATTCGATACAGGCACAGACGAGATTTTCCCAAGAATCCAGCCCCCCTCTTCGTCTGGGGATAATGTGATCGATGGTCATATGGCGATTCTTTGATCCACAATATTGACATCGATAGCCATCCCGTTTCAAAATATTTCGCCGGGTCAATTCGACACGACGATAAGGTAACCTGATATATTCGCGTAATCTGATGACGCTTGGCAACGGCAAGGCCATGTGAATCGAACGTACCCATAACTCTCTTCTTTCGATCATTTCTACTTTTTCCATATACAACAGCAAAATCGCTTTTCTGGCTGAAATGATCGTTAGAGGTTCATAATTGGCATTTAATAACAATACGCGACGCTTTAACATGAGCCTGAGACCGTATTATTTCTGCATATCTAAAAATATATCATAAAATTAATAAAGAGTCAAGCGAATTCTATAAAACCAAAGGCAAACGAAGGTAAAAAGAGAGGGCCTAAAAAGAGGATTTCCAATATGATGAGAGATGACAAAGAACGATCACCCACTATTCCGACGAGAGATCCGGGATAATGGGTGATTATTCAGCAAAACTCATTATTCCTGCCAAAAGCCCATCTTTCCAAATTTATCTATTCGGTCTGCGATCAATTGATCTTTGGGTATTGTCATCAATTCTTGCAGTGTCTCTACCAGTTCTTGTTTTAAAATTGCAGCAGCTTCATCGTGATTACAATGAGCACCACCGACAGGCTCTGGTATAATCTTGTCAATGACTTGCAATTCCAACAGATCGTTCGCAATGACTTTCATGGATTCGGCGGCTTGAGGTGCATTTGATGCATCCCTATATAAAATTGCGGCACATCCTTCAGGAGAAATCACAGAATACCAGGTATTTTCCATCATATACACCCTGTCCCCCACACCAATGCCCAATGCCCCCCCGCTGGCACCTTCTCCAATGACAACCACGACAATTGGCACAGGCAGGTGTGACATTTCAAACAGATTTCGGGCAATCGCCTCGGCCTGCCCTCTCTCTTCTGCACCTATCCCTGGATAGGCACCAGGAGTGTCCAACAAACAGATGACCGGACGATCAAAGCGTGCCGCCATTTTCATGACTCTTAATGCTTTGCGGTATCCTTCCGGACTAGGCATGGCAAAATTACGGCGTAATTTCTCTTTGGTGTCCCTGGCCTTTTGATGACCGATGATCGCAACAGGCAGGCCATCGAGTTTGCCAATGCCGGCGACCAAGGCCGGATCATCTCTGAATCCTCTGTCTCCATGCAACTCTACAAAATCGGTTATGAATTTCTGAATATAATCGAGCGTATAAGGCCGGTTGGGATGTCTTGCCAACTGTACCCGCTGCCAGCGGGTGAGCTTGGAAAAAATATCCCTGCGAAGCTTTTTTGCCTTGGTCTGCAATTTTTCAATTTCATTCTGAATTTCGAGATCTTCTTCAATAGAAAAATCACGCAATTCTGCAATGCGACGCTCGATCTCGACAATGGGTTTTTCAAAATCTAAAACAAACTTGCTCATAGACTGATGCCCTATTTGTGTTTATGTACTCATACACTGTCTTTATCGGCCTATTTTCAAGGACTGATAAAGCGATTTTAACAAAATTTCTACATCCAAAAGGGGAGAATAATTTTTTATATAATAGAGTCTGAGACGCTCCCTTTCTGCGGTCGTCAGATCAGAGCGATTTTGTACTTGTTCCAGACTGGTAAAACCTGGCTTGAGATAAAATCCCAAATGATCCTTTGTGTCGATTTTGTGCGACCGATCACGCCCGACAAGAGACGCTCGGCCTGTAAAGATATCCCATAAAATGGGCAGCAGCTGCCAACGAGAACTGTTCTTGAATCGATGTACCTTGACACGATCCCTGCCTAATCTCATCTTTTCATGCATAATGGGATTTTTTCGAATCCAAAGCTCAAAAAAGAATACAGGCATCAAAACAATCATAGCCACAAATGAAAAGACCACATCCAGTATGCGTTTCAGCCATCGCCATACCGGATTTTGAAATTGATACTCTAGCTCGACAAACGGGATTTCATCAATTTCATCGATACTGGATTTTCCGATCAGCACATCCATATCATTAGGAATGAGTTTGAATTCGACCGGCCGTCTCCGGGATTGAGCGATGAGATTAAAAATGCGGTTGTATGAAAGCCGGTGAACAGCAAACAATACCTGATTTATTTTCTCTCGTAAAAGAATTTCATTCAGGTCATCAAAGTAGCCCAATACCGGAATGCCCTCGACAACAAGCTCATCGATATTGCCGCTGCTCAAGACGATACCGACAAGATGCTGTTTTAAATTTGCCCTTTGCAGGCGTTTGATCACCCGCGCAAGCGAATCGGCATCACCGACCAAGATCGAGCGAATCCCAAAAAGACTTTCCTGCAAGAGATGGGTTCGCTCTCCCCAATGCGTAAACGCAAGGGATTTTATTGCGATTCGCCACACAGGAACGAGTAATAAATTCAGGGCACCCGCATAAAAAACCACAGCCCGCGAAAAGGCGATGGATTTGGCAAAATAAGTGATCGCCGTATTGATCAACCACCCAAGCACAATGGCGCCTGCTGCCTTGCTTCCGGAGAGTCTTGATTGTCTGTACACTCCATGCGCAGCCAGACTGGTCAGCCATATTAAACTATAAATCACGTGCACCGCAACAAAACCTTCCCATGGGAATTCTGGCCTAAAACGCATAAAAATCGCCATGGCAAGGGAAAAGGTCATGATCAAAAGATCGATCATAGGCAAGGCAAATGTTTGCAGGGTTTGCGACAGATAGGAAAGGACTGCCCGCATCCAGATGGCACCGATCAAGATCCATGAAGGAACAAGCGCCTTTCCCCGGCTGAAATGTTTGAGTACGAATAAACGCATAGCCTCATAAAAGAGCCGGCGTTGTTCGAATGGGGCTTTTTTCGAACTCTCGCCCTTGAAATGGATGATCTGAGTATCCGGAACATAATAGATTTTATAACCCCTTTTGCGGATACGGTAACACCAATCGAGATCCTCTCCATACATAAAAAACGACTCATCCAGCAGTCCGACTTGCTCGATAACCTCCTTGCGTAACATCATGAAAGACCCGGAAATCGCATCCACATCAGCGACCTGTTCCGGGTCGAGAAATGTCAGATTGTAACGACCAAACCATCGACTCTTGGGAAACACAGCAGCCAGACCGATAATTTTGGTAAACGCTACCCAGGGCGTGGGGTAACTGCGACGACAGGCCAATTGAAGCGAACCATCGGGATTGAGAATCCGGCAACCAGCAGCTCCGGCTTCCGGATGATCAGCCAGAAATTGTAAAAGAACTTTAAAGGTGTCTTCCTGTACCAGTGTATCGGGATTAATCAAGCAAATAAAAGGCGACTGGCAGAGCCGGATCGCCTGATTATTCGCACGTGCAAAACCCACATTTTTTCGATTTCGTATCAATTTTACGGTCGGGAAACGCCTCTCTACCAAATCCGCACTGGCGTCTGTTGAGGCATTGTCAACAAGAAAAATTTCATGAGGAATGGAAACAAGCGCTTTTTGAATACTGGTCAATGCCTGTTCTAAAAAGGCGCGCACATTATAGCTGACAATGACGACCGATAATTCACTCATATAAAATGAGTCCGATTCAGTTTTTAAAAGTACAAAATTAATCAGTGACACGCAAATATAATCTTTGTCGAGTTATTATTCAAGTGTTGCGATGTCTTTTGCAAAAAATATTGGCTCTAATGCACCAAAATAAGCTTTTTGACATCCATAAATCCGGTACTTTGCATTTTACACAAGTAAACGCCAGCCCCTACGCTCTGACCGGCCTGGTCTGTGCCGTCCCAAATGACATTGTGCATGCCGGGCAAGAGCTCCTGATCGTACAGCGTGCGTACGAGTTGGCCATTGATGTTATAGATACCGATATGGATTCGCTCGCGCTTGCGGATAAAAAAAGGAATCGAGGTTAGAGAATGAAAAGGATTGGGATAATTTTGTAACAATTTACAAGAGTGCGGAACATCGGAATCAAATCCGGCCAACACTGAGGTGTCGATGCCAGGAGGAGGGGGAGGTTGTGTGCCCAAATCAGCCTGAAGGATTTCTGTTTCGTAATGCTGCTCTTTGACGGATGTGGTTTCATGACCTGGCATCTCGAGTACACAGGGTCTCAAAACTGCTACCCAATACCCAACACTCGGATTCAGGGTAGTGACGCCTCTATATTGTTGCATAGACTGATCGTAAAAAAAGGCAGGAGGATAAATCGACCCGGAAGGATCTACCTTTGGGGCATCAAAACTGCTCGGTCTGTCTACCCCCCCTATCAAAAACCATCCTCGCTCAAAAAATGTGCGTTCATATATGCTCGAGCCGAAAATCAACTGTGTTACTTCCTGAGCCTCATTTTGTGCAATCCAGTATCCACGACCCGGTTCCAAGTGTTCTACCGGATAATAGACCTCTCCCCTCCAGTCAAATGCGATCCCCCCTATCGCTTTGGGAAAAAGCTCTGAAACCTGCATACTCGAAGCAATACCGGGCAGTGAAATGAGTTGCCATCCCGGCTTGAGTGAAAACACAAAATTCTGCAATTGCCTGATGGCAGGAAAAGGCTGTATCTCGCCGGTAATATCCTGACCATCCATATCGAGGACCAGAAAAGCAGGAGAATTACGGTTTTCACTCAGGCCAACCCTGCTGCCAATGGACTGGCAAACCAGGGTAATACGCACCAATGCAGTCCAATGCCGGCCGCATTTCAGAAAATCACCTGATCGATGAGTCGCGGCAAACGCAAGACGTCCGTCACTTTTTCTAAAGCTCTGATAGACCTCATAATCC
>WJME01000247.1 GCA_014728115.1 Candidatus Zhuqueibacterota bacterium | reverse complement strand
AATCAAATTCTGTACAATATGCTAACAAAACATGCACCGGATTGGAACAGCCTTTCTTTTTGATAGATTTGGGTGGCATAAGAGGTTCTCTTTTTATATCAGTTTCATCTTCTGCTGTTCCAACCGGTGATGTACCCGTTATACCGGGCCGGGCAAGAAAGTAAAGTTTACCAGATGATCGACAATTTCTATAGATTAACAAAGAGATAATAATTATTGAGGCAATTTTAAATGAGTCATGATAAAAACAATATCATCATATACAACACGACTGATGGTAAAGCCTCGGTTTCATTGTATGCCAGGGACGGAAATGTATGGATGAACCAGAACCAAATGGCAGAACTTTTTGACACCTCCAAGCAAAACATCGGTCAACATATTGCCAAGATACTGAAAGAAGGAGAGTTACACGAGTCTTCAGTTGTAAAGAATTACTTAACAACTGCCGCAGACGGTAAACAATACAAGGTAGCCTTTTACTCTTTGGACATGATTTTGGCTGTTGGTTTTCGGGTGCGGAGCAAAAGAGGTACACAGTTTCGTATCTGGGCCAATCGCAACCTCAAAGAATACATGATAAAAGGCTTTGTTATGGATGACGAGCGCCTGAAAAATCCAGATGGCCGGCCGGACTATTTTGATGAATTGCTGGAACGTATCCGGGACATCCGGGCCTCTGAGAAGCGCTTTTACCAAAAGATCCGGGATCTCTTTGCCTTAAGCAGCGATTATGATCCCACAGATAAAGCCACACAGATGTTTTTGCCGAAACTCAGAACAAGCTGCTCTATGCCGTAACCGGTAAAACAGCCGCAGAAATCATCGTATCCCGGGCAGATGCGTCAAAGGAAAACATGGCACTCACTTCCTGGAAAGGCTCGATTGTCCGCAAACAGGATATTTTTATTGCCAAAAATTATCTCAGTAAAGATGAGATCGACATCCTGAACCGCCTGGTGGTTATCTTTCTGGAGACAGCCGAGTTACGTGCCAAAAACCGTCTGGATATTCCCATGTCCTTCTGGCAGGAAAACGTGGATCGCATTCTGGAGTTGAATGATAAAAAGTTTCTCACCGGTAAAGGCTCAATATCTAAGGCGGAAATGGAAGAAAAAGTCAGAGAGATCTATGACGAATTTGATGAGCGGAGAAAAGCTTATGAAGCTGATTTGGCAGATAAACAAGATATTCAGGAAATTGAAAACAAAATCAAGAAAAATATAAAGTAATATTTCCAGTAACGGTATAACCATGGCATTAACTGGATAAAAACGCCTCAAAGGCTTTAATCAATGCATCTCATATGCAGATATGTTGTGTTTTTGCGCTCCTCTTTTGCGTTTTCACCAGTTATGACATGACGTTAGACCAGAAAAAATAAAAAGTAGCTGCAGTACAGTTTTTCGATCATTAGCTTTTCTTCAAAACAAATTACAATCCTTTAAGATGTTGAATAGAATGAGCTCTGATAAACCAGTAAAAGAATCCGACTTTATAATGTTCACATCCTCAGATGGTGACGTGAATATTGAGGTACTGTTAAAAGATGAAACTGTTTGGTTAACTCAAAAAAGAATTGGGGAGCTTTTCGGGAAAGACAGAAGTGTCATTACCAAGCATCTGAATAATATTTTTGAAAGTGGTGAACTGGTCGAAAAAAGCAATGTGCAAAAAATGCACTTTGGTCATTCGGATAAACCTATAAAACTGTATAACCTTGATGTCATCATTTCTGTTGGCTATCGTGTCAATTCTTATCAAGCAACTCAATTTCGTATGTGGGCCACCAAAACACTAAAAGAATTTATAATCAAAGGCTTTGTTCTTGACGATGAGCGGCTTAAACAAGGCGGTCAGGTTTTCGGCAAAGATTATTTTGATGAGCTTTTAGAGCGCATTAGAGAGATCCGTGCGAGTGAACGGCGGTTCTACCAAAAAATCACAGATATCTATGCATTGTCTGCAGACTATGATAAGAACTCGCCAATGACCAAAGATTTTTTTGCGACAGTGCAAAACAAACTTCATTGGGCGATAACGGGAAAAACTGCTGCTGAAATTATTTACAACTCGGCCGATGCTTCCAAAATTCACATGGGGTTGATAAATTGGAAACATGCCCCGGATGGGAAAATACAAAAATCGGATGTTATAGTCGCTAAAAATTATCTTAATGAGGCACATATAGCCGAATTGAATCAGATCGTCTCAGCATATCTTGATTTGGCAGAAAATAGGGCACAACGCCAAATTGTAACTCGAATGGGTGAATGGATTGAATTCCTCCATGGTTTTCTTGAATTATCGAATTACCCTATTTTACAGGATAAGGGCAAAGTTAGTGCGTTGAAAGCTAAAATCAAGGCTGAACAAGAGTATGATGTATATCGTGTCAAACAGGACAAAGAATACATTTCCGATTTTGACATAGAAGTTCAACGCATAGCTGGGAAAAAGAAAGAAAAAGAATAATTCACCAGTGTTTATTATTGCAATTAAATCTCTGCCGGCACATGGTCTAACAATCGGCTCAACCTGACGCGCGGGGCGCGTGCGGTTTGGCTAAATATGGGGCTTTTCAGGTTCATTGGTTTTTGAAATAATGTGCGGGGTTGGCCCGCGCGCAGGTTATCCAAACGTT
>WJME01000246.1 GCA_014728115.1 Candidatus Zhuqueibacterota bacterium | reverse complement strand
TGCAAATCATTAGACAAATATTACTCAGCTGGTTATTAACTTTTGGTGTTGTTTCTGCCCAGACAGATATTCATGATCTGGTTGCCGAAGCTTTGGCAAAAAATCCCGGACTCGAGGCGGTTCGCGAGAGGGTAGAGGCCACCCGGGAGACCGTATCGCAGGCCGGCGCCTTGCCTGATCCCCAGCTCAATCTGGGACTGATGAATCTGCCGGTGAACAGTTTTGCCTTTGACCAGGAACCCATGACCAGCAAGATGATCGGGGTCATGCAACTGTTTCCCTTTCCCGGCAAACTGGGTCTGAAAAAAGAGATTGCCCGCTTGCAGGTACGACAAAAAGAACTTCAGCTGCAAGAAGCCGAAAATCGACTGCGTTCTGCGGTCATTCGTGCCTATTTTGATCTCTATTTTATCGACCGGGCCCTGGAAACTGTGGATAAAAACAAAGATCTGGTCACACAACTGCTCGAGGTGGCACAGACCCAATATGTCACGGGCAAGGGCTTGCAACAGGATGTGCTGCGCGCCCAGGTCGAATTCACCCGACTCGAGGATGACCGGCTCATGTGGCAACAAAAGCGGCAGGCGACCCTGGCAACGATGAACAGCTTGCTGGATCGTCCATCCTCCTCGGATCTGGAAACGATCCCGGATATTTATCAGGACCTGTCTGTGGCCGACCGGATCGCATTTGAGGACATTAAAACACAACGGCCTCTTATTCTGGCGTGGCAGGAAGTGCTGGCAAGCTCAGAAAAGAAAGTCGATTTGGCGAAAAAGGATGTTTATCCCAATTTCGCTCTTGGCGCCACCTATAACCAGCGCAATGACCTGCAAAACGGAGTGGTCATGCACGATTTTTTTTCAGCCACAGTATCTATGAATATCCCGCTCTATTTCAAGAGCAAGCAAAGAGCCGCTGTTCAGGAGAATAAAAAACAAGAATTGGCGGCCCAGGCAGAGTACCGTCAGATTCTCAATCAGGTGCAGGCAAAAGAACAAGCAACATGGGCCCTGGTACAACAACAAAAAGAACGCACCCGGCTATACCGGGAAGGAATCCTGATTCAGGCCGAACAATCTTTCGAATCCGCGCTGTCAGGCTATCAAGTGACAAAGGTCGATTTTTTAACGCTGATCAACAATTGGAAACAACTTTTGAATTATCAGCTCGAAAACCATCGCGCTGTGACCGACTATTACAAAGCTCTGGCCGACTATGAACGTATCACCGGATTTAATCAAATCAATGAGGAACTATAGTCATCATGAACATGAAATGGATACTCATATTTATCATCGGACTCGCCCTGGGTGTTGGCGGATCATACTTTCTTTTTTCCGGCGGAGAATCCGAACCTGCTGCAGAGACAGAATTCGAACAGCTCTATTCCTGTGGTATGCACCCGGAAGTGATCTCGGATGAGCCCGGCGATTGTCCTATTTGCGGCATGCGCCTTACGCCGATCAAAGGGTCTGACTCGGAAATAGAGACGAGCAAGGAAAAAGGGGAAATTCTCTACTGGCGTGCCCCCATGGATCCCACAGAGATCTATGAAAAGCCAGGCAAGTCAAAGATGGGCATGGATCTGGTGCCGGTCTATGAAGGTGAGGAGGCCGGAGGAGCCGGATCGATCACCATCGATGCGGCGATTCAGCAAAACATGAATTTGCAAACCGCCCCGGTGGAGGTACGAGACCTGGAACGCACCATCCGGGCGTATGGCAAAGTGACCTATGCTCAGGATAACCAGTACACCATCAATACCAAATTTTCCGGCTGGGTCGAGAAATTGTTTATCAATACTGCCGGACAATCCGTGCACAAAGGCGAGCCTTTGCTTGAAATCTATTCCCCCGAGCTCGTCTCGGCTCAGGAGGAATATCTGCTTGCGCGAAACAGCGTGGAAAAGCTCAACAATAGTTCCATCGAATCGGTAAAAAAGGGTGCGACCCGCTTGCTCGAATCCGCGCGCAGCAGGCTCGCTTACTGGGATATCCCTGAATCGGAAATCCAAAACCTGCAGGAGACCGGTGAGGTGCGTCGCACCCTGACGATGCATTCGCCTTATAGCGGTATCGTCACTCATAAGGCCATTGTAGAGGGGGACAAGGTGATGCCCGGCAAAGACCTGTTTCATCTTGCCAACATTAATACGGTATGGGTCGAGGCGACGGTTTACGAGTCAGAGCTTCCTCTGGTTGAAAAGGGCCAAACCGCAAGCCTTGAAATGGATTTTATCCATGGTATGGATCTCGAGGGCAAAGTCGAGTTTATCTATCCTTATCTCGATCCCAAATCCAAAGCCGGAAAGGTGCGGCTGGTCTTTGATAACCGCGAGCAAAAACTCAAACCGGACATGTTTGCGACAGTCAAGATATTCAGTCCCATCGCCGAACAGGCCCTGGCGATCCCGGCAGATGCGGTGATCCATTCCGGAGTACGAAAGATTGTATTCGTTGCTCAGGGTGATGGCCGGTTCGAACCCCGGGAAATCAAGACCGGCGCTGAAGGGGATGATGGCTATGTGCAGGTGTTATCCGGACTCTTTGTAAAAGAGCGCGTGGTGACCAACGGACAGTTTTTACTCGATTCAGAAAGCCGTACCCGCGAAGCTATCGCTAAAATGCGGGCTGCCCGTCTGGAACCACAGCCTGCGGATTCTGTGGACCGGCAAGTGGAAACCATTATGCAAGATGAACATGATCATACGGGACATGATATGCAGGGAGCGAGGGAAAAATCCATGCAGGACAGTGCCGGACATGATCATAGCGGGCATGACCATGTCCGGGCTACAGACATGGATTCCTCGCAGGCGCTCTATGCCTGCTCCATGCACCCGGAATTCATTACCAGCGATCCGGATGCCAGATGCCCGGATTGTGGCATGATCCTGACACCGGTGGATGAGCTCGAGACGGTGGATGTTGAATCGGCAGAGTTTTACACCTGTCCCATGCATCCGGAATTTGTGACAACCGAACCTGAAGGACGGTGTCCGATTTGTAAGATGAAGCTGGAGAAAAAATAGCACGGTTTACGAATTTAGAATTTGGAATGGAATGATATAAAGCAAAGGGCATGGCGCAGGGAGTAAACTGTATAGAGCATGTCCCGTGCCTTTGCCCTCTGCAGTATGCTTTTGCACGATAAATGATTCTTGATGCGATGATAAATAACAATACGAGTAGGTTATGTTAGAAAAAACAATCGAATGGTCGATAAACAACCGAATATTGGTTCTGATCGGTATCGTGGCACTGATTTTTGCCGGTGTGGTGGCGATTCAACAGACCCCGGTGGATGCGATTCCCGACTTGAGCGATGTGCAGGTGATCATTCTCACCGAATATCCGGGCCAGGGACCCAATGTAGTCGAAGACCAGGTCACTTATCCATTGACCACGGCCATGCTTTCCGTGCCCTATGCCAAAGTCGTGCGTGGCTATTCTTTTTTCGGATTTTCAATGGTCTATATCATCTTTGAAGATGGTACAGATCTTTATTGGGCGCGCAGCCGGGTATTGGAATATCTCAATTTCGCATCCAGCCGTTTGCCGTCCGGTGTCACTCCCCAGTTGGGTCCGGATGCCACAGGGGTGGGCTGGGTCTATGAATATGTGCTCGATGGCGGAGTCGAGTATAATTTACAAGAGCTGCGATCCATACAGGACTGGTATCTGAAATACGAGCTGGCCAGTGTTCCGGGCGTCAGCGAGGTGGCCAGCATTGGGGGATTTGTCAAGCAGTATCAGGTCGAGGTCGACCCGGTCAAGCTGCAGGCGTATAATCTCTCCCTGAACAAGGTTCGCATGGCCATCAAGCGCAGCAACAACGATGTGGGAGGCCGTTTGCTGGAGATGGGAGAAACCGAGTTTATGGTGCGTGGCCTGGGGTATATAAAGTCTGTCGAAGATATTGAAACGATCCCCCTGGGCATGGGACCCAATGATGCCCCCATATTTATCAAGGATGTGGCCCGGGTGCATATCGGTCCGGAATTGCGACGTGGTGTGGCCGAATGGAACGGGGAGGGGGAAACCGTCGGCGGTATCATTGTCATGCGCTATGGCGAAAATGCTCTCGAGGTCATCGACAATGTCAAAGCCAAACTTCAAGACCTCGAGGCCGGATTACCCGATGGTGTGACCATCCATACGGCCTATGACCGATCTTCTCTGATCAAACGAGCGATCCATACCTTGCAGGAAAAACTCATCGAAGAGAGTATCATTGTTGCACTTGTCATCATGCTTTTTTTGCTGCACATGCGCTCCTCTTTGGTCGCCATTTTTACCCTTCCTCTGGGCGTTTTACTCGCCTTTGTGATCATGCGGGCACAGGGACTCAATGCCAACATCATGTCGCTGGGAGGCATTGCCATTGCCATCGGAGCCATGGTCGATGCGGTCATTGTCATGATCGAAAATGTGCACAAGCACATGGAAAGAGAACCGGAGCAGGACCGCAAAAATCACTGGCAACTGGTCTTGCGCGCATCAAAAGAAGTGGGTCCGGCTCTGTTCTATTCACTGTTGATCATAACCCTGTCGTTTATACCGGTTTTTACTTTGCAACAGCAAGAAGGACGATTGTTCAAACCTCTGGCCTATACCAAGACCTATGCCATGGCAGCCTCGGCCTTTCTCGCCATCACCGTGGTACCGGTCTTAATGGGATATTTTATCCGCGGCCGGATCAGACCTGAAGAAAAGCATCCGCTGAGTCGTTTTTTGATCCGAATCTACAGACCGGTGATCCATTTCGTACTGGATCACAAGCTCATCACGATTGTGGTTGCGGTTCTGATCGTGGCCATCAGCTTTATGCCTTTGACCCAAATCGGATCGGAATTTATGCCGCCATTGAACGAAGGCGATCTGCTCTATATGCCGACGACCTTGCCGGGTATTTCCATTACCAAGGCCAAGGAATTGTTGCAGCAGACCGACAAGATCATTGCCAGCTTTCCCGAGGTCGAGACGGTCTTTGGCAAGATCGGGAGGGCTGAAACCGCCACGGATCCTGCGCCGTTGACCATGATCGAGACCACGATCACTCTCAAGGATAAAAGCGAGTGGCGGCCCGGCATGACTATGGACAAGCTTATTGAAGAACTCAATAACGCCGTGCAGATCCCTGGCCTGACCAATGCCTGGACTATGCCCATCAAGACCCGCATCGATATGCTGAGCACCGGCAATAAAACACCGGTAGGCATCAAGCTCATGGGACCGGATCTGCAGACCCTGAGCGATCTGGGCGAGGAAATCGAGGCGGTATTGCGAAATGTGCAGGGGACAGCCAGTGTAATCTCTGAGCGGGTCACCGGAGGCAATTATGTCGATTTTACCATAGATCGTGCCGCTGCTGCCCGGTATGGGTTGACCACCGGTGATGTGCAGGATGTGATCATGACCGCCATCGGCGGTATGAACGTCA
>WJME01000245.1 GCA_014728115.1 Candidatus Zhuqueibacterota bacterium | reverse complement strand
CACATAGGCCTTGCGGCGCTCCCAGTCCAGCTGATCCACATGATATTGCTGGCTTTCGTGAATATAGATGGCATCGTCGTGCACCATCATGGGTGCGGCAAAGAGATCGATTTCGCCGATGACGCGTTCGAGTCCGGCCTGTTGCTCGATGATCACCACATTCTCTTCAGCAGCCGAGCGCAGGCTGATGGATTCGGCCGGGTAGGTCTCGGCCATCCAGTGCCAGGTGTCATTGGAAAAATGCACGACCTTGTTTTCCTGCAGAAACTCCAGGATCTCGTTCGTGCCCTCGACCCCACCGTTGTTTTCATGATCACTGCCAAAGCGTTCGCTGCTGCGGAACGGCAGCTCGAATGCCGCGCATTTTATGTGGCTGAGCAGGATAATGAGATTATCCGGATCCACGATGCCCGATTCCGGAGATTTGTCCAGCAGGTATTCGGGATGATGGGTGATATGCTGATCCAGGGGTGCCGAAGACGATACCAGGATTGCCAGCGAGGTACCGGAGCGGCGTCCGGCGCGACCGGATTGCTGCCAGGTGCTGGCAATGGTGCCGGGATATCCGGCCATGATACAGACCTGTAATTGTCCAATGTCGATGCCCAGCTCCAGGGCATTGGTAGAGACGACGCCGATAATGTCACCGGAGCGCAGGCCCCGTTCGATCTCGCGGCGCTGCAGGGGCAGATAACCGCCGCGATAGCCACGGATTTTTTGTGCTTTTTCCTTGAGATGTTGCTTGAGATAAGTTATGAGAATCTCGACGCGCATGCGGCTGCGCGCAAACACGATAGTCTGCACGTTGTGCCTGAGAAAACGGGTGGCCAGTTCCTGCGCTTCCTTGACATAGGATCGCCGGATACCCAGTTCCTGATTGACCACCGGCGGATTATAGAGAATAAAGTGCTTGGCACCTCTGGGCGCGCCGTTTTGATCCACCACCTGCATGGGTTCACCGGTGAGGGCTTGGGCCAGCTCGCCCGGATTGGCAATGGTGGCCGAACAGCAGATAAACTGCGGCCGGCTGTTATAGAACGCACAGATGCGCTTGAGCCGGCGGATGACATTGGCCAGATGGCTGCCGAACACGCCGCGATAGTGGTGGATTTCGTCAATGACCACATAACGCAGATTCTCGAACAGCTTGACCCAGATGGTATGATGCGGCAGAATGCCGGTGTGCAGCATATCCGGGTTCGTCACCACAATATGTCCGGATGACCGGATGGCACGACGTGCGGTCTGGGGCGTGTCGCCGTCAAAAGTATAGCTCTTGATATCGAAATCGATCTCGGGTGAGACCAATTTGATGAGATTATGCAGTTCCGAGACCTGGTCCTGGGACAAGGCCTTGGTGGGAAACAGATAGAGCGCCCGGGCCTCTTTGGTTTCGATGACACTGTTGAGCACTGGTACGTTATAGCACAGGGTCTTGCCCGAGGCTGTGGGCGTGACAATGGTGGTGTTGCGTTGATTCAGGATATGATCGATGGCCTCGGCCTGGTGTGTATAGGGCTTTTGGATGCCGTGTGAGGTCAGAGCCCTGACCAGACGTGCATCGATAGCATCCGGAAAATCGGCATATTGTGCTACACGGGATTCGATTTTTTTCCAGACACTGACATTTTGCAGAAACGAGGGATCGCGTTGCAGCTGGTCGATGATTTGCTCGATGGTCAAGACAGCACCTCAATGAAAAAAAACGCCGTGTCCACACCTCTGGCCACAGCGTTGGAAATGATAAATGAACGAATCTATTGTTGAGCACGGGACTGTGGTGTGCCCACCATTTCCCGGGATTTGGCTTCGTATTCTTGCACCAGATTGAGATACCAGGGATCGTCTGCGATCTGTTCGGTCAGGGCGATGCGGATCTGATCGGATCCGATCACCTCTTTTTGGGCATTCAGCTGCAGGGTGATGCCATTGAAAAATTTCCCCATGGTCGAAGAGGCGCCGATCGGTGTGGTGACCTCACGTTCCAGGCGATTGGCAGCAAAATACTCACCGCCCATGGCCACGGCATCGATTTCGGGTACGTTTTTGAGAATATCTTCGAGAAAATTACCCCGGCCATAATAGAGCAGGATGATAACATCGACCTGTCCTTTTAATTCTGCCACTGTTTGCAAAGCAATGGGAAACGGATCGAGGCTCTTCATGGGAGGTTCGTTCAGGGTACCGGAAAAGAGCATATCCCTGGGTTCGAGTAATCCGAATATGCCGACGCGCAGGCTGGTAAAGGGTATATTTTTGGCCATATTGACCGGATCGAGATCCAGGATTTTATAAGGCCGGAAGACCGGTTCGTTGGTGTTGGCATAGACCAGATTGGCCGAGATAAAATCGGCAGAGTACTGATCGTTCAGATGCTTGACAAACTCACCGCCTGCGTTCAGGTCGGCGGTGCCGACATTAATGGCGTCGTATCCCAGATGGGACAAGCCTTTGACCAGAAAGCCGGTTTTGACTTTACTGATATCGCCCATGCCGCGGTTATAGCCGCCGGCATCGGCCAGAACATAAAAGTCTGTGGATTGAATCTGTTGTTCGAGTATGGTCGCTCGCCGAGCTAACCCGCCATTACGCGCAGACTTTCACCCACAGGGTTCGAGATAGCCTTTAATGTCATTGCTGTTAAAGATCGTCAGGGTCGCAGTATCCTGCGCCAAGGCGAGTCCGAACAGCAAGGCAGACAAGAGTAGAGACATCAGTGTTTTCATAAGAGATTCCTATGATTGTCCACATGTTGAACCATAATTTACGGATTTTTGATCAAAATGCAACACTGTTTTTTTACGCTGCATTTTGCAAAATGTTGCAACTCTTTAATTTACAGTACAACAAGGGTTTGGGATGGGATTATTTCCTTTGATGCAGGTATTTTGCAATTAAAGTGCCAAAGATAATTCCAATTCAGGCATAATACGGCGTCAAATACTCTAGTCAAGGCGTCATCCCTACGGACCACGAATTACAGATTGTTTACAGGTCATTATCCCTACGGACCAAGCTATTCCAGAATACCGACCGGCCGCACTCTTTGCACAGAAATAATCTTCAATGTGTACATTTGCTCTACGAGTCATCCCTGCGGACGCAGGGATCCATAGCTATGAGCGGAAACAAAGATTGATACGTCATCCGGCTTTATTGCGATGGACAAACTCTTGATGATTAGAGTACAGAGTGTTTGCCTCATCCACTGCTTATAGCATTCATAGCGGTTTTCCCCAGCACTGGATTCCTGCTTTCGCAGGAATGACATTCCGTTACTATTCTGTAACAGCCTGCTCCGCAGGAATGACGTTTTGCTACTATTCTACACCGGCCTGAGATTGCAGGAATGACGCTCCGTTACTATTCTGCAACAACCCATTTTGCAGGGATGACGTTCGGTGACTATTCTTCAAGAGCATGCTCTCGCAGAAATGACATCCTTTAAGCTTCATGCACTCGACGTCATCCCAAAAGTACAAGGATGACGCTTTCTCTGTTATAGCTCTACCCTACCGCCGCTCGACAATGATATATTGCCCGACGCTTCGTACCTCCAGAGGGATCGGGGAATTGAGGTCGAATACCACGCGCGAGAACATCTTGTCCGGGTGATAGCCGAGGCGGGCGCGGATAAACGGGCCGCGGTTGATCTCAAAGACGGTTTTGTCGTTGAGCAAAAAGATCATAGGCATATCCACGATCAGGCGATTGGGATCGCTCAGGGTCTTGACCTCGAAATCGGCTGTGCCGTTGAGCACGATGCGTACCTGGTCACCGCTTACCACCTGTATATCCTTGATAGCCGATCCTTCGGGGATCGCCGGCTCGGTGTCTGCGGTATAGAGCAGAAATTCCACACGCCGGTTGCGAAAGCGGCCTTCGGAGGTGCCATTGTCGGCCACCGGTCGCAACTCGCCATAGCCAACCGGCATATAAAATCGTTCGGACGCGACGTTTTCCCGTTCAGCCAAAAAGTCCATGACGCTGTCGATACGGCGTTGTGACAGCCGGATATTATAGAGATGGGTACCGATGGAATCGGTATGTCCGGAGATATGGAACATGGCTTCCGGATAGGTATTGAGAATCTCTGCAACCTGTCCCATGGTGGCATATTCAGCCGGACGAATAACGGCCTTGTCGAAATCGAAATTGATACGCAGGCTGACCAGGATCTGATTATCGACCGGCTCGGCGACTTCGATCTTGCCTTCGCTCTCGGCGGCAATGGACTTGATACGCGCCAGGCGACGGGCCATCTCTTCTTCCAGCAGCCGCATGCGTTCTTGGGCTTGTTCGGCGGCGAGTCGTGCTTTTTCCGCTGCTTCGAGTTCGCGACGCAGGCGATCGCTCATGGCATCCAGATCCTCACGATCGCGATAATTGAGGGCAAAGACGCGCTGGGCCACGCCAAAGCGGAACAAGAGCGAGAATCGATGCACAGCAGCATCAAATACATCGACCGGCGAATAGGCATAATCGAGACGAGTTTCAGAATTTGCCAGCCACTCCATAGGGATAAACACCCCAAATCCGGCTGACCATCGCGAGGCTTCGAACTCGTGGATTTTATATCCGCCACGCAGTGCAATAAGATCGCTGACCATCATTTCGCCGCCCGTGTAATAACGCAACTCTTCTTCGCGCGTCCAGGAGGCATCAGCAGCGAGATTGAATTTGAATTCGCTGCCCAGAGGCAAGCGGGCTGCCATTCCGACACGATAAGTTTCCGGCAGGGATGATTCCTGCTCATCGAATTTCACTTTGGTCACGCCGAAATTCTGCACGGTCGCCCCAAAAGAGAGGTGTTTGAGCCGAAACTGGGCCCCGAGATCGAGACCATAAGCCGTGGTTTGTTGTCCCACCAGCGTTTGTCGCAGGATTTTAACTGCCCCACCAAAACTAAAGTCATTATTCAGCAGCTTGAGATAATTCCCGTATCCCAAGGAGAGAGAGACATCATCGCTGCTGGCGACGCCGCCGGTGCGGCGGAACTGGTCGTCGAGTTCGACGATATCACCTTCATTGAAATAGCTAAAGTCGACGCCAAAGACGCCATAGCGCGCCGGCAGCGAGACCGAAAAGGACCCCTGCTGGGTATCTTCTACCCAGTTATGAAAGTTGGCCGACAGGGTTACGTTGCGAATGTTGCCCAGAGCACCGATGTTATAGCGCATGAGGTTGATATCATCCGCGAGTCCGGTAAAGGCGTTTCCCATGGCGACCTGTCGTGCCGTGGGATGGATTTTGAGAAATGCAGCTGCATGATAGCCAATGCCGTCTGCCGCATTCGAGGAAGACGGACTGTATCCGATCAAGGCTGCAACAAGTATGATGAACAGGTATCGACGATTCATATTTACTCCCAAGTGTTCGAATTACCGAACCACTACAAATTTTTTCAAAAAGGTCACGGCCTGAACGCTGCCGGTATCGGGCAGAATCAGACTGGCATGTGCTTTGATAAAATAGGTACCGCTGGCGACCTGATGGCCGCTTTCCGAGAGCAGGTTCCAAAAGAAATCCGCGTCAGTATAAGAGTTGGAGATGGGAAACGCGCGATCAAAAGAAATTTCCTCGACAGGGATCTCTTGAACGAGCTCGCCGGCAAGGTTAAAAATCTCGACATAACGCAATGTCAACTCGCCTTCGGTGTTGACCACCCGCAGCCGGAAATTGTCGAACCGGTTGGTATAGAACGGATTGGGCGCCACGAAAATGCCGTATGGCAATCCTCCCAGATCCATATCCATAGGAGGTCTGGGTTCTTCTTCCGGAACTTTGACCGTTTGTATCAGAGTGACATTATCCACATATTCGGTGGTGATAATATGTCCGGCCAGAGCCTGTATTTTGCCGTCATTCCGAACTCCGTTATTGCTGTTCACCACCAAAAGTCCGTTTTCAGAATGAAAATCACCGCTGTTATAGACATTATCGCCGCTGGATTCTTCGTACAGGGTCACGATCTCTTCATCGCCGGTGGCATTGTCATAAACCCGTACCGTGATTTCGTCCTGTTGAATCGGATGGATATTGCGGTCATTCTCCTCCAGGATATGAAGATAGAGCGACTGGCCATGGCTGATGGTTGTCAGGGGATCGCCGGTCTTGTTTGTGAGTTCCAGTCTGCCCGGTGTATTTTGTACGATCATCACGGTATCGGCAGAAGAGTCTTCGGGATCGTCCACATCTAAATAGGTGACCAAAAGCGTATCCCGGTCAAAGACTTCGAGAATGCGGTTGGTCGGGTCGACCGACTCTGCGATGCGTAGCGGCACAGGACGGTCATTGATAAAGCCGCCGCTGGGTCGAATATTCAGGGTGATGGTTGTAGAGTCGTTGCTCTTGACAGACCGGACATTGATGTCATAGGAGCTCTGAAAGGCTTCCAGATCCGGATCGATCAAAAGTACACGCACAGAATCGACCTTGTCTTCCTGAGCCGGCAATGTGGTCACCGTGCGGTATATTTCGGCGTTATTGCCATTCCGTTTGACAAAATTGATGCCCGACGTAGACGCCGGGATATTGCGCCAATAGATCTCCCAGCTATCCAGAATGGGCGTGATATAGGATGAAAATGTGGTGGCTTTGCACTCGATATAGATGCGCTCGGCCCGGTTCAAAGAGGTATAGTCGGACAAGAGTTCTACGGTTTCTTCCAGGGTCTGGCTGGCGCTAAAAGACGCCAGAGTCTCGTCTGTCGCAGAGCGTTTGATAAAGAACTCCAGTCGCACCTTGTCGCGGTCCACAGGATCTTCCGGCAGGATGGTATTGAGTACCATGCGGTCCCATTTGGGTAAAAAGGCTCCGGTTTCCAACGGCAAATCCGGAGACCGAAATCGCACGCTTTGGTTGATATTGTAATAGTGATATTCGATCCAGGTTTTTTGTAAGGTAGGTGTTTGCAGGGGATCGTTGGTACGTAAATAGGCTCGCAGCTGATAAAGGCGATGACCGCGATGCTGAGAAGAATTGATCTGGGCACCACTGGTTTCGTAAAAAGTATCGACGCCGTCGGGGCCCATCCAGGCCGCGGCCCGCAATTCTCCCAAAGAGTTGGCAGAACGGATCTGAAACCATATGTCGGTCGTTCCTGCCTCGGTATCTCCTTGCCAAAAGATACGATCGAAAATCGCATTGCGATTCTCTCCCAGATCTGTTTCTTCCAATGCGATCAGGGAATCGGCATATCCGATCCCGGAAGGATAGATATCGTTAATAATGAGGTGATGGCCATCGGGCAACCGGTCGGCCTCCTGCAGGGCCAGCAGCTGGCGGCTGAAACGCCAGACGATATCGCCGGCTGCATTCACTTCGATCAGTCTGTTGTTGCCGGCATCGGTGATCAATATGTTGCCATTGGCAAGCAAATCCGCATCAATAGGAGAACTCGTGGTCGAGTCGGTATTTCCCGGCGTGCCTTTGATACCGAATTGCCAGTCAATGGATTGTGTATCCCGGTCAACGAGCATAATTCGATGATTACCCTGGTCAGTGATCAGAATCTTGGCATTGCTGGGTTCATAGTCTACATCGACCGGACTATTCAGTTCATCGGAACCCATCTCCCAGATCACGTTTTTGCTTTCATTGACGACAATCACGCGATTATTGCCCTTGTCAGCGATGACGTATTCGTTTGCATCCGGGATCTTGACCGCATCCACGGGGCCGTTGAGCTGTCCCTCCTGACTTCCTTCCTTGCCATTGGCATCGCCGTAAAACCAATCAACGGATTGCGATTCCTTGTCGACTTTTAAGACGCGATTATGACCCTGGTCAGTGATCAACACCTTGAAAAAGTCATTTTCTTTGAACAGATAAGAGTCTACAGGACGATCCAAATAATCGGGATCGCTTTGAATAGCGCTGCCAAACGTCCAGACCACCTCATCGGAGACCGGATTGAATTCAAAGACGGCATTTGCCAGAGCATCGGTGATGAGATAGAGATACTGACCTCCGCCAACCTGGCGATAGTCGATATCCTTGGCAGAGATGACCTGCACTTTGGAGCGCGGCCAGGACCAATCCAGACCAAACAGCTTTAAATCACGTTCGTCTTCAAAGCCTGACAATACCACGATAGGCTCCAGGCTGATGACACTATTCAAAAGGATTCCATCGGTTAATAAAGTGGTTTCATTGAACGATGGATCTCCGTCTTGCCAGACCAGTTCCGTTTGAGCATAACCGTGTTGCCATATAAGACAAACGAAAAAGATCAGGATGAAGGAAAATCGCTTCATTATAGGTTACCTCATAAAATTGGGTTAAACCTCATACTCACTCTTACCAAAGCACAAGCTGCAGATTACCTTTGGCTGGTACCGATCCCCAGAGCAATGGATAGAAACTTTGCTTCGTCACTGTCAGCGCGGGATGTGAGAATGATCGGCACTTTGGCACCAATGATGATCCCGGCTGTTCGGGCTTGTCCCAGAGTGCTCATCGCCTTATAGAATACATTGGCTGATTCAATATCCGGCATCAACAGGATATCGGCATTGCCAGCGACCCGGCTTTTGATATTTTTTACTTTGCACGATTTTTTACTGACCGCATTATCCAGGGCCAACGGTCCATCGATGATGGCCCCTGGAATTTGTCCTCGCTCGCCCATCTGGCTCAAAATTGCAGCATCGCGGGTACAGGGCATGGCTTCGAAATTGACTTTTTCCACTGCAGCAATGACTGCCACGCGGGGTTTACGCAATCCGAGCTTGTGAATGGATTGAATCACATTCTGCAAGATCGCGGCTTTGGTCGTGACATCCGGTGAAATATTCAGGGCAGCATCGGACATAAAGACCAGTTTGTGATAAAAGGGCGATTCAAAAGCGGACAAATGACACAAGGTATTGTGTTCGCCCCGCAGTCCGTGTTCTTTATTGAGCACACCGCGCAAGAGCGTAGCTGTACCGCATTTACCTTTCATCAGGGCATCTGCGAGGTGTTCGTGTACCAATTGTATAGCAAATACAACCGATTGTTGTTCTGTTTTGGCGTGAACGACATCGTAACGCGACAGATCTATACCGATCTTTTCACAGCGATGGTGAATTTTTTTGCGGTCGCCCACCAGAACGGCATCAGCGATTCCGGCGTCATAAGCTCGGTCCACAGCCTGAAGCACATCATCTTCTTCAGCCATGGCCACGGCAATGGTTTTTTTGGGCTTGTTTCGTAATTTGTCCAGAATCGTATCAAATGATTCGAGCATGATCCCCTGCCATCGTTGCATAGTCTTTAGCGGATTCCTCTCCCTTTAGCACTCTCAGAGCTCCCAGTGCCAGGGCTTCCATCTCGCGTTCGCCGGGAATGACGATCACCGGCGCCAGATATTGAATTCGTTGTCTGATTAAATCCACAAAATCGTTATCAAAGGCCATGCCGCCGCTTATGACGGTTGCATCAACCACTCCTTCCAATACCGCTCCCTGAGCGGCGATCTCTTTGCTCACCTGATAGGCCATGGCCCGATAGACAAGCTCCGCCTTTGAGTCGCCCGTGCGTATGCGTTCACCGACGAGTTTAAACTCATTGGTACCGAGATAAGCGACCAGACCGCCTTTGCCTTTGATCATGTTCAAGACCGCTGATTTATCCGGATTTTCATAGCACAGCCGTACAAGATCCCCGGCAGGTAAAGTGCCTGACCGCTCCGGTGAAAATGGGCCTTCCCCATCGAGGGCATTATTGACATCCACGACCTGGCCTTCCAGATGAGACGCTACAGAAATGCCACCGCCCATATGGGCAACGATCAGACGGGCCTGTTGATAGGGTTTATCGAGCTGTTCGCACGCCACGCGAGCCACAGCCTTGTGGTTCAGAGCATGAAAAATACTTTTACGGGCGAATTGAGGGTGACCGGAAAGACGGGCAACATCCTGGAGTTCATCGACCACCACCGGATCTACAATAAATGCGGGTTTGTGGGTTGTTTTGGCCAATTCCAGGGCTAAAATGCCTCCCAGATTCGATGCATGTTCTCCTTGAATCCCTTTTTGCAAGTCTTTGAGCATCAGGCTATCAACGACATAGGTACCACTGGGAATGGGTTTCAAAAGCCCTCCCCTGCCAACACAGGCATCGATCAGGGAAAGGTCAAAATGTTCTTTTTCCAGAGTTTGTAAAATGGCGTGCAAGCGAAACGAGTGCTGTGCGGCAATGGTGGAGAATTCCAAAAGGGAGCTGGCACTATGCTGCAAAGTTTTAGAAAACAGTTGCTTGTGATCTTGAAAAACTGCAATTTTGGTCGATGTAGAGCCTGGGTTTATGACCAGAATTTGATACATCCCACCTCCTCAACTGATGGTCACCTCACCACCCCAAATCCTGATAATCGAGTCTATATTCTTAAACAGCAAAACCAGGCTGTTTTATCCCAATGTGCTCACTGAATAGTATAAGCAATAATTATATAAAAATCAAGTATTATCCGTAATTTTTTATTCTGCATCACAATGAATCAGGGATTCGATTCGATACTCTTGCAATTGTTTTCGGGCATTCAAAAAATCGAGTTCAATGAGAAAACAACAACCAACAACATTGGCACCCAGTTTTTCAACCAGTTTAGCAGTGGCCCGCACGGTACCGCCGGTGGCAAGAAGATCGTCGACGATAAGAACATTCTGACCGGCTTTTAATGCATCGACATGCATTTCCAGCGAATCGGTGCCATACTCGAGAGTATAGCTCTCTGATATCGTTTCAAATGGAAGTTTACCCGGCTTACGCACGGGAATCATGGGAACCTCCCACCTCAAAGCCAGAATTCCTGCGAAAATAAAACCACGCGATTCTATCCCCAGAACCGCATCGATGTTATCCTTTTCAAATCGCTGCTGCATTTCATCGATAGTTTGCTTCATGGCCTGGGGATTCGCCAACAAGGTGGTAATATCTTTAAAAATAATACCGGGTTTGGGAAAGTCAGGGATATCCCGTATCACAGTCGCTAGATCCAGCATCACATGTCTCCTTTCTCAGAATTTAACCTGAAAACCGCTATACCCTTTTGTCGCATCACTGAATTGGACATCGACATCATTCACTGTGGCCGCACCCGGACCCTCTTTGAGCACATCGATCAAAGCTTCGACGTTTTGTTTGGGGCCTTCGGCAACCACTTTAACCGAGCCATCTAACTGATTCACTACATAGCCATTAACATCGAGGCGCCTGGCATTCTGAACCGTAAAATGCCGGAAACCGACCCCCTGGACATCGCCCTTTATTTTAACGGTTGCTTTGACAGAATCCATACATCTCCTAAAAATTGGTTTGAGTAAAAACACCCTGGAAAAAGAGTTGCTCGGGTTATGGATAAAGCCGCGTCATGGTTCGTGGAAACGGAATCGCTTCGCGCACATGGTGTGTTCCGGTTAACCAGGTTACGGTACGTTCTATTCCCATACCAAAACCGGAATGGGGTACGCTGCCATAGCGGCGCAGGTCGGTATACCACTGGAACGCCTCTTCCGGCAGTTCATGCTCTTTGATGCGTTTCAACAGTTCATCCAGGTTATCCTCACGCTGACCACCGCCGATGATCTCACCATACCCTTCTGGTGCGAGAACATCGACACACAAGGCCCGCTCCGGATTGTCGGGATCACGTTTCATGTAAAAAGCCTTGACATCAGCCGGATAATGAGTGACCATGAGAGGTTTTTCAAATTCCTGTGAAAGGATGGTTTCATCAGGAGCCCCAAAATCGTCTCCATAGACAAAGTCCGAATTCGCTTTTTTGAGAATTTCTGCAGCTTGATCATAAGTGATTCTCGGAAAAGGAGCCTTGATCGTTTCCAGTTTACTCAAGTCACGTTCCAAAAGCGTCAGCTCTTTTTCACAGGTATTGAGAACATATTGGGCAACATATTCAACCATTTTTTCAGCCCAGATCATATCTTCCTGCAGATCACAATATGCCATTTCGGGTTCGACCATCCAAAATTCGGTCAAATGGCGTCGTGTTTTTGATTTTTCTGCTCTAAAGGTAGGACCAAAGCAATAGACCTTGCCAAATGCCATGGCTCCGGCTTCCATGTATAGCTGACCGCTCTGCGTAAGATAAGCCTGTGCATCGAAATATTCGGTTTCAAACAGGTTTGTAGTCCCTTCACAAGCAGACGGAGTAAAAATCGGGGCATCCACGAGTGTAAAACCGTTATTATCCAGGAAATCACGAGATGCTTTGATGACTTTATGTCTAACTTTAAGCAAAGCATTTTGTTTGGTGGATCTTAGCCAGAGATGACGGTGATCCATAAGGAATTCGATGCCATGTTCTTTGGGCGTAATGGGATATTCCTGGGCTTCGTGATGGATCGTTACCTCATCGGCTTGCAATTCAAACCCGCCTTTTGAGCGTTTATCTTGAACAATCTTACCAGTTACCAAAATAGCGCTTTCCTGAGCTAACCGGATCAATTCATCAAAATAGTCCTCATCAAAATTTCCCTTAAAAACGACCGCCTGGATCATTCCGGTACCGTCTCTGAGCATAATAAATAAGAGTTTGCCTTTATGGGTCTTGTTATGCACCCATCCCTTGATCGTTACATTTTGATCGACATGTTCTGCTGCATCAGCGATATAGACCCTCTCCATGATACGAGCATCCTTTCTGTATTATGTATTCTAGTTTACCATCAGAACCGGACATTTGGCGAACCGGATAATCTGTTCGGTGGTACTGCCCAATATGGCTTGTTTTATCCTAGAGTGGCCATAGGCACCGATTGAGATCAGGTCGATACCATGATCGTCGGCGAATTTGACAATGGCCTTGTGCGGAACACCAGAGATGATACGAGTCTGGCAGGTGACCTCGTAATTCAACAGGTAATTGCTGGCTTCCTGCAGATAATGTTTGCCCAGTTCTTCATCCTCGGTGACCGAGATGACTGTGATTTGGGCATGAAACGCTTCAGCCAGATGGCCACAGCACTGCAATGCATGGTTTGCGTGTGCAGAGCCGTCATAGCCGATGAGAATGTTAGTAATGTCGCGATATTCTTTTTTACTGACAAAGAGCGGTTTTGGGATATGGCGACTCACCGTATCGACAGTTGCCCCCAGAGAATCATTATCCCAGCGTTCATATTCGCCGCGTTTACCCATGACCACGATATCGGCAAGGGATGATTTTTCAAGTATCACGTCCGGCGGCGAGCCTTCATATTTCATGGTTTCGAATTCAATATTTTCTTTTTGCAGAATCTCACCGGCCTTTACAATGATTCGTTCACACTTTTCTTCAACCAATTTGCGTGATTCGCTTTCATAGGCTCCGGAAGGGATCAGCGGCACAAAACCGTCTGTGCCGATACTCGTCGCCCATTCGAAAATGCGGACATCAGCGACAGAAAGCACGGTGACATGACTCTTGAATTTACTCGCCAGATCGATCCCGTGTTTAAGAACAGAATCTGCATATTTTGACGCATCGAGGGCCAACATGATGGTTTTAAACATAATTGTTTCCTCCCGTTAGACCCGCTTGTTCATCGATCCTATGACCACCGTTCCGGTTTGACTTTACGTGTCATAAGCGATTCTACAGCTGTTTTTGCCGATTTTTGTTCAAACAACACTTTGTAAATTTGTAAGCATATCGGCATTTCCACGTTATATTTTTTAGCCAGTTCGACTGCAGCCTGACAAGTCCTTACACCTTCGGCGACCATGGACATTTCATCAAGTACTTGTTTAAGTGATTTTCCTTTACCAATTTCTTCGCCAACAAAACGATTGCGGCTATGGCGGCTCATACACGTCACGATGAGATCGCCCATACCGGACAGGCCTCCAAACGTCAGGGGATCGGCACCCAGTTTCTCGCCCAGACGAGCGATCTCAGCCAGTCCCCGGGGCTGCAGGGCGGCCTTGGTATTGTCGCCAAACCCTGCGCCATCACAAATACCGGCGGCAATGGCAATGACATTTTTCAGGGCGCCTCCGAGTTCAACGCCGATCACATCCTGGCTGGTATAAAAGCGAAATGTTTTGCTGGTCATGGCCTTTTGAACTCGTTCAGCTGCCTGAAGGTCATGGCTGGCGACCACGACAGCAGTGGGGATCATTTGATTCACTTCTTCGGCATGACTGGGACCGGACAAAACGACAAAACGTTGTCCGGCCAGCTCTATACAACACTCGCTAATGATTTCTGACATTCTTTGCAAGGTATTGATCTCGATGCCTTTGATACAACTCACCAGTATCGTCTCTGGTTTGAGAGCACATTTCGACAATGCGGAAAGGACCGATCGTGCCACATGTGAAGGTACGACCAACAAAATGATATCAGCATCCGTAACGGTGCCTGACATATCTGATGAGACGTGAATATCTTTATGCAAAACGAGATGCGGAAGCATTTCCATTCTTTTGCGAGTCCGATTCAGTTTTTCTGCTGCCTGTTCATCAAATTCCCACACGCTGACGTTATGACCGATGCGATGGCAATGATCTGCCAAAGCCAGACCCCAGCTACCGGCACCCAGGATAGCAATATTTTTATCTTTGTAGGCTTTATACATTGGATTCCTGCCTTACCACCTTGCCAAGGGTCACGGCCGGTTCATCCATATCGTTCAATGTCCGGATGACCGTATCGACGCTCTCCGGCCGTACAACAAAAACGAGTCCGATCCCCAGATTAAAGACCTGTTGCATTTCTTCATCGCTTATATCCCCCAGTTCCTGAATCAAGGTAAAAAGAGTCGGAATCTGCCACGCGCACCAGTCGATATTCAATGTGAGTCCGGGTTGCAGCAGTCGTTTGGTATTACCGACAAGACCTCCGCCGGTGATATGGCTGATACCGGTGATACCCTCAATTTTTCGCACGGCCTGTATCGGATTTTTGTAACTCTTGTGAATAGCCAACAGTGCATCGCCCCAGGTGGTATGAAGCCGGGATTCGAATTTGGCAATATCTACTTTGGCATATTCTAGTAATACTTTACGAGCCAGAGAAAATCCATTAGTATGAAGTCCGGTAGAGAACAAACCAACCAGCACATCATCGGGTTGAATATTTCTGCCATCGATTACATCATCCCGGTTCACGACGCCAATGATCGTGCCTGCGAGGTCGTATTCGCCTTTGCTATAAAAACCGGGCATCTCTGCGGTTTCACCGCCGATGAGAGCCACGTCATTTTCTTTACAGGCTTTGGCCATACCAAAAATAATTTCTTCAGCCACGCGTTCTTCCAGGGTCTGGGTGCCGATATAATCGAGAAAAAACAGAGGATCTGCGCCACAGGTCATGATATCATTGATGCAATGATTGACCAGATCCTGTCCCACCGAAGAGTGATGATCGAGCATAAAGGCGATCTTGAGTTTGGTTCCCACGCCATCGATACTGGAAACCAGTACCGGGTGGTGATATTTTTCCAGGTCGAGTTCAAAGAATCCTGCAAAAAGACCAATGTCGTTCAAAACTCGTTTATTAAATGTAGACTTTGCAAGGGAAGCGATTTTGCGTGTCGATTCTTCGGCAGTATTCAGGTTTACACCTGCATCTTTATAGGATAGTCCCATCAGTCGTGCTCCGTTCTGGAAAAAATTAATTGGTTACGAACAGCAGTAAAAAAATCGATATTTTCGGGTTCCAGGTAATCGGGATAGGTCCAGGGATTCCCTATAAATTTTCCCTGGCGCCAATACAATTGTACATCACCAAATATCCCTTTACCGATGTAAATTCGATGGCTAAAATTTTTGGTCGTTGCGAGGACGAGTTTGGGAATCTCGATATACCCGGGATCCAGGTTAACGGTTCTCTTGCCCTGGGCTGCAAAGCGTTGTTCGATCGCATTGGTATAGAGTTTAATATCTGGCAGACGAACAGGATCGATGCGGTTCTTAAAGGAGACAAAAAGCTTGATCAGCGAGCGTCCCATTTCATCGGCATAATAGTCGGTGTGATCGAATGCAAACGGCTGACTGGACTGCTGCACGGGTCCGAGAGACGGACAAATCGTGTCGAGAACACGTTTGATTTGGTCCTCCTGTTGTGCACAGATTCCGCAGATCAGGGTTACATCGGGTATAGATTTTACAGTGCCCATTGGAAATCACAAACATTAAATTCAAACCCAAATATCTGGATTCTTGACGCTAAAATCAAGCTAAAAACAGAGTCAGGGCCGTTGCACCCGTTTTAAGGGATTTCCGCAGAGGGGACAATACTTGTACTCTTTGTTTGGAAAAATATGGGTCGGATTTTCCGTACACTGCATGATAAAGTTGGCTAAAAACTCGACCACAATGGTTTTGTCGTTTTCCTGATCTATCTGGAGTTCATATTCTCCGCGTTCTGTACGTCCGATGAGATAGACATCGCACAATTCGGGTCGTTTCAGTCTGGCTTTCGTGATTTCACCGTCCCAGTCCCGGAGCCGAACATCGACCTCTATTTCACTCCAGTGATAATAGCCTTGTTCATCGATACTGGGATATTCCGATCTCTCGCCGGGTTGTACAAATTTTTTCCACTGCACTCGTTGCCCGGTCATTTCCATGCGGGCGATTTCCGGAAACGGAATAATTTCACCATTTTCCAAAGAGATTTTGGTCACCACAGGATAATTTGAGGGGATATAGACACCATACCCTGCAAAGCGGAAATCGAGTTTGATATCCTTGACGAGAATCGGCGTGAAAGTGGTATCAGGAGAAATTCGTGCATCGATCGGAATGATTTCCTGACAATGGGATGGTTCGGGTCCATAAAATAAAAAGACGATCACGAACAATACTTTCCACATGGCTCTCCTCCCGGTTTTAGAGGTGGTAAAGCATAACATAGATGGTCACACCGGAAATTGATACATATATCCAAACCGGCCATACCCAACGTGCCAGCTGTTTGTGGGCATGAAAGCGTTTATTAAAGGCTAGCCACACCAACGCGAAAATAAAGGGAACCATAACCGCAGCCATGATGATATGAGGTATCAAAATGGCAAAATAGAGAGGGCGTGTCCAGTCATAGTGAGGATAACCCACAGAACCGACCTGGGCGTGATAAATGAGGTAAAATGTCAAAAACAGGGCCGAAGCAAATAGTGCAGCAAGCATCAGCCGTTTATGAACGTGTGCATGTTTTTGTTTAATGGCAACAAATCCGAAAATCAGAAAAAAGGTGGCAACGCCATTCAAAAAGGCATTCAAGCTGGGTAAATAGGATACAGGCATTATTGTCTCGCTAAACGTTTCAGGTCATGTTGCAGGATTTCCATTTCTTGTTCATCGAGTGCATCATAGTATCCGCGAATACGATTCTTTTTATCCACCAGCACAAGCTTTGACGAGTGTCCCATGGGCAGGTTTTCGGCGGGCAGATAGAATCCTTTTTCGCTCAACCAGATCACACTGTCGACCGGGGCACGTAAAAAATGCCATCGGTCATCATCGACCCCCTGTTTTTCGGCATAGTCTTGCAGCACAGGCAAGGTATCTCTTGCGGGATCGACAGAGACAGAAACGAATTGAAGTTGATCGGAATAGGAATATTTCTCATATAATTTGCTCATCTCTGAGGTCATGATCGGACAGGCACTCTGGCAATTTGTAAAGATAAAATCGACCAGTGTATAATGTCCCCAGAAATCGACATAACCGAATTTTTCGCCATCATGCGCCTGAAAGGAAAACTGGGGGACATTTCCGATGACAGGGATGCGGGTGACTGAGCGATGCGCCCAATTGATGATCACACCGGCTCCGAGGGTCATGACCACAAGAACCGCTATTCCTCCGAACAGTAATCGTTTATAGGTTTCAGCTGGATGCATGTGCCCCCCTTATTTCGGTGAATATGATCAAAAGACTCCCCAGATAGAGGCTGGCAAAGACCAGGTGCAACAATTGAGCGATGGCAACGAGATCGATGGCCATCATAAAAGAGCCGATGATAAACTGCAGAGCGACCAGAATCATGGCGCCCCAGGTCGTAGCATAAGCCAGGCTATTGCTCGTACGGGAACGTTTGAGAAAATAAAACCCGATCAACCATGTTGCGACCGCCATGCCGACGCCTACCAGGGCATGCAAACTATCCATCCAGGTGATGCGTTCAAACCATTGCTGGGCTGACAAGAGCGGAAATTGTTCGCGCATATGTTCCAGGGCTTCGCGCACCTGAGTGCCCAGGATGATTTGAATGATCGCTCCAATCCACAAAAGGATCACGAGGGGTTTGCCCAGGGGAATAGCCGTTCGTTCGGCCTGTTCGCCAAATTCAGCATGGTAAGCTTGCTGGCTGACATATAAAAGCAGACTGACGATCACCAGCGCCAGAAACATATGCAGGGAAACGATTACAGGCTGTAGTTCTGTAGCCACCACATAGCCGCCGAGCCATCCCTGAAAGATCACCAGGACCAGCGCCAAAACCGATGGAACCCAGATTTTCGGGAGATGTCTGGCATATTTGAGGGCCAATATGGTTGTCAAAAGGATAAAAAATCCAATGACCACGCCGATGAGGCGGTTAACATATTCGATCCAGGCAAGGGCAAAATTGAATTCTATCGGATCCATGCCGGGCGGCAATTGACTGACATGAACAGGAGGAATCCAGCGATCAAAACATTTGGGCCAGTCCGGGCATCCCAATCCCGCACCGGCGACGCGTACCAGGCCTCCGACAAAGATCAAAAAATAGGTCAAAAGCGTGGTAATAACAGATATTCGTCTGAAACGTTTCAAGGTTTTCTCCTGCTAGTGTGCATTTTGTGATGTATCGGCGGGCATATTTTGATAGATCGATGCATCTTTTTGGATCGGCACATCGCGAATCTCATAAATATCAGCCCGTCTCAAGGTATCGAACATGGTCAGACCGATAAACAGGGTGATGAACAAGAGCCCGAATAAAAAGACCATAGTATTCAAGCGATCATCGTGATAGAGATGCATAAAAAAGAGAGCGACCAGTGCCGCTTTAACAGAGGCGACGCCGACAGCGACAATCGCATTCCACCCTCCCAGATCGATAAAAGAAACTCCAACCGTCACGCCGGTGAGCACAAAAAGTGCGGCAGCAACGCCCAGATAAATTTTCAATGGTGTGACATGTTCATGTGGTGTACTCATTAGCTCATCCTATCAAGTATAGCAACGGAAACAAATAGATCCAAACCAGATCGACCAGATGCCAATAAAGACCGGTATTTTCGATGGGATTATAATATTCTGCCGAATAGTGTCCACGAAAGGTCTTGATAAAGAGGAAAAGAATTACTGCCATACCCGCGATCACGTGAATTCCATGCAACCCGGTCATGACAAAATAGACACTGAAAAAGAGATGCGGATTGGTTCCCTCGACACCCTGAAAGGTATAAAATTTACCCGGAAGTTGTCCGAGATGAATTTTATGGCTATATTCGAAATATTTGATCACCAAAAAAAGTGCAGCCAGGAAAAGTGTGGCCAGCAGAAACCAGGCACTCTTTGATTTTTTGTCCAGCTGAATGCTGCGTACGGCAAGAGCCATGGTCAATGAGCTGGTAATGAGAATGATGGTATTGATGGTGCCCAATTGAACATCGAGAAATTTATGGGCATTGATAAACATTTCCACATGCATGGCGCGATAGACCGAATATGCGGTAAACAAACCGCCAAAGAGCAGCATTTCGGTGATGAGAAAAATCCACATTCCGAATTTTGCAGAATCTCTTTGCTGGCTGGCATTGGCAAAGTGATGTGCGACATGGGACGAGTGTTCCATCAACGGGCTCCTCAAGGCTTGCTAGGTTTGTTTGGGCTGAATTTTGTCATAGTCATACGGACCGTGGTCGACCGTAGGAATGGTCTCAAAATTTTCTGTTGGCGGTGGAGAAGGTACGGTCCATTCCAGTGTGATGCCACCCCATGGATTTGCGCCGGCCGGTTTACCACGCAGCAGGGCGTGCAAGAAATAGAAAAACATGATCACGAATCCGAATGCCATGATAATCGATCCGATGGATGAAAATCCGTGCAATCCCTGATACTGATCGAGATAAGAATAGTAGCGTCTGGGCATACCCTGGAGACCGAGCATAAACTGGGTAAAAAAGGTCAAATTGAATCCCACAAAGATGATAATCGCTGCGACAGCTGCCCAGAATTCGCTATAGCGTTTGCCGAACATTTTCGGAAACCAGTAATGGAGTCCGGCGAAAAACGCCATGACCGTCCCTCCTACCATAACATAGTGAAAATGTGCCACCACAAAATAGGTGTCATGCAGGTGCACATCCAGCGCCAGGGCGCCGAGAAAGATACCGGTCAGGCCTCCGATGGTGAACAGAAACAAAAAGGACAGGGTATAGAGCATGGGGGCATGCAGTGTAATCGAGCCTTTATAGAGCGTGGCGAGCCAGTTGAACACCTTGATCCCCGAGGGGATGCCCACAAGAAAGGTGAGAAACGAGAAAATCATGGCAGCGACTTCGGCTTGACCGCTGGTAAACATGTGATGTCCCCAGACCAAAAAGCTGACAAAGGCGATAGCCAGGCTGGAAAAGGCGATGGGTTTATATCCAAAGATGTGTTTTCTGGAAAATACGGTAATCGTCTCGCTGATAATACCCATTCCCGGCAGGATCATGATATAGACCGCCGGATGGCTATAGAACCAGAAAAAGTGTTGGAACAGGATAGGATCTCCTCCCATGGCCGGGTCAAAGATTCCAATGCCTGCGACACGTTCGAGGATCAGCAGTATCATGGTGATCCCCAGCACAGGGGTAGCCAGCACCTGGATAATCGCAGTGGCATAGATGGCCCATACAAACAGGGGCAGCCTGAACCAGCTCAATCCGGGAGCGCGCAACTTGTGAATCGTGACAATGAAATTGATACCGGTAAAAATCGAGCTAAATCCGAGGATGAACACCCCCAGGGTCATCGAGATGACGGCCGTACCGGTCTGGGTACTGTAAGGAGTGTAAAACGTCCATCCGGTATCTGCGCTGCTGGTGAGCATGGAAAAGATGGCAAAGGCAGCACCAAAGATATAGACATACCAGCTGGCGAGATTCAGGCGTGGAAAAGCCACGTCCCGGGCCCCGAGATGCAGGGGAAGAAAGAAATTCCCAAAGATCGCCGGAATCGCCGGAATGATAAATAAAAAGATCATGATGGCGCCATGCAGGGTAAAAAACTGGTTATATGTATCTGGCCCGACCAGATCCTGCCCCGGAGATATGAGCTCGAGCCGGATGAGCATCGCAAAAACGCCTCCCAGAAAAAAGGAAGCCATTACCGTGATAAAATAGAGTATTCCGATTCTCTTGTGATCGAGGGTGGTGAGCCAGGACCATAATCCTTTTTTGGCATTGAGATAATTGGTTTCTGCATAGGTTGACATGAACAATCCTTTATTTTTAACGCGAGTCAAACCACTCCACGCTAGGGATTATCATTCTCTTCTTGCAAGGATTTGATGTATTCGATCAAGGCATCGATTTCCCGATCCTTGAGTAATCCCTGATAGGTCGGCATGACCGGTTGATAACCTGCAGCGATTTTGGCTTGCGGATTCAATATGGATTCGCGCATATAATTTTCGTCCGCCAAAGTCGTTTCACCGTCTTGCAGCTGAACCTGTGTTCCAAATCGTCCCTTAAAGCTCGGACCCACCTGAGGCCGGCCATCGACAGAGTGGCAGGTAATACACGCTTTGGATTGGTACAACTGTGCCCCAAAATCGGTCAGAGGCATGCCCTCGCCTTCAGAGGCACTGGTCTCGAGCCATTCTTCATATTCGCGTTGAGACACGACCTTGACTTTGCCGATCATTTCCGAGTGGCCGGTACCGCAGTATTCCGTACAAAACAGGTCATAATTGCCGGTATGAGTGGCTTGGAACCAGGTTACGGTATAGCGATTAGGCAATACATCCATTTTCATGCGAAAGTTGGGAACAAAAAAGCTGTGAATGACATCGGTCGATGACATGACCAGCTTGACAGGCCGATCTACCGGCACGACCAGGTCATTCAGGCTGGTGGCACCACCGGGATAGTCGAAACTCCAAAACCATTTTTGAGCGGTCACCTTGATTTCGAGGGCATTACCGGGCACGATATTCATTTTCATATACACCCGAAATCCCCACAAAAAGACGATAAAAACCAGCACAAGCGGAATCAGCGCCCAGAGGATTTCGAGCCAACGATTGTGAGACGGGCCTGTTCCGACAAGCCGGTCTTCACGACGGCGATAGCGGATGACAAAAATGATCATGCCCACAACAACGATGAGAAAGAATATAATCGAGGCGATCAGCACAAAATTAAAAAGTGCATCTACCTCTCCTGCAAGAGTTGATGAACGAGGAGGCAAAATACCGGTTGCCGTGGTATCCATATCTGAAAATCCTTAGTTTTTTCCAACCTTTTTAACAGTTTCTTTCCCCCAAAGTAATCCCAAAAATATTAAAAGAATAACGACTGTCGCAATTCCGGCGACTTTCATGACATTGGTGGCAAACACGACATATCCTTTAGAGTCGGGATCATAGTGAAAGCAATACAAAAGCACCTTATCCACGGCAGAGCCGATTTTGCCCTGTGAGGCTTCGAGCAATCCGAGTTTGAGATCATTCGGCTTGAATGCGATGCCATAGAGATAACGGGAAATAACCCCTTCGGGCGATAACAGTGTCACTACTGCCGGGTGCGCCCATTCTTTTCGCTCCTCGACGTAATAGTATTTGAATCCGATGGCATCGGCCAGGGATCTGGACTGTTCTTCCTGCGCAACCGTAAAGATCATTCCATTCCGGGCCCCCTCTTTATCCATGCTGGCCACATAGTTTTGCTGTTTGGCTTTGGCGAGTTGCGGGGTTTCATTGGGATCGATGCTGACCACCAACACATAATAGTCTCTTCCCGGGGACAGAGAAACAGGCCGGAGACCTTCCACGACGCCATTGAGAACGAGGGTACACAGCATGGGACAATTGTAATACGCCATCACCAGCAAAATGGGTTTGTCGCGATGGTACAAAGAGTCCAGAGTGAACGTTTGTCCCAGAGCATTGATCAACTGAATGTCTCCGGGAACTTGATCACCGAGTTTTTCATCGACATCGATATTCATCAATTCTTCCGGGTTGCGATTGGCGATCTGCCCGAAGGCCGAAACCGAGAGGATCAATATAAAAAGAACGGATAGCAGGTATCCGTTCCGGTTGAAAAGAGTCATATAGAGTTGTCCGAATTTCATTGTTCGGATTCCAATCGTTTTTGAAAGGCTTCGTCAGCCAGCAGTTCCATAGCCCGATCGATCGGAATCTGATAACGGTTCTGCTCTTTATCTAACACCTGGTATGTGTGCAAAGTTTCTTGTTCTCTGGCGCGTAACTCTCTTAATTCTGTGGATTCTACACTCAAGATTCGTTCCCTGACCTGACTTTCACGGGAGGCGATAAAAAATTCATTGAGAAAAATCAAAATGATCACGAGAATAATCACACCCGTTACTGTATAGAACGCGACCATCTTGAGATTTATGTCAGATGTTTCATAACTGGTTTCATGGTTTGAATTTTGCATCGCTCTAACCTCTGTTAATGCGTTGTGAATTCCAGCGATTGTGGCAATTTGGGATCATTCACCGGTACGATTTCCTGCTTTTGTACTTTATTGAAAAAGAGTCCGACAAAAACGCCTCCGATTCCCAGCAGGGTGGTGACATCGAGCCAGGAAAAATGGGTACTATGGGGATGAAGCGTGGGCATAATCATCCAATAGAGATCGAGCCATTGCATCAACAACAACCACAGAGATATCGTCGTGAGAAAGGTCAGATTGCGTTTGGAACTGCGAGTGATCAGAATCAGAAACGGAATAACAAATTTGCCAAAGACAATGATCAGACTGATGGTTTTCCAGTTGCCTTCCCAACGGTGAAAATAATAGAGCGTTTCTTCAGGGATGTTGGCATACCAGATCAGGAAATACTGTGAAAATGCGATATACGCCCAAAAAACCACAAATGTAAACAACATTTTGCCCATATCGTGATAGTGATCCAGGTTCAGGACGTTTTTCATGCCGCCTTTGGCCTGAATCGTGCGGGTAAAGATAATGAGGATAGAAATGGTCGCCAGTGTGCTGCCGGCGAAATAATAAACCCCATAAATTGTGGAATACCAATGAGGATCGAGAGACATCATCCAATCGAATGCAGCAAATGTCAGGGTCAAGGCGAACAGGATAATCGCGGGCGCTGCCACCTGGCGCAGGCGATGAGCCTGTTTGTGGTCATATTCTTTGTCCTGGTCAACAGATTTTTTATAAAACCAGCGCGCCAAATAGATCCACACGCTAAAATAGATTACTGCGCGGATGATGAAAAAAGGCACATTCAGATACGGTTGTTTTTGCTGTAACAGAGGATCGTGTGCGACGGCATCGCTATGAGTCCAGTGAAACAGTTCATGCAATCCCAAAAGCATGGGCAGGAAAAAGAGGACCATCCAGGGCAGGACGCTCATGATGGTCTCCATAATACGACGTAGGACAATGCTCCAGGTCGCACCGAACACATGGTGCAACAGGGTTAAAAAGAGTCCGCCCAAGCCGATAGAAAGCCAAAAGGTAAAAGCCACCTGATAAGAGAAAAAGAACTGGTTCTTGTCTACAAAGAATCCGATGACGCTAAGAGCGAGAAATACCGCTCCGATAATCAGGGAAATCCGTGATAGAGCACCGGTTTCAGGACGCGCAAATGATTTCATTATGCAATCCGTGAGGGTTAATTGATAGTCTCTCTTTTTTCATTAGGAATATCTTGCAAACTTGCATTTTGAGCACGTTGTAATGCTCTTACATAAGCCACTATTGCCCAGCGATCATTGACGGGCACCTGATGAGCATAAGAGGGCATATTGCGAATGCCTTTAACAATGACATCATAGATATGGCCATCCTCGATATCACGCAGCCGATCGGCATGAAATGTTGGAGGCGGAATATAGCCGTGATTGACCATTATGCCCTGTCCGTCACCGGTGCGGCTATGGCATGGGGCGCAGAAAATATCATACCGCTCCTGCCCCCTTTTGAGCAGAGGTAAAGTCATCTGGATGGGCAGAGATACGACCCATTGTCCGCTTTCGGTTTTGCCCTGGTAAAAGCGCGTATTTTCCCGGAGGTGATCTTGGGAGACTGTCCCGTCTACGGGCATACGCATGGCCAGACCGTTCTCGAAGAATTCGCTGGCTTCCTGGGCTTCATACTTTGGTTGTGAATCCATGTCCGGGATGATATGAATCGGCGGTTTTTCAGAGGGACGTCCGCGATAGCAATTGAGCATAGAACCGGCACTCAAAAGCAGCACCCATAGGATGACTCTGTTTTTTAGCAAAACACTCATGTTTCTTTCAACTCCTCTACATTTTTACCGCCGATATCCGTTAAAAATATTTTTGTCTGTTCCCGGTCGAACTGAGGATCATTGGCTTCGATACTCACAAAAAAGCCGTCGGTGCTGACTTTATCAAACCGATCTGACCAAAAGACAGGGTGAAAGGGTTGGGGCAGTTTATTGAGAATGAGCATGCCAAAAAATGCCGTGATCGCGCCTAGCAAGACCCCGAGACCAAAGCTGACCGGCACAAATGCCTGAAAGCTGAACAGAGGTTTGCCCGAGATCACCAGCTTGTAATCGACGGCGCTGGTCCACCATTGCAACAACATACCGCCGGCAGCACCTGACAGGCCCATGATGCCCACGATCCAGCCCAAGGGTGATCGTTTCAATCCCATGGCCTGATCCATCCCATGAATGGGAAAAGGTGAATGACAGTCAAAATTTTTAAATCCATTGTCGCGCAATTTCTCAGCCGCATGAAGCAATTGAGAAGGATTGTCAAATTCTGCAATGATCCCTTGTACAGGGGTTTCAATCGTTGATTGCATATCACTCTGCTCGTTCATTTTGTGATTCATCATGATGAGGATCTGCCTGTGGCAAGACCCCTTTTACCTCAGCCATTGCCACCATGGGCAGAAACCGGATAAACAGTAAAAACAAGGTAAAGAACAGTCCGAAAGAACCGATAAACATCCCGACATCGACCCACGTGGGCGAATAATAGTCCCAGCTGGACGGTAAAAAGTCATTAGCCAGAGAACTGACGACGATCACGAACCGCTCGAACCACATTCCCACATTGATCAGGATAGAAGCGATAAACAGCACCGCAATATTGGTTCGCAATTTTTTGAACCAAAAGAGCTGAGGCACGAATACATTACAGGTAATCATGATCCAGTACCCCCAGGCATAAGGGCCGGTGGCACGGCTGATAAAAATAAATTGTTCATAGGGATTGCCGCTATACCAGGCGATAAAAAACTCCATAGAATAGGCATACCCCACCATCATGCTGGTCGCGAGCATGACTTTGGACATATTTTCAAGGTGTTTGAGGGTGATGATATTCTCGATATTGAAAATCTTGCGTACAATGATCCCCAGGGTAGTGACCATGGCAAAACCTGAAAATATGGCACCGGCGACAAAATAGGGCGGAAAAATCGTGGTATGCCAGCCCGGCAGTTGACTGATCGCAAAGTCGGTGCTGACCACACTGTGAACGGATAATACCAGAGGCGTACTCAACCCGGCAAGCAACAGATAGGCCATCTCATAGTGTCTCCATTGACGGTTTCCCCCTCGCCAGCCAAGGGAAAAGAACCCAAAGACAACTTTTCGGATTTTGGTTTTGGCGCGGTCGCGCAAAGTCGCGAGATCCGGGACGAGCCCGACATACCAAAAGAGCAGAGAAACCAAAAAGTAAGTACTGACGGCAAACACATCCCAGAGCAATGGACTGCGAAAGTTGGGCCACATGGCCATCTGGTTGGGATACGGTGCCATCCAATAGACCACCCAGATACGGCCGACATGAATACCCGGAAAAATCAATGCACACATAACGGCAAACAGTGTCATGGCCTCGGCAAAGCGGTTGATAGAGGTACGCCAGCCTTGTCGTAAAAGAAAAAGGATCGCAGAGATCAAGGTGCCGGCATGCCCGATACCGATCCAAAAGACGAAATTGATAATAGCCCATCCCCAGGCAACCGGAATTTGCAGTCCCCATACGCCCACACCCTCAAAAAGCAAATAGCCGATCAACAGGAAAAAAAACAGAGCAAGGGTCGCCGAAAGTCCAAACGCGGCAAACCACAGTCCAGGGGTCTTGCGTTCTGTGATCGAACTGATTTGCTCCGTCAACTTGGCAAACGTGGGATTGCCGGTAATGAGCTGTTCATGAACCTTGGGAGCGCTTTCTTGTGCTTTGATAAAACTCAACTGAATCCATCCTTATTTAAGAGTTGTTTTTCTGTTCAAGATCAGGATTGGGATTTCTTAATTTTGCCAAATATGATGTTCGCGGACGCACATTGAGTTCACTGAGCATGTCGTAACGGCGATCCGCATTTTTGAGTTTCGAGACTTGCGAGTCGGGATTGCGAATATCCCCAAAGGTGATGGCATCAGCCGGACATGTCTGCTGACATGCAGTTTTGACCTCATCAGCGCGTAATTCACGTCCCTCATTTTGAGCTTTCTGTTTGGCTGCATTGATACGTTGCAGACAATAGGTGCACTTTTCCATAACCCCGCGGGACCGTACCGTCACATCCGGATTCTGAATCATCTTGTGAAGCTCGGGCATATCGCCGGTATAATTGAAAAAATTGAACCGTCGTACCTTGTAAGGACAGTTGTTTGAACAATAGCGTGTTCCGATACAGCGATTATAGGTCATGACGTTCAAGCCTTCATTATCGTGCACCGTTGCGGCGACCGGACACACCTGTTCACAGGGCGCGGTTTCACAATGCATACACGGCACAGGTTGCAGGCTTTGTTGCGGATCATCGATATCCCCGGAAAAATATCTGTCGACCCGGATCCAGTGCATCTCGCGGCCTTTTTTTACCTGGATTTTTCCAACGACCGGGATATTATTTTCGCTCTGACACGCCATAGTACAGGCATTACAGCCGACACAGGCATTGAGATCGATTACCATTCCCCACTGGTAACCGGTATCATAATCCCGATTGCCCCAGAGATTTTTGGCAGGTGGATGTTCCACCATTTCCTTTGCAAAATGGGGTTCCTGCTGATACTCTGACACAGTTCCCTCCCGTATCAGAGGCCGGCCTTCGAGGCTGGCGTGATCCTGGGTGCTCGCCAGCGGATAAGAACGGCCAGTGGGTTTCACAGTGACATCCTGAACGAAAAAGGTGTTTTTCTTTAGCCAGGGATAGAGATCAAACCCCACATCCTTGCCCACCCGGCCGGCCATGCTTTGGCCATATCCGAGATAGACCGTGGCAGAGTAATCTGCATGCCCGGGAACGATCCAGACAGGCAATTCGATCTGCAGGCTGTGTGCAGATACGTTTACGAGATTTTCATTTTCCAGGTCCAATTCTTTGGCAGTATGGATGCTGATCATCAGGCAGTTATCCCACGCCAGCTTGGTCACTGTATCGGGCAACTCTTGCAGCCAGGCATTATTGGCAAACCGGCCATCGAGAATAGCCGGGTCGGCAGCAAGCGTCAATTCCATACGGTCGCCAGCAAGTGCTGCAGGAGAAAAATCGATCGTTCGCAATCCATTGCGGACAGCAGCTCTGTCAAGAGATGGTGTCACGGAAGGGTATGCGCTATTCTGCCAGATCCCCTCAAAGAGAATTTTGCGCCAGATTTTTTCAAAATCAGTGCCAACCAGGAGATCACGCCATGTCTCTCTGATGATCTCATAGGGTCTGCGATCGCGACCATTGACGATCATATCCAGCATTTCCAGGGCCGAATGGCCTGCAAAGAGCGGATCGATCAGGGGTTGCACGATGCTTGCGGTGCCATCCCAGCTGCGCGTATCAGCCCATTCTTCGAGAAAATGGGTTTTGGGAATGACCCAGGTACACTGTTCTGCGGTTTCGTTTTCATGGCTGGCGAGATATACCGTTTCGGGGATCTCTTGCAAAAGCGACCCAAAATTCAGTTCACCGGGCATATCATAGACCGGATTTCCTCCCAGGATAAATAGTGTCTTGATCTCGTCCTTGTCTACAGCGGTTTTGAATTCATCGAGCTGAGAACGATCAGGGACGATCATGTCGCTGGGTTGACAAAACGTGAGGGTACGGTCAAAATTGTCAAGAGCCTGATTAATCGCCAGAACCAGAGCATGCAGATGTGGAGAGTGGCGATATCCCAGCATGATCACAGATTGGCCTTTATGTTCAACCAGATCTTTGCAAAGGGCTTGCACCCATCTGGGATCCACGACCGGATCGGGTGTTACAGGGAGGTCAGGTATGTTGATACCCATCTCGGCCAGGGTCACCCCCAGTTGAGCGACAAACGCCGGAATATTCGCAGCAGGCACGGCTTTGCGATGATCGGCCAGGCCGCCTGTGAGGGTATGATTGTTTTCGACCACATAGAGACGATTCATGCGATCCTGTGGTGAACTCACATGCCTCCCCTCACTAAACCCCTTGATATACTGCAAGTTTTCGCCTTCAGTTAAAGCAAAATCTGAATCAATGGACAGAATGGCTTTGGCGTTTTGCAAATGAAACTGTGGCACCAGTGACCGGCCGGTTGCGATTCGGGTGCCTTTGATCTGATTTTCAGCACTTGTCGGTTCATAGGTCACCCAGGTGGCTTGCGGAAAGACCGATTTGCACTGTTTTTCCAGCCGGCTGGCCGTGGGTCCGTGCATGGACGGGGTCAGGATAGCCAGTCCTTTGCCATTGGTTTGCATCATAGCCGGATAGGCATTTTGCCAGTTGGTCACGAAATTAGCCCAGTTATTTTCCTGGCCCTTGTGCACCATTCGCTGTGCGCGGTCAGGATCATAGAGATCGAGAATATGGGCTTGAATGCGTGTATTGGCTGTCCCTTGGGTGGATGGATGTTTGGGATTCCCTTCAATTTTTGTGGGTCGTCCCTCATTGCTTTTTACGATCAAGCCATAGCTATGCAATCCAAAAGGCATGGTCGTGGCATAATAAAGCGGGATACCGGGGATGATTTCTTCCGGAGCTTTGGAATAGGGAACGATTTTTTCCACGGGACGCCGGCATCCGGTCAGCCCGGCCAGAGCAATAGAAGCCCCCATAATCGTGACAAAGTGGCGGCGTGAAATTTCATCGGTCAATTCCCAGGCATTTTCCGGAAATTCCCGATATAAAAACTCTTTGTATTCACAAGAACCGTTCAACTGGTTCAGGCTTTTCCAATATGTGTTTTTTGGGTCCATCAATCCTATCACCTATGACATGCTGAACAATCTACGGGGGGATTTATATTTTTTTCTTTTTTCAATTGCGCTGCAAATTCAAGTTGATTTTCTGGAGGAGTCCATCGGGTGTTGGAAAGTTCGTCCAGGGGTCTGAGATGCATATCAGGCTCGCGGTGGCAGTCGAGACACCACCCCATACTCAGAGGCTCGACTTGTTCGACCACGATCATTTGGCGCACATTGCCATGACAGGATTCACAACCGACCTGGGCTTGCAGATGTGCACTGTGATCGAAATAGGCATAATCGCCGAGTTTGTGAACACGAATCCATTCGATGGGATTGCCTGTTGCCCAACTTTCACGAACAGGCAATAATTTTTCATTATCCGTCGCAATGAGTTCATGACAGTTCATACAGGTTTGAGTCGGGGGCACATTGGCATGATCCGAAACCTCTACAAAAGAGTGGCAATAGCGGCAATCCATTCCCAATTCACCGGCATGCAATTTATGGCTATAGGGTATGGGTTGCCGGGGTCTATAGCCGACATCCGTATATTTTGGAGAACCATAATACCATACAAGAACGATCAGAGCGACACCCCCTAACAGCAATCCCGATGCTATGATTACAGGAGTTTTATTGGTCCATCGAGGGAAAATCTGAGCCAAGTCATTTACCCTTATTTTATCGGTGATTATAAAGATGTTTTGGGTTGTAGGAAGGTTAACGACACAATATATACAGATAAAAACCAACTATCAAGGAATAAATGAACCGGAATTGAATCAGAGTCAGTTTTTGCCGGACAAGATTTCTGGTTATAGACCGAATGAAACAGAATTAAAGGATGAACAGTGGATGTGCAAAAAATTTATCCAATATCAGAAAGAGAAAAAGAGCGAAAAGATAGACGATCGAGTAGGAAAAGACTGCCCGGAAAGAGTGCTGCGACGGTGCATACCAGGCTTTGAAGACGAGCCACAGGAAACAGGCGCTCAGCAGGAGTGTCGCTCCGAGATAAAGCCAGTTGGAGGTAAAGAGAATCGGAGTAAAGCTCATGATCACGAGAAAAACCGAATAGACAGACATCTGAGTCAATGTCTGGCTCTCCCCTTTGACCACAGGCAACATGGGCAGGCCGGTATTTTCATAGTCTTTTTGAAACACAAGAGCGAGGGCCCAAAAATGTGGTGGACTCCAGAAAAAGATGATGAGAAAGAGGGTCCATGCACTCCATTCAAGGGATCCACTGGCAGCGGCCCAGGCTCCGACAGGCGCCAGGGCCCCGGCGATTCCGCCGATGACGATATTTTGAGGAGTTGCGCGCTTGAGATACAAGGTATATACAAAACTATAAAAGATGATGGTCACCAAGGACAACAGTGCGCTCAGCCAGTTGAAGACCAGCGCAAAGATAGCAACGCCAATGGCTCCTATCGAGATTGCAAAAAGGGTTGCTTCCAAAGGATGGAGATCGCCACGCGGTAAAGGTCTGCGTTTACGCGTTCGGCTCATGCGGCTGTCGATCTCTCTTTCAAATATATGATTCAGCGCATTGGCAGCTCCGCCTGTGAGATAGAGTCCCAGGAGCACGAGAAAAATCAACAGAGGTTGGTTCAATAAAGAGCCTTGCAAGACCAAAGCGGTAAAGCCACTGGCAATAATGAGCACCATGATTTTTGGTTTGGTCAGCTGCAGGTATGCAATTGTACGTTTGCGCATAAGTCATTCAATTCGTTTTGTCAGTCAACACGCGCAGGGAACGATTTTGTTCCATAAAAATATTAGATTTTGACAAAGAAGCAAGAGAAAAAACGAATCCAAGAGTATCATACCACAGGTCAGCTGGGGTGGGATATGTGAAAAAAAGGTTAACGCAGAGAGGTGGAGAGGCATGGCTGAAATGGGCAATGCAAAGCTTTGGCTAATAATTCTCCCTGGCTGCTCTGATTCTCCGAAGCTCTCTGCGTTTTGTTTACGTGCTAAAGATCGATATTCCGGGATAACAGGATCAGGGGAATATTCCTCTGGCATCCAGTGCACGGGCCACCCGGTCGACGGCGATCATCATCGCAGCATTGCGAAGGTCGACTTTTTCGCGTTCGGCCATCTCCCACACCGATTTAAAGCTGTTAACGATCACGCGTTTGAGATTGCGGTTGACCTCATCCTCATCCCAGAAAAATGACTGAATGCTTTGCACCCATTCAAAATAAGAGACCACAACACCTCCGCTATTGGCGAGGATATCCGGCACCACATATTTGTCCTTGGACAAGAGTATTTTTTCTGCAACAGGAGTGACCGGACCATTGGCGCCTTCGACAATGAATTTGGCTTTGATTTTATCGGCATTTTTCTCGGTGATCTGTTTTTCCAGAGCAGCCGGAACGAGCAAATCCACATCCAGTTCAAGCAGTTCTGTATTGGAGATTTTTGTCATACCGGGGGCATCAAATCCATCCAGCAGACCATTTTGTGAGGATTTACAATATTCGATCATGTCGGTAATAGGAAGGCCATCTTCTTTGTAATACGCTCCGCTGACATCGCTTACAGCGACGATCCTGCATCCCTCCTTTTGCAACAGATCTGCACTGACCGATCCCACATTACCAAATCCTTGCACGGAAACCGAGGTCTCTGACGGGGCTTGATCCACTCGTTTGAGCAATTCCAGGGCATTGAACATCACTCCGCGTCCTGTCGCTTCCCGTCGGCCGAGTGAACCACCGAGTTCGATTGATTTTCCGGTCACGATATCGAGCACTGTGCTGCCACGGAACATGGATACGGTATCCATGATCCATCCCATGGTTTCGGCGCTGGTATTGACATCCGGTGCCGGGATGTCGCTATGCGATCCGATGATCGGCAACATGGCAACGGTATAACGGCGAGTCAGGCGGCGAATTTCGTTTTTGGTCAGCTTGGTCACATCGACAGTGATCCCTCCTTTTGCGCCTCCATATGGAATGTTGACGACAGCGCATTTCCAGGTCATCCACATGGAAAGTGCTTTTACTTCATCGATGGACACATCATGATGAAAGCGGATCCCTCCTTTACACGGTCCTCTGGCGCTGGAATGCTGCACCCGATGACCGGTAAACACTTCGATCCGCCCGTCATCCATGACCACTGGCAAGGCTACGGTGAGTTCTCGCTCACAATGACTTAACACGCGTAACGTACTTGCATTGAGATTCAATCTTTGAGCCGCATCTCCGAGTTGCTCCAATGCCATCTCGAATACGCTTTCAGATTTTGACATACCCTTCTCCCTTGATTAGAGTGTATGATCCGGCTAGAATATAAAAATGCCTTTGACAAATCGACTTTGCAAAAGGCATTTGGTACTTTTCTTCCCATCTGTGATCATCCTGTTTCTCATTGATGGGGCAAGGTACATGATGAAAGGGATATTGTCAAGAATGATTTACAAGCCACATTTCTTGAATTCTAACAAAGCCTGAAAAGCAATCCTGATTTTCTTTGTTATCGAGAATTTTTTCCTAAATTTTTAAATACTCAGTCATCGCGATATTTATTGTGCACTTTTTCCAACTCACGGCGTTCTTTTTTCGTAGGACGTCCCTTGTATTTGGGACGTGTCGGGCTGGTCTCTTTTAAGAGCTGTAAAAGTTCAATGTCTTTATCAGAGAGCTCCTGTGTATGCATGTTAAAGAGGTCGCGTGCAAGCTTTTTGGGTAAATTTTTATGAGCGACCCCCAAAACATCAAAATTTACATAGCGGCCGTTGGGATACCGGATCGTCAATTCATCACCGGGCTTGATGGTTTTGGCTGCCTTGGCTGTTTCTCCGTTCACCTTGATCCGGCGTTGCTCACAAGCCCTGGTTGCCTGTGAGCGCGTCTTGAACAGACAGGAGATATGCAACCATTTATCCAGCCGTTGTTCCGCATCGGCGTCAGTGAGAATTGGAGAATTGTGGGTATGATGACTCATCCGGTGATATAAACCTTTAAAAAACTTCCACTTTGAGATATCTTTGCGGATTTTTACGGATATCCTGAACCAGACTATCGATTTCAGAAGCAACGGTCTCGAGCTTTTCATAAAGCTGTTCATCGGTCAGGGCTTTGCCCAGCGTTCCTTTACCTTGACGAAGATCAACGGTCAATGACCGAAAATTCTCGACGGTTTCGCTCAGACGATCAAAGAGTTCCGGATCCTTCAAGAGTTTGGGTACCGTGCCCTGGCCCGATTTCATGGAATCCACGAGTGAAGTGCTGGTTTTCAGCAATTCATTAAAGTTTTCATAGAGACCGGGATCATTGAACAGTTTGGCCATGGTACTCTGGCCATCTTCCATCTTGGCGACCAGGCGTTCCATCAGCAATAAAATCCTGTCGATATCGTAATACAGGCGCGGATCATTGACAAGCAAACCCAGGGTGCCCTGGCCCTGATTGACTTTATCCGTAATATCGGTTAAAGTCTGTGAAGTCTTGTAAAGTTCCCCAAACACATCCGCTCCGTCTTCGATCAACTTTTCGATATCGATCGGGTCGCTGCTCTCCAACAGTTCTCCTTCTTCGAGGATGGGCGCATTTGTGGTTCCCATGGTTATACCCACATATTTATCACCCAGCAATCCCATTGTCCCGATATGGGCTCTGGAATCTTTACGGATACGGGGTTTGACCTTTTCATCGATTTCCAGTACGACTTCTATCTTGCGGTCTTGAGGTTCTTCTGAAAATTCGACTCTGGTCACGGATCCGACGCGAACCCCGGCCAGGCGTACTGGTGCGCCGGTCTGTAATCCATTGACTCGTGACATGAGACAATACAAGCGGTAGCGATCCTGGAGCACGCCTCTGTTCTCTCCGACATAGAGAACTGCGGCAATAAGAATGGCCATGCCGACAAATATCGTCAGGCCGACTTTGATTTCATGACGTCTCTCATCTCTTTGAATAGATTTCATTTGGGACCTGCTAAAAAAGTTTGTACAAACTGATTGGAACTGTTTTTGACCTGTTCCTTGGATCCGATCTCGAGAATGACACCTTCGTTGATCACCGCAACACGGTCAGCGACACTAAATCCGCTTTCCAGCTCATGCGTGACCACAATCGAGGTGACGCCGTATTCTTTTTGGGTTTTTCGGATCAGAGCGTTAATCGTCGTGGCTGTGATAGGATCGAGCCCGGTGGTAGGTTCATCGTACAACATAATTTCGGGTTTATTCGCCATGGCTCTGGCCAGGGCGACTCTTTTGCGCATCCCTCCGGAGAGTTCTGCGGGCATCATATCTTCAGTACCTGCGAGATCGACGAATGCCAGGTTGGTACGGATGATCTCTCTAATTTCATTTTTTGGGAGTTTTGAATGTTCATAAAGAGCAAACCCCACATTATCGCCCACCGTCATGGAATCAAAGAGGGCAGCTCCCTGAAAGAGCATACCAATTTTCTTGCGCACCGGAAAGAGTGATTCTTCATCCAGATCAGAGATCTCTTGATTATCGACAAAGACTTTACCGTCATCCGGGCGTAACAAACCGAGCAGGATTTTCAAGGTCACGCTCTTGCCGCTGCCGCTTCGTCCCAGAAGGACCAATGTTTCACCGTCACAGATCCCGAGGTCCAATCCGCGAAGAACCTGTTTTTGTTCAAAGTCTTTGTAGACGTTTTCAAACTGTATTTTAAATGTGCATTCCATGTGATTTTCAAGAAATTGCGATCATGAATTTAGTGATGAGAAAATCTGCAATAAAGATCAGGATCATAGAGATCACGACAGAGCGAGTGGTTGCTTCTCCTACTCCTTTGGTTCCACCTGAAGCGGTCAATCCCATATAGCATCCAATCGTAGAAATAATGGCCGCAAATACAAACGGTTTAATCATTCCGATCACCATATCATCAAATGATATGGAACTCAGAACCGTAGACCAATAAAAATCCCGGCTGATGTTGAGGCTCGTGACACCGATCAGCATACCGCCCATGATCCCCACAGCATCTCCGATAATCGTCAAAATCGGCAACATGATCGAGATGGCCAAAAGACGTGTGGTCACAAGTTTTCGAATCGGATTGGTCCCCAGGGATCGCATCGCATCGATTTGTTCGGTGACGGTCATGGACCCGAGCTCTGCAGCAATGCCTGCTCCTACCCGTCCGGTGACCACCATTGCCACCAGCACTGGACCTAATTCTCGGATGAGAGAAATCGTAATCAGAGACCCCACGTACATTTTGGCGCCGTATGTGGCCATCTCGTGACCGGATTGCAGGGCAAGCACCATGCCGGTAAAGGCGGAGATGAGCAAGACAATCGGCAATGACCGCACTCCCGTGATATGCATCTGTTCCAGACTATCCCTGAAATAAAAGGGCCTGGAAAGAAAATATGCATTCGATCGGATAAACAGCTCGAAAAGATCATGCAAATGTCTGAAAAATGTCAACAAGCCTAGAAATCTATTTCCCACCGGACGCTCTGCTTTTTTTGAATCAAAGACATTAACTTACAAAAACTCTTAAATTTAAGCAATTAAATTTTTATGAGACGGTCTCTAATGTTTGTAAATACTCTTTTACAATTTTACCCAGCGCGATACTCAGTAATTTGCTGTCAGCGGTATCGGCACGCGAAGGAATGAGTACCGGAGCAGCGGCGCCGACCACGACATGAGCAAGACGCATATGAGCGATATAGGTGGTCGATTTTGCCAGCATATTGGCAGATTCGATATCCGGACAGACCAAAATGTCGGCATCGCCGGCGACCTTTGATTTAATGCTTTTCATTTCTGCTGCCTTGATCGAAAGCGCATTATCCAATGCCAGAGGGCCATCGATGATGCAGCCTTTGATCTGGCCTCTGTGATTCATTTTGGTCAATATCGCCGCGTCATTGGTCGCTTCCAGATCTTTATTGACAGTTTCTACGGCAGAGAGGATAGCGACTTTGGGCTCATCATTGCCCAGTGCATGTGCGACCATGACCGCATTATTGATAATATCCAGTTTTTGATTGAGATGGGGATTCAATGTCACTCCGCCATCGGTGATAAAGGTGAGTCTGCGGCTCGGTCTGTTGGGGTTTTCAAAAATAAATACGTCCGAGAGATGTTTGCCGGTACGCAACCCCTTTTCGGGATGCAGAACCGCTTTGAGCAGCTCACTGCTTTTCAATTTTCCTTTGAGCACCAGATCAGCCGTGCCGTCACGAACCGCATTGACCGCCATTTCGGCGGAATTGAGAATACTGCGGGCTTCATATACATGAATTTTACTGCGATCGAGATCCGGAATGTCACGCAGCATCTTGTTGATGGTATATTTGTGTCCATAAAGGTGGCCGACGGCGATGCCGCTTTGTACAGCGTCGATGAGTGCCGCGAATGCTGCCGGATCCTGCCCTGCTGCAATCGCGACAGAAACGGGTTCCCCTTGCCTGGCCAATTCCATCATCTCATCAAAAGACTCGATCATATTCATCACTCCCTTGTTCGCACTCTGGACCAAACAAATAAAATCATGGCAAGAATATATGCGACAATCCCCAGCTCGACCGCCACTTTTAAATCGAGAAAGAATTTGTCCAGCGCCATGGTCAATATGAAAAACAGTGTCAGAAAAAGATTTGCGGTGATAAAGAGTTCAGCAAACGAATGGGGACCATCCCAAAATCCATCGATGATCATACCAATACCCGCTCCGATTAAAGCAAGCACCGCAAATGCGAGCATAATAAGGATCAACCCTGCAAACGTGATCAGGGTAATGGTGAGAATGCCGTACTTTTCAAGCGTCTTATAGACCTTGTCCGCATTGACTTTTGTCGGATGCTCTATATCCACATTGTTTAATTTCATGTCAAGCAGTTCGCCATTTGGCTTTTTGACCATCAAATGGTGAGGAGCCAGCATAAAAGAAAAGGCATTGACGTTCTCGAGCAAGAGGGTATCTGCCCGGGGAACCACAAAAGCGGTCAATTCATGCGGGAGTTGATAGCATTGGACCTGTTCGGTTTCGATTTCCAGTCCGGTTCGCGTAATCGTGATAGCAGGAAGATCCTGGTTGAAAAACTCTTTATAGCTGTTAAAATAATAGATGGTTTTCAGCATGGAAGGAACGAGAAAAAATAACGACAAAAGCACGGCACAAAAAAACAACAAGCCAAACACAATTAGAATGGGATGTCTGGTTTTCATGGATTTGCTTTCAAGTAAAAGTAAACCGGATTAATGCTAGAAACATATCAAACATCATCACGAAAAGTCGTGACGGATAATGCCATTTTGATTTGCAGGAAAAGCGCCTTTGTTCCAATATAAAATAATATATCGAATTTATTTAACAATTCCGAACCATGATTTTTGTGCATGTCAAAACATGATGGACGGCAAGCCACAAACATCCTGCACCGGCATATAGAGTACGACTATTTTCAAGCTGTGTTTCATTCAAGGCCACGGCGGGCTGCTATGCCTTTTCTCTTTTTACGATCAAAACCGAGAGATCATCATGGTTTTGTTGATTTCCTGTATGCGTGTCTACCGTCCTGAACAGTCCCTCTGCCATCTCGATGCTCGAAAGATGAGAATTATCAGCCAGAAAATTTTTTATGGCATCGAGTCCGAGCATATTGTTTTGGTCATCTTTGGCTTCAGTCACGCCATCTGAACAGACGCAGAGGACATCAGCGGGTTTGCACATCATCGAATCCTGCTCATAATCGGAAAAGGAAAACGCAGGAATTCCGCCTCCGACATTCAATTCAATAATTTTTTCTTTACCGGCATCAAAGAACAGGGTTGGCATACAACCGGCGTTTGTATAGGTAAATGAATGATTTTCGAAATCAAATTGAATGGAGAGAATCGTAATAAAGACGTCCTGTAAAAAAGGATCGATATCCACGAGTTGAGACAATCGGCTGATCAGCATCGAGGGTGAAATTTCCTGATCGTCCATAATCATAGGATAGAGCAGACCCCGTAAATAGCCGATAAAGGAATAGGCAAAAAACTTTGCTTTTGTTTCTTTGCCCATGACATCCGCAAGAACAAAGGCATAGTAAAGCGGCCTGAATTTAAAATAATCAATAATATCCCCTCCCCCACTCTCTTCCTGTCTTGTGGCAAAATGAATATCATATCCAGAGATTTGTGGTGGAGTTGAATGAACAAAAGGATTCTGTACCATTGTATTTTCCTGCATCCAATCGAGGTTTGTGGTGAATTCAATAAAGTAAAACGGATTCCTGGCCAGTAAGAACACGAAGAGCCCCCAGGGCCATGGCTTCGAGCTCGTCTTGTCCGGGATAGATCAATATCGTATGGGTTTCAAACTTTTTGCAAATGGGTTTTGTGACACGTTCAGAGAATGCCAATCCCCCTGTCAGGACGATAGCGTCTAACTGATTGTCCAGTACCGAATGCATCGCACCGATTTCTTTGCAGATCTGATAGACCATCGCGCTTACGACCCGGGCTGCAAATTGGTCTCCGTGTTCGATTTTACGTTCGATTTCCTGCATATCGTTTGACCCTAGATATGCAATCAATCCGCCCTCGCCCATGACCATTTTTTTGATGTCTTGTTTTTCATATTTGCCGGAAAAGCAGAGATCGACAAAGGGTTGCAGAGGCAATCCTCCGGTGCGTTCAGGAGAAAAGGGACCGTCACTGGAAGCGTCATTGACATCGATGATACGTCCGTTCAGCAGGGCAGCGATGGAAATCCCCCCTCCCATGTGAGCGACGACAAAGCGGGAAGACTCTATATCGATAACAAGCTGTTCAGCGGCTTTGATGGCGGCAGCGCGTAAATTGAGAGCATGGGACAGCGCCCGTCGTTCGATCAGCGGATGTCCGGAAAACCGTGCCAGGTCATGAAATTCATCTACAGAAACAGGATCGACCACAAACGCTTTGGCACCGTATTCTTTTGCCACGGCGTCTGCCAGTGCGCAGCCCAGGTTTGAGACGTGCTGACCGCGTCTCCCTGCTCTGGCATCCTGAATCATTGCATGATTGACACGGTAGGTCCCTCGCGAGAGAGGTTTTAACAATCCCCCCCGGCCAATAATCGCAGAATAGGTATAGTCGTATTGTGATAATAAATTTTTTATCGCCTCGAGACGACCCTCGTACTGGGCCCAGACATCAGGGAAAGAGCTTATTTCCTCAACCGAGTGGGAAATGATGCTTTCGGTCAATTTGGTACGGTTTTTAAAAATACCAATTTTGGTCGATGTGGATCCCGGATTAATCGCGCACAGCATATAATCAGTCAATGTATTCATACCGCTCTGCCTCCCAAAGGTTGAAAAAATATATCACTTTCAAAGGATATGATCAAGAGCAAAAGCAGGCAGTGAAAAGAGAGCCCGGTCCGTGTGAAAAGCACGGACCGGGCTGATTTTATTCTTCAGGATAGACAGATTTGGTGGTATAGTGGGTATGCAAGAGTTCATGAGCTTTATGGCTGTTGGGTTTACCCAAAAATTCTTCATAAAGCTTTTGCACAAACGGATTGTCATGCGATTTACGAAGTTCATAGTTTCTGTCTTCTTCATAAATGGCATTCGCGCGTTTTTGGCGGATATCCAACGATGTCGGGATGGGCTGACCGCCCCCACCGATACACCCGCCAGGACAAGCCATGATTTCAATAAAATGATAATCTGCTTCTCCGGAAGCGATCTTGTCCAACAGAGTGCGGGCATTGGCAAGCCCATTGGCCACAGCGGCTTTGACCTTGGTACCGTTCAAATCCACTTCAGCTTCGCGGACACCGTCCATCCCACGTACCGCAGAGATTTCAACATTATCCAGAGCGCTTTCGGTGACGACTTCATAAACGGTACGCAGTGCAGCTTCCATAACGCCACCGGTATTTCCAAAAATCACGGCAGCACCGGTTGAAACGCCCAGCGGATTGTCATACTCTTCTTCCGGCAAGTTGACGATATCGATACCGATTTGTTTGAGCATGACCGCGGCTTCACGGGTCGTCAGAACCGCATCGACATCCTGATATCCGCTTGCCGACATTTCGGATCTTTCGGCTTCGTACTTTTTCGCGGTACAGGGCATCAATGACACGCAATAGATATCTTTAGGATCGATACCGGTTTTCTCTGCATAATAGGTTTTTGCCAGGGCACCGAACATTTGTTGCGGGGATTTGCACGAGCTGACGTGTGGCAGCAACTGGGGATAGAAATGTTCGATAAAATTGATCCAGCCCGGGCTACAGGAGGTCAGCAAGGGCAATTTGCCGCCGTTCTGCAGACGTCCCAAAAGTTCATGACCTTCTTCGAGGATCGTTAAATCAGCGGTGAAATTGGTATCAAAGACTTTATCAAAGCCGAGACGTCTCAGGGCAGTGACCATTTGTTTGGTGCTAATCGCGCCGGGTTCGAGGCCAAAATCTTCACCAATAGAAGCGCGCACGGCAGGTGCTGTTTGAATGATCACATGTTTAGAGGGATCATCGATCGCTTCCCAGACTCGTTCGACATGGCTTTTCTCATAGAGCGCGGCGACCGGACAACGATCGATACATTGACCACAAGCAACACAAGCAATCGTATCGATGTCTTTGCCAAACGGTGTATCGACCCATACTTCATATCCTCTTCCTTCCAGGCCGATCGCGCTTACACTTTGTACCAGTTCACAGGTTTGTACGCAGCGGCGGCAGAGAATACATTTTGAAGGATCGCGCACAATGGAAGGGCTGCTGGTATCGATGCCGCCCTTGCGCTCATGGTATTCAAAACTGTTGCCTCGTAAACCCATTTGATCTGCGGCTTCACGCAGCTCGCAGGAACCATTACGGACACACTCGGTACATTTCATGGGGTGACGCGAGAGCAACAGTTCCATAGCCATTTTGCGGGATTCGCGCACGGCATAGGATTTGGTATCCACTTCCATGCCATCGCGTGCTTTCCAGGAACAAGCAGTTCGTAACAGCCGGTCCCCTTTGATTTCAACAACACAAAGCCGGCATGCCGATACCGGAGGTAAATCCGGATGATAACAGAGCCGCGGAATATGAATATTGGCTTTTTCTGCGGCTTGCAGGACCGTACTCCCTTCGGGCACGGTTACCGACTGACCATTTATTTTGAGTGTAACGTTCATTGTTTCCTCCATAGATTGGACTCATCGATCAACATCTGAGATTGGTTTCAGGCAACAGCTGCATCAGCGGTTTCTTTGGGAATCATTTTCTGAAATTCATCCCTGAAATATTTCAAGCAACCGAGAATAGGAATCGGTGCAGCCTGGCCAAGTCCGCAGAATGCTCCGGTCATCATGGTGTCGGCCAGCTTTTCGATGAGTTCGATATCACCGGGTTGTCCGTTCCCGGAACCGAGTTTGTCCAGAAGCTCTAAAAGCCGGCCCGTTCCTTCACGGCACAAGGTACATTTTCCACATGATTCGTGATTGAAAAATTCTACAAAATTCTTGACGAGTTCCACGACATTGTGGCTCTTGTCGACCACCAACAGAGCACCGGAACCGAGGCCGGCACCGACTTGGCGCAGATTTTCCAGATCCAGCGGAAGATCGAGATGTTCGCTGGTCAGGATACCGCCTGTGGTTCCACCGAGTTGAGCCAGTAACAGTTCTTTACCTCCGGGAATGCCATGACCGATATCATAGATAATCTCGCGCAGCGTGATTCCCAAGGGCACTTCAATCAGTCCCGGATTATTGATATTGCCGACCAGAGTAAACACTTTGGTTCCCGGAGTCGATTCGGTTCCCAGGCTTTTGTACCAATCAGAGCCCTTGAGGACGATTTGAGGTACGGTTGCCAGGGTTTCCACATTATTGACAATCGTGGGTTTGCCCCAGAGTCCAACCGATCCCGGAAAAGGAGGTTTATCTCGAGGTTCGCCTCGTTTACCCTCGATCGATTCGATCAGAGCCGTTTCTTCGCCACAGATATAGGCGCCGGCGCCTTCACGAACTTCGAGATCAAAGCTATAACCAGATCCAAAGATGTTTTCACCGAGCAATCCGCTTTGCCGTGCCTGTTCGATGGCTCGCTTGACCCGCTCGATAGACATATGATATTCACCGCGGATATAAATGAATCCTCGGGTGGCACCCACAGCATATCCGGCAAGTGTCATGCCTTCGATCACAGCATGCGGATCACCTTCCAGGATCAGGCGGTCTTTAAAGGTTCCTGGCTCGCCTTCATCGGCATTACAAATGATATATTTTTCATCGGCATCTTCTCGGGCTGTGAACCCCCATTTCACCCCGGTCGGAAAAAAGGCACCGCCGCGTCCCTGCATACCGGATTCGGTGACGACATTCAACACCTCTTCGGGTTTAGAATGGGTGAGTGCATTTCCCAGGGCTTCATAGCCATCATGAGCGATATATTCATCGATGGACTCGGGATCGATAATTCCGGCATTCTTGAGCACGATACGCATCTGTTTGCCGATGCGGGGAGTTTTTTCCTCCACTGCGATTTCTTTTACCGGGATTTCAGTAAATTTCAAACGATCGACAGTGCGTCCTTTAACAAGATGTTCTGAAACGATTTCCGGTACATCTTCGACTTTAACGCCTGCATAATAGACATTATCCGGGAAAATGACCATGACAACGCCTTTGTTATAGATACCGAGACTTCCGGTTTCGACCACCTTGACCTCATTCGTGAGGTTCGCCAGGGAGATATTTTTCATCAAGGCTTCTTTAACGGACCGTGCTCCTTGTGCCAACGTATGCGGGTCCATGGATATCAGGATATGTAATCTATGCATTGGCAGATCCTTTCATTTTATAGTCTTTCAAGATCGCGACGGCCTTTTCCGGAGTCAGGTTTCCATAGACCTGATCATCGACCATCATGACAGGGGCCACTGCACAAAGACCGAGACAACTTGTGAATTCAAGGGTAAACGTTTTATCCAGAGTGGTTTCTCCGGTTTCAACGCCCAGATAGTCTTTGACCTTTTCCAAAACCTCTTTGGAGCCGTTGACATAACAGGGCGCGTTATTGCAGCAGCGAACGATATGCTTTCCTTTTTCCTTGATGGTAAAAAGGCTATAAAAAGTAGCGACACCATAGATCTGGCTCAAAGGGATAGCTGTTTTCCTGGCCACTTCTGTCAAGACCTGTTCAGACAAATGGCCCATCTCTTTTTGAACATCCTTGAGGATATAAATCAATGGTGTTTGGGTCTCGCTGTATTGAGCAACGATTTCATCAATTTTTTTCATATCCGGCATTATACTCTCCTCCTGACATTAACTCTGCATGAATACACGGTCGCTAAGAACTTTATCCTGGGCAATATGCTCAGCGACAATGCTTCTCGCTTCTTCCGGGGTAATCTTGCCATAAGTGATTGTGGTTTTGTCTGGTTGGACGACTTGAACCAGAGGTTCCTGATCGCAATAGCCCAGACACCCGGTTTGAGTAACCACTGTATCGGTAATATTGCGTTTGCTGATCTCGTCGATGATGGCTGACATTACATTTCGAGCTCCTGCTGCAATACCACATGTGCCCATGGCAACAATGATCCGGTATTTTGCAGATTGTTCCCGAGCAGCCATTTCTCGTTTGGCTTTCTCCTTGATCTCGCGGAGATCTGCTAAGGTTTTCACGGTACAACCTCCTCTTTTAACTATAGCACAACGTGTAGATGATTAGTGGTGCACAATACTCTGATTGTGCGATGATTAAGGTCCAGAGTCTTGGTAGTGGATTAGACTCAGTCGACCTGTTGGATTTGTTTAAGATTTTCTGTCAGGTATTTTCGGGCTTTTTGTACAGCCTCGAAAAATGAACAATCGTATTCATCCATACGGGCAAATACCCAGAAGGAATCGAATACAAATCGTTTATCATCGTTTTCATGAATATAGACAAAATGCACATCCGGTGTGCCTACAACAAGGTTGATGATTGTCTCTACCATATTGCCAAGAGGTAAACGGTTCAGGCAATTCAATTTAAATTTTATCTCTATTTGCGTGCCTTTACCCAGTTGCGATCTGATCTGAACATCTCCTCTGGCTTGCAAAGCCGCCTGTTTGATCAGGGAAATTCCCATTCCAACGGCCCGTGTTTTGCGCGTGGTCACAAAAGGATCGCTGACGCGATTGACCATATCTTCAGACATACCGCGGCCGTTATCCCGGATTCGAATACGAAGCAGATCCTGACTTTGTGACTCTTGAACATGCACGAGAATGCGCGTGGCGTCTGCCTCGATGGAATTGGTGACGATATCCAAAATATGTAATGATAGCTCACGCATACGAATTAATTCACCATGACTTGATCCACAGGGGATTTCAGGCGGGTACAGCGACCGCCTGACAAACGAATCGCACGTTTTATTTCGTGCAAAACCGGCTCTTTGAGACGGAACCAGGTCGTTGCTTTGCCGATATCGATTTTGTCATGAGCATCCGAAGCCCGGATAAGGGTTTTGTTTTTGATCCCGGCATAGCGCATCGGGGCCAAGTCAGGATCACAACGCCGGCTGATTTCCACAGCTTCAAAAGCCAAATCTCTGGGCAGCATGGGATAAACCCGGGCAATACTAAAGGCACGCCTGTCAATGTGAGCGGGATAAACAAGTCCCTCATTTAGAATAACCTGTTCTACCACCTGCCTGATCGACTGATCGATACCTTTGATCAGCAATTTTTGAGAATTGCTGAGAATGTTTTCATGCTGGTCACAAACGATCTGAGGCCCGTATAATTCTTCCTCATAACGACCCATTCTCAGATGATCATAGATATATTTTTGAAAATGGCCCAAATGTTCGAGATTTGGAAACAAACAGATCAAATGGACCTGTTCTTGTGTGGCCACCTCCATGCCGGGAATAACCGTCAACGGCGTAGATTCGGCGATGTGCATCACTGCGGGTACATTTTCACCGGAATTATGATCCGTAATCGCAATGATATCAAGATTCCGCTCAAGGGCGGTCTGTACAATATCCCTGGGCCCCATACTGAGTTCAGCACAGGCAGACAAAACCGTATGGATATGTAAATCTGCTTGATACCACTGCAACATGTTTAGCCTCGAATTCCCATTTGATACAACCGGCCACAAATCTCAAACGCGCTAAGGGGAGTGGACAAGAGCAAAAGGTTCTTTTCGTTGGCTTTATCGACAACCTCTTGCTGCGGAACCAGTCCGCCAGCCAGGATGACCCCGGCCAACTCTCTGAAAAACGAAATAGCCAAAACATTTTCATGTGCAAGATTGGTGATCCACAAACACCCTTTGCATGATTTGGTCATGACATCGCTGAGGATATCCGAACAACAGGCAAAAGTGACTTCTTTGTCCAGATCCGGCTGATCGGTAATGACCCTGAGTTGCAATTTTTCACAGAGCTCTTCAAGTTTCATATTTTTTTTCTATCACTATTTTCATGACAAAGAACATTTACAATTTCAGACATTTGCAGATTTTCTCCCCCCTCTATCAATAGAGTATCATTTTTTTGTATCAATCCCGTTAAATGGTCAATGACGTCGCTGACGGTTGCAAAGGCTTTTACTCGGTGAGGGTCCTTGATCCGGATAGAGAGTGCCTGTGCAACGGTAGGCGCGAATTTACCCACCATAAAATAGTAATCGATGGGCATGGCAGCCAGGTAATGGCCGGTCATACGATGCAGCTGCTCGGCCTGATCACCCAATTCGGTCATATCTCCCATGATCAAAAAAAGCCGGTCAGAATAGGGGCGAAAGTTAATCAGGGATTTGGATGATTTTAGCAAGGATTGCGGGGTCGAATCGTGGGTATCATCGAGAATTTTCAGGCCATTTTGGGTGATCAATCGTCCGCGTCCCTTTGGCAGTATAAAATCGTTTTCCAGGGCATCTGAGATCATGGCATCCGATATGCCCAGGGAATCGGCTGCAGAAATAGCAGCCAGCAGATTGTAGACATCTCCGATGCTATAGATGGGCAGATGAAGCCGTAAGCTGGCAGCACGCTTTCGTTGAACCGTAATGGCCATGCCATCGGGACCTAAATAATCCCAGTTGCTGGCATAATAGTCGGAATGCTCACTCAGACCAAACAAACGCGTCTGGCAACGAACCGATTTTGCCATTTGACGTGTAAACTCGTTGTCGCCGTTCAGGATAGCGATTCCTTTTCTGGGATCCAGCACATCGAGCAGAGCTTGTTTTTCGAGCGCAATTTTTTCCATACTGCCATGTTGGGCAAGATGTGCTTCGCCGATATTGGTAATGATGCCCAGATCCGGTTGTAAAAAGGAAGCAATATCTGCAACGTGACCAGTTTGATGAGCACCGACCTTGGTCACGATCCAGTCAACGGGTTTGATGTCTTTCAGCACTGCAGAAATCCGTTCCGGGGTGTCGGCATGATCCGGAAATTCCAATACACTTCCGGCACGACGCAGGATCACCGATAACATGGCTTTTGTTGTAGTTTTGCCATTGCTGCCTGTGATTCCCACAACCGGAAACCCATATGTTTCTCTGGCTTTTTGATAGAGTTGTGAAACGGTGATATTGTTCATCATCGTCGTCATCGACCCATCCATTCCATTATTATAATAGTCCGTATTATAATATATTTTTATGGCAGATCCAAGGATTTTTGATAAATCGAGAATTTTTTAATGATATTTTTTTTCAATATATAGAATCAGTCATTCTCCTCTGTTTGCTTGACCGGCAGATGTACGGTAAATGTCGAACCTTTTTCAAATTCGCTATCAACAGTAATTTTTCCGGCATAATTATCGATAATCTTTTTAATTATGGTCAGACCGAGTCCGGTTCCTGTGACATTGCGGGTGAGTGGATTTTTAGCGCGAAAAAATTCCTCAAACAACCGCTCTTTTTCCTCGGGCTTTAAGCCAATGCCCGTATCACTCACCTCGATGGCGACATAATGTCCGTGTTTTTCAGCGGAGACCGAGAGTTTCCCCTGGGGCTTGTTGTATTTGATGGCATTGGAAATCAAATTATTGAAAACACGTTGAATCTCTTCAGGATCAGCTTCGATCATCAGGCCGGATGAAAAATCGGATTCCACCGTCAAGTCCCGTTTTTCAGCTTCAGTTTTAAAGAATTCCAGAGTTTTATTCAGCAATTCAGAAACATCGACTTGGTGTATTTCCCGTCTGATTTTACCGCTTTCCATTCTGGAAATATTGAGCAAGTCATTGATCAAATTGATCAGAGAATTGAGTCTCTCCAGAGAGCGGTCGAGATAGTTGTCATAATCGTCCAGACTCTCACCTAGTGTGCGTTCCGTAACCAATTCGATATAGCCTTTTATGGCGCTCAGAGGAGCTTTTAATTCATGGGCGGCCATATTGATAAATTGTGATTTGAGCAAATCGAGCTGTTTAAGGCCCGAGACATCACGAAAAACAGAAACCACACCCAGCATACGATCTTTGGAATCGAGAATGGGTGTGGTATTGACCATGACCACCAACTTTGCGGGAGGTTCGATGACGATTTCCTGCTGGATGGCCTTGACAGAATTTTTTTGTTGTAAAACCTGTTCAAACTGTTCATGCAGAGTTTCCGGCAGGACCTGCAGCACCGAATCTCCGATCTGGATCTCTTGCTGTATTTGTAACAGTTGCATAAACCGCGGATTAAACAGGACGACCTGGCGATCCTGATTGACGACCAGTATTCCGTCGTCGATCGTATTGATAATCGTACGAATGCGCGATTTTTCATTGGCCACCTCCAATAGGCGCCGTTCCTGTTCCTTTTTTAACCTGCGAGCTTCCAAAACATACCAACGACGTTCAAGTGCTCTTTGAACGAGATGCTGCAACTCTTCGGGTGAAAAGGGTTTGGCGATATAGTGATAGGCTCCAAGACGGGTCGTCTCTACCGCGGTATCTATAGAAGCATAGGCCGTAATGATCACACAGATCGCCTCGGGATAGACGAGTTTGATATTGCGCAATACCTCTGTGCCATCGATATCACCGATTTTCAGGTCGAGCAGATAGAGATCATATTCTGTTTCGGTACCGAGATCAATGCCCTGCCTGCCTGTTTCTGCTGTATCTACCTGATGACCCTGGATTTCCAGCAATCTCTGAATCCCCTCTCGCATTCCGAGCTCATCATCGACAACGAGAATTTTGGCTTTTTCAATCTGCATGTTGTTTAAATATCTTTTCGTTCAAATATTGCACCAGATCACGGGCTGAAATCGGTTTTTCGAGGTAATCATCTGCTTTAATCCATTGTTTCTCTTCTTCTGTTTTGGTGGAGAAACGAATACCGGTTTCATGACCTGCTGCAGTCATAATGATCACCGGAATCTCTTTACCGTGCTCTGTTTGTTTTACTTTATGGCAGAGCAGAAATCCGGAATCGAAATGTTCCATATTCAAATCGACAAACATGACATCCGGAAGAAATTGTTCAAACGCTTGCATGCCTTCATTGGCATCATAGGCAACCTGACATTCGTAGCCTGCTTTTACCAAAACAGGTTGATACATTTGAATGAGATCCACGTCATCGTCCACAATAAGCACTTTTTTATTCATGGTCATTCAACTTTTCCTTTTGCTTTAACAATTCATTCACTTTTTTAATTAGCATTGTAAATTCAACGGGTTTTTCTAAAAAATCATCCACCGGATTCCAGTTTTCATCCGGACCGATTCGTAATTTAAATCCATGTTCCTGATTGACAGATGAAATCATAAGAATCGGTATCCTGGCGAGTTTGGGATTATTTTTCATTTCCCGTGCCACCTCAAATCCTTCGCCAACAGAGTTCATCATCACATCCAGTACAACCAGATCGGGCTGTTCAGCGACAGCTTTTTCCAGTCCTTCTTTGCCATCATAGGCAATAATGACATTAAACTTTTCTTTCAACAAATGAGCTTTATTCACTGCAACCAGATCGACGTCATCATCTATCAACAGTATTTTCTTTATCATCTCACTCCTTATTGCAATAGCGCAGAATTGGGTGCAAGGTTGCTTTTTACCGGCAAAGTAATTGTAAAGGTGGATCCTTTTTCCGGCTCACTCTTGACGGAAATGGCACCGCGATGCATCTTGACAATGCCATATGCGATGGCCAGCCCCAAACCCGTTCCTTTACCGATTTGTTTGGTTGTAAAGAACGGAGTAAACAGCTTTTTCATGTTTTCAGGAGCGATACCGTGGCCATTGTCTCTGAATTCGAGGATCAATCGATCTTTTGCTTCATCTGATCTTGCACAGAGGGTCAAAATCCCTCCCTTGGGCATTGCCTCTGCTGCATTGACCGCCAGATTCAGAAAGACCTGATAGATTTGCTCGGGATCGATTTCAACCTCAGGCAGATCGGGTTCGATTTCCGTGCGCAGCTCTACATTTTTAAATAAAGGATGTTTCTCTGTCAACTTGACCATTTTCTTAATCGTATCGGCAATGTCTAATTTGCGCAGATTGAGTTTTCCCTGCCTGGAAAAATTGAGCAATCCGGATACGATTTTTTGACATCTTTTGGCTTCTTCGACAATGAATTTCAGATCTTTGGCTGACTTTTCATCTTGCATTTTTTGCAGTAAAAGATGAGCATAAAGCATAATCGACCCAAGGGGATTATTGACCTCATGTGCAACGCCGGCAGCCAATTGGCCGATGGAGGCCAATTTTTCATGTTGAATCAACATATCCTGGGTTTCAGCCAGCTCTTCCAGGGATTCCTGCAGTTCGCCCTGTGTATGTCGCAGATTTTCGATCAGGAACGGCATACACATTTCGCGTTCAGCGAGGCCAAAATGAACAGCCCTGGCATAATCCTGACAACTGTTATAACCGCATGCTCCGCAATTCAGTTCATCAGAAAGAGTATATTTGTTTATACCTGCGAGGATTCGTTGAATTTCTGATTCTGACGGCTCTGTCAACTTTACAGTTTTTTCGGTAAAATCTCTATGCAATAGAATATTTTTGCACTTTTCGAGGTATTGCGACCACTCGGCATAATTTGTTCGTTCGCGTCGGGATTCAGCGTATTCGATAATTTTCTGTTTGCGCGTAAAATAATTTGAAGTATGATTGATAAAGGGCCCTGCGATACACCCTTCGCAAAACAAGATATCAACCAGGCTCGCTTTGACAGAGCATTCCTTGGCACATTCGAGCAATCGCATGGCTTGTTGCTTGCCTTCTGCCATGATAATGTCGTTATCCATGATATCATAGGGCAAGCCGGAACTGCGCACGAGTCCGCCACAAACAGGATAGATCCTTCCCAAAAACGGATGGGGTGGATCGAACCACGAGGCAAGCGCGTCCCGAGGCTCGATGGACAGTTTTTGAAACATTTCTTCCAGTTCTCTGAACGTCAAGACCTGATCCACAGAGTCTGTCACTTTAGGATCTTGCGCTTCGAATTTTTTGGCAGTGCAGGGACCGATAAAAATATTTCTCACGTCTTTGCCATAAATGCGATGCACTGCCCTTCCCATGGCGACCATGGGCGACACAATGGGTGCGAGATGATCGATGAGTTCCGGCACATATTTTTCCACATAATTATAGATGGCCGGACAGGATGTGGTAATCACGGGTCGCCGAGTTTCGGGCCATTGGTGCTTTTCTCCTTGGGGAGACATTTTGACATATTCCTGATTGACCAAATCCGCCCCAAACGCCACCTCAACCACTTTATCAAATCCGCATTCGCGCAATGCTCCTACGAGCTTTTCCGGTTCGAGGTCGGGAAAAGCGGAAGGAAATGAAGGAGCGAGCATGGCAATGACGGGTTCATCGTTTTCGGCCAGGTATTTCAATGTCGTGGGCACAGCATCGAGAATCGCCTTGGCTCCTTGCGAACAAACACGTACGCAATGACCGCATCCGATACAGCGCGACTCGATCACTTTGGCCTGACCTTTTTCCACCTTGATGGCCTTGGCCGGGCATTCCCGTATGCAGGTATAACACTGCTTGCATCGCTCCTCGATTGTCCAGATCACAGCATTCATCGATAATCTCTGCTCAGATAGCGAGTATGAAGTAACTCGTGTGCTTTGTGGCCGTTTGGTTCACCCAGAAATTCTTTATAGAGTTTCTGGACGGATTCATTGTGATGGCTCGCTCGTTTTGCCATACCGCGATCGATGGAATAGATACCTTCGGCTCGTTTTCTGACTTTATCCGGATCGGTGGGCAAGGGTTGTCCGCCGCCGTTGATGCATCCGCCGGGACAAGCCATGACCTCGATAAAATGGTATTTTGATTTACCGCTCTTAATGTCCTCCAGAAAGCGGTTGATATTATGCAATCCGCTTACCGCGGCGATATTCAAGACCTGGCCTTTGATTTCGACCGTCGCTTCCTTGACGCCTTCAAGACCGCGGATAGGAGAAAAATCGATTTTTTCCATTTCACTTTCGGTCAGGTAATAGTGAGCGGTTCTCAGAGCTGCTTCCATGACCCCGCCTGTGGTTCCAAAGATTACCGCAGCACCGGTGGATTCACCCATGGGATCATCGAAATGATCATCAGGAAGCTTTGCAAAATCCAGACCGGCATTCTTGATCATTCGGCCCATTTCGCGCGTTGTCAACACAGCATCGACATCGGGGTAATTATCGCCGAGTTCAGGACGTTGTGACTCGAATTTCTTGGCAGTACAGGGCATCACAGACACGACAAAGATATTTGCGGGATCGATATTCATCTTTTCTGCAAAATAGCTTTTGATCATGGCTCCGGTCATCTCTTGAGGAGATTTACACGTAGAGACATAATCCAGCAAATCGGGATAAAAAGTTTCAATATATTTTACCCATCCCGGACT
>WJME01000244.1 GCA_014728115.1 Candidatus Zhuqueibacterota bacterium | reverse complement strand
CCCAAAATTTATTAAAATTAAAAATGATTCAGGAATTTAATCCAGAGTCATATAAAAAATTATGGAAATTAACAAAGATCAAAAAAAATAATTATAAAGTCATTCTATGTTAGAATGTAAACTTTTTGGAACTCTACCAACATTTTTACAATTCAAATTTAATCAAATTATAAATAAAAATTATTTGACGTCTTACCAGCTACCACAAATTATCTTTTTGGGGAAATGATATATTAGGGATTCTATATATTTCATTTACTACAATTAAACAAATGTTTCAACTTGGCTCTTAATTACTAAAAATTGTAAAAAGTCATATAGTTTCAGATTAAAAATTTTTACTCCAATTATTCATCATTAAAAAAATAAGCCATTCTTTGACGAGCATCCACTTGTTCAAAAGCCACCTTTGGCCAAATATCATTCGCCATCTCCCAGAAAGGTTGTATTCGCTTTTGTCTTGCCGAATAATTTTCGTTTATCCAGAAAGAATTAAATTCTAAGGCTTCACCGTCAAAAGGTCCTTGAGGTTTCAAATCCCTGAGAATAAATCCCTTTCGATGATAAAGTCATAAAGGTCCGAGAAAACAGACTGATTTTTATAGATTTTTTTTAGTTGGCATTCAAACTCCACGCACGAGATATTATCCAGAATAGTCCCCATCCCTGTAAGGACTTGCGCTTCAAATCCCTGAACATCGATTTTCGCAATATCGGGCTGAGGTAGAGATTTCTCCAGTACAAGATTATCATAACGTCTAATTTTAATTTTCTCTTCACGCATGATCTCAAACCACTTTTTCACCGGATATGACTCGAGGACCTCTAAATTTGGCCCTAACAAGGAGCTACAAGCAGGGTGTCTGGTAATATAAGCAGTCCTTTCGGTGTTCTGATCGCCGAGCGCTGCCTTAATTTTGATCAAATTGGTTGGTTGATATGCTTTTTCGATACTCCAATCATCGGCCATATCAACAGCAATAATGTGGATCAAATCTTTTTCCAATAAACTCTGCCAATGCGAATGACATGCACCAGAAGCTCCAACATCCAGCAATATCAATGGTTCGTTAGGAAAATCTTTATTGAATTCTTTAGCAACTTCCGCTATCATTTCACGTTTTTGCCAATCTTCAACGGGTGCCGAATTGTTAGGCTGTAGTCTAGATAATAATTTCCGTAATCGTCTTTTCAATTTATTTACAGAATTCATACTCTTAAACTCACTCATAGTTAGATTTTTGAGAACGCAAAATGAACTAGATGTATAGCTATCAATAACACTCTTTTCAGTACCTAATATAGTTTTCAATATCATCCAACCATAACTTGAGAAGATTCAGTTCATCCTCAGGGAAAATTTTTGCTTTGACGAGTGCCTCATAACAACGTTGTAGATTACCGATAATATGAGCACTACCTGATTTAAGCTTTAAATTATCTAAAATTAAAATAATTTCATCATTTCTTTCATACCCCGGAATCTCATTCCGAAAATCGTGCATAAGATTATGTACATTACGCTCTTGCACAACTTCAGGGGCATGAAAGGTAATCCCAGCATCCACTTCCCACAAACAGCGTTGAGCCACAAAACTCTTCCAGATGTCGCACATACGAAAAGAACAATAGCTGGGGATATATAGCAGTGGATACGCTACAGGCCACCACCATGTGCTTTGTGTATTAAACGGGCACCAGTTGCCTGGTGTCAAGTATACGCTTTGATTGTTTTCAAAATCAAACGGTCGGCCCATCACCAGTCGCCAAATTGCGTCGACATCTGGAGAATTATTTACCAGCCCTTGTTGGATGGGAGACCATACTTCCGTGCTCCCATTGCAACGAATTCTTGGCACAGGGGTATGAATCTCATCCAAAGGTAGACCACGAGGCCAAATAGTCTCTTTACTAAAATAGCGGTAGATATTGATCCATCGATGATCTTTGTTGCTATCAACAATATGAACGTTGTTTACATGCTCGTTACGGGTTTGCCAAAACTCCAAAGGGGCATTGTCATCGTCTGTTTCATAAATACATTTTGCTCCCTGGGAAACAGCATATAAATAGCCCAAATTTTTTCGACTATAATGTCCCAGAGGTAACTTTTGTGCAAGCTCAAATGGACTCTCTAATTGTTCATTCAAAGCTTTAAAGTCAACTTTAATTCTGGCATGCCGAGAACATTCATGGCTTTCCAGGTTATATTCTGATGGCCCCTTTTTATCTCCAATCACATAAAAGGAAATGTCTGAAAAATCTTTCAATCTTGTATATAGTTGTACAACACTATCTGTAGGTGGTTGAATCGTTGTGAGGACAATTGCCAGATTATTCATTTGTAAAATGTTGACTCCAATATAAATTCAATCTATTCAACATTCCAGGTTGCATCAATTTGAAATAAACCCAGATTCTTGATATCATAGCACTTGGCATCCTGGGCTGCTACAGCAGTGATTTCCAATGGAATTTGTGAATTGATATAATCCAGACCTTGACCATTCTCTGTGCGATGAGCACCCAAAATTAAAAAAAAGTGGCCCGGCAACAGAATGTTTGGAGGAATAGAAAAATGGAGAGATTTGGTGGTCTTGCTAGCCGGAAAATCTAGAGGTGGACTGTGAAACGTCGATACCCTTACTCCCTCACTTTCAAATCCAATTCCTATTCTGGCACCTTTGATAGCTGCATGGATTTTTATCATCAATTCCAATTGAATCGGCTCACCATACATAAACACATTTCGATTTTCGGGAATGTGATATTTCAAACCTGTAATTTGCAAAGAAGATTTGACGCGATGGTGGTTTTCATCAAATTCAAACTCGGTATCCAAAACCTGATTTTGAGAAAAATAAAAATTTACCAATTCATTGATCTCAGCCTCTTTTACGATCCTGCCTTTCTCCAGTAATATTCCTTTTGGGCATAACTGTTTCATAGTAGCCATATTATGACTAACAAATAAAACCGTTCTCCCATGACCAGCTACATCTTGCATTTTTCCAAGACATTTTCTTTGAAAAGAGACATCACCGACAGCCAAAACCTCATCGATTAAAAGAATTTCCGGTTCCAGATGTGCTGCTACTGCAAACGCCAACCTGACTTTCATACCACTGGAATACCGTTTAACCGGGGTATCGATAAATTGTTCAACCTCAGCAAAAGAAACGATTTCCTCGAATTTCGTGTCAATTTCACGTTTGTTCATACCCAGGATAGAACCATTAAGATAGATATTCTCTCGCCCGGTCAATTCCTGATGAAATCCAGTACCCACTTCCAATAATGAGCCGATTCGTCCTTTGTAGGTGATTTTGCCTTTTGTTGGAGCCGTAATACGCGACAAAATTTTAAGTAAAGTCGATTTGCCAGCACCATTTTTACCAATGATGCCCAATACCTCGCCTTGCTCAACTGTAAGATTGATATCTCGTAAGGCCCAAATATAACCCAATTTGGATTGATTTGATAATTGATCTACTTTGGTAAGTGGATCCTCT
>WJME01000243.1 GCA_014728115.1 Candidatus Zhuqueibacterota bacterium | reverse complement strand
GCCTTACCTTATCGAGAGACTGGAAACCATCAACAAAGAGCTGGTCAATGCACAGCAAAAAGTTGTCAGAACTGTACAACTCGCTACCATGGGGAAAATGTCCACGAAAATCGCCCATGAAATCAATAATTCTCTGAGCGGCGTGCTCAACTATATGATCTTTATGCAAAAATTACTGAGTTCCGAATCTTTTGATCTGGCAAGATTCAGGAAATACCTCGTCACCATGGAAAAAGAGATCATCCGCATATCCGATTTTGTCAAAGGACTATTGGTTTTTGCAAACGCCAAAGATCCGGACTTGAAAAAAGTTCCTGTCGCGGAAATGATCAATGAATCCATCAAGAATGTGACCAGTCAAATCTCGCTGGAAAATATCGAGATTCATAAAGAATTCGAGCACAAAGATCTTTGCATAAAGGCTGATGCCCGGCAAATTCAACAAGTTTTTACAAATATGATCATCAATTCGGTTCAAGCCATGCCTGATGGAGGGGCAATTACCTTTCGCGTGAAAAGATCATCTGAAAACGGATTCGTGCTGATCGAACTTGTCGATACCGGTTTTGGAATTTCCCCGGAACATAAGGACAAGATATTTGATCCTTTTTTTACCAATAATTTTGAGAAAAAAAATGTCGGCCTGGGACTGTCCACGGCATATAGCGTAGTGCTCTTGCATGATGGTGATATCAAAGTTCAATCACAACCGGACAAAGGGACAGCAATTATCATAAAATTGCCCGAATATCTGCAGTAAGGAGGATAGAGTTTAATGGCGATCAATGGACAAATTTTGCTCGTTGATGATGAAAAAATAATCCGCGAATCTCTGTCAGAATGGCTAGAGAACGAGGGGTTTAATGTCATCACCGCAGCAAACGGTATGGATGCATTAAAAATATTTGACCAGGAGCATCCTTCTGTTGCTGTTGTGGATATAAAAATGCCGGGAATGGATGGGGTCACTCTGCTGAAAAAAATAAAAGAAAAAGACAGCACCGTACCGGTCATAATGATGACGGCATTTGCATCCGTCGAAAATGCCGTCCAGTCTATGAAAGATGGCGCGTTTGAATATATCACCAAACCATTTCCTCCAGAAAAACTGTCGAATTTGCTGCTTCGAATTGTAGAGCATCAGCATCTGGAAGAGGAAACCAAAAAGCTAAAATCAGAGCGAAAACACATATTGCATATCGCTGTAACCGCTTTGCTCAGTTTTATGATTATCGTCACCCTCATCTATTTTCTGGCGTTACGTTAAAAGAAGATTTTATGGAACAGATCGTAAAAACGATTGAAACCAAATGCAAACGCTGTTATTCATGCATTCGCAACTGCCCTGTTAAAGCGATACGAGTGGAAAACGAACAGGCGCATGTTATCGCAGAGCGCTGTATCGCTTGTGGATACTGTATCAAGGTATGTCCACAGAATGCCAAACAGATCAAAGATGGTATCACTCAAACGCTTGAATTCCTGTCATCAGGTAAACAGACGATTGCTCTTATCGCCCCATCGTTTCCTGCAGCTTTTTCAGTCAAACCGCTGCAAATCGTGACCGGACTGCTAAAACTCGGTTTCGATAAAGTATATGAGGTCGCCTTTGGTGCTGATCTGGTCGCAAGGGACTATGAGAATCTGCAAAAACAGAACCGGGATCTCGTGATCAGCAGTCCATGCCCTGCGGTCGTGAATTATATCGAAAAATACCGTCCCGAGCTTGTTCCCTATCTCGCTCCGATCGTATCACCCATGATTGCCTTGGGCAGGGCCATCAAAGAACATATAGCTGCCGACGCAAAACAGGTTTTTATCGGTCCCTGTGTTGCCAAAAAGCATGAAAAGGATGACCCGAACATCGGTCAGGTGATCGATCAGGTGCTGACATTCGAGGAGCTGGAGACCATGTTTAAACACCACGATATTGAACTGTCCTGTTTGGCTGAAACCGAACCCTCTGGTCCCTTGCCTGATACAGGCATGATTTTTCCGGTTTCCGGTGGATTATTAAAAACCGGGCAAATGCAAAACGATATTCTCGAAAATGATATCATTGTGACAGAAGGTGAGGATCGGGTCCTCGATATTTTGACACAAGCCACCGAACATCACATTCATGCAAGATTTCTTGATTTACTGTTCTGCAAGGGATGTATCAATGGACCGAAAATGGTTAATGACTATTCAATGTTTGCAAGAAAGGAAAAGATCGTCGATTATTTAAAGCAGCGCAGTTTAAAAAATGACCCTCAAAAAATCCAAAACGATCATAAAAGATACCGCATTTCGACCTTGAGAACATTTTCAGCCAAATCATTGTCCACGCCAAACCCAACACAAAAAGATATCGAAAACATTTTGCGGAAAACCGGAAAAATCACCCCGGAAGATGAACTCAATTGTGGCGCCTGCGGGTACAATACGTGTCGCGATAAGGCAAAAGCGGTTTATCAGGGCCTGGCTGAGGCAGAGATGTGTCTTCCCTATATTATTGACAAACTGGAACGGATTCAGGCTGAACTGTTACACTCTAACGAGGAACTGACCGAATCATTAAAGAAACTCTCCAGGACACAGGATCAGCTCATTCAGGCGGAAAAATTGGCATCGCTCGGCCAACTGGCAGCCGGTGTAGCACATGAACTGAATAATCCTTTGGGTGGCATTTTGCTCTATTCGAGTCTCTTGCTGGAAAAAATGGACAAGACGCATCACCACTTTGAGGATATTGAGCAAATTCAAAGTGAAACAAAAAGATGTAAAAATATCGTACAGGGACTGCTCGATTTCTCGCGCCAATCACGAACCCAGGGGACTGTTGTAGATCTTAACACGATTATTGAAAAAACATTATCTCTGGTGACTCATCAGTCCCTGTTCAAGAACACCACGATCATAAAGAATCTCGATCCAGCCATTCCAAAAATCTATGCAGATCCCGGACAGCTGCAACAAGTCTTTTTGAATATTATCTTGAATGCGGTACAAGCCATGCAGGGAAAGGGAAACCTGATACTGACCACAAGAAAGGATCAAAACAAAGTGATGGCCTCTGTCAAAGATACCGGTCCCGGAATGTCAGCCAAGATAAGTAAAAAAATATTTGATCCCTTTTTTACCACCCGACCTCAGGGACAGGGAACAGGCCTGGGCCTGGCGATCGCTTATGGTATCATACAGAAACACAAAGGAACGATTCAGGTTAAATCACGACCCGGAAAAGGAGCCGAATTCCGTATCATCTTACCTGACGCCGATTTTTATCATCATATCGAGAAAGAAATGGTGTCTGAAAAGGATATTGAATACAAATAATATTTGACGTGGAGGAAAAAATGGCAAAAATACTTCTCGTAGACGATGATCAGGATTTTGTCACGATCAACAGAATTGTGCTCGAAAAACACGGTTATGACATCGAGGAAGCAAACGATCCTGACACAGCCTGGGAAAAGATCAAAAGCTGGAAACCCGACTTAATCTGTCTGGATGTCATGATGCCTACCGGCACCGAGGGATTTCATTTTGCATACAAGGTGCGAAAGGAAGAGAGTTCGAAAAATATCCCGATATTGATGATTACCTCTATTCATGACAAGAGTGATTTTAGGTTCTCGCCGGAAGAAGATGGAGAATTTTTACCTGTGCAGGAATTCGTCGAAAAGCCCATACAACCCAAAGAGTTGCTGCAAAAGGTAAACGACTTGTTAAAAAAATCAATCTCACCCGGCAAAAAACCGGATAACGACAAGAAAATAGGGATGAAATAAGGCCTGCGTTTATGACCGATATTACTATTCTAGTCATCGATGATGAGGAAATGATCCGTACCGGTTGTCAGAGGATTTTGTCGGGAATGGGCTTTGGGGTCGAGTGCGCTGAAAATGGCCGTATCGGTCTTGAAAAAATCAAAACAAATTCATATGATCTGATATTACTCGATCTCAGCATGCCTGAACTGGACGGCATGCAGCTTTTGCAGGAAATCCGGAAACTGGATTTGAATATTATTACCATCATTATAACCGGTTTTGCCAGTATCGAGAGTGCGGTTGAAGCCATGAGTAAGGGAGCGTATGACTTTATACCCAAACCCTTTACTCCGGAAACCCTGCGGGCCAAAGTCACGCACGGGCTGGAAAAACGGCGTTTGGTTCTCGAAACTGAACAGTTGCGTCAGGAACGAGCCCGAAATCTGCTGGAATTGTCAAATGAAAAAAGCCGTACTCATACGATCATCAACTCTATGAGTGATGGCTTGATTGTGACCAATCGATTGGGACAAGTGGCTCTGATCAACCCGGTCGCACAAAAAATGATTCGCCTCAAGCAGGAAAAGGCCAAAGGTAAGACTGTTGCTGAGCTTTTGAAACAAAATGAATTGAAAACAGAGATCCTGTCGGCTCTGGAAAAAGTACAAAAAGAATTACATTCCGTTTCACTGCAATTCCAAACATCGGATGAACGAATTCTTTTTTCGAGCATCACCCCTTTGCTGGATGAACAGCATCATTGCCTGGGAACCGTGACCGTGCTCCGCGATATTACAGAAGCAAAAAAGGTGGAAAAACTAAAGTCGGAATTCATCCGTCTGGTTGCTCATGAACTCAAATCGCCTCTGGGTGCGATCGATGGCTATTTGAATCTGATTCTCGAAGGGTATATCAATGACCCATCCCAGACACGTGAGATGATAGAAAAATCACGAAACAAGGCCAAATCCTTACTCTCTCTGATCAATGACTTGCTGGATTTATCCAAAACCGAAACAACAGAAATTTCCAGAAGCAAAGAGCCTGTGGATATTTGTGCGATACTGCAAGAAGCAACAGACTTTTTCGGGCCTGAAGCCAATGCAAAAAATCTGAATGTCAAGGTGCATCTGAAAGAACAATTACCGCGAATCGAGGGAAACGGAGAAGAGCTATCGCGTCTCTTTACCAATCTGATCAGTAACGCGATAAAGTATACTCTTGCCGGTGGCAAGGTGGAAATATCCGCACAAATAGACAGAGGCTATATTCTTGTCAAAGTCAGGGATTCGGGTATCGGTATTTCCGCAGACGACCAAAAAAAAATCTTTCAAGAGTTTTATCGCTCCAGGAATGCAATCACGCGAAAGATATCGGGAACCGGATTGGGATTATCCATTGCCAAAAAGATCGCGGATCATCATAACGGGTATATACAAGTCTATAGTAAAGAGGGACAGGGCTCCGAGTTTCAGGTATTTTTACCCGTTGAGAAACAGCAATAGCTCAGGATAATCGGCCACATAACGGAGCGGAGTGACATCTTGTGCATGAACTATCGATCATGAAAAGTTTATTCAGAATACTGACGGAAAAAGCCATCAAGGCCAGGGCACAAAGAATCCGTTCGATCACGATATGTATTGGCAGATTCTCCGGCATCGAACCCGACTTGTTGCATTCGGCTTTTATGGCGATTTCAAAAGAGACTCTGGCAGAAGGAGCTCAGTTTCATATCATCAACAAACCTTTGCAAATCGAATGCAGCCGGTGTGGTACCCTGCAGATCAAAGACCCGCAAATCCCTTTCGCATGTCCCAAATGCGGAAACAAAAATATCCGGTTCGAGCCAAACGATGAATTGATGGTAGAAAATATGGAGGTCGAGATTGCAAATTCAAATTTATGAAAATATCCTGAAATCCAATGATTATTTGGCTGAGGAAAATCAGGCTCTGTTTAACAGGGAGAGCATTTTTGCAGTGGGTATTCTGGGATCCCCGGGGGCCGGCAAGACGACTTTACTGGAAAGATCTGTAGCTGAACTCGAGAAAATTCATTTGAGACCCGCTGTACTCGTCGGCGATCTGGCCACGAGTCGCGATGCAGAACGATTGCAGCAATATGATATTCAGTGTGCCCAAATTACCACAGGGGGTGCCTGTCACCTGGAAGCACAACAGGTGAACAAAGCGCTGAAAGACTTTGATCTCTCGCAAATCGACATTCTCTTTATAGAAAACGTGGGAAATCTGGTTTGTCCCACAGGATTCAAACTCGGGGAGCACCTAAGAACCGTGGTGTTCAGTGTGCCAGAAGGGGATGAAAAGGTAATAAAGTATCCGGCAACGTTTCAAAAAGCGAATTGCGTTGTATTAAATAAAATCGATTATTTGGAACTACAGGAATTCGACATCGAGAAACCAAAACGTGAAGCGCAGGCTTTGAATCCAAACATAGTTTGGCTAAATTGTTCTTGCAGGACCGGTAAAGGGATCGACGAGTGGATAAATTATCTCAAAATATCAAAAGAGAAACAATTCAACGAAAGCAATTGATTGTTTCGGGCACGGTTCAAGGCGTTGGATTTCGTCCCTTTGTCTATTGTCTGGCTCAACGATATGCCCTGTCCGGGTATGTGGCCAACCGATCATCGGACGTCATTATTGATATTGAAGCAAAAAAAGATGTCTATGAACAATTTTTTGCAGCTCTGCAGGATGAATTGCCTGCTCCGGCGATGATCGAGGGTCTGGAAACGACCTCCCTCCCGACAGTGGGTTATACAAACTTTCGAATTCGTAAAAGTGTCTGCACGGATTTGTCCGTGTCGAGTATTCCACCTGATATTTGCATTTGTAAACAATGTTTGCGAGAACTGTTTGATCCCTCGAACCGCAGATATCGCTACCCGTTTATCAATTGTACCCATTGCGGACCGCGCTATACCATTACCTCAGCGTTACCCTATGATCGGCCTCATACCAGTATGCGTGTTTTTGACATGTGTTCTCTGTGCCAACAAGAGTATGATGATCCCTCCAGCAGACGATTTCATGCCCAGCCCAATGCCTGTCCGGTTTGTGGTCCCCGGTTGATGCTGGTCGACAATCAAGGGAGAGAGCTGCCATGCAAGGATATATTCACAAAAGCAGGCTCGCTTTTACGGCAGGGCAATATCCTGGCGATGCGGGGATTGGGCGGATTTCAGTTGGTTGCAAATGCTAAAAATCAGCAAGCTGTTGAACGCCTTCGAATGCGAAAACATCGATGGCAAAAACCGTTTGCTGTCATGGTCGCAAGCCTCGAGACGGCTCGCAGATTCTGTTTTCAGAAAGCAACAGAAGAAAAAATGCTTTGCAGTGAAGCGCATCCTATCGTGTTGGCCAGGATGCACAACAAAGACTTTATCGCCGATGCGGTCTCACCGGGTGATATATATTGTGGCATCATGCTGCCCTACACCCCTTTGCATCATTTGCTTTTGGAACAGCTGGACGCGGTGGTAATGACCTCCGGCAATTTATCAGAGGAACCCATCGCAATCCACAACCAGGAAGCCCTGGAACGCCTCGCACCCGTTGCAGATTATTTTTTGCTGCATAACCGGGATATTGTGACACGGTGCGATGACTCTGTGGTCCGCCTGATCGATGATCAACCGCAATGGATCCGCAGAGCCCGGGGTCTTGTGCCGTTTGCAATACCGCTCTCGTCAATGGTGCCCGACATTCTGGCTGTGGGAGCGGATCTGAAAAATACGATCTGCATTGCCCATGGTAACAAAGCGTATCCGAGTCAACACATCGGCGATCTGAGCAACCTGTTCACCCGACAATTTTTCACAGAATCGATCACACATGCAAAAAAGATCCATAGAGTCGATCCCAAGCTCATCGCCCATGACCTGCATCCCGGATATTACTCGACGCAATGGGCTTTACAGCAACAAAAGACGATTCTGTATGGCGTACAGCACCACCATGCTCATATTGCCGCCTGCCTGGTTGAAAACAATGTCCGGGATCAGGTCATAGGATTCGCCCTGGATGGTACCGGATACGGCACAGATGGGACCATTTGGGGAGGCGAAGTCCTTTTGGCAGATTGTCAATCGTTTCAGCGAATCGGTCACCTCCAGGTTCATCCTTTACCGGGGGGAGATCAGGGAGTCATCGAAACGTGGCGAATGGCAGTTTCTCATTTTGCCACCCAGAACACCCCTCCTGTGGACGAAACCCGATTATCACAATTAACAGATGTGGATGAGCAAAAAATCAGGACCACATGGCGCATGGTGCAAAAAAAATTCAATTGCATCCCGACCAGCAGTATGGGGAGATTGTTTGATGCTGTGGCAGCTTTGCTGGGGGTGTGCAGCGTCAACTCGTACGAAGGCCAGGCCGCGATAGAACTGGAAAAAACAATATATCGTTCCTATCCGCATATTCCGGATCATGAAAAACTCCCCTCTGTATCGCCCTTGCCGTTTGTGATCGAAAACGATGACTCTCATTATGTAATCAAAACCGAGCAGGCCATGAACAGGATTGTCGAATTATTGCAACAGCAGATGAACAAAGCGGATATTGCCCTGAAATTTCACAGATCCCTGGTGCTGATTTTGACGCAAATGGCAATCCTTGTGCGACAACAGCACTCTGTCGAAAAAGTGGCTCTGAGCGGGGGGTGTTTTCAGAATATCTATCTGTTTAAAATGCTTGTCAAATCATTGTCAGAACAAGGGTTTACAGTTTATATCCATCGCCAACTGCCATGTAATGACGGAGGTATTTCAGTCGGACAAGCCGTTGTCGCAGCGAACAATCAACCCAAATAGAGGATACTATGTGTCTGGGTATACCCATGAAAATTATTTCCATGACAGAGAATGAAGCAATTGCAGAGGTAGAGGATATAAAACGTGAAATCAGCCTTGACCTGATCGACAATGCAAACGTTGGCGATTATGTGCTGGTCCATGCTGGATTTGCCATTGAAAAAATGGATGCCAGCACCGCTCGGGAATCTATCCGGTTAAGAAAGAACTTTGGCATTTCCACAAGGTAGCCGAATATGCAAAATGCCATTCAAAAAACACTGTTAGAAATTCACGAGATTTGTGCCGACATCTCTCCGCGATTGATGGAAGTGTGTGGCACGCATACCATGGCCATTCACCAGCACGGACTGCGTGCGCTGCTGCCTTTAGAACTGGAATTGGTATCCGGTCCCGGTTGCCCGGTCTGTGTCACTCCGATCACATTTATCGATATGATTATCGAGCTTGCGAAAAGAGAAAACAATGTCATTTGTACATTCGGTGATCTTGTTCGGGTCCCAGGAAGCCACAGCAGTTTGGAGAATGAGAAAGCACAGGGACAGGATATCAGAATCGTCTATTCGCCTGCTGATGCTTTAAAAATGGCTGTGCAAAATAGTAAAAAAAATCATATCTTTATAGGGATCGGATTCGAAACCACAGCCCCTGCAGTGGCCGTGGTTATTGAAAAGGCCGCACAGATGGGAGTGGAAAATTTCTCGATCGCCTGCGCACACAAGACAATGCCAAGCGCTCTCGAACAACTGGCACAGGATCCTAACAATCGTATAAACGGATTCATTTGCCCGGGTCATGTCAGTGCTGTCATCGGAACGCATCCCTATGAATTCTTACCCGACGAGTATGGCATTGCATGTGCAGTGGCTGGATTTGAACCAATGGATATTCTGGCGGCGATACAAATGCTGTGCAGGCAAATCCGAACAGATAAACCCCGTGTCGAACTCGAATATGATCGCGTGGTTAAACCGGGTGGAAATCTCAGGGCAATGTCGATCATGAAACGAGTTTTTCAGGAATGCGACTCTGAATGGCGGGGACTCGGTATTGTGCCCAAAAGTGGTTTAGCCATAAGACCTGAATATCAACATTATGATGCCTTTGCCAGAACTCGCATTGAAATAAAAGAGTCGAGTTCAAATTCTGAATGTATATGTGGCGATATTCTCAGAGGATTAAAAAAGCCTTTGCAATGCAAATTGTTCGGTGATCGGTGTACGCCGGAATCCCCCATAGGCGCGTGCATGGTTTCCGGAGAAGGCACTTGTGCTGCTTTTTACAAATATTCAGATTCCAGGCAGCACCGGAATCCATCAAGTGAATCTTTTGTACCAGGATAAGGCAAAATGACAGAAAAAACAGGTCACATAAAACTGAGCCATGGCAGCGGTGGCAAGATAAGCCACGACCTCATCCAAACGATCTTTTTGCCCTATTTCAACAATCATTACCTGGAGAGATTGGACGATAGTGCGGTACTCGAAAGCTGGAATGGCAAAATTGCTCTGACAACAGACTCTTATGTGGTCGATCCGATCATTTTTCCTGGTGGAGATATCGGAAAGCTGGCAGTATCCGGCACGATCAACGATCTGGTCGTAAAAGGAGCTGAACCCTTGTATCTTACGGCAGGCTTTATTCTGGAAGAAGGATTAACTCTTTCTCTGCTGGAACAAATCGTGCAGTCAATGGCAGAGACCGCGACAACAGCCGGGGTCAAGATTGTCACGGGTGACACCAAGGTGGTTCCCAAAGGCTCGGCCGATAAATTATTCATCAATACATCGGGAATCGGACGCATTGCGAACGGTTTGAGTTGGGGCATATCAGAGATCGTACCTGGTGATGATATTCTCCTCAATGGCAATATCGGGGAACATGGCTTGTCTGTATTACTCGCCAGAGAGGATTACGGACTCGTCACAGATATACAGTCTGATGTCAATCCGCTTTCAGAGCTGGTCGGCCTCGTACGTAACGAAAAATTCCGAATCCATGCGATGCGTGATCCTACCCGCGGGGGACTCGCAACCACATTAAATGAAATGGCACAGGCTGCAGACTTTAATTTTGTAATCCAGGAGAGGTATATTCCCCTTTCCGGTGCCGTCTATTCTGCATGCCAGATGTTGGGTTTGGATGCATTATCCATTGCCAATGAGGGTAAAGTGGTGATTGTTGTCGATTCTGCGGACAGTGAAAAGGTGTTGGAAACACTGAGATCGCATCCGCTTGGCCAAAATGCAGCAAAAATAGGTACTGTAATGGATGGGTCCGGCCAGGTTATTATGAACACCCGTATTGGTGGCAGGCGATTGGTCGACTTGCCGCTGGGAGAATTATTACCTCGTATTTGTTAACCATTCATAAAAGGGGTGAAAAATGACAAATTTATTTCTTGCAAGTGAAATTCTGGAAATCAACATAGAAGAAGAACGCAATGGTGCTGCGTTCTATCTTGCACTGGCGGAAAAGAGCACAAACAAGCAGGTTCAATCCGTTGCCAGACAGATCGCGAATCAGGAAATCATGCACGAAAAACGATTCAGGGAACTCTTGGACCGCGTTGAGGTACGAGAATTTGAAGAACAATATCCCGGTGAATTCAGCTCTTATATCGACGGGTTGAAAGGCCACCAAATTTTCAGCAATCCCCCTCATGCAGCAGAGACCGCTAATGGCACCCCGGATATCGAGGCGATCCAGTTGGCGCTAAAGACCGAGTATGCAACCTTGAAATTGTTGAACGAATTGCGCCGTCATCTCGACAAGAGCGAAATAGAATATGTGGATCTGACCATTGAGGAAGAAGAAGAACATGTCAAACAATTGAACGATTTATTGAGCAAGATAACGCCTGCATGAACGATCGGTGTCTCTTTCAAACTAAAGTTGGAACGCTAACCTTTATAACGAGGTCCTGTCGCATTGAATCAAATCGTCTTCTGCACACTGGGAGAGCAATTGCCACAGTCTGATTTCAAGAACTATTTGGCCATGCTTTCCGTTGGTGAGCAAGAACATATCACCCGTTTCCAGCAATGGCAAGATCGACAACGAAGCTTGATCGGCAAGCTGATGCTGCGCATGATCCTGAAGAATTTTAATATTTCTCCACTGGACAATTTATTCTACGACTCTTATAAACGTCCTTTCCAGCGTCAAAAAGAAAAGGTGGACTTTAATATTGCTCATTCGGGTGATTGGATCGTCTGCGGGGCCTGTGACCATGGCCGTATCGGGGTGGATGTGGAACGCGTTCAGCCCATAGACCTGAATATCGCAAAACAGTATTTTGCAGAAAACGAGGTGGCTTTTTTGTTGCAACAGCCACAGCATAAGCGTTTACACTGTTTTTATCGTTTTTGGACCTTAAAAGAAGCTTATATCAAAGCCAAAGGCAGCACCTTTTTGATTCCCCTGTGCCAGTTCTGGTTTGATCTGGAGAATAAAAACAATCCATCATTTCATCGCAAAGAACGGCAGGATCAAACTCAATGGACGTTTCATTCTCTGGACATCGACAGCGAACATATCTTTTCGGCGTGTCTGCCAGCCACTGAAAAACCAGCACCTCTTGCCTTTGAAACATTGCCCTCGATTGTTTCCAGCTTTGTATAACGGATCGGAACCTGCAGCATGCAGGCCAGTACACAGAATCGTTGATCGTCTGCCCACGTTCGCTCAACATTGTAAACAGAGATCAAATGGGTTTGCACTGATGCCACCCCATCCGTCTATTCCAAATAGGTATAGCCATACAATCCTGACCGATAATTCGACAAAAACTCTTTTCCCTCTTCCACGGATATGATCCCGGCTTTGACAGAACTCGTGGCCCAGGTTTCCACTGTTCGCACCATTCGTTTGGCATTATATTGTACATAATCGAGGACCTCAGCAACGGTTTCACCATCGATGATCTGATCGATTTTATACCCATCTTTGTTCACAGACACATGTACCGCATTGGTATCTCCAAAAAGATTATGGAGATCGCCGAGAATCTCCTGGTACGCGCCTACGAGAAATACGCCGAGATAATATGATTCCTTCGATTTCAGCGAATGAACCGGGATGTAGAAATCCGGATTGCTGGTCGCGATAAATTTGTCGATCTTGCCATCAGAGTCGCAGGTGATATCCTGAATGGTGGCAAAGCGACCGGGTTTCTCTTTTAGGCGGTGAATGGGCATAATGGGAAAGATCTGGTCGATTGCCCAGGCATCGGGCAAGGACTGGAATAGCGAAAAATTGCTAAAGTATTTATCGGAAAGCATTTTTGATATTTGTCTGACTTCTTCTGCCATATGTTTGGTGGAATTCGCCATCTGATAGACCTGTCTGGCAATGGACCAGAACAAGCGTTCGATCTGTGCTCTGGTTTTCAAGTCGAGCAGACCCAGACTGAATCGATCCAGGGCTTCTTCGCGAATCTGCTGGGCATCGTGCCAATACTCTAACATCCGAGGGTTACTGTTATTATCCCACAGTTGATAGAGTTCCTGAACCAGCTCATGATCCTGTTCTGTAGCCAACTCTTCGGGATTCCACTCGGGCAGTGTCGTGGTTTCGAGGACCTGAAAAATGAGCACCGAATGATGGGCAGTGAGGGAACGTCCGGATTCGGCAATGATATTGGGATGAGGAATATCTGCCTTGTCTGCAGCATCGACGAACGTGCTGATAGAATCGTTGACATATTCCTGGATCGAATAGTTCACACTGCTTTCGCTGCTGGCCGAACCCGTGCCGTCATAGTCGACTCCCAGTCCACCGCCAATATCGACAAAATCGATCTGAAATCCCAATTTGCGGATCTGAACATAAAACTGGGAGGCCTCTCTCAACGCGTGTTTTATTCTACGAATTTTGGTGACCTGGCTACCGATATGAAAATGAATCAGACGCAGGCAGTCTTGCATGTCGTGTTCTTTGAGAAACTCGAGAGCCTCCAGCAATTCGCTCGAAGTGAGTCCGAATTTGCTGATATCTCCGCCGGATTCTTCCCATTTTCCGCTTCCTGAACTGGCAAGTTTGATCCGGATACCGAGGTTGGGTTTGATCTTGAGACGTCTTGCAATCGATGTGATCAGTTTTAGTTCATTCATTTTTTCGATAACCAGAAAAACACTTTTGCCCATTTTTTGCGCGAGCAGCGCGAGTTCGATATAGGCCTCGTCCTTATAGCCGTTACAGATGATCAATGATTCAGGATCGGTATTGATCGCAATGACTGCATGGAGTTCCGGCTTGGAACCGGCCTCGAGCCCGATATTGAATTTTTTACCATGCCCCACGATCTCTTCTACCACTGGTCGCATCTGATTCACTTTGATGGGATAGATGATATGACTCGAGCCTTTATACTCATATTCTTGGGTCGCAGATTTAAAGCACTGGGACAAGGTCAGAATTCGGTCATCCAGGATATCTGGAAAGCGTATCAATATGGGTGTGGACACATCGGACAAAGAGAGTTCATCGATCAGCTCTTTCAGATCCACAGAGGCGCATCCGGGTTGAGGCGTAACGCAGACGTGTCCCTTTTCATTGATCGAAAAATAGTTGACGCCCCATCCATTGATGTTATAGAGCTCTTCCGAGTCTTCTATTTGCCATTTTCTCATATCTTCTCCTGACCATTTTTGGCGTTCAAGAGTTCTTTTGTAAAACGTTGCAGCTGTGAGGATAGTTGCTTCAGCGGCCTGTTCTCACAACCATCTATGACATAAGCGGCCAGCAATGGGAATACCATACTGTATTCTCCCCATATCTGTACGAGTTTAGTCTCATCCGCGCTGCGATACTTGCCCCAGGTTACGGCTTCACCAAACGTACAACTCGAAAGACTGCCTTCGCGTTCCACCGCGGTACTGATTTGCAGGCCGCGCTCAGCCCCATGGAAATCGATGCCCATAATCTGATTGATGG